>CAYFOV010000014.1:0-45614 GCA_964344855.1 uncultured Candidatus Nemicrothrix sp.
CGAACCCCGAGGGTTCGGGAGGTTCCGATGTCTCGCGACATCACACCGGCGCCCCCGGCAGGATTCGAACCTGCGACCGGCGGAATAGAAGTCCGCTGCTCTGATCCGGGCTGAGCTACGGGGGCTGGTTATCCGAGCGAGGCTAGCGGGAGGCTCTCAGACGCCCCGGGGCAAGCCCGGTGACGTCGAGGCCGTCGAAGTGCCCCGATGGACAGCCCCCGAAGGCCACGTCGGCGACCAGGCGGCCCGCTCCCGGCGCTGTCTGGATTCCGGTGCCGCCCTGGCCGACGCACCAGACGAAGGCCGGCTGGTCGGGATCGGGCCCGATCACGATGGACCTGTCCTGGACGAACGTACGCAGGCCTGCCCAGGCCGAGTTGACCGACCGGATTCCAAGCGTGGTCGCCTCGTTGATCCGGTCGATTGCCAGCGCCACCTCGAGCTCCTCAGGCTTGGAGTCGCAGGGATCCGACGGGGTCTCGTTGGCCAGGGAGCAGAGCACCTGCTCGCCATCCACCCCGGCATACCAGGCGTGCTCGGCGTCGGCGGTGAAGGCCCAGCCGCTGGTGTCCCCACCCGGGCCGTTGACCATGAACGCCGTCCTCCGCATCGGCTGCAGGCCGATGGGCTCGACCCCCGCCCCGGCCGCGACCACGTCGCCCCACGCCCCGGCCGCGTTCACGACCAGGTCCGCTCCTACCCAGCCGTCGGTGGTGTCGAGGCTCCACCCTCCGCCGTCGGGCCTGGCTGCATCCACCCGGGTGGACACGGCTATCGCTCCCCCGGCACGGCGGAGCCCCCGCACGAATGCCTGGTGCAGGCCACCCACGTCGATGTCGGCGCAGTCGGGCTCGAGGACCCCCCTCTCGACCCGCTCGCGGCGCAGAGGGGGGAAGAGCCGGACCGCCTCGTCGCGGTCAACCTCGACCGACGGCGTGGATGCCGACTGGCCCTCAACAAGCAGTTCGTCGATGGTCGCCGACTGCCCCTCGGTGCCAACGTGGAGCACCTTCCTGTGGCTTAGCAGAGGGGCATCGACCAGGCCCTCGGGCGGCTCCCTGAAGAACCCCAGGCTGGCTGCGCAGAGGGCCCTGTTCGGAGGGGTTCCGTAGTTCTCAATCAGCATGGCCGCCGACCGGCCGGTGGTGTGGTGGGCCAGCACCGGCTCGGCTTCCAGCAGCACCACCTCGGCGCCCGGGCGGGCCTCGGCCAGGTGGTATGCGGCGCTGACGCCAGCGATGCCGCCGCCGATCACCGCTATCCGCTCGCCCGTCACGCGTCCATGTTCACACAGCACCGCTGTGGTCGTGAACTCATGCAGCACCTGCCGCGGCGGCCCGTATCATGGCGGGCTACTTGGTGGCCGTAGCTCAGTCCGGTTAGAGCACCTGGTTGTGGTCCAGGATGTCGGGGGTTCAAATCCCCTCGGTCACCCCAACGGCCCATCCGGCCGTCGGCCACCGCGAAGGCCGCCGGTAGGATCGGTCGCCGCAGGCGCCTCTAGCTCAATTGGTAGAGCATCGGACTCTTAATCCGCAGGTTCTGGGTTCGAGTCCCAGGGGGCGTACCAGTTGTTCCATGCGACTGTCGTCGCCGAACGTACGACGGTCCTCCTGAAGCGGGAGGTGCCTCCTGCCGGCTTGCCCCGGAGATGGAGAGTGGGCAGGATCCTCCAATGACCGGGAACAGTCGAGACTCGCCCACCGTCTGGCCAACGATGCGCTGCCAGGACGCCCGCTCCCTGATCGACTTCCTCGTGACGGCCTTCGGTTTCGAGGAGCAGTTCACCGTCCCCGCTGAGGGCGACGAGGGCATTGTCCACGCCCAGATCCGGTGGCCATCTGGTGGTGGGGTGATGCTTGGTGACGCCGCAGTCGGAGACCGTGACCACCTGGCCCTGCCAACAGGGCCTGTCAGCATCTACGTGGTGACAGACCGGCCCGATGCCGTATATGACCAGGCCGTGGCCGCAGGTGCGACGATCGTCCGCGGCCTGCGAGACGAGGACTATGGATCCCGCGGCTTCTCCGCAATGGATCCCGAAGGCAATTTCTGGAGTTTTGGCACCTACGCCGGCGAGTAGGTCAACTCACCGACGCGACGGCACTGGAACCACGGCTGCCCCGGCCGGTCCCGCCCTAGTAGTCGTTCCAGTTCCTGCCGCCGCTCCAGCGGAAGTCGATCTCGTCCTGCCAGGTCCCGTCGGGAAGCTCGACCTCGAGGACAATGGGCACCCAGCCGTGCTCCCTCCCGGCCGGAGGATCGACCAGCAGGCCGTTGTCGACCTCGGCGAGGTGGAGTGGATCGACCCCGGTGGGACGCTCCAGGAGGTTGTGGGTACCACCCCACTCCCTGTGCATGGTCTCGATTACCGCCTGAAGGTCGTTGAGCGCTGCGTCGGAGTACGCCTCCGGGTACTCCATGCGTAGGTGGTGGAACACCGGCTGGTCGCTGAAGCGGTACCAGCGGTAGGTGATCCTGCTGCCGTCGTCCAGCACCGTCACGTACTCGGTGTCGTCGCAGCCGGTCGGGTCGTCGCAGGTGTAGCAGCTCGAGTCGAGCCCAGTCGTCGGATCCTCGTTCCTCATGAGGCTGGTGGTGTCGGGTCGGGTCCCGTACTTGAGGCTGAGGAGTTCCACAGGCACCTCGTCGGCGGGTACTTCGATGGCAAGACCTTCCACCACCTCGTAGTAGGAGGCCCACCCCCGTTCATCCTGTTGAGCATCGCCCCAGTTGAAGTCGATGCTGGTCTCGCCGCCCTCGTGGTACGGCAGGAGCGGGACCCGGAGTACCACGCTCCCCTCGGCTGGATCCCGGTACTCGACGCCCTCCCATGCGGTCCTGTCCCAGTCCTCCACGTTCATGGGGGTGCCCAGGCCCTCAAAGCCCGCTCCGGCAAAGGCCCCTCCTGGTCGGAATGTGTCGAGGAAGTGGTTGTAGAGGTTGACGTCGAAGGACTGGACGTTCAGGGCGAGCGGTTCCCGATCGACCAGGTTCGGGATCTGGGGAGGGAACACCTTGAGGAACTTCCGCCCATCTGATCCCTCGACCTCGAAGGCGGGGATGGCGGCCAGCTCGATGCCCGTCGGGATGTAGTTGCTCGCCGGAGCGAAGCCGAGGGTGTCCTCAGGTCGGACCCAGTGGGGGGCTCCGAAAGGCTTGTCGCCGGCCGGACCTCCGTACCACTCCTCGTCGGCAATCGCCTCGTGGAGGTCCTCGGTCGACACCTCGCCGTCGACGTAGGCCATCAAGGTCCCGGCGGTCGCATCCGACAGGTTCCACTCGTAGACGTCGTCCAGGACCTCCATCGCATTGAAGCGGTCGATCCGCCTGGACCAGTGCTCGGGCACATAGGCGATGAGAGGGCCGCTGTGGTTCGCAGCGTCGATGACGAACGTCCAGGTCAACAGGCCGCCATCGAGACCGTGGGGTTGGTTGTCGACCCGGGATGCCCCACCGATCATCGGCAACGCGACCCACGAGGTTCCCACGAAGATGCCGCCTTCGTCGTCGTGGGTCTCCTGGTCGGCGTCGAAGGCGATCAGGTTCGGGGGGACGATCATCCGGTTCGACAGCGTCACACGGCCGAACATGGCGCAGTCGATCCGGCGTTCATAGAAGCCCCAACCGCCGCCGGTGTCGCTGACCGCCGAGTAGAGGTGGGTGGCCGCCGAGGCCATGTACTTGGGGAACCTGCTACGGCCGAACTTGTCGTGGACGCCGAGGCCGCCCTCGATCGAGTTGAAATGGGTGTTGGGGTGGGCGCCGTGTGAGCTGATCCACTGGCCCCAGAGGCCGAACTGGCCGCCCGCCGGGATGTCCTCCAGGAAGTCGAAGATCCGCAGGTACTGGGAGATCCCGTAGGCCTGTCTGGAGGCTGTGGGGTGCACGGTGAGCTCTGCGCCCATCCTGATGTCCATCTCGTGGTTGGCTCCGCAGTCCTGGCCCAGGACCTCCGTGACAAGTCCGGTGCCTGTGGAGCCTTCACAGTGGCGCGCCAGGTAGGTGCCGGGCTTCCAGGCCAGGTGGGGAGGCAGAGGGGCAGCTGCCGCCGTTGTCGGCGTAACAGACTCGGCGTCGCGACCCGCCGCCGTCGGCAAACCAGTGGTCGGCGACGCCACGGCCGTGGTCGATGTGGTCGACGTGGCCGGTGTACCCGACGTGGCCGATGCACCCGACGTGGCCGGTGTACCCGACGTGGTCGATGTGGCCGACGTGGTAGGCACACCGGCCGTGGTCGATGTGGCCGACGTGGCCGATGCACCCGACGTGGCCGATGTATCCGTCGTGGCACCAGTCGTCGCCGGCACACCAGCCGTGCTGGATATGGCCGACGCGGTAGGCACACCGGCCGTGCTGGATCCAGCGGCCGTGCCAGGCCCACCGGCCGCCGCCGTGGCCTGTTCCCCCAATGCCCCCTGTCCGGGGTCACTGCCTCCGCCGCAGCCGGCGGCAAGCAGAGCCAGGGCGGCCACGCCCACAACGAACCGGTCCACGACCGGAGTCTGCCACCCCTCCCCCGGACCGGTGGTGGTCGACGTCTGAGCCCCCGGGTTGTATCTGGGAATGGTTCTTAGTATTGTCCGGTCATGGAACTCCTACTGCTTGCCCTTGTCATCGTCGTCGTCTCACTGTGCGCAGGGAGCGCCCCCCTGGTCCTCGCATCCAGGATCACCTCTCGTGGGCTGGCCGACCTCACGGGGGTGGCTTCGGGGCTGCTGCTTGTCTCGGCGATCGTGGTGGTGGTCCCAGAGGGCTTCCACACCGCGCTCGGCGACTCGGGCGAGTTCAGTTCCAGCCCGCTCGTGCTGGGCCTGGCAGCCCTGGCCGGCTTCGTCCTCCTGCTGGTGCTGGAGGGCCTCGGGATCGGCCACGCCGTGCACGAGGAGCACCACAACCACTCCGACGGGTACGGACACGGGCACGTACACCACCCCGTCTCAGGGAAGGTGGTCTCGGTCGGGCTGTCGATCCACGCGGCCGCCGACGGGCTCGCCATCGGCGCTGCTGCCACCTCGGGCGAGGTGGCCTTCTCGCTGCTCGTGGCCTTCGGGGTCCTGGTCCACCGGGTGCCCGCCGCCCTCAGCCTCGGGACCTTCCTGCTGCACCAACCCGGGGGGCGGAGTGACCTGCTGAAGGGCCTGGGCCTCTTCACCGTGGCGACGCCGGCGGCCCTCGTCGTCTCCTACCTGGTGTTCGCCGGGGTGGATGAGTCCGTCCTGGCCCTGGCCCTGCTGTTCTCCGCCGGGACCTTCGTCTACGTGGCGACGGTCGACACCCTGCCGGCCATCCACAACCCCGAGACTGGACGGCGGTCGGTTCGCAACGTTGTGCTCAGCGCAGCCCTGTTCTCAGCGGTGCTCCTGGTCATCCAGGGCGCCGAGCTGCTCGAACACGCCTACTGATCCGCGGCCCCGGCCGCGTGGTGCGGCTGGCATGATCTGCCCGTGACCCCCGGTTCCGCATGAGCGTCGCCGACGCCAGGTACGTGCTGCTAACGACGTTCACCGCCGATGGTCGACCGCGTCGGGTGATCGTGTGGATCACCGGCCTGGCGGACGGCGAGGTGGGCTTCACCACGGTCTCCGACAGTTGGAAGGTGGGGCGGATAGGGCGCGACCCCCGGGTTGCCCTGCAGGCCTGTGACTCGAGGGGGCGGGTGTCCGACGGCTCCGTCGCCCACACCGGGACCGCACGGGTCGTCGACGGCCCCGAGTTCGAGCGCGTACGGACCCTGATCCACAGGAAGTACTGGCTGGAGTTGGCTGTCAGCCGGTTGGCCACCCCGGTACGTCGGCTGTTCGGCAGGGGCGAGGTGATCCCCCCGACAGACCGGGCGGTGGTGGTCCGGCTCGACGCCTGACCGCCGGAACGGGACCTTGTCCCCGGGCCGGGAGCCGGGCGGGTGGCTACCGTCACGGCCATCGACCTGAAGAAGGCCTACGGGCCGCACTACACGGCGGGCAGCGAGCCGGCAATGGTCGACGTCCCGCCTCGCCCCTACCTGATGGTCGACGGCGAGGGCGACCCCGGGACCGGCGAGGAATACACCATGGCCGTGGCGTCCCTGTACCCGCTGGCATACGCACTGCGGAAGGCGGTCAAGGACGCCAGCGGCACGGCCTACACGGTCATGCCCCTCGAAGGCCTCTGGTGGGCTGACGACCCGGCTGCCTTCACGAAGGGCGACAGGTCGGCCTGGCGGTGGACCGCCATGATCTGCCAGCCCCCAGAGGTGGCCGGGGTGGACCATGGGGAGGTGATCCGCTCCACCACAGGGAGGAAGGCCCTCCCCTCGGGCCACCTGGCGCGGCTTGAGCCCTTCGGCGACGGCCCGGCCGCGCAGGTCATGCACATGGGGCCCTACTCCGAGGAGACAGCCACCATCGCCAGACTTCACGGCTACATCGCCGAACAGGGGCTGCACCTTGCCGGTCGCCACCACGAGATCTACCTGTCGGATCCGCGGCGGACCACTCCCGAGCGGTTGCGCACAATCATCCGCCAGGCGGTCCACGGCTAGGGCCGGCCGGCAGCGACAGGGGCTGCTGGGGACCCTCTCCGGCCCACCGCGACCCCGATGCCTGGCATACGGCCGTGACCGGTCCGACACGGAGACCACGCGACGCCACGGCCAATGGGCCGACTACCGTTGAGCCCGTGGACAGGCAGCGACTCTGGACGGCCGACGAACTCCTCGCCCTCTCTGAGGCTGAGCGCACAGAGTTGATCAAGGACCGATTCGTGACCGACGTCAACGACTTCCCTCCTGCGCTTCTCCAGCAGGTACAGGCCGACATTCGCGAACACATCGCCAGAGTGGAGACCACCGAAGTTCCCGACCGGTGAGCGCTCGTCGGCCCGTCAGGGTCGACCCCTACTTCTTCCGGCAACTCGACGCCCTGTTCGACCGCGAGCGCGGCGCAGCGGGAACCCCGAGCTCGGCAGACTTCATCCGGCTGGAACTCCCGCAGATCGTCGAGCACTTCGCAACCGGGTTCGACCAGATGGCCGAGCCGATTCCGGGCCGGCCCGACTACCGGACGATGCTGGTTGTCGGCATTCTCGTTCCCCGCATCGCGGTCACGGGCCAGTTGATGCCGGACGGAGCCGTGTCCCTGCTAACTCTGAGGATCGACACGGAGGCCACCTGGTAGGCACTCCCCGACAGAGGCCCCACCCAGAGGACCTGCATCAGACCGCGGCGGACCGCTCCCGAGCGGTTGCGCACAATCATCCGCCAGGCCGTGGGCCGGTAGCCCACCCCGGCAGCGGCGGGCTCGGGCAGTCAGCCCCGCGAGCGCTCGACCAGCCCCGTGACGGCGTCCAGGATCTGGGGCCAGGCACCCTCGGGCCACTCGTGACCCAGGCCCTCTATCCAGACCATCTCGGCGCCGGGGATGGCATCGGCCGTCGCCTTGCCGTACCTCGGGGGAACCAGGCGGTCCTCTGTGCCGTGGACGACCGTTGTCGGCACCGTGAGGCCGGCCAGGGCCCTACGGCGGTCGCCGTCGGCCGCGAAGGCCGCGTACTGGCGATCGGTCCCCTCCGGGTGCCAGGCCCTGTCGACCGCCCTGGCAGCCAGCCGACCCATGTGCTCCTCGTCGAACGCGAAGCCGCTCCCTGCGATGAGCCGGGAGGTCTCCATGGCACTGGCGATGCGGTCCTCCCTGGTCTCAGGATCGGAGTTGAGCTTCAGCAACTTCATGGAGAGCCCCACCGAGGCGTTGGGCGGCCGGGTGCACGACATGATCGAGCACAGCGACAGCACCCTCTCCGGGTGGTCGAGGGCCATGCGCTGGGCGATCATGCCGCCCATCGACACCCCCACGACGTGGGCCGAACCCGCCCCGAGGGCGTCCAGCACCCCGACGGCGTCGTCGGCCATTTCGGCGAGCGTGTAGGCCGCCTTCGGCCGAATACCCAGCGTCGACTTCAACCACAGCATCTGGGGATTCGGGCGGGGCAGGTCGTCGAACCACTGCGAGAGGCCGACGTCACGGTTGTCGAAGCGGACCACGTGCAAGCCGCGGCCGGCCAGCTCCTCGACGAAGCGGTCCGGCCAGTGCACCAGCTGGTAGCTGATCCCCATGATGAGCAGGACCGTCGGGTCGGCGGGATCGCCGGTGGAATCCACCTCGATGTCGATCCCGTTGGCCCTCACGTGTGGCATACCCTCTCCCTCCGGCTGCTGGTGGCCCGGCTCCGAGCCTGACACCCGAACGCCCCTCTGTGCCACCCCACCCCGAGGGGGAAGGGTCCGGTGGCTACCATCGCCCGGTGGCCGACATGACCGACGCCGAGCGCGACGACTTCCTCAGCGACGTCAGGGTGGCGGTCCTCGTCATCGAACGAGCCGACAAGGGACCCCTGTGTGCACCCGTCTGGTACCGCTACGTGGACGGAGCCTTCGAGGTGACCATGGAGGATGCCTCAGCCAAGGCGGTGCTCCTGCGCCGCGCCGGTCGTGCCAGCATCTGCATCCAGGATGAGTCCCCGCCATACAGGTACGTCACCGCCGAGGGTCCCGTCACCGTCACCGCCCTGGGCGGACCCGAGCGCCACAACCTGGTCCTGGAGATCGCCACCCGCTACCTGGGCGACGAGGCCGGCCGCCGCTACGCCGAGGGGTTCTCCCCCGACAAGGAGGGCGGGGCCCTCTTGACCCTGCGTCCTCGTCGCTGGCAGGCCGTGGCCTACTGAGCCCACGGAGCGTTTCCTACGGTTTGACAAGACAGATGGTGTCAACAAGGGTCCCCCCCCCCACAGGACAGGTGGGGACCATCTGCCCTAATCGAACACAACAAGAGGAGCAGAACCATGTCCCAGACCGTCCATGCCGTGTTCCCGTGCAGGGAGGGCCAGGGGGCCGGCCTCCTGGAGACCCTGAAGACTGCCCTCGTGGACACCCGGGCCTTCGACGGGTGTGAGTCCATCGAGGTCTTCACCGACGCCGACAACCCGGACACCGTCGTCCTCTGGGAGCACTTTGAGACAAGGGCCCACCATGAGGCCTATTTGGCCTGGCGGGTGGAGACCGGCCTTCTCGACATGCTGGCCCCGATCCTGGCCGGCGACCTGCAGGTCACCTATCTGGACGGCCATCCCGACGTCTGAGCCGGGCCATTAGATTGGGAATCCACGACCACCCGACCGACCAGACAGAGGGGACCACATGCTCTTCCACGTAACCCACACGCACGACGGGCCCACCTGCCCGGTCCACGACGACGAGGCCATGGCCGCCACGTTCGGCAGGGTGCTAGGCACGCTCACCGAGAACGTCGACGAGGTGGTGGGCGCCTGGGTGGACGGACCCGGCCACACCTTCTACTTCGTGGTGGACGCCAGCGACACACGGCAGCTGACCGCCGGGATGTTCCCGATTATCGACGCCGGTTCCTCTGAGATCCGCCCTGTCGGCGACCTGGAGGCCATGCTGGCCGCCCGCGCTGAGCTGAACTCCTGACCTGACGGCCCTCCGGCGGGAGGGCATTCCCGCCGGGGGCTCCTCCCGACCGTCCGGCCCGATCTCGGGCTGGCATCATCGCGGGCGTGCCACCCCAACGACGGCCCTGCGCGGGCTGCGGCTCGCCCCTGCAAGAGGGCTCCAGGTTCTGCCACCTCTGCGGACAGCCGGTTGACGGCGACGCCGCGCCGGCGACCTCGGCTGCACCGGGGGTTCGGCCCACAGCGGTCATGCTGCTGGCTATTGGGGCCGCCGTCGCCATCAAGGCCCCCGCCCTGTTCGGCCTGGAGTTCGGCAGCGACGGCGCCTCCGACGGTTTCTACCTCCGGAACCTGGCCCTGTTCTGCATGCCGTTCCTGGCGGCCCACCTGGCCGGGCGGCACGGCGGCGTGCGCGGGCAGCTCGCCACGCTGCTCCCGCCGGTGGCCGTGGCCGCCCTGTTCGCCAACCTCTACCCCTTCGAGGCCGACAGCAACACAGGCAACCTGCTGGCCGTCCACCTGCCCGTCCTGCTCTGGGCCGTGGTCGGCGTGGCCCACTCGGGGTCGGCGGTCCCGTCGGCCGAGGCACGCCTCGGCTTCGTGCGCTTCACCGGGGAGTGGCTAATCCGCTACGCGCTGCTGGCGCTGGGCGGGATGGTCCTGATCGCCCTGGGGGTGGGGGCGTTCACGGCGGTCGGGGTCGACGACGAACTGCTGGAGTCCACCGTTGCCAACTGGGTCCTCCCGTGTGGGGCGATGGGAGCGGTGGTCGTCGCCGCCTGGATGGCCGAGGACGACCGCGGACCGGTGGCGCTGCTGGCTCCCGCCCTGGCACGCATCTTCACCCCCCTGTTCACCGTCTTCCTCGCGGTCCTGCTCGCCACGGCGGCTGTCCTCGGCGGGACCGGGATGGAGAGAGAGGTGCTGGTGCTCTTCGACCTGCTCCTCGTGGTCGTGTTGGGCCTGTTGCTCTACACCACCTCGGCCCGGGAGCCGTCCTCCGAGCCGGTCCTGCTCGACCGGCTGCAGGCCCTCCTCATCGCCCTGGCCGTGGCGGTGGACGCCGTGGCCCTGGCCGGGACGGCCGAAAGGGTGGCCAGGTACGGCCTCAGCCCCAACCGCACTGCCGCCCTGGGCCTGAACCTGCTCCTTCTGGCGAACCTGGCGTGGTCGCTTGTGCTCATGGTCGGCTTCCTGCGGGGCAGGCGTCGCGTCGGCGAACTGGAGGCCTGGCAGGCCGCCTACCTGCCCGTCTACGCAGCCTGGGCGGCGTTCGTGGTGGTGGTCTTCCCACCCGCCTTCGGGTTCGGCTGATCCGGCCGGGAAGCCCGTGGACCACCGCCCGACCGGGCGATGTAGCCTCGCCGGCATGCCCAGCGACAGGGCCCTCAGGACCGGAAACGCAATCCACCGGGGCGTGATGAGGATCAGCGGGGGCCGGATCGGCTGGCGTGCCTTCGACATGCCAGTTCTGGAGTTGACAACCACCGGTCGCCGCACGGGAAGGCCCCACAGGGTGCTGCTGACCTCGCCGCACCAGGAGGGCGACGACCTGGTGGTGGTCGCGTCCAAGGGCGGGGAGGACACCCACCCGGCCTGGTTCCTGAACCTGGTGGCCGACCCGGCCGTCACCGTGACCACCCGCCAAGGGGAAGGGAGGCCAATGGTCGCCAGGGTGGCCGGCCCCAAGGAGCGTGAACGCCTCTGGCCCCTCGTCACAGGGCACTACTCCGGGTACGCCTCCTACCAGGAGAAGACCGACCGCCAGATCCCGCTGGTCGTCCTCTCCCCAACCGGCTGACCGGCAAGGGGGCAGTGGTGCGGGTCCTCTTCGTGGCTGGCTTCTCACCCATAGTCGGGGACCCGGCTGAGGGACGTGCCTTCTACCGCGACACCCTGGGCCTGCCCCTCGAGGAGGTCGCCGGCGACTACATCGCAATGGACGGCTTCGACGGCACCCGGCACCTCGGTGTCTGGCCCCTGGCCGACGCGGCCGAGTCGTGCTTCGGCACGCGCAGCTGGCCCGACGACGTGCCCGTTCCCCAGGCCACGATCGAGTTCGAGGTGCCCGACGTGCCGGCCGCTGCCGCGGAACTGGAGGCAGCCGGCCACGCGCTAATCCACGGCACCCGGACCGAGCCGTGGGGACAGGTCATAGCCCGGCTGCTCGGGCCGGAGGGCCTCCTGGTCGCCGTCTGTCACACCCCCTGGATGCACGACAGCCTGCCGGAGCAGTGACCGGCACGGGGCCCCGCATGCCGGCCGCCGGGCGGGGCGTGTGGCAGGCTCACGGACCTGATGCCACCGACGAAGGGACCGGCCATGGCGACCTACGAATGCCCCACCTGCGAAATGTCCGTCAACGCCACGTGCGGGGCCTGCGACGCCCCGCTGGTCAACGACACCCTCACGAGGGACGACGGCTCGACGGTGCAGGTCTCGCGCTGCCCCAACGACCACGGCAAGATCAAGTCGCCCATGTGCTGTGGGGCCGACATGTCCTGCTCCGTCGCCTGACGGGGCGGAGGACGCTCCCCCGTCCCTGGAGCAGGTGGCCCACCCGCGCAGAAGCCGCGGCCGAACTCGGGACCTTCGCCCCTGACCCCCGGGGGCCCGGAACCGTACGGTCTGATTGCAGGCAGGGGTTGCCTGCATTAGGACCGGCCGGAAGGAGGTCGTCGCCGTGTACATGATCAGGGAGAAGGGCAGGAACGGCACCCTGGAGGTCAGCCCCAGTTTCCTCGTGCGCACACTCCACTGGAAGGAGCCGCCCAACTTCTGGACGCGGCGAAAGAGGCGCGAGGACCGCGAGGTGATCCCCCTCGAGAGCATCGCCTACGTCAAGCACCGCCCGAACCGGTTCCGAAGCGACACGGTCACCATCGCCACCCCCGGGAGTGTGCGGAGGTGGAAGGTGACCCACGCAGCCGACCTCGTGGACGAGCTGAACCGCTCCATGGAGGTGCTCCAGAAGGCCTGAACCGGGGCCCCCAGGGCCCCTCCCGGTATGGTCCCGGCATGTCTGGACCGGGTGGGGCCGTCAGGTCCGTGGTCGGAACCGTGGTGCGTGCCGCTGCGGGGGCAGTGGCACGGCTGGCGTCGATCGGACCCGACGATCAGCCGGCCCGTGAGTTCGGCCGCTTCGGCTCGGGCACGCTTGTGGCCTGGCCCCGGGGCAACGGCTTCGGTGAGCGCTGGATCCACCTCGGCGACAACACCCTCGTCTCACCGCACGTGACGCTCTCGGCGGGCATGGCTCCGGGCCAGCAGATGGTCACCGACCCGGTGGTCAGGGTCGGCGACCGCTGCGTGATCGGCCGCGGCACGGCCATCGTCGGGCACTTCAGCATCGACATCGGCGACGATGTCTACACGGGCATGAACGTCTACATCACCGACCAGAACCACGGCTACGAGGAACTGGACCAGCCGATCGGAACCCAGACGCCGAGGGACGCCCCCGTCTCCATCGGCTCCGGCTCCTGGATCGGCTCGGGGGCCGTGATCCTCCCCGGTGCCACCATCGGACGCCACGTGGTCGTCGGCGCCAACTCGGTCGTCAGGGGTGAGGTCCCGGACAACTCGGTCGTCGTGGGCGTGCCGGGCAGGGTGGTCCGCCACCACAACGGCAGTGCCTGGGTGGCATGGGATGGCCGGCGGGGGCCCGACGGGGACGAACCGGCCGACACGGCCGGGCCGGACCGGTAGCCGGGTTGCCGGGGTCCGCCATGGGCCGCCTCCACGACGGGTGGGCGGGCCTGGCCTCCCTGGGCCTGCTCACCATCACCGCCTACGGCTCGTGGTTCTACGGGTTCGGTGTGCTCATCGGGCCTATCGGCGAGGACACGGGCTGGAGCACCACATCCCTCGGCATCACCTACGGCGCCGCGATGCTGCTGACGGGCCTCGGGTCCTTCGCAGGTGGGCGCCTCCTCGACCGCTTCGGCGGTCCGGGGCCGTTCCTCCTCCACGCGGTGGTGGGAGGAGGCCTGCTCCTCGCTGCCACCTGGGCCGCCGGCCCGGTCGCCTTCGGGCTGCTCTACTCCCTCGGGGCCGGTGTGACCGGGGCCACCGGCTTCTACCACGTGACCACGGCCGCTGCCGCCAGGCTCAGGCACCACCGCCCGGACCAGGCCATGGCCGTGGTCACCCTCATCGGAGCCTTCTGCAGCCCCGTCTACCTTCCCCTCACGGCCTGGCTGGTCACCAACTGGCACTGGCGGACCGCCGGCAGGGCGCTCGCACTGCTGGCCGCGGTCGGTGCACTGCTGGCAGCTGCAACGACCGGCGGGGCCCGTAGTCCTGGCAGCGGCCCGTCCCTCAGGCCCCTCTCAGCGATCCGGGGAGCGCTCGGCCGCCCTGCCGTCCAGCGGATGCTGGCCGCCTACGTCACCACCGGCATCGCCTTCACCTCGGTGCTGGTCTACCAGGTGCCGATCCTGACCGCCTCGGGAATGACCCTCGCCGCTGCCGGGAGCATCGGCGGCCTGCGCGGCCTCTTCCAGTTCTTCGGTCGCCTGGGCCTCACCGGACTGGTTGAACGACACGGGTCCGGCAGGCTGCTGCGTGCCGCATTCTCGGTGAGCGCCGCCGGCATCGCCTTCCTGCTGCTTGGATCCCCGGCCTCGGGGGCCGCCTTCGCCGTCCTGGCGGGCCTGGCGATGGGTGCCAGCACCCCCCTCCAGAGCGTCTACGCACGCAGCCACTTCGACGACCGCGACCTGGGTCTCCTGATGGGCCTCCAGGGGGTGTCCATGGGCCTGGCCGGTGCGCTGGGCCCGGTTGTCGGTGGCCTCATGCGCGACATCTCGGGGAGTTGGATCCCGACGGTGTTGATGGGCGTGGTCGCCATGGCGCTCGGCGGCGCGATCCTGAGGCCAGACACCCCATCAGACACCCCGTCAGCGCCCTGACGCCGAAGACCGACATTGCGGCCGATCGCGGACGCTTCGACCCCAGCGTGCCGTATCCTCCCCTGACAGGAACTGGCGCTGTCGCTCCCGTTGTCGGCAGTCGGCGGAACCTGACCGCCACCTGACCACCCCCCAGGGGATGAAGCCAGATGACCAGGACCCTCGAAGCCCCTCCCCTCAGCCTGAAGGACGTCATCGACGTCGTCCCGGCCTCCTGCCGGAAGCGCTCGACGTGGAGGGGCCTGGCCCTCGTAGCCCGGGACCTGGCCATGTACGCGTTGGTGATCCTGGGACTGGTGTTCAGCCCCGCCTGGTGGGTGACCCTCCTGCTGCTGCCCCTGGCCGGCCTGGTCGTGTCGGCCATGTTCGTGCTCGGCCACGATGCCGCCCACGGGGCACTCACCGACAACAACCGCCTCAACGCCGTGCTGGGCCGGATCCTCTTCGTCCCGTCGTTCCACATCTACGAGGCCTGGGTGCTCGGCCACAACAGGATCCACCATGGCCACACGGTCCGGCAGGGAATGGACTTCGTGTGGCACCCGGTGACCGTGGAGCAGTACAGGGCCATGACCCACCACCAGAAGCTGCGACACCGGCTCGAGTGGTCGTTCCTCGGACCGCTCCCCTACTACCTGCGGGAGGTCTGGTGGAACAAGATGATCGCCTTCCACAACCCGCCGGCCAAGTGGGCCTCGGCCATTCGGCGGGACCGTTACACGCTCTACGCCGCGGTTCTGGCCGCGGCCACCGGCGCAGCCTTCCTGGGGGGGCTCGCCTCAGGCAACCTCCTCGGCGCCCTCTGGATGGTCACGAAGCTCCTGGTCATCCCCTTCCTCGTCTTCACGCATGTCATCGGCTGGACCGTCTACGTGCACCACATCACGCCCGAGATCCGCTGGTACACCCGCCGTGCCTGGACCAAGGTCGCAGGCCAGCTCGACGGCACCACGATCCTGCGCCTGCCGAGGCTCCTGAACGTGTTCTTCCACTGGATCTTCGTGCACACGCCCCACCACGTGGACATGCGCATCCCGTGCTACCGCCTGACCGCTGCGGCGAGGGCCATCAGGGAGGCCTTCCCGGAGCGCACAATCGACCGCAAGCTGCGCCTTCGCGGGTACCTCATGACGACCCGCACCTGCAAGCTCTACGACTTCGAGGAGGGCACCTGGCTCTCCTACAGGGCCGCCCGGACCTAGGTCAGCGCCCGGTGTAGTTGCCGTCCGGGGCGACGTCCGGGAGGCCTACCGCCGGATCCGGCCGGCGGCCGATCTGCGTCCCTCCCGGAAGGGCCCACCATCTCGGGACCTAATGCCCTATCGGGCATCCCGATGCCGGCCTTCTACTTGTCCCATCTGGGATAACGGTCGTTATCAGACCGCGGTCCCCAGGGGGAATGACGCCGAACCGAGGAGTTGCGACGATGGCGCTCGCCACCGACGACACGACCACCGACCTTCCGGCCACCACGCCCATGGGGCTGCCCCTCGACTGGGCCTGGCTGAGGGGCGCCCGCTCCGAGTGGGGAATGAAGCCGGTACCCGGGCCGAGGGGCCTGACCATGATGGACATCGCCATCGGTGCGTACGGCGAGGTCGAGGACCAGCCCAGGTACCGTTCGATGGCGCCGCGCGGTGCCGACATCGACGACGACACGCCCGACATGGGCTACATCCTCAACCACAAGTCACAGGTCTGGGCCGACAACGTCGTCGAGCTCTACGAGGAGGCCGTGGCCAGGCAGTGGTCCGCCACGAGGGACATCCCCTGGAACGAGCTCCAGGAACTCCCGTCAGACATCGAGCACGCCATGTGCCAGCTCTGCACGGTCCTGACCGAGATCGAGATGATCGCCACCGACCTGCCGGCCAAGTGGATGTGGCGCATGAACCACCACTTCCTCGAGGCCAAGATGTTTCTCGCCACCCAGATCATGGACGAGGCCCGCCACAGCGACGTCTTCCGCAAGAGGGCCCTCGCCAACGGCGGCGGCCTGCTCATGTCCAGGGCCGGCAACGAGAGCCTGCTTCGCAGCATCCTCGAGGCCAAGACCTACACCCAGGCCTCGGCCCTGCTGCACCTGCTGGGGGAGGGCTTCATCCTGGACGTCTTCCGCCAGGGCGAGTTGATCGCCCCCACGCACGTCGAGAAGAAGATCTTCCGCCTCTCGATGCAGGACGAGGCACGCCACGTGGCCTACGGCACCATGCACATCAGGCAGGCCATCGCCGCCGACCCCGACGTGGCCGACGAGATCCACGAGGCCCTGGACCACGGTGAGAAGTTCCTCATCGAGTTCGGCACCTCTCCTGACCTCTCCTCCGCCCTGGCGATGCTGCTTGGCGGCGGGGCGGAGCACGTCGAGGACCGTGGCTTCCCCATGCAGAACCTCATGGCCACAAAGATCTTCACCTCCTACCTGGCCAGGTGTGAGAGGGCCGGGCTCAACAGGATCGACCGCACCGAGCTGCCTCTGGACCTGCTCGGCATCGACGTCGGGCAATTCGAAAGGAACGGCGTCTGACGAGCGCCCCAGGGGCCCAACCAGGAGGTTCCCCACATGGTTGACAGAGTTGGCGAGATCGGCTTCTACCAGGACCTGGCCGACCTCATGAACGCCCATCCGGACGCCTACGAGACCCTGGGCGAGGTGGACCTCAGCCTCGGTGTGGTCATGAACGGCGACGAAGGTGGCGACCTGCGGATGAGGCTCCGCTTCGAGGAGTTGGGGTGCGCCGAGGTGTCGGCCATCGCTGCAGGCGATGAGGCTGACTGCGACTGCTGGCTCGAGGGCGACATGGCCGCCTGGGGCGAGATGTTCGACGACATCGTGGCCAACGGCCGCGCCACGGGAAGGCAGACCATCAACAGCCTCACCCTCGTCGGCGACAGGATCGACGTGAAGGGTGGCGACCCCATGGGCGTAGACCGCTTCTTCAGGTTCAACCAGACCATCCAGCAGTTCCTGGACGGGGCCTCCCAGCTGGCGCTGGCGGCGGCCTGAGCCGCAGGGACGCCGGACAACCGCCAGCTGACACCACCAACGGAAGGAACCGACGGATGGAAGCCATGCCATGCCCGAACTGCGGGGAGCGCCTGGACAGGGTGCTGGACCTCCCCTACGGGTACTGGGAGTGGGACGGCGAGCGATACCAGTTGCGGACGACCGCCGACACCGTGAACGTGGCGCCCTGGACCTGCAGCAACTGCATGCGTTCGCTGCGCCCGTTCCACCCCCAGGACGTGACGGCCGAATCCCTGGCCGCCACCTGAGCTGCACGGTCGTCGACGGGGACGGGGACTCCGATGAGCCATATGGTCATCGAGGAGGAGTGCATCGGCTGTGGCGCGTGCGAGTTCGTGTGCCCCAGGGACTCGCTGCGAAAGACCGACACCTTCCTGGGGCTGTTCATCATCAACCCGCTCACCTGCGACGACTGCGGTGACTGCGTCGAGAAGTGCCCGGTCTGGGCGATCGTGCCCGACCCCGACTGGGCCGTCTGCTACGGCTCGGGCTGCCCCCTCAGCTCCCGGCGGCTGTCCGACGTCGACTGCAACGTGTGGCAGGAACGCTGCCGCTCCTGTGGCTCACCGCTGTGGCGTGAGCAGGCCTCCGGTGACTCGTGGGCCTGTCCAGGCTGCGGCATGAGGTTGCGGGTGCGCTGCCCCCGCTCACACCGGGTCGAGGAGGTGGCCGCCCGCTACCCGGACCTGGAGGAGTGGTTCCAACAGACGGCCCCCGACGTGCCCGGGGTGCCGGAGCCCAACCTCAACCCGCCGGTCGGAGCCGGCACCTGACCAACCCCGGTCAGGCTCCGAGGTGCATGCGCTCGGAGCCGGCACCTGGGGAACGGACCGTCAGGCCCCGAAGTCCCAGCCGTCGCCGTCGCGGCATGCACCAAGCACGTTCTTTGCGATGAGGATCCGGTGCACCTCGTCCGGGCCGTCGATGATCCGCAGCGACCTGGCCGTCTGGTACATGGCCGCCAGCGGCAGGTCGTCGGTGATCCCCGCCGCCCCCCAGACCTGGATGGCCCTGTCGACAACCCTCTCGTAGGCCGCCGGCACGAACACCTTGATGGCCGAGATGTCGGTCCTGGGGTGAGATCCGTCCACCATCTTCCCGGCGCAGTGGATCGTCATCAGACGGGAGGCCTGGATGTCCGTGTAGGAGTCGGCGATGAAGCCCTGCACGAACTGCTTGTCGGCCAGCAGGCCACCGTGGACCCGGCGCGAGGACGCCCTCTCGACCATCAGGTCGAACGCCCTCCACATCTGGCCGATGGAGTTCATGCAGTGGAACACCCGACCGGCCCCCAGGCGGTCCTGGGCAGCCCTGTGCCCCTCCCCGGCGGCACCCAGCTGGTTGTCCAGCGGCACCCTCACGTTGTCGTAGACGATCTCACAGTGGTCGCTGGGCCGGCCCCACACCCGGATCCCCCGGATCACCTCCACGCCCTCGGCGTCGGCGGGCACGATGACCTGGGTCATCCTGGAGTTGGCTCCGATCCCGTCCGGGCCGCCCTCCCCCTTCGCCTCGTCGGTGCGGCACATGACGATGAAGAAGTCGGCCTCCAGACCGTTGGAGGTGAACCACTTGTGCCCGTTGACCACCCAGTGGTCGCCGTCCCGTCGGGCCGTGGTCCGTAGGGAACGGGGGTCCGAACCCGGCTGGTCGGGCTCGGTCATCGAGAACCCTGACTCCATTCGACCCTCGATCAGGGGCAGCAGCCACCTCTGCTTCTGCTCCTCCGTGCCGTGGCGCACGAGGATGGACTGGTTTCCGGCGTTGGGCGCCTCTATGCCGAACAGGGCCGCCGCTCCGGCCGCATAGGCCAGGACCTCCTTCATGTAGGCCAGCTCCAGGAAGTCCAGGCCGGCCCCTCCGTACTCCTCCGGCAGGTGCGGCGCCCAGAGGCCCGCCTCCCTGACCTTGCGCCTGATGTCCTTCCTGAGGGAGGCGACCTCCGAGACCTCGCCTTCGTCGAGCACCCCCCTCTGGTGGGCCCAGAGCAGGTTCTCGTTCGGCAGGATCTCCCGGTTCAGGATGCTGGCGGTGAGGCCCCTCACCTCGTTGACCCGCTCGGATGCCGAGGGGATGGGCTGCACGTTCATGGCCATTGCGGGCACCTCTCTTTCACGCCTTCGCCGCGCCGCCGGCCCGGGCGTACGCCCGGCGGCCGACCTTGCCCAGCCACGCTCCCGGCCGGTCGGCCGCTGCACTAGGGCACTAGGTCCCCCGGTCGTCCGGCTGGCGCGGAGGAGGCGGTTCGCACTATCAACATGGCGGGGACCCGAACCGACAAGGGAGGGAACCAGATGCGCTTCGGAATGCTCCACCTCTTCGAGAACCCGATAGGCAAGTCGGAACACCAGGTCGTGACAGAGCAGCTGGAGCTCATGGTCGCCGCCGAGGAGTACGGCTTCGACTCCATCTGGCCTGCCGAGCACCACTTCACCGAGTACGGCTACCTGGCCTCACCGGCGCTCAGCCTCGCGGCCGTCGCCTCCGTGACCAAGGATGTGCGCCTCGGCACGGGCGTGGTCATCCTGCCCATGAACCACCCGCTGCGGGTGGCCGAGGACTATGCCCTCCTCGACCTGATGAGCGACGGCCGCGTCGACTTCGGGATGGGCCGCGGCTACCAGCCGCTCGAGTTCCAGCGCTACGGAATCGACCAGACGACCACACGGAAGCGCTTCGAGGAGTGCGTCGACATCATCCGCATGGCCTGGCGGGACGGGGTGGTCGACTTCCACGGCGAGTACTACGACTTCACCGACGTGCCGGTGCGGCCCAGCCCCCTCCAGAAGCCCCAGCCCCCCATGTGGATGGCCTGCCTCTCCCAGGAGACCTTCGAGATGGCCGGCGCCTACGGCCACAGCCTGCTCATGGGAAGCGTGTTCGGCCTCACCCCGGAGAAGGCCGTCGAACGCCGGCGCGACTACTACCGGGGGCTGGCCAGGGCGGGCCACGACCCGACCGACAAGCAGGTCGGCTGCCTGATGATGGTCTACGTGGCCGAGACCACCGAGCAGGCCGAAGCCGAGTACCGAGAGGCCTGCGAGTGGTACTTCAACACCATCGCCAAGTACGTCTCCGTGGAGGGCGACCGGCCGGTGAAGAGCTACGAGATGTACAACTCCTTTCGCGACCTGGCGGCAGCCGTCGACTTCGAGACCCTCACCCGGGGCGGCTACACCATCTGTGGCTCGCCCGACTACGTGGTGGAGCGCCTCACCGAGGCCCAGCAGGTCTACGGGATGACCGAGCTTCTCTGCTGGACCCGCCTTGGCGGGCTCGACAACGACAAGGTCCTGAAGTCCATGGAGTTGATGCGGGACAGGGTGTTCCCGTACCTGAGGGACCTCTCGCCGCCCCCGATCCCCGAGTTCGACCCGGCCGAACTGCAGCCCGCCGGCTGAGCAGGCCGACAACGGCACCCAACGAGGCCCCGCCGGCCGGCCGGACGGGGACCCCGAACAGGGACCTTCGTCCCTGCCGACGCTCCAACCCGATCCCTACCCTGCCAGCCAGTGGGGCGGCCGGCCCCGCGCACGGCGACGAGGGGACGGGGCGTGGACCAGAAGACACGACAGGACTGGATCTGGTTCGGCTCCCTCTGGGTTCTCTTCACGGCAATCGGCGAGTACCTGGTGCTGGGCCTGGACCTGCTGCCGGCCCGGTGGGCCCACGAGGCCGACATCGTCGACGACGCCTACATCCTGCTCATGGCACTGGCAGTGCCGATCTTCGCGGGTGTAGCGGCCGCCCTGCTGACCAGCCTCCTGCGGTTCCGGGTGTCCGTCGAGGGCGTCCCCACCGAGGACGGCCCGCCCGTGCACACCAACCGGAACTTCGTCCGGCTGTGGCTGGCCTCGACGCTCGTGCTGGCCCTGATGATCACCGTCAACCCCGGCTTCATCGGCATAGCCGAGCTCCGCGGCGAGCCGTCGGCCGACCTCGTCGTCGAGGTCCAGTCACAGAGGTGGTCCTGGCGGGTCAACTACCCGGACGGCGAGGAGACCTGGAACCAACTCTACCTACCCGCCGACCGGCGGATCCGCTTCGACATCACCTCCCTGGACCTGGTCCACTCGTTCTGGATCCCGGCCTTTCGCGTGAAGATCGATGCCGTCCCGGGCCGGGTGACCCAGCTCTACGTGACCCCCGACCGGGTCGGATCCTTCGAGGACGACTTCAACCTGCGCGTCCAGTGCGCCGAGATCTGTGGCCTCGGCCACTCCCAGATGGCCATGCCCGTCTACGTGCTGGAACCCGCCGAATTCGACTCCTGGCTGAGCGACCTGGCAGAAGGGGCCTGATCGACGATGCGGAACCTCATCAGAGCGGCAGTGTTCGGGATCGCCGGATACCTCCTGGGAGCGGTGCTCACCTGGCTGGTGCGCGGCGGCTCCCTGGGCGACGAGGTATGCGTGGTGTTCGGCTACGTCGTGGGCCTGGTCGGCTGGCTCTTCGGCATAGGCATGGGCGACACCTGGGTGAGGGAGTGGTTCGGCCTGCCGGCACGCCCTCTCGATGCCACCGGCTGGAAGCGCTACCTCAGCTTCTCAACCGATCACAAGGTGATCGGAATCCAGTACCTGGCGACGTTCGTCGTCGTGATGCTGCTCGGCGGCGTCGCCGCCCTGATCATGCGCCTGGAGCTGGCCCAGGCGGGCGAGGGAATCCTCAACGCCGACCGCTACAACCAGGTCATGAGCATGCACGGCATCCTCATGGTCGCCGTGGCGGTCGCGGCCATTCTGGGTTCCTTCGGCAACTACCTGGTCCCGATCATGATCGGCGCCGACGACATGGCCTTCCCCCGCCTCAACGCCATCACCTTCTGGCTGATCCCCCCTGTGGCGATCGGGCTGCTGGCCGCCCCCGCCATGGGCAGCTTCGACAGCGGCTGGACGGCCTACCCGCCGCTCAGCGTGGTGAACAACGGGGGCCAGATCCTCTTCGTGCTGGCTGTGACAACCTTCGGGCTCTCGTCGATCCTGGGTGGCCTGAACGTGATCACCACGGTGGTGACCATGAGGGCGCCGGGGATGACCTGGGGGCGCCTCCCGATCTTCGTATGGGCTGCCTTCTCGGCCTCCATCCTGAGCCTGCTGGTGACCCAGTTCTTCGCAGCCTCCCTCGTTCTGATCGCCATGGACAGGGTTGCCGGCACGGTCTTCTTCGACGGCGGTGCCGGTGGCGACCCCCTGCTCTACCAGCACCTGTTCTGGTTCTACTCACACCCTGCCGTCTACGTGATGGTCCTGCCGGGGTTCGGGGTGGTCCTGGAGGTCATCTCGCACATGGCCCGCAAGCCCCTCTTCGCATACAGGGCAGTCGTGGTCTCGTTCCTCACGATCGTGGGCCTGAGCGTCATCGTCTGGGCACACCACATGTTCACGAGCGGCATGGCCGAGTACCTCCACGGCCCGTTCATGTTCCTTACCGAAATGATCTCGGTGCCGACGGGCGTGATCTTCCTCTCGGCGGTGGCAACCCTGTGGCAGGGGAAACTCTGGATGAAGACCCCCCTGCTGCTGGCCATGATCTGGGTCTTCCAGTTCCTGATGGGAGGCGTGACCGGCATCTTCCTGGCCGACGTCACCACCGACGTGCAGCTACACGACAGCTACTTCGTGGTGGCCCACTTCCACTACACGATCATGGGCGGGATGATCTTCGCCTTCCTGGCCGGCATCTTCTTCTGGTTCCCAAAGATCACGGGCCGCATGGTCAACGACCGCCTCGGAATCACCTTCGCCCTGTGGCTCACCATCGGCTTCCAGTTGACCTTCCTACCGCAGTTCTGGTTGGGCACGAACGGCATGAACCGCCGCATCGCCGACTACCCGGAGCAGCTGGAGGGGGCGAACCTGTTCTCCTCAATCGCCGCCTACATCCTGGCGGCCAGCTTCCTGCTGTTCGTCTACATACTGGTGTCGGCGGCCCGGAGGGGTCCGGCGGCCGGTGACAACCCCTGGAACGCCAACACCCTCGAGTGGCAGGTCTCCTCACCTCCACCCGAGCACAACTTCTCGGGCCAGCCCAGGGTGCTTGACCACCCCTACGGGTACGGCTCCGCCGGTTCGCGCCACGCCGAGATGGCCGTTGTAGCCGCCCCGGCGCAGGAGTCGTCGAGTACCACCGATCCCGGGGAGGGTGGGGACCATGGCTGACCATGCCCGCGGCAAGGCCGCGCTCATCCAGAGGGGCTGGCTCACGGCGGGTGGCCTGGCCGTGCTCACCCTCATCGAGTACCTGATAGCCGTCAGCGTCGAGGCCCCGACCCTGTGGCTGCTGCCCTTCATCCTGGCCAAGGGAGGCCTCATCATGGACGTCTTCATGCACGCGGGCGACCTGCGTGGCGGCGAGGAGGGGGGCGCCTGATGGCCATGACCACCACGCCCGAGGCCATCCACGGGCGCGCCGAGGCAACCTACCGACCCAGGGCCAACCGCCTCGGGCTCTGGCTGTTCCTGGCCTCGGAGACCTTCCTCTTCGCGGCCTTCATCTCGGCGCGGTTCGTGGTCGGGGGCACCGACCAGCCCGGGCACCTGAACCAGGCCCTGGCCCTGGGGCTGACGCTGCTGCTCCTGCTCTCCAGCATCAGCGCCTACCGGGCCGAGACCGCCATGGCCCACGACGACAGGGGCCTCTTCCAGCGGGAGATCGTCACGACGATCGTGCTGGGCCTGTTGTTCCTCGTGGGTGTCGGCTTCGAGTTCGGCGAGGCCGTGGCCCACTTCCCGGCCGGAACCATCTACGGAAGCGCCTTCTTCATGCTGGTGGGCCTGCACGCCTTCCACGTGCTGACCGGCGTGCTGGCACTGGCCGTGGTCTGCAACCTCGGACGGCTCGGGCACTACGGGTCAGAGGACCACTGGCCGGTCGAGGCCGTCGTGAAGTACTGGCACTTCGTGGACCTGATGTGGGTGGCCATCTACCCGACCCTCTACCTCTTCGGCGGTTCGTGAGCCCAGCGGGCAGGGCTGTATTCGGTCCCCACCGGAGGCCGCCAGCGCTCGACATGGGGACACAGGTGCTGTGAGGGCGCGACGGTCGGTCGAGGGCCTGGTGGTCGTCGTCGGAACCACGGCAGCGGTGTTCCTCGTCTGCCTCCTGGCCCTCTGGATCTTCGCAGGGCCGGGTCGCGACGCCTCGCGCCGCGAGATCCTCATCCCGGCCGGCACGGCGGACCTCATAGCCGCCGGCCAGAACCCGCTGGACCTGCCGTCCAACTGGAGCTTCCGCAGCGGCGACGTGCTTGTGCTCGACAACCGCGACGTCGCCGACCACTACGTGGGGGCCTGGTTCGCCCCCTACGGCGAGGTCACCGAGGTCACGATGGAGGCGTCGGCGACGGTCTTCTGCACGCTGCACCCTGCCGGCCAGATCATCATCGACGTGACCCCGCGTCGCAGCGACTGGGCACTGGCCGTTCCGCCGACCCTGATGATCGGGCCCGCCCTCGGGCTGGTCCTGCTCCTGGCGCTGCGCCTGCTGCGGGGCCTTGAGGAGCACGGGCCCGCCGGCACCCGCCTGCTCGGGGAAGCCGGGGTTGAGGCAGGCGGCGGCCGGACCGGTGTGCCGGACGCCACTTCCGCACAGGGACCTTTGGCCCTACGCGACGGACCGGAGGAACTGCAGGGTTGTGGGATTGCCGCCGGTCCTCCCGGGCGTCGGCAGGGTGGACACGACCGACACGAGCAAAGGAACCAGACTTGAATCGCAGAATCCTTAACAGGGCGGCCTCCCTGGTGGTGGCCGCCGCCGTGACACTTCCGCTCGCCGCCTGCGGAGGCGGGGACGGCGGATCCTCATCCGGCGGAGCGGCTGCCCCAGCCACCAGCCTCAAGGTCGTGGGCACGGAGTTCGCCTTCGCTCCCCAGGACGTCTCGGTTCCGGCCGGCCAGGACGTGACCGTCGCCTTCCAGAACGACGGCGCAGTGGACCACGAGTGGGTGGTCCTGCGCAAGGGCACCCAGATCAAGTCGGAGGCCGAGTTCCAGGAGTCCATGGTCCTCTCCAGGATCGATTCGATACCGGCAGGCGCGTCGGCCACCGGGAGCTTCACGTTCACGGAGGCCGGGCGCTACCAGATCATCTGCGCACTTCCCGGGCACTTCGCAGCAGGCATGCAGGGCAAGCTGACCGTCTCTTGACCTGACGGTCCCATGAGCTAACGCTCTCCGGGTTCCTCCCCGGACGGAAGGACCCCTCCCACCGGCCACGGTCCGGGAGGGGTTCCTCCACGCAGGGGGCAGAGGGCAGGGTCGGCGGGAGGGTCCGGCCCCGAGGACCATTCGGGAGGGGGTCGGGTTCAGCAGGCGGGATAGCTGTTGGCTGCCCCGCCGTAGCCGTTCAGGCCCAGAGCGTCGCGCCCCCCGACCGTCGCCGCCATGACGTCGTCGTCGAGGGGGATTCCGGTGGCGTCGGCGGAGCGGACGAGGCCGTTGAAGATCGCCACGCTCACCGCCGCGTCGACCAGGCCGCCAGGGCCCACCGCCGCCAGCATCCGGTCGTCCAGCCGCCTCGCCTCCACGGCGTCGACGTTGGCCGCCTCGGCGTACGCCGCCAGCAGGTCGCCGTGCTCCACGCCGGCAGCGGCCGTTCCGCCCACCGTGCTGGCCAGCTCAACCTCTGACTGGACTGCCCTACCGCTCTCACGGAGCAGCATCACGTGTGAGGACGTTCAGTAGAAGCACTCGTTCACGGCAGACGTCCGGGCCGCCACCAGCTCGATCTGCGGACGGCTCAGGGCCCTGTCGGTCCAGACCATGTCGAAGAACTGCTCGCCGTCGTACATGACCCGGACCATCTCCCGCCTCAGGGCGTTGTCGGCGGGCACGTACGAGAGGGCCCTGGCCACGTTCGGACCGACCCAGCCCTCGACCCTCCAGGGGACGTATGCGCCCTCCTGTGCCACGCCCTCCGGGACCTCTGCGCTGGGCTCGCCGGGCAGCGGCTCGGGCAGCGGCGCCTGCTGCCGACCCATGAGGTCACAGAGCAGGTCGATGGGCACCGTGAGGAAGAGGAGCGCCACCAGTTCCACGTACCTGCCCGGTCCCAGCAGCCTGACCGCCTCAGCGGCCCACGGTGCCGTGATGCGCGACGACTCCGTGGCCACCCGTCGGACCACCTCAACCGCCAGCTCCGACAGTCCGTCCGGGGCCGTATCGTCCAGGTCCTCCAGGGCCGGCACCGCCTCGCCGAGGCCACGGGGTCCGCCACGACGTGCCTCCCGGCCAGCCTCGACGATCGCCACGCGCTCCGCCGCCGTCCACCATGTACCCGGCTCCCCGAGCGCATCCCAGGTCCGGTTGAAGGCAGCCAGGATCGGCTCCCCTACGGGGTGCGCGAAGGACCCGCCGGTGAACGCCGTCATGGACTCAGACACTACCGATCAGCTACGAGTGGTTATGGAGCGGACCGCTCGTAGGCTTTCAGGACCGTGCCATGCGCGGCACGGTTCTAGAAGGTTCAACGAAAGCGAATGTGACTGTCATGCCCAACGGCACCGTTAAGTTCTTCAACAACGAGAAGGGCTACGGCTTCATCTCTGTAGAGGGAGCCGACGACGTATTCGTCCACTACTCCAACATCGACGGCTCCGGCTACCGGAGCCTCGACGAGGGCCAGGCGGTCGAGTTCGAGGTCGGCGAGGGGCGCAAGGGCCCCGAGGCCCTCAACGTCCGCAAGGTCTGACCAGGACCTGCCCGCCGCCCCACGGGCGGCACCCCGAACAGGGCTCCCACCGACTCGTCGGCTAGTTTGCCGCCGACACAACCGGTACGGAGCGAGCGGTGGGGACACGCTGGATCATCGAGGGCCGGATAGACGAACGCTGGCCCGTCAACACGCGCGGGAACGTCGGCGAGGTGTTCCCCGAGGTGATCACAGCGCTCGGCTACCACCTTGGGGTGGTCGCAGCCGAGCGGGCCTGGCGGGACGCCTACCGGGACCTCGGCATCCAGAGCCCCGGCGACTTCTCGTCGGATGACCCGGTCATCATCGGCCTCTACGGGGGCTACTGCTATCTGAACCTCTCCTACCTGCGGATGATGGGCGTGCGGGCGCCCGGCTCATCGGCCGAGGCCATCGACGTGGCCTTCTTCGGCGAGGGCAACCCACCCCCATACGTTCCCAGAAGGGGCGACAGGAGCCTGGGTTCGACCCTGCGCATCCTGCGCACGGTCCTCAAGGCCCTCGGCACGAGGGAACTTCCCGAAATCGTCGCCGACAGCTTCCAGAGGGCCGCCGCCTTCGAGGCCAAACGGCCCGACCTGGACGCCCCCGACGGGGAGCTGCTGGAGTACCTCCACTCCTTCCCGACTGCCTTCGAGCCCGTGTTCGGCATCCACATGAGGTCGACCGCCATAGCAGCGATCGTGTCGGGGGTGCTGGCCGACGCCTGCGCGGCTGCCGGCCAGCCGGGCCTCGTGACCCACCTGGTGGGCGCGGCCGGCGACGTCCAGTCGGCCCTCTACGCAACGGACCTCTACGAGGTGGCCAAGGCCGTCAGGGAGGAGCCCACGGTGATGGCTGCGTTCGACGCCGGCCTCGACGACGTAATTGAGAGGACCGCTGACGACCCGGCCGCCGGCGAGTTCAGGTCCCTGCTGGCATCGTTCATCGAGGAGCACGGCCACAGGGGTCCAAACGACTGGGAGCTCTCTGCCAGGACATGGGACAACACGCCGGGCCTGGTGCTGACCGCCATCGACCGTATGCGGGTCGCCGAGCACGACCTCTCACCGGCCGCAAGGCTGGCAGGCGACCGGGACAGGCGTACGGCCGCAGCTGAGGTGGTCAGGCCCCACCTGGGCCGCATGGACAGGTCCAACTTCGACAAGGCCGTGCTGGCCCTGCCCTTCTGGTCCCAGGCCCGCGAGGCGACGCGGGACCGGGCCGTGCGGATCATGCTCCCCGTCAAGCAGGCCTACCGCGAGCTCGTCCGCCGGAGCATCCAGCGCGGTGGGGAGGCCGAACCCACCCAGGTGGCACTCCTGGACCCCTACACCGAACTCCCCCGCTACCTGGAGGATCCCGCCTCGATGTCGGACCTGGTCGCCGAGCGGGCGGCCCTCTACGACCGCTTCGCTGCGGTCGAGCCTCCCTTCTTCATCTCCTCACAGGACGAGGTGCCCTCCATCGAGGAGCTGGAGGCCCTGGAAACCGCCACCTTCGGCCCAGCCGGGCCCGGCGACGTCCTCTCGGGGGACGCCGGGAGCAGCGGGGTCGCCAGGGGCAGGGCCAGGATCGTCACCGATCCGGCCGATGCCGGGGCCCTCGAGCCGGGGGACGTGCTGGTGGCCCCGATCACGGACCCGGCCTGGACTCCCCTGTTCCTCCCCTCCGCTGCGGTGGTCGTGAACGTCGGGGCCCTCATGAGCCATGCCGTGATCGTCTCCCGCGAGCTGGCGATCCCATGCGTGGTCGCCGTCGAGGGGGCCACCGAGAGAATCCCCGACGGCGCCATGGTCGAGGTGGACGGCACCGCGGGGACGGTCACACTCCTGTAGCCGGATCCGGCCCTACCCGGCCCGGCCCGACGCTAGGTTCTACCCATGGCAGGCCTCAGCGAGCTCCTCGGGGAGCGTGGCCACCTGCTCCTGGACGGGGCGATGGGCACACAGTTGTTCGAGGCGGGCCTGACCGCCGGCGAGGCGCCCGAGTTGTGGAACCTCGAACACCCCGACCGCGTCACGGCCGTCCACGCCTCCTATGTGGAGGCAGGATCGGACGTCCTCCTGACGAACACGTTCGGTGCCAACCGCTGCCGCCTCCGGCTCCACAACCTCAACGGGCGGGTGGCGGAGATCACGGCAGCCGCGGTCGCCAACGCCAGGGCCGCCGCCGAGGCCTCAGACCGCCAGGTGCTGGTTGCGGGTTCAATGGGACCCACCGGAGAGCTGATCCAGCCCCTTGGGACCATGTCTGAGGCCGAGACCGAGGACGCCTTCGCCGAGCAGGCGGCCGGCCTTGCGGCCGGTGGCGCCGACCTCATCTGGATCGAGACCCTGAGCGACCTCCCGGCCGTGGAGGCCGCTGTAAGGGGGGCCAGGCGCTCCACGGACCTGCCCGTGGTGGCGACCCTCAGCTTCGACACCGCCGGCAGGACCATGATGGGCCTGACCGGGACCGAGGCCGGCCGACGCCTGGCCGAGTTGGGGGTGGACGGGTTTGGGGCCAACTGCGGGGCCAACCTGGCCGACACCGAGGCCGCCGTGTCCGACATGAGCGCGGTCTCCGGCGGGATCCCCGTCGCCTCCAAGGCCAACGCCGGCATCCCTGTCTGGCATGGTGCTGTCCTCTCGTACGACGGCACACCCGAGGTGCTGGCCGCCCACGCCGACCGGGCCAGACGCGCCGGTGCCAGCCTCATCGGCGCCTGCTGCGGCAGCACACCGGACCACATCAGGCTGATGGCCGATGTCCTGTCGGGCAGGCTCCCGGTGCCCGACGTGGAGCTACCTGAGGCCACCCGTGTCGACGAGGCGGCAATCGACCCCGACCACCACCGTTCCGGGAGACGCCGGCGGCGCTGACCCCACCACCCGCGCTCCCGGCCCACCCGTCCGGATCGATCAGGCTCCGTCCAGGGCGCGGCGGGCCGCCTCGGCCCCCTCGTCGATCAGGCGGGCCGCGTCATCGAACTCGTAGTCGAGGGTCAGGTCGTCGCCCGGAAGGGCGATGTGGAGCACGTCCAGGTTGCCCGGCACGTCGATCCACTGCTGCCGGGTCAACTCGGCAGCCGCTGCCCTGAAGCCGGTCAGCATGAGTGTCAGGGCCGTATGCCTGCCCGGCGGGGAGAAGCGCGAGGCAACGTCCAGCACCACCATGCGGGTCGGCTGGAGGGAGACCGCGTAGCGCAGGGGGATGTTGGACACCACGCCGCCGTCCAGGTGCATGTCACCGTCCGGCAGCTCCACCGCCGGCAGCACCCCGGGAATTGCGGTCGAGGCGCAGAGGATGTCGACAGCCGGCCCCTCCCTCCACCAGCAGAGCCGTCCCGTCGACGCCGCCGTGGTCCCGACGTGAAGGGGGATGCTCGTCTCGCCGATGTCGGCGACCGGGGACTTCTCCTCCAGCAGCTCACGCAACTTCCGGCCGGTGTCGAAGCTGGGCCTGCCCCTCACTATCGAGGCGACGGTACGCACCACGTTGCCACGGATCGGCGCCCGGTCGGCCATGTCGCGCCAGATCCCCTCCAGCTCCCCTACCTGGTCGAGCGTCGGTGAATGGGCTATCGAGACACCGTTCAGGGCGCCGGCCGAGACGCCGACGACCTGGTCGGGGTGGATGCCGCCCTCGAACAGCTCCCTGATCATCCCGACCTGGGCGGCCCCCCGGACAGCACCCCCGGACAGCACGAACACGGTGTTTCGCGGCTTCGACCGGAACCGCCTGAACAGGCCTGAGAACGCCATGACCGGATTCTCCCACGGCCGGCGCCCCGGCCCGTCACAGCACCCGACCGGAATCGGCGGGAGGATCCGATCCGGAGGGCAACGGCTAGCGTCGCGCCGGTGCCGATCCTCCACCTTGACCCGCTCCACCCCGTGCAGGCCTCGGAGCGCTACTCCGGCTCCGATCATCCGATGCGGGCCGTGACCAGGTCGGTCGCCTTCGGGGGAACCTGGGATTCCGGACGCCCGGGCCGCGTCAGGGAGGTGTTCGACGGCCTGGCAGCCGACTGGACTGCCACCCGCGACGGTCCCTTGCGCGGCCTTCCCCTACGGGACGCCCTCGACAGGGGCCGTGTCGAGGGCCGGCAGGTACTTGAGTTGGGGGCCGGGACCGGGCTGGCAGTCGACACCCTGTGCGACAGGTTCGAGGTGGTCGTTGCGGTGGACCTCTCGTTGAGCATGCTCAGCCACGCGGTGACCCGGCGGGCGCCCCTGGTGAACGCCGACTCGAACCGCCTTCCGTTCGGGGACGGCGTAGCCGACGTGGTCGTCCTCATGAACATGCTGCTCTTCCCAAGGGAGGTCTCGCGGTGCCTCGCACCCGGCGGGGCCGTGGTGTGGGTCAACAGCCGCGCTGAGGACACGCCGATCCACCTCTCGGCAGAGGAGGTGCTGGCGGCCATGTCTGCCGCGGGTGGCAACCGGTGGGAGGGGGTGGCCTCAAGGGCCGGCGAGGGCTCGTGGTGCGTGCTGCGCCGGTCCGATTCCGGCAGTTGACCCACCCCGGGCCGGGCCCGCCCACCGGCCCAGCTGGCCGGGTCCGCTGGCCGCTGCCATGGGGGCCTGCTTTACTGGACGCCCCACGGGACGGAAACCGACCGCTGCCCGGATCCCGGAGGAGGGGACACTCACCAATGGCTGACGACTACTCGAAGGTGCTGCTGGACGAATCGGAGATGCCCACCCAGTGGTACAACATCATCCCCGACCTTCCGAAGCCGCCGCCACCTCCCCTCCATCCCGGAACGCTCGAGCCGATCGGGCCCGAGGACCTGGCACCGCTGTTCCCGATGGCCCTCATCCTCCAGGAGGTCTCGACGGACTCGTTCATCGACATCCCCGAGGAGGTGCTCGAGATCTACAGGCTGTGGAGGCCCAGCCCCCTGCTGCGGGCCCGCCGCCTGGAGAAGGCCCTTGACACCCCCGCCAAGATCTTCCTCAAGTACGAGGGCGTCAGCCCGGCCGGCTCCCATAAGCCGAACACGGCGGTCCCCCAGGCCTTCTACAACTCCCAGGAGGGCGTGACCCGGCTCACCACCGAGACCGGGGCCGGCCAGTGGGGATCAGCGCTGGCCTTCGCCACCGCCCAGTTCGGCCTGGAGTGCGACGTCTGGCAGGTGAGGGCCTCCTACGACCAGAAGCCCTACCGGAAGACCATGATGGAGATCTGGGGAGCGACCGTCCACCCCAGCCCGTCGGACGTGACGGAGGCCGGCAGGGCCGTGCTGGCCGCCGAGCCGAACAGCCCGGGAAGCCTTGGCATCGCGATCTCCGAGGCCGTCGAACAGGCCGGTCCGCGGGAGGACACCCGGTACGCCCTGGGCAGCGTCCTCAACCACGTGCTCCTGCACCAGACCATTATCGGCGAGGAGGCGCTGAGACAGCTGGCCAAGGTGGGCGAGACCCCGGACCTGCTGGTCGGCTGCACCGGCGGCGGTTCCAACTTCGGAGGCCTGTCCTTCCCGTTCCTGCGGGAGAAGCTGGCCGGCAACATGAACCCGACGATCCGCTGCGTCGAGCCCGCGGCCTGCCCGTCGCTGACCCGGGGCGAGTACCGGTACGACTTCGGCGACACCGGGCAGCTGACCCCCCTGGTCAAGATGCACACCCTCGGCCATTCGTTCATACCCGACCCCATCCACGCAGGCGGGCTCAGGTACCACGGGATGTCGCCGCTGGTGAGCCACCTGTACGAGATCGGCCTCATCGAGGCCGAGTCGATCCACCAGAACGAGTGCTTCGACGCCGCCATCCAGTTCGCCAGGTCCGAGGGCATCGTTCCCGCCCCTGAGCCAACCCACGCCATAGCGGCAGCGGTGCGCGAGGCCCTGCGCTGCAAGGAGAGCGGGGAGGAGAAGGTGATCCTGACGGCCCTGTGCGGCCACGGCCACCTGGACCTGGCCTCCTACGAGAAGTACCTGTCGGGTGAGCTGGTCGACTACGACTACCCGGCCGACAAGATCGCAGAGGCCATGGCAAAGGTTCCCGTGCTGGCATAGATCCGACCGGCCTCCGACGGGATCACGACACCAGGCCGCAGGCAGCCCGGCACCGCCGGGCCAGGGCAAGGCGGGTCAGGCCAGGACCCCTCAGCGGACCGCCCCGCCGCGCTCCGCAGGGTCCCCGGTCGCCCTACCAGGCCTCCGTGATGCGACGCCAGGTCTCCCCGAGCGCTTCGGGCAGCACCCTCGTCCCGGCCGTGGTCGTGGTGAAGTTGGTGTCGCCTGCCCAGCGCGGAAGCACGTGGACGTGCAGGTGCCCCTCGATTCCCGCCCCCGCGGCCCTGCCCAGGTTCAGCCCGACGTTCACGCCGTCGGGAGACAGCGCCGCGTGGAGGGCTGCGACGGCCGACCGCACGGTCAACCAGAGCTCCTCATGTTCCTCAGCGGTCAGCGACTGCAGGTCGGGGGCGGCCCTCCTCGGCAGCACCAGCATGTGGCCGCTGGTGTACGGGTAGGCGTTCATGATCACGAAGCAGGTGTCACCCCGGTGGACGATGAAGGACTCGTCGTCGGGCACTCCGGCCTGCTCGATCGCCTCGAAGAGGGAATCCCCGTCGGCGTCGGCCGGCACCTCGCCGCCTCCCTGGCCCAGCCCCTCCACGTAGGACTGGCGCCACCCGGCCCAGAGCCGCTCGAGGGCGCTCAGGTCGGAACCTCCACCTCGGCCGAGAGCCTCGACAGGAACTCGTCGAGGGGCAGGTCCCGCTCCGGCGAGTCGGCCCCACGGGCGTTCTCACCGACCGTGCCGTTTGCGACGTCGTCGTCTCCCACGACCAGCACGTGCGGGACCTTCAACACCTTGGCGTCCCTGACCCTCTTCCCCAGCGGCTCGTCGGCGGCCACCACAGACGAGCGGAACCCGCCCGCCGCCAGGCGCTCGCTGATCGACCCCGCATAGCCGGCGTGCTCGGCTGCCACCGGGAGGATGCGGACCTGCTCCGGCGCCAGCCAGGTCGGGAAGGCCCCCGCGTAGTGCTCCAGAAGCACCCCGAAGAAGCGTTCGATGGATCCCATCAGGGCCCGGTGGATCATCACCGGCCGGTGGCGGGCACCGTCGGACCCCACGTACTCGAGGCCGAAGCGCTCGGGCAGGGTGAAGTCCAACTGGATGGTCGACAGCTGCCAGGGCCGCCCGATGGCATCCGTGACGTCAACGTCGATCTTGGGACCGTAGAAGGCCCCACCACCCTCGTCGACCACGTGGTCCAGGCCCGCCGTCGCCAGGGCCTGGCGTAGGCCCGCTGTCGCCAGCTCCCAGAGCTCGTCGTCGCCCACGGCCTTCCCCTCGGGGCGGGTCGACAGCTTGGCCTGGAAGTCGTCGAACCCGAAGGCCCGCAGGACCGAGAGGGTGAACTCGAGCAGCGAGGTCAGCTCGGCCGGTACCTGTTCACGTGTGCAGAAGATGTGGGAGTCGTCCTGTGTGAACCCACGGCTGCGCATCAGGCCGTGGATGGCCCCCGAGAGCTCATAGCGGTAGACGGCCCCCAGCTCGAAGTAGCGCACAGGCAGGTCCCGGTAGCTGCGCTGGTCGCTCTCGTAGACGGTGATGTGGAACGGGCAGTTCATGGGCTTCGGGTAGTAGGTGGCGCCATCCATCTCCATCGGCGGGTACATGCCGTCCGCGTAGAAGTCCAGGTGCCCGCTGGTCTCCCAGAGCACCGACTTGGCGATGTGGGGGCTGAACACGAACTCGTAGCCACCGGTCTCGTGGCGGCTGCGGCTGTAGTCCTCGATGATGCGCCTCACGAGCGCCCCCCGGGGATGCCAGACGGCCAGGCCCGGTCCCAGCGACTCGGGCCACGACACCAGGTCCAGGTCGGCGGCCAACTTCCTGTGGTCCCGCTTCTCGGCCTCCGCCAGGCGGTGCAGGTGCCCGGCCAGGTCCTTCCTGGTCGCCCAGGCGGTGCCGTAGATGCGCTGGAGCATCTGCCGGCTCTCGTCGCCCCGCCAGTAGGCGCCAGCCACCTTCTGGAGGGCGAAGTGGCCGAGCCTTCCAGTGGAGGGGACGTGGGGTCCCATGCACAGGTCCACGAACCCCTCGCCGTTCCGGTAGCAGCTGATGGCCCCGGAGCTGTCGCCGGACACCTCGCCGGCCAGGTCCGCGTCGCCATCCCCCTCGGCCACTCCCTGGATGATCTCCCTCTTGTAGGGGTGCCCGGCGAAGAGCTCGAGGGCCTCGTCGACGCCGACCTCGCTCCTCTCGAAGGGCTGGTCGGCCGCGATGATCTCGCGCATCCTGGCCTCGATGGCCTCGAGGTCCTCGGAGGAGAAGGTGGCCCCGCCCGGGAGCAGGAAGTCGTAGTAGAAGCCGTCCCGGATCGGCGGCCCTATGGCGTAGGTGGCGCCGGGCCACAACTGCAGGACCGCCTGCGCCAGCACGTGGGCCGTCGAGTGCCGGAGCGTGTGCAGGCCCGCCTCGTCGGCGGCGGTGACTATCGCCACCGAGGAGCCGTCGGCCAGCGGTTGGGAGAGGTCCCGTTCGACGCCGTCCACCGCTGCGATGAGGGCCGCCCCGGCCAGGCCCGGTCCGATGTCGGCGGCCAGGTCGGCGGCGGTGGCTCCCTCGGGAAGGGTCCGCGTGGATGCGTCGGGAAGTGAGACGGTGATGTCGCCCATACCGCCCCGAGGCTAGCGATCCGGGGTGGCGCTGCCCGACCGGTTTGGAACGGGTCCACCCGCGGCCAGCCTCACGCCGAGCAGGGAGGCCGCGGCCCCGATGCGCCGGCCCGATGCCGCGGCCTCGTCCACAGCTGCCAGGGCCGCGGGGGTGTCCAGGTCCGAGTCCAGCGATGCCCGCACCTCCTCAAGAACCCCCTCGGCCCCTGTGCCAGCGGGGGCGGAACGCCAGTGGTCCAGCCTCTCGGAGGCGATCTCCAGGACCCCGGGATCCCACTCCCAGGAGGACCGGTAGTGGTGGGCCAGCAGGGCCAGGCGCACAGCCATCGGATCGTGCCCTGCGAACAGGTCCGACACCAGCACCTGGTTGCCCTGCGACCCGGACATCTTGTGGCCGCCGTGCAGGAGCACTGCCTGGTGCATCCAGCGGGAGGCCAGGGGGCGTCCCGTGACGGCTGTGGCCTGGGCTGACGAACACTCGTGGTGGGGGTGGATCAGGTCCTCGCCGCCTCCGTGGATGTCGATGGTGGGCCCCAGGTGGCTCACCGCCATGGCGGCGCACTCGACGTGCCAGCCGGGTCGGCCCCTTCCCCAGGGGGCGTCCCATGCCGGCTCGTCGACGGCCGAGGGTTGCCAGAGGATCGGGTCCAGCGGGTTCCGCTTCCTCGGGTCCTCAGGCTTCTCACCCCTCTCGGCCCAGAGGCCGGCAAGGGCCTCGGGGGTCAGGCCGCTCAGCCGGCCGAGGCCCTCGGCCCTCGTCGTGTCAAAGAACACGGCGCCCCCCGATCGGTAGGCCCAGCCGCCCTCCATCAGCTCGTGGACGAACCTGCGGATGGCCGGGATGGCGCCGCTGGCCCTGGGCTCGGCCCAGGGGGCCAGGTTGCCGAGGGCCTCCATGTCCTCGTCGAAGCGCCTCACCACGCCGAATGCCAGGTCAAGGTGGTGGACGCCCCTCAGCCTGGCCTCGGAGAACATGTCGTCGCCCACATCGGTGATGTTGCGCACGTACCTGACCTCGTGGCCCAGGTCCAGGAGGCGCCGCTGGAGGACGTCGAAGGTCACGTAGGTCGAGGCGTGGCCCAGGTGGGTTGCCTCGTACGGGGTGATTCCACAGGCGTAGAGGCGAACCGTGGGCCCCGGTCGGAACGGCACCACCGTCCCCTCCGGGGTGTCGTGAAGCCACATGCACGGCTCCCCGGTACCCGTCACAGGACGAGCCACAGCCTGTTCAAGACGGCCGGCGCCCCTCAGGCATCGTCGATGCCCGTGAAGCGCACCGCCACGCGGGTCCGGTAGCGGCCGTTCAACTGCAGGAGCACGGCGGTGAAGGCCTCTATGGCAGTGGCGTTGGACAGGCCACCGGCATCGAGTGGCCTCGCCCCGGGGAACCGGGAGACGATCTCCGAGACCGCCTCGGTGGCCTGGGCGTGGTCGGAGCAGATGAGGACGTCGCTCGGGATGTCGTGGTCAAGGTTCCCCAACTCGGTGGCGGGCACGTGGTGGAAGGCCGACGCCACGTAGGCGTCCCTCACCTCGGCCTGGACGCTGGCGGAGACCGACCCACGTGGAGGAACGAGGGGTTGGAACTCCCCAGCCACCAGGGCGATGGCGTTGGACATGCACACCACCACCTTCCCGCGCAGGTGGTCGGCCACGGACCGGGCCGTGGCGGCTGCGGCCTCCCACGGGGTGGCGATCACGACCAGGTCGGCGTCGGCGGCGCCTGCGTTGTCGGCCGACCTCACCGCCAGGTCCCTGTCCGGCCAGCGTCCCAGCATGTCGGAACAGGCCTCGGCGGCCCGGGCCTCGTCCCTCGACCCGATGAGCACGTCGTAGCCGACGGAGGCCAGGCGCAGGCCCATGGCCCGCCCGGCCGGGCCGGTTCCACCCAGGAGCCCTATCTCCACCGGAATACCCCCGTCGCCCTCCGAGTCACGCTCCCGTTCGCCACCCGGCGAACACTAGGGGGAACCCCACCTGCGGGCTGCCGATTCCAGCGGAACCGACCCGCTCCCGCTCCTCGACATGCCTCTCCCCGGCACCAAGACTCCCCGGCCCCGTCCGCTGTCGGCCACCCTGCCATCTGACAACCCTCCCCCGACGGCCTGTACGGTTCGTCGTTCAGGAGCCGCCCGGCCCGTCGGGTGCATGTTGGACGTTCAACGGGAGGGACAAGGGGGAGCGATGGGAATCCTGGAGGGTAAGCGGCTTCTGGTGACGGGCGTCCTGACCGACGCCTCCCTGGCCTTCGCCGTGGCACGCTTGGCCCAGGAGGAGGGCGCCGACATCGTCCTCACTGGCGCGGGACGCGGCCTCAGCCTCACGGCCCGAACCGCACGCAAGTTGCCGGTCGAGCCCGAGGTGCTGGAGTTCGACGTCACCTCGGCGGAACAGGCGACCGAGCTGAGGGAGCACCTGGCACGGAAGTGGGACCGGGTGGATGGCGCCCTGCATGCCATCGGCTTCGCACCCGAGGCCTGCCTGGGCGAGGACTTCATGTCCCCGACATGGTCCGATGTGGCGGTCGCCATGGAGGTCTCGGCCTACTCCCTCAAGACCCTGGCCGAGGTCGTGGCCCCTCTCATGACCGGGGGCGGTTCGATCGTGGGCCTGGACTTCGACGCCAGGTTCGCATGGCCGGCCTACAACTGGATGGGGGTGGCCAAGGCGGCCCTCGAGTCGGCCTCCCGGTACCTGGCCCGGAGCCTCGGTGCCGGGGGAATCAGGGTGAACCTGGTCGCGGCGGGTCCGATCCGCACCATGGCCGCCAAGAGCATCCCTGGGTTCGCCGAGTTCGAGGAGGCCTGGGAGGGTCGGTCACCCCTGGGTTGGGACGTGCACGATGCCGATCCGGTCGCCAGGGCCTGCGTGGCGCTGCTGTCCGACTGGTTTCCGGCCACAACCGGGGAGATGCTCCACGTCGACGGGGGCTACCACGCAATGGGTGCCTGAGCAGGGCGTCGGGGGCGGCCGGCCCTCCCGGTCAGAGCCTTCGGTTCGTGCAGTGGGTGTCGACCAGCGGGTAGGGGTTGACCGAGTTGCCCTTGCCACCGGGGTGGTACTCGAAGTGCAGGTGGACGGCCTCCGCGTTGCCGTCGGCGCCCATGTAGCCGATCACGTCGCCTGCCCTGACCCGGCCCTCTATTCCGAACCCGCGCATGTGCGTGCCGAAGTAGTAGTCGCCGTTGTCGGCAACCAGGTCATAGGACCTGCCGCCGATGGTGTCCCACCGGTATGTGACACGCCCTGCCACCGGGGCCACCAGGGGCGTGTTGGCGGGCGCCGCCAGGTCCACCCCGTCGTGGGTCCTACCACCCGACCTGGGTTCGCCCCAGGTGTCGGAGAACCTGATCTCGCCTATCACCGGACACACCCAGTCGGTCAAGTTGAGGACCCTCACAACGGCTGAGGTGTTGCGCCTCGTCCGGTGGGCCACCTCCAGCATGGACCTGTCGGAAGCGTCCAGCCGCTCCACCACGGCCCGGTAGTCGATCCGCAGCTCGCCGGCCAGGTGTACCTGTTCGGCGAGCAGCCTGTTGGCACGGTCCAACGCCTCGGAAGCGGCACGGTGCCTGGAGCCCAGGTCGGCAGCAGCCGCCCCGACCAGCCTCAGGCGCTGGACGGCCTCGACCAGCCCCTCCTCGGCCAGCAGGCCGATCCGGCCTGCGGACTCCAGTAGGGGCTTCAGCCCGGTAGACCGGGCGACCACCAGGGGGTCGCCTGCCGCCGGCTCCTCGACCACTGACGGAGGATCTCCCTCCCCGGTCGAGCCTGCAGCCGGTGGGGAGAGGAGGAACCCCACGACCAGGGCCAGGCCCAACAGGATGGCCAGGACCGCCGCCGGCAGGACGACCGGTGACAGGGCGGCCACCGGGACAGGGAGCGCGCCGGCGGCGCGGGGGAACCTTCGCACCGCTGCATTCTACAGACCCGTCGGATGACGGTTGCGGAACGAGGGTCCGGAAACCGGGCTCAGGTGCCGGGTGCGTCGTGTTCGTCGCGGATGTCGCCCACCAGCTCCTCCACGACGTCCTCCATCGCCACGATCCCGACGGTCTCTCCGTCGTCCGCGCTGACCACCGCCAGGTGGCTCCTGGCACTGCGCATCCTGCGGAGCGTCGAGTCCAGTGGCTCGTCCGCACCCACCACGAGCATCCTGCGGATCAGCTCCAGGGGAACTGGCTCATGCTGGGCCGCCGCGGGCAGCCGCAGCAGGTCCTTCACGTGGACCATCCCGAGCAGTTGCCCGCCCGAGGAGGCCCTCACGGGGAGTCGGGAATGGCCGCTCTCGACCACCAACTGCTCCATGCGGGCGACGCTGGCCCCCCTGTCCACGACGACCACTGCCTCGATCGGCACCATCACCGACGACACGGGCCGGCTTCCCAGGTCCAGTGCACCTGAAAGCAGGTCGTGCCTGAAGCCCTCGATGAGGCCCTCCCTCCTCGAGACCTCCAGGATCACGGCCAACTCGGGAGCACCGATCGCCTGCTCCACCTCGTCGACGGGCTCGTGGCCGAAGGGCATGACCGCCAGGGAAGCCAGCCGGTCCAGTGCCCAGATGGCCGGTGCCAGGGCCGCGATGACCACCCGGTGAACCGGAGCCAGGACCCTCAGGGCCCGCTCGGGGTCGGCGATGGCCAGGTTCTTGGGGACAAGCTCGCCGAGCAGCATCTGCAGCACGGCGGCCGACGCGATGGCGGCCACCAGGCCGGCCGAGCCGGCGACGCCGGCCGGCAGGCCAACGACCCCCAGGACGGGTTCCACCAGGCGGCCCACGGCCGGTTCGGCGATCACGCCGAGCAGCACGCTGCTTACCGTGATGAGGAGCTGGGCTCCCGAGAGCTGCCTCCGCAGGTCGCTTCTGGCCCTTGACGCCAGGGCCGCCCCACGCAACCCCTCCCCGGCAGCCTCCTCAAGGAGCACCGGCCGGCTGGCCACGAGGGCGAACTCGGTCGCCACGAACACGGCGTTGACGGCTATCAGTGCCACAACCGCCAGGAGGGCCAGGAGGAGCATCAGGCTGCCGTCCCGTCGGCGCCGGGGCGGCTGCCCGAGCTGGTGCCGGGCGACACGACCCTGAGGGTCGCCACCCGGCGGCCGTCGACTGCCACCACCTCGACCCGCCAGCCGGCCTCCTCGACGATCTCGCTGGGCTCCGGCAGGTGGCCCAGCCTCGCCAGTACGAACCCCGCGAGGGTCTCGTAGGGACCGTCGGGAACAGTGAAGCCGGTCGCCTCCTCCACCTCGTCGAGGTGCAGGCCTCCTGAGACCACGGTGCTGCCGGCCTGCTCGACCCTCGTCAGCACCACCCGCCGGTCGTGCTCGTCGTCGATGTCACCGACGATCTCCTCCAACAGGTCCTCCATCGTGATGATCCCGGCGGTCCCGCCGTGCTCGTCCACGACGACCGCCATCTGCCTGTGGCTGGAACGCATGTCGCCCAGGATGGCGTCGAGGTCACGGGTCTCAGGTACGGCGAGCGGCTCGTGCATCAGGTCGCTGACGGGCACGTCCGAGCGCTCCCCCACCGGCACGCCGTAGAGGGACTTGACGTGTACTACGCCGACTATCTCGTCGAGGTCGCTCCCGTACACCGGAAACCTCGAGTGCCCCGTACGGGCACTCTGCTCCATGAGGGCCCCGGACCTCTCGTCGCGCTGGAGGGCGTGGACTGCCACCCGGGGGATCAGGGCGTCGGCTGCGGTCTTGTCGGCGAAGCGGATGGACCTGCCGAGGAGGCTGGCCTCGCCGGGGTCGATCCCACCGTCGCTGGAGGAGGCCCGGATGACGGACTTCAGCTGGTCGAGGGTGTGGGAGGCGCCGATCTCCTCCCTCGGTTCCACCCCAATCCTCCTGAGGATGGCGTTGGCCGACCCGTTGAGGAGCAGGATGAGGGGGCGCACGAGGGCGCCGTAGACGAGCATCAGCGGAGCCAGGCGGCGGGATGTGGCCTCCGGAGCAGCCAGGGCCACGTACTTGGGTACCTGCTCGCCGAAGACCATGTGCAGCACCGTTGCCAGGACCACCGACAGGGCGACGCTGGCCCCGCTCGAATGAGCCCCGTCGGCCAACAGCGCTGCGACGGTGGGTTCCGCCACGAAGCCCAGCAGGATCGCCGACGTTGTGATGCCGAACTGGGCGCCCGAGAGGTTGCTCGTGAGCCTCGAGAGCAGGCGTAGCACCCTTCCGGCCGACCGGTCGCCGGCCCCGGAGCGGGCCTCGACGGCGGCCCTCTCGACCGCCACGAGGCTGAACTCGGCGGCCACGAAGAAGCCGTTTGCGACCACGAGCGCGACTACGGCCAGGGCGCCCAGGTACGTCGACATCGGACAAGGGAGCCTACCCACCGGCCGCCACACCGGCCGGAGCGGGGCCCGATGCCCGATGCGCGGCACCTCGGGGTCCTTGGTTACCGTCGTCGGATGGGCGACGAGGAGTCCCGGCAGGAGCTCGGTGGTGGTGCCGCGCCGGGTCCGTTGGCCGTCTCGGCGGCGCGTGCGGCCTCCCGCCTGGCCAGGCAGGTGACGGCCCCGCTCTCCGAGACCCAACTAGGCCTGTCGCAGTACCGGATCCTGGTCTACCTCTCAGGCGGTGGCCTGGCCCCCTCCACCCTGGCCGGCAGGTTGGAGTTGACGCGGCCCTCGGTCTCTGCCCTGATGGACGGCCTGGTCTGCAGGCAGCTCGTGGAGCGACGCCGCGACCCTGACGACGGCAGGCGGATAACACACCACCTGACCAAGTCGGGCCGGGACGCCCTGGCCGAGGCCGACGAGGCGATAGCCACCCGGCTGGTCGAGATCGGCAGTCACCTTTCCACCGAGGAGGCCGCAACAGTCGTGAGGGGCCTCGAGCTGGTCGGCGAGGCGCTGTCGGCCGAGAGGCGCTCCGGCAGGGTGGTGTGAGCAGCCAGGGCACAAGCCCTCCGGACCAGCCAACCGTCCACCGCTCCACGACGGGAAGAACGGCGCGTCGCCTGTGACCACTGTCGAGCTGCTCCTGGGGATGGCCGTCTACGCCGTGGCCGTCACTGTCCAGGGTTCGCTGGGGTTCGGCGCCAACATGCTGGCGGTTCCCGTCCTGGCCCTGATCAACCCGGCCTTCGTGCCGGGACCGATGCTGGCCCTCAACCCCCTCATGAACGCCATCTTCACCTGGAGGGAGCGGGGCGACGTCGACCGGAACGGCCTCGTCTGGGCCCTGACGGGCCGCATGCCCGGAATCGCGGTGGGGGTGCTGGCCCTGTCACTGGTCGCCGAGGAGCGCCTCGGGCTGCTGTTCGCCGTGCTGCTGTTGGCCGCCGTGGCCCTGAAGGCCAGCGGCGTCCACACGACGAGGAACCGGAGGTCCCTCGTTCTGGCGGGTGGCCTGAGCGGGTTCATGGGGACGACCGTGGCCGTTGGCGGACCACCCATCGCCCTGCTCTACCACGACGCCCCCGGACCGGTCCTGAGGGCCACGCTGTCGCCCTACTTCCTGATCGGCACGCCGGTATCGCTTGCGGCTCTTGCCATGGCCGGCCGCTTCGGCGTCGAAGACCTCGTAACCGCTGCCTGGCTTGTCCCCGCCCTCCTGGTCGGCGCTGCGGTGTCCCATCCGCTCAGGGGGACTCTGGACCGCGGCTGGACCGCGCCGGCCGTGTACCTCCTCTCAGCGGGGGCTGCCGTGGTGCTGCTGTTCAGGTCGCTGGGTTGAGAGGCAGCGCAACCGGGCCGGGGAGGCAGCCGCGCCCGCTGAGCCGCATCTAGGGTCCCTGACATGGCCGGGTCGGAAGCAGTGCCGGTGGTCGAGCTCTCAGGGGTGTCCCGGACGATCGACGGCACCGTCCTCGTCAGGGACGTCGACTGGCGGATGGAACCGGACCAGAACTGGGTGGTGCTGGGCCCCAACGGCTCGGGGAAGAGCTCCCTTCTCCGCATCGCCGGACTCCACCTGCACCCCTCCTCCGGCTCTGTCAGGGTCCTGGGGGAGGCCCTGGGGAGGACCGACGTCAGGCGGATGAGGCCCAGGATCGGCTACACCTCGGCCGCCCTGGCCGACTCGTTCAGACACGGCCTGGAGGCGGTCGACGTGGTCATGACAGCAAAGAACGGTGCCCTCGAGACCTGGTGGCACGACTACGACGACAACGACCGGGCCCGTGCCATGTGGCAGCTGGAGAGGATCGGATGCGCCGACCGGGCCGACCACGCCTTCGGAACGCTGTCCTCGGGTGAGCGGAAGCGGGTGCTCCTGGCGCGGACGCTCATGACCGACCCTGAACTGCTCCTGCTGGACGAACCCACGGCGGCCCTCGACATCCCCGGCCGGGAGGGCCTGGTCACCGCCCTGGCCGGGCTGGCCGCCGACCCACAGACACCGCCCATGGTGCTGGTGACGCACCACGTGGAGGAGATCCCGCCGGGCTTCACCCACGCCATGCTCATGCGGGACGGGGGCGTGGCGGCCATGGGGCCGATCACCGAGGTCCTGGACGACGCCACCCTGTCGGCCTGCTTTGGCCTGGACCTGCGCCTGTCCCACGATGGGGGACGCTGGTCGGTTCGCCTGGACGGAATGTCGCTGTGACTGCGATGGGGCCGGGCGTCAGGGCACTTGTGGTGACCGCCGGGCCGGCTCCGGTCGGCCCCGTGGCACTCCCACCTGCCGACCTGGTGGTCGCAGCCGACGGCGGGGCCGAACGTGCAGCCGCCCTGGGCCTGGTTCCCGACGTGTTGGTGGGCGACATGGACTCCATCAATCCGGCGGCCCTCGGTGACCTCGAGGCTGCCGGGGTGCGGGTCGTGCGCCATCCCGCGGACAAGGACGAGACCGACCTGGAGCTGGCCATGGCCGAGGCCATCCGGCTGGGCGCCACGTCGGTCACCGTCCTCACCGACCAGTCGGGGCGACCCGACCACGCCTTCGCCAACCTGCTTGTCGCCGCCTCCGACAGGTGGGCCGACACGGCCGTCGACGTAGTCCTGGGCCCGTCCCGGGCCTGGGTGGTCCGCTCCCGCCTGGACCTGGCGGTTCCCATCGGGTCGACCGTGAGCCTTCTCTCCCTGGGTGGACCCGCCTGCGGTGTGGTGACCTCAGGCCTGCGATGGCCCCTGGCCGAAGAGGCGCTGGAGCCAGGCTCCGGCCGCGGCCTCAGCAACGAGGTGGTCTCCACGCCGGCCAGTGTGTGCCTCGAGTCCGGAACCCTCCTGGTGCTCGTTCCCTGACGCCTGGCCGCCGGGTTCGCTCCGACCCGGCGTGGTCACCCTGTCGGAGGCCCTGTCGGAAGCCCATCGGATGACCTGGGGTAGGATCGTGGTGGGTGACAGGTTGCTCCGCAGACTGCCGGCGGTGTTGTTGACTCTGTCGGTGTCGGCATCCGCCTGTGCCGGGGGTGGCACAACCCTGGAACCGGTCGCCGCGCCGGCCCCGACCGGGGCAACTTCCACGACGGCCGCCCCGACCACCACGATCGCACCCGCCACGACGGCCACCCCGACCACCACGATCGCACCCGCCACGACGTCCGCCCCGACCACACTCGCCGCTACGCCGACGACGGAGGCCGGGGAAGCCACCGAGGGACACGGCGTCGAACCCGGCGACGCCGCGGATCCTGCCGACACGGACGGTGATACCGGGCCGGGCGATGACACGGGCGGCGACTCCGGGCACACCTCCCCGGACATGGCGGCCATCGAGGACATGGCGGCCCTGGCCGCCGGGATGGCCGAGACCATGCCTGACTCCATGCCAGACGACATGGCGGGAATGGCCGAGGCGGCCGCCGGGATGGCCGAGACCATGCCTGACTCCATGCCAGACGACATGGCGGGAATGGCCGAGGCGGCAGCCGGGATGGCCGAGACCATGCCTGACTCCATGGCGGAGATTGCAGGCGGGAATGGCCGAGGCGGCAGCCGGGATGGCCGAGACCATGCCTGACTCCATG
>CAYFOV010000014.1:45714-50959 GCA_964344855.1 uncultured Candidatus Nemicrothrix sp.
GCGGCAGCCGGGATGGCCGAGACCATGCCTGACTCCATGGCGGAGATTGCAGGCGAGATGGCCGAGTCCATGTCCGGCGCGACGGGCGGCATGGGCGGGATGATGGGGATGATGGCGGGGATGATGGGGATGATGTCGCCGTCGGCAGGCCTGCCGACGTGCACGGACCGGCCGCTCTCCGTGCTCCCCCTGCCCCGCGAGAAGATCCTGGGCGTGGTGCCCCTCGGGCACCTCAACCCGCCCGAACACACCCAGCCGACGGACCACGTCTACCTCTCCATCCCCGGGTACCTGGAGGGGGCTGCGCCGAGCGTTGACCTCCACTCCGCCGGAGACGGGCGCCTGGTGAGGGTGTCGCGGATGGACTACGACCAGGACGGCGCAACCTGGTCCGACTGGAACCTGACGATCGCCGTCTGCGACGGTCGGGAGATCCGCTATGGCCACGTGTCGACAGTGACCGCCGAGATCCAGCAGGCGGCAAACGCCAGCCGCACCGGACGGTGCGACACCTACGGCTATGGGGAGAGCCAGTACCAGTACTGCTCGGCTGACGTCTCTGTCGACGTCGCGGCGGGCGACCTGGTGGGGACGGCGGGCGGGCTCGGCACCCCCAACACGGCGTTGGACCTGTGGGCCTACGACAACGAAATGGCACCCCTGGCGTTCATCAACTCGGCTGCCCAGCCCAGCGATGCCAGGCAGGTCACCTGCCCGCTGGACTGGTTCTCAGAGGACCTGAGCCAGTTCCTCTACGGCATCCGCCACGAGGTTCACCTGGGTGCCTCCCTCCCGGCCGATGCAGGGGTCGGCTGCGGCAAGGTCCTGAACGATGTGGTCGGCACTGCCAAGGGCCTCTGGTACTCGGTAACCGAAGTGGAGGGAACCTGGCAGAACCAACTTGCGCTCGTGGACGACAACACCCGCACCGACCACCAGGCAGTATCGGTGGCCTCGACGGTCTCCGACCCCGGATACTGGATCTTCGCTGCCGGCGCCACCGGTACCGTCAACCGGGACTTCGCGGGGGTCCAGGCAGGACAGGGGATCCACTGCTACTCCTCGTTCACCCCCGAGTCGTCGGGAACACAGGCGGCGACGGACCGCTTCCTCATCGAGGTCGTCGACGACGACACCCTCAGGATCGAGAGGCAGACGGGCGGCTGCGGTGGCAGCCCGGCCTTCTCGTCACCCTACGAGTACCGGCGCTCCTGACCTGGCAGGACCCGACCCGGCTGACCGCTGTCAGCGGCTGGATGCCAGGCGGACGAGACGGTCGGCATCCAGGGGAAGCAGGGTCTTCTCCGGGGGAGGCGGCATTCCGCGGGCGATGAGGGCCTCGGCCACCTGCCTGATCCTCTCGGCGCCGATGTAGCCCTGGATGCCGCGGTGCAGTACCGAACGGGCCTCCGCCGTCCAGAGCAGCCAGGCCGTGAGCAGTGGCACCTGCACCACCGCCGAAGGCCTCCCCTGACGCCGGCCTCCCGAAGGAGCCGTCTCACCCGACACGGCGATCGGCGGGCGCTTGGCACCCCACGTCCGTAGGTTCCTGAGCAGGGCGTCGTCGTCCACCCCGAGCCTCGCAACCAGGTCCCTCAGGGAGCCGTCGACGACCACGAAGCCGAGTGCGGTGGGGCTGTCGGAGGCGGCAGCGACCAGCCGGGCCCAGCGCTGCTGTACCTCCACGCCGCGCAGGCCAAACGCCCGCGCTGCGGTCCGCTGGTCGGCCAGCACGGCGGTCAGCGGCCGGCGGACTCCCGCTCCGAGCAGGTCCCCCCGCGTGCAGGCCCCGAACTCGGCGGCAGCCCGGAGGCGCCTCAACGCGTCGCGACGCTCGCGGGAGGCATCTACAGAACCCACGGGCCGATCCTAAGGCCACGCGTCCCGACAGGCGGGAACCCCCGCCCTGCCGGCCGCCCCGGGCCTACCAGCCGGAATGGAAATAGTCTTGTGGAATGAACAGGTCCCGGAGCCCTGATCCGGCAACCGGACGCGCGGACCGCACCACGGCGCTCCTGGTGGCCCTGGCCCTGGCCCTCCTGTTCCTGGGAGGGGCCTGGTGGTCCACCAGGATGCTCGAGGAGGCCGTGGCACGTGGCGAACTGGTCCTGGCCGCCCACGTGGCCTCAACCAGGTCGGCACCTGTCGGACACGGAGCAGCCGCGTCGGGAAGCGGCACGGTTGACGTCCTCGCCAGCCCCACGGCGGAACTCGAGCCCTGGCTCACGTACATGGCAAGGAAGGCCTCCGGGTGGGACTCCGACTGGCGCACCGCCCGGGACCCGAGGGGCGGCGAATGGCTGCTGGCCCGGCACGTGGCCGACGACCGTTCCGTCACGGTGACCGCACGTCCGAAGTCCGATGCGCTGAGCGCTGTCGGACCGATCCGGGCAGCGGGGATGGCGATGGCCGCCACCAGCGCAGGGGCCGTGCTGCTGTTGTGGAGGAGGCGGGAGCGGTCTCTCCACTTCAGGATGCGCTCCCTGATCGAGGCCGGCCAGGACCTTCGGTGGCGGGGCGACATTCGCTCATCCCACCTCTCGGCCCTTGACGATGTGGCCTTCCGCGAGGACCAGTTCGGCGAGCTGGCACAGGCCCTGGTTGGGGCTGAGGAGCAGATCAGGGAACGCCTCAGCCGCCTGAACGCGCTCCTCGAGGCAAGCCGGTCAGTCGGCTCCTCGCTGCTCGAGCGGTCCGTGCTCTCCAGGATCCTGGAGCAGATCCAGGAGGTGTTCGGCGTCGAGAGGTGTGCCGTCCTGACACTCGACGAGAGGGCCGGCGCCTTTCGGATCGAGGCCAGCAGGGGCATGAGCGCCGAGTTCGTCGAGGACCTGCGAATCGATCCCAGGTCCCCCAACTCCCCATCGGCCAGGGCCCTGCGTACGGGCGAACCCGTACAGGTGACCGACACCCGCTCGGACCTCCTCTACGCCAACTTCGCGGAACGGGCAGAGCGTGAGGGCTACCGGTACGTACTGGCCATCCCCCTCCACACGGTCCACGCAAGGCCGGCGGCGCTGCTGATCCAAAAGGCCGAGCCCTACGTCGCCTCCTACAGCGAGCTGGAGCTGGCAACGGCGTTCGGACGCTACGTCACGCTGGCCATGGAGAATGCCGCCCTCTTCGCCCAGACCGACAAGCAACTGGCGGAGGCCAGGCGCCGCCTGGAGGCCGTGGTCGGGAGCCTCGACGAGGGAATGGTGCTCACGGGCCTGGATCGCCGGGTCTACTACGCCAACGCCGCCGCCGCCCGGATTGTCGGGATGTCCGAGGAGGAGATGGTCGGGGCCGAGGAGGGATCGGTACTGGCCGGCCTGGAGGGGCGCTCGGTCTCCAGCGTAGCCCCCACGGATGAGGTGCCACTCCCGACCTCGCCGGGCGACTCCGGCGCCACGCGGGAGATCACGGTCGACATGGGCGGAGGCCGCCTCCGCGACCTGTGGGCCTCCTCCTTCGAGGTCACCGACGAACACGGGGAGGGCATCGGACGCTGCCACCTCTGGCGGGACATCACCCCGGACCGGGAACTGCACCGGGCCAAGGAGGCCCTGCTGGCGACCGTCTCACATGAGCTGAAGGCACCGCTGGCGAACATCAAGGCCTACGCCAGCACCCTGCTGGCAGAGGACGTCGCCTGGGAGGCCGACACCGAGCGGGAGTTCATTCAGGTGATCGACAGCGAGACCGACCGCCTCAACAGCCTCGTGGCCAACCTGCTCGACCTGTCGCGCATCGAGGGTGGGATGCTCGAGCTGAACGCCCAGGAGGTCGACATGGCCGGACTGGCCGAGGAGGTCGTGGCCTCCTTCCCCGTCGAGGTCCGCTCACGCGTCGAGGTCGACGTCGGCGTCGACCCGTGCACCGTCCTCGGCGACAGGATCCGCCTCGGCACCGTCGTGCGCAACCTCGTGGAGAACTCGGCCCGCTACGCCCCGGAGTCGCCTGTGTCCGTACGGGTCGAATGCTCGGACGGGATGGTCACCGTGGAGGTCAGCGACAGGGGGCCCGGCCTGCCGCCGGGCACCGAAGAGGCGGTGTTCGACCGCTTCACACGGCTGGGCGAACACCTCTCCCAGGCCTCCGGTGGAGTCGGGCTGGGCCTGGCCATCTCCAAGGGGATCGTCGAGGCCCACGGCGGTTCGATCAGGGCACGCAGGCTTCCGGTCGGGGTCTCCTTCGAGGTGTGCCTCCCCCGCCCCGCTCGGACACCCGGCCGCGATTCCGCCGGCGCGACCCTCGGAAGCAGGACCTGAGCATGGCCGGGGGCCTCGTGCTCGTCGTCGACGACGAGCAGCCCATGAGGGCATTCATAGTCCGCAACCTGAAGGCCCGGGGCTACGAGGCCCTCGGGGCGTCCACAGGCTTTGAGGCCCTGGCCCTCTTTCGCCAGCGGGAGCCCGACCTGGTGATCCTGGACCTCATGATGCCCTCCATGGACGGCCTCGAGACCTGCGCCCGCCTCAGGGACTGGTCGACGGTCCCGATCCTCGTGGTGACAGCCCTCGGTGAGGAGCGCGACCGCGTACGGGCCCTCGACGCCGGCGCCGACGACTGCCTGGTGAAGCCCTTCGGGGTGGAGGAGCTGCTGGCCAGGGTGGGGGCGGTCCTGCGGCGGGCGGCCTGGGCCGACTCGGGAGCCGCGGCTCCCAGGTCACGGCCCACCATGACCTACCTCGAGGTGACGCTCGATCCGGAGGCAATGCGGGCCACCTTCAGGGGAGAGCCGCTGGCCCTCACCAGCATCGAGTACCGGCTGCTGGACTGCCTGCTGGCCGACCGCGGGAGGGTGCTCTCCCATGCACACCTGCTCCAGGCGGTCTGGGGTCCCGAATACGGCGAGGAGTCCGAGTACCTGAGGGTCTACGTGGGGCGCCTACGGCATAAGCTGGAGGACGACGCACGTGAGCCCACCTACATACACACCGAGCACGGCCTGGGCTACCGCTTCGGGGAATAGCCAAGGGCGCGTACCGGCGCGGACGGCCTGTTTACGATTTCTTTAGGGCATTTCCCCATCGTTGATCCGTCTTTGATTCACCTCCCGGACCCGCGGTCCTAGGTTTGCCCGGGGACCCACGGGGTGCGACCGCCCCTGTACGGGTACGTCTACGGGAGGGAAACCAAGATGAAGCAACGCTCAAAGGCGCTGGCGTTCCTGCTGGCGTTCACCGTCATTGCCGGTGCTTGTGGTGCCGACGAGGCGGACGATGCGGCACCGGCTGCTACTACGGCTGCTGCGCCGGCT
>CAYFOV010000015.1:0-47905 GCA_964344855.1 uncultured Candidatus Nemicrothrix sp.
GCCGTTCACACCACCGGCATCCATGCCCAGACCATACGAACAGGGTGTGACAGTGATTGGAACCACTCTGCAAACATCCACAACACCCGACACGACCCCACCACCAACAGGTGTCACGACGTGAGAACCGCAGGCCCCCACCACGCACTCGGAGGCCAACCACCAACCAGCCGCCTGTAACCAACGTGGTGGCCGAGTACACCTAGTGTCGGGACGGAGCGTCGGACGAGGCAGGGGAGGACACCAGGTGGGCAGGAAGGCCGGCGTTGCGGCGGTGGTGGTCGCGGCTGTGTTGGCGCTCTGGTGGTTCGGCTTCCGCACGGATGCGCCGCCGGCTCCGGAGATCAGCCTGGCCGCACAGGTGGCCGCCGAGGCCCAGGCGGCCACGACGGCGGCTCCGACGACCACGGCAGCCCCCACGACGACCGCCGCACCCACCACGACGGCGGCTACGACGACCGCTGCTGCGCCCTCGACGACGGCGGCTCCGACGACCACGGCCGCCCCCACGACAACGGCGGCCCCCACGACGCTGGCTACGGCGACCGCCGCTGGTGCCGCGGCCCCGGCGGGCGACCCCACCGGAACCTGGACGGTCGACACGGCCATCGGTGACTTCGGCGACTCCACCAGCACCTTCGTCGGCTTCAGGGTGCAGGAGGAGCTGGGCCGCGGGATTGGACATACAGAGGCCGTCGGTCGCACGCCGGCCGTGTCAGGTGAGGTCCGCCTGGAGGGCCACACCGTCCTGTCGGCCGTGGTGGCGGCCGACCTGCGCGGGATCCGCACCGACAGGTCGTTCCGGGACCCCAAGGTCCAGGAGGCCCTGAACACGGATGTGCACCCCGAGGCGGTCTTCACACTCGACGGCCCGATCGACCTGGGTGACGTGGATGGCCAGGTGGAGGTGGTGGCCCCCGGCACGCTCACCGTCAACGGCATGACCAACCCGGTGGCCGTGGACCTGGCCGCCGAGGTGGTGGGCGAGGTCCTGGCCGTCGTCGGTAGCTTCGAGGTGGTCTTCGCCGACTACGACGTCGAGGTCCCATCTGCCTCGATAGTGCTGGCGGTGGAGGACCACGGCCTGGTCGAGGTCCAGCTCTTCCTGACCCGCTGACCGGCGGTAGGGGCCCTCCGGGAGCCCGTTTGCCCGCGGCCGCGACTTCGGGGGAGAATGGCGGGTCACAGGGGTGACGGGCTCCGGGGCGGGGCCGTCACTCGGATGGAAGGAGACACATGGCAGCCGACCCGTCGGAGAGGCTCCTCGACGCGATAGATGCCCTCGAGGACCTGGCGCGGGCCACCACGGCCACCCAGGCCGCCGACGAGTTTGACCCTCAGGTCCTGCAGACCTTCTGGAGGGAATGGCCGCACGCCAGCGTGTGGGCTGGAACCCTGTGGCGCCACCTGAACCGCGACCTGGACCAGCCGGCCCGCCAGCGCAGCGACCCTGAGCTGGACGAGGTGGGGGGTACCGGCTGATGGCGGTGGTCTCCGAGGTGATGACGCCGGAGGTGGCGACCCTCGGTCCCGCCGCCACCATGGCTGAGGCGGCCAGCGTCATGGTCGGTGGCGGCTTCGGCTCCGTGGTGGTCGTGCAGGGGACGATGCTCGTGGGGATCCTCACCGAACGGGACGTCCTGCGCGCCGCTGCCAACGAGCCCGACCTCACCACCGCCCTGGTTGAGACATGGATGACCGTCGAGCCGGACACGGCAGGACCCGACTTCGACACCGAGGAGGCGGCCACGCTGATGCTCAGCCGGGGCTTCCGCCACCTGCCGATCGTGGACGCCTCCGGGCTGGTCGGGATGGTCAGCCTCCGCGACGTCCTGAGCACCCGCATAGCCCGGCGCTGAGGGTTCCGGCGCCCTACTGCCGACCAAGCCCTACTGCCGACCAGGTGGGGTCCCGGCCGTGGCGACATGAGGGGTGATGTGAGCGACGAAGCAGGGGACGACCTCCAGGCCCGCGCCCAGCGTGTGGCCTCGGGTCGCACGTCGGTGGTCGTCTACGGGGCCGTGCGCCTGTTGATCCGGCTGTTCCTTTGGCCCTACTTCCGGGTACGGACGACCGGGCGCCGGAACCTGGACCTTGATGGTCCCGTGATCCTGGCCCCCGTGCACCGCTCGAACCTGGACTCGCTGCTCCTTGCGCCGCTGTCGAGGAGGCGTTTCAGGGCGCTGGCAAAGGAGAGCCTGTTCAGGGCGCCACCGTTCGCCTGGCTGTTGGCCGCCCTGGGTGCGTTCCCGGTGCGCCGCGGCAGCGCCGACCGGGAGTCCCTGCGGGCCGCCAGGACGCTGCTGGCCGGAGGGGCGATGCTCCTGGTGTTCCCCGAGGGGACCCGCCAGGTGGGGGACAGGGTCGGCGAGTTGTTCGACGGAACCGCCTACCTGGCGGCCAGGGCCGGGGCCACGGTCGTACCGGTGGGCATCGCCGGGACCGGGGAGGCCATGCCGACCGGTGCCAGGTTCCCCCGGCCAGTCAGGGTGCGCCTGGCCGTAGGGCCACCGCTGGTTCCGCCCGACGCCGGTGCACCGAGGAGCAGCCTCAGGGCCTGGACTGCCGCGCTGGCCGAGGGCCTCCAGGCCGCCCAGGACGAGGCCGTGGCGGCCCTCTGACGAAGCCCCGCGGCGGCCCGGAGAACCGGCCCGATGCGGACCCCCCTGGTGCTGGCCGGAGGCCCGGTCCGTGGAAGGGTTCCGTGATGGAACGGGGTCTGGTCGTGGGGAGGGGTTCTGCTGTCCTGGCGGTTTCCCTCCTGTCGTTCGGCCCGAGCATCGTCAAGATCTCGGACCTGCCCGAGATCAGGTTCGTGCTGTGGCGGATGCTGGCGGCCGCCGGTGCCTACGCGCTGGCCCTCCTGGCCAGCCGGCGCAGGCTGGGATGGAGGGAGCTGAGGCGGGCGGCGCCGGGGGGCCTGGTCTTCGCGGTCAACCTGGTCTTCTTCATGCTGTCAATGCGCCGGACCAGCGCGGCCAACGCGGTCGTGATCGGAGCCCTGCAGCCCATAGTCCTGATGGGGGTGGCGGGCCCGCTGTTCGGCGAGAGGCCCGCCCGGTCCCTGTACGGATGGTCGGTGGTGTCGATAGGCGGGGTGGCCCTGGCCATGTACGCCTCGGACGGCGGGGGGGTGGCCACCAGGTGGGGCGACTTCCTGGCCCTGATCGGGATGTTCCTGTTCTGCGCCTACTTCGTGGTCAGCAAGAGGGCCCGTGCCGAACTGGACTCCATCACCTACCAGCTGGGCCTCACGATCGTGGCAACCGTCGCCGTCCTTCCGCTGGCCATGCTCTCCGGACACGGCGTGGCTCCGCCGACCGGCGCCGATTGGTGGCCGGTGCTGCTCATGGCCGCAATCCCGGGCACCGGGCACCTGCTCACCAACTTCGCCCATGCGCACGTGACGCTTCCGGTTATGGGCCTCGTGAACCTGTTGTTCACGGCCGTAGCGCCGCTCTACGCCTGGTGGCTGGTGGGCGAGGCCCTGGGAGGCCTCCAGGCGGTCGGCATGGCGATCGTCGTCGCCGCCCTGGCCGTGGTGGTCACCCGGCCGGCAGGTCAGGTGGAAGAGGCCCCGGCCTGACCGGCCGGACCTGCCGCGGCCAGGAACCCCAGCATCCACGAGGCCACCTCGACGCCGTCGGCCCGACCCTCGAGGGTCTGGAGGGCCTCTGCCACCCGGTCCTCGCCGATGAGCGACGAACGGCTCCGGTAGAGGTCCGCCGAGAACTCGGTCGTGAACTCCGGGTGGCCCTGGATTCCCAGCATGTGGTCGCCGACGGTGAAGGCGGCGACCGGGCAGTGCGCTGCCTCTGCAACCAGCACGGCCCCTTCGGGAAGCGAGGTGATCTGGTCCATGTGGCTGTAGGCGACCGAGAAGCCGTCGGGTCGTCCGGAGGTGGACGACGTGACCCCGACCACCTCGGCCCTGCGTACCCCGATTCCCCAGCCGTCCTGGGCCGTGGCCACCCGGCCGCCCAGGGCCAGGGCCATCACCTGGTGGCCGAAGCAAACGCCCACGGTCGGTGCCCGCGCCCGGTCCAGCCTGACGACCAGGTCGAGGAGGCTCAGCACCCAGGGATCCTCGTCGAAGGCGTGGGCCCGCGAGCCCGAGATGATCCAGCCGTCCTGCTCGTCGGGCGACCCGGGTAGTCGCCCGGCCACCACGTCGTAGTCGGTGACCGAGACGTCGGGGTCCACCTGCCGGAACAGGTTCGTGAACAGGTCCAGGTAGCCGCCGAAGCGGACCCCCCGGTCGCCCCCGACCTCGTCACAGCGCAACAGCCCGAGGCGCACGGTCAGGACTCCCTCGGGAGGGTGGCGGTCCTGTCCGGTGTAGCCGGGCTCCCTGGGTGGGCCATGGTGGCAGCGAGGATACGCAGTCCTGGCCGGTAACCGGTTCGCACCGGACCGGCGCGGGGAGCAGACTGCGCCGATGGGTAGGGGTCTGGCCTACGGCCTTTGTGCGTACGTGCTCTGGGGCTTCTCGCCGGTCTTTTGGAAGGCACTCGAGGAGGTGCCTCCGGTCGAGGTGCTGGGGCACCGCGTCCTGTGGACGGTCGTACTGCTCATGGTCGTGCACCTGGCTCGCCGGTCGTGGCGCCAGGTCCTGACAGCGGCCTCGTCGCCGCGGGTCCTGGGCCTCGAGGCGCTGGCTGCCCTGCTGCTCGGCGTCAACTGGCTGACCTGGGTGTGGGCCATGAACTCGGACAGGGTCGTGGAGGGCAGCCTTGGCTACTTCATCAACCCCCTGGTGAGCGTGTTCCTGGGCGTGGTCCTCCTGGGGGAGTCCCTCCGGCGTGCGCAGTGGTCCGCGGTGGTGCTGGCGACAGCCGGCGTCGTCTGGCTCACCGTCCACGTGGGTGCCCTGCCGTGGGTGTCCCTGGTGCTGGGCTTCACCTTTGGCTTCTACGGCCTGCTCAAGAAGAAGGTGGACAAGCCCCCACTCGTGGGCCTGGGGATCGAGGTCTCCCTGCTGCTCGTACCGGCCCTGGCGGTCCTCGTGGTGCGCGCCTCGGACGGCTCAGGTGCTGTGGGGAGGTCGGGCACCGGCGTGGTCGTCCTGTTGGTGGCCAGCGGCGCGGCGACCGGCGTTCCGCTCCTGTTGTTCGGTGCGGCTGCCCGCCGGGTGCCGCTGAGCGTCATCGGGATGATGCAGTACCTGGCTCCCACCATCAACCTGGTGCTGGGCGTGGCCGTGTACGGCGAGCAGTTCGACCGCGGCAGGCTCGCCGGCTTCGTCCTGATCTGGCTGGCCGTGGCGGTCTTCGCCGTCGACGCCTATCGATACGCCAACCGGTCGGTCAGGTCGGTCCGCCCGGACCCTCCCGGGGCGGTGAGTGGCGGCTAGGGCTGGAGGGAGCCCACCGAGGCCAGGACCTCGGCGGCGAAGGCGGGCGCCTCGTCGGCGAGCCGCCGGCGGTTCAGGGACCGGGCAGCCACGACCTCCGCACCGTGCTCCTCGAGCAGCGATCCCAACCTGTCTGCGGCCCTGCCAGGGTTCACCGCATGCGTCATGAAGGCCGCCACCCGCTTGTCCCAGAGCCTCGGAACCTGCCTCACCTTCGCAGCGTCGCCGGGTCGGTGGCCGAACAGGACCAGGCCGTCGACCCACGTTCCCACGAAGACCAGGTCGGCCTCGGCCAGTTCCTTGTAGTCGATGTTGGTTGCCGGCCTCACGGCCACGTCGGCTCCGGCCTCCGCGGCGGCGCCCCCGATCAGCTCGGCGGCCCTCCTTGTGTTGCCGGTACGGCTCTGGTGGATGACTACGACCTTCAAGTCCCTGGCTTCTCCGTGGCTGGACCGGTGCTGGGCGGGCACCATGCCTACCACCGGAGGCGGCCCGTTGCACGGTCCTGTCAAGTCCAGGTGGCCAGCCCGCCGGTCACGGGAGTGGCCCTTAGACTGGCCGCCATGCCGGCCTATGAGTACCGCTGCGGTGCCTGCGAGCTGGTCTTCGAGTTGCGCCGGCCCATGTCCGAGTCGGGCGATCCCGCCACCTGCCCGACCGGGCACGAGGGGGCTCGCAGGGTGATGTCGGTGTTCGCCTCGGTGGGCGACGGCCCTGAGCCGCAGGGGCCGGCCGGTGGCGGCTGTGGCGGCGCCTGCGCCTGCCACCCGGGCTGAGGCGATGGCTTCGCGGACCGGTCAGGAGGCGTCCAGGTCACAGAGGTGCGCCTCGGTCGCCTCGGGGTCCATGCCCATCTCGGCCATCCCAGCGGCCAGCACGGCACGGTAGGAGGGCGAGGGGGGCCCGGCGGCTGGTGCGGCCGTCGAGGCCAGGGTCACGGAGGGAAGGCCTTCCATGGGCTCCAACCCCAGCAACAGGTCGATCGGGCCGTCTACGACCCGCGTTGACTCCCCGGACCCGGGTAGCAGGTCGGGCATGGCTGTGGCAGCGGTCGGAAGGCGGTTCTCCTGGGCCACGATGTCTGCCAACTGAATGCGCCCGACCAGCCAGGCCCGGCCGACCGGGGTCAGCCTGTCGTCGGGCAGCGGCTCAGGCAGGCAGAAGCAGCAGCCGCCTCCCCATCGCTGCGAGTGGCCGCCGAACCGGACCGGGTGTGGGACCCCGACCCGGCGGTCGTCCCTCGGAGGGGTGGTGTCGCGTGCCCCTCGGTGGGCTCCCCACGGCTGGTCGTCGCCGGACCCCTCCAGGTAGGCGAGGAAGCGGGCCCTCAGCAGGTTGGACCCGTAGGCGACGTACCAGACGAGCGGGTCGGCCCGCCCATCCCACCTCATCGGCCCAGCAGTCCTTCCAGAGCTCCTGCCACCGGGTCGCCGTCTTCCACCGGCAGGGCCTCCAGGCCCCCCAGCCAGGTGAGGCTCACGAACCCCTCCATGACCGCCCCGCCGTCGGTCTCGGGAGGCAGTTCCGATGGCTCCCCCCAGGACATCCGGATCCGGTAGCTGCCCTCGTGTCCCGACTTGGGCTCCATCGCGGCGGTGGACATGGTCCTCGGAGGCAGGTCGCCGATCGACGTGTGGCGCCATCCGGAGATCTCGTCGAGCGGCAGGTTCGGGACGTTGATGTTCAGGACCGCCGGGTTCCCCGGTGGGTCCGCAACCACGGCCCCGACGGCCACCCGCGCCACCTCGGCGGCGGAGTCCCAAAGCTGCCCGTCGAGGACCTCATCGGTGCCCTGTCCCTCGACGCCCCAGTCGTCCACGGCCTGGCTCACGGCCACGCCTGTGAGGCCGCCGTTGCGTGCGGTCAGGGCGGCCCCGACGGTGCCGGAGTGGTACACGGACCGGCCCACGTTGATCCCGGGGTTGATGCCGGCGACCACCATGTCGAACTGGTCGCCGAAGAGGCCCAGCCGGCTGTAGAGGACACACAGTCCCGGCGGTCCGCTCACGGACCAGGCGGTGTCGATCCCCTCGACCTTGGCGGCGTGCACCTCGGGCCTGATCAGGTGGACCGGTCCCAGCGCCGCGCCGGCGCCGGAGTACTCCTGGTCCGGTGCCGCGACGGTGACCTCGCCGTGCTCGCGCATGGCCCTCGCCAGGAAGTGCAGCCCGACCGAGTCGATGCCATCGTCGTTGGTGACGAGTATCCGCATGCGGCCGGACCGTAGCGCCGCAGTGACGGGATGCCGTGGTCGACCTGACGACTCAGCCGCCCAGCTGTGCGCTCAGCCTCTCCCATTCGGCCATGAGCTGCGCCGCCCTGTCCTTGGCCTTCTCGTGTTCGGCCACCGCCGCGGTGGCGGCCTCAGGGTCTAGGTAGAGGTCAGGGTCGGCGAGGCGCTGCTGGACCTCCATGACGGCCTCCTCGGCTGCCTCCCAGTCGCGCTCGGCGCGGCCCAGCCGCCTCCTCAGCCCGACGGTCGGGTCCTTGTCGCGGCGGCCCTTTCCCTTCGATCCCGTCCTGGTCCCCTCCTTGGATCCCGCCCTGGCCTTCCCGGAATCCGGGCCCTGATGGGCGGGCCGGCGGCCGGGTGCCGTGGGGTCGGCCTGTGCCGGGTACAGGACGTGCTCCGGAACCCCTGTGTGCCACACGGCCCGCCCGTTGCGTACCTCCACCAGGTGGTCGGCCACCGACCGGATGAGGTGCCTGTCGTGGGTGATGAGGACGACCGTTCCCGGGTACTCGGCGAGGGCGTCCTCCAACACGTCGCAGCTGGGGAGGTCCAGGTGGTTGGTCGGCTCGTCCAGCACGAGCAGGTTGACCGGGACCGCCAGGGTCTTGGCCAGGGCCAGGCGCGTCTGCTCGCCGCCGGAGAGGTCCCCGACCAGGCCGTCCACGGAGTCCCCGCGGAAGCCGAAGGAGGCCAGGTAGGTGCGGGGGTTGCGCCCGTCCGTGCCGACCCCGGGGACAGTCCTGAACTCCTCCAGGACGGTCCGACGCTCGTCCAGAACCTCGGCCTGGAGCTGGTCGAAGTGGGAGACGTCCACGTTGCTGCCGCGGCCCACCGTTCCGTCGAGGGGCTCCAGGTCACCGGTGATGAGGCGCACCAGGGTCGTCTTGCCGGCGCCGTTGGGTCCGACCAGGGCCAGGACCTGGCCCCGTTCGATCGTGAACGAGACGTCCTCCAGGACCACCTCGTCCCCTGACCCGCCTGCATACCCGGCCCTCACGTCCTCCAGCTCTGCCACGATCCGCGAGGACCTCCGCGGCCTGGGGAACCCGAAGCGGTCGGCCCGCCCCGAGGGGTCGTCCACCGCGATCCTCTCCAGCTTCTGGAGGGCCTTCACGCGGCTCTGCACCTGCCGGGCCTTGCTGGCCTTGTAGCGGAACCGCTCGATGAAGCGCTCCACGTGGGCGACCTTCCTCGACTGCTGCGCGGCGGCGGCCCGCTGGGCTTCCAACCGCTCCTCGCGGGCCACCACGAAGTCGGCGAAACCGCCGACGTACTCGGTCACCCTCGTGCCGGCCAGCTCCAGGATCCGGTTGGCCACCGCGTCGATGAAGTCACGGTCGTGGCTGACGAACAACAGCCCTCCCGGCCAGGCGGCCAACTGCTGCTCCAGCCAGGCCACGCTGTCAACGTCGAGGTGGTTGGTCGGCTCGTCCATGACGAGCAGGTCCGGTGAGGACAGCAGGAGGCGCGCCAGGGCCACCCGCATGCGCCACCCTCCCGACATCTCGGCCATGGGCCTGTCGTGTTCCGCCGGGTCGAAGCCCAGCCCGGCCAGGATCCGGTGGGCCTCGGCCTCGACGGCATAGCCGCCGACCTGCTCGAAGCGCGACTGGGCCTCGCCCAGGGCCGCCATGAGGCGTTCCTTCTCGCGGCCCGTGGCCGACCCCAGCCGGCTCCCGAGGTCCTGGATCCGGTGGGCCAACCCGGTCACGTGGTCGGCACCCAGCATGACCTGGTCGAACACGCTGCGCCCCGACTCCGCCGGCAGCTCCTGGGGCAGGTATCCGATCCTGAGGTCCCTCGGCCTGTGGACCTCGCCGCCGTCCGCCTCGCCCATGCCCACGAGGACCTCGATGAGCGTGGTCTTGCCTGTGCCGTTGGCCCCGACGAGGGCCACGCGCCTACCGGGTCCCAGCTGCAGCGAGACGTCGCGGAACAGGGTGCGCGGCCCGAGCGAGCGGGACAGGCCCGAGGCGGTCAGCACGGTGGGTGGGGTCCCGCCGCGGTCCTGCCGGTCAGGCCCGGGGCGGGTCCCAGCGCAGGACCGCCGCTGCCGACGACATGCCTGCGCCGAAGCCAACCATCAGGAGCAGGTCGCCGGGCTTCACTCGGCCTGCGTCGATGGCGTCGACCAGGGCCAGGGGTATGGAGGCGGCCGAGGTGTTGCCAGTTCGGGCCAGGACCACCGCCGCCTTGTCCATCGGCACGCCGATGCGCTTGAGGGACGCCTCGATGATGCGGATGTTGGCCTGGTGAGGGACGACCAGGGAGATCTCGTCCACGCTGACACCAGCACGCTGCATGGCGTTCTCGGCGGCGTTGGACATGGCCAGCACCGCTCTGCGGAACACCTCCTTGCCGTGCATGACGATCTTGCCGCCGTGCTCGCAGTAGAGGATCCCGGCTGCCGACCCGTCTGACATGAGGTCCCAGCCGAGCAGCGTCGGCTCGCCCGCTGTGCGCTCCAGGACCACCGCGCCGGCACCGTCGCCGAACAGCACGCAGGTGCCCCGGTCGGTCCAGTCCACGATCCCGCTGAGGGCGTCGCTCCCGACCAGCAGCACGCGCTCCAGGCCGCCGTCGATGAACTGCATGGCCGTGACCAGGCCGTAGACGAAGCCGGAGCAGGCGGCGTTCATGTCGACGGCCCCGCAGCGGAGGCCCAGCTCGTGTTGTACCACCGAGGCGCTGGCGGGGAACTGCTGGTCCGACGTGGTGGTCGCCAGCAGGAGCAGGTCGATGCCGTCGGGAGCCACCCCCGCCATCCGCATGGCGTCGCGTGCGGCCGCCGCCGACATCTCGGTCACCCTGCCGTCGATGTGGCGGGTGCTTATCCCGCTGCGCTCGGTGATCCATTCGTCGGAGGTGTCGACCAGCTCCGCCAGGTCGTGGTTGGTCAGGACCCGCTCGGGCAGGTGGGTGGCCCATCCTGTTATTCGGCCGTGGGGCATGCGGTTCCTCCGGGTGGCGTGGGCTGGCCGGTCCCCCGGCCCGGTACAACGCTAGTGGCGGCCGGCAGCGTGTCCGGAGAGGGGCGGGTGGATGTGTGGGTCCGGAAGCGCTGGTGGCGGCGGCCGATGGGAGGCTAGGAGCGCCGTGCCGGGCTCAGCGACCTGTGCCGGTAGGGTCGCCGGGCATGTCCATCCAGGCCCGCGGGTCCGGCGCGGCCGACCCCTGTGACCACGAGTTGGCCGGCCTGTTGGCCCGCCAGGCGGGAACCCTCCTGTTGGAGGGCAGGGAGCGGGCCTGGTCTGAGGGGCTCCCGGCCCACAGGGTCCGCAACCAGGGGGACCGCGAGGCTCACGACATGCTCGTGGGCTGCCTGTCGGACAGCCGCCCTGCCGACGCCGTCCTGTCCGAGGAGGGGAGCGACGACCACGACCGCCTGGCCGCCGGCAGGGTCTGGATACTCGACCCCCTCGACGGCACGAGGGACTACGGGGTGCCGGGAAGCGTGGAGTGGGCGGTGCACGTGGCGTTGGTGGTGGATGGCTCGCCCGTGGCGGCCGCTGTGGACCTTCCGGCTGTGGGGCGCCTCTATGGCACCCTCCAGGCCCCGCTCAGGTCCCGGGTCGGGGGTCGGCGGCGCCAGCCGGTGGTGGTAACCAGCAGGTCACAGTGGGGCGAGGCCGAGCACGTGGCCGCCACCATCGGTGGCGTCGTGCGGGCCTGCGGCTCGGCCGGCGTGAAGGCCATGGCGGTGGTCGACGGCACGGCCGACGTGTACGTCCACCCGTCCGGCCTCTACGAGTGGGACGTCTGCGCCCCGGCAGCGGTGGCTGCGGCCGCCGGCCTGGACGTGTGCGGGATGGACGGGTCCGAACTGGTCTACAACAAGGCGAGGCCGGTGGTGCCGGGCCTCCTGGTCAGCCGCCCCGAGTACACCGACGGGGTGCGCAGGGCCCTGGGCTGGTAGGGGTGCCGGTCCTCAGGCCGGGTTCCGCGTCAGGTCCGCCCAGAGGTCGGCCACCCGTGACGCCAGCTCCTCCAGGTCGCCGTCGTTGGCCACCACGTGGTCAGCAACAACCCGCCGCTGAGCGTCCGTCGCCTGTCGCGCCATCCTGGCCTCGGCGTTATCCCGGTCCAACCCCCTGAGGGCCAGGCGCTCCAGGCGGACGGCCCTGCCGGCCTCCACGACCACCACCCGGCTGTACCCGGAACCGCCCGGCAGGCGGCCCAGGTCGCTCTCCACGAGCACGGCCATGTCCAGCACGACCACCGGCGGGGGCGGCTCGCCAGCCGCCAGTTCCGCCAGGAGCGCCTCCAGCTCCCTGTTGATGGCCGGGTGGCTGATCGCCTCCAGGGCGGCCAGGCGTCCCCCGTCGGCGAATACCACGGCGGCCAGGGCCGCCCTGTCGACGCTGCCGTCCGCGGCCAGGACGGCCGGCCCGAACTCGGCGGCCACGGCCTCCCTCACCGGCGGCTGCGACAGCACCGTACGGCCCAGGTCGTCGACGTCGACGACGACGGCACCGAGGTCGGCCAGCATGGCGGCCACGGTCGACTTGCCCGAACCAATGCCACCGCAGAGACCGACCACGAGCATGCCCCCATCATCCCCCGGGTACGCGTCCACCCCGCAAGGCTGGCCCATCCCCGGGTCGGGTGCCCCACCGGGAGGAGCCGGTAGTGTGACGGCGCTCCGTGGCGAGGCGAAGCCGGTGGGAATCCGGCGCTGTCCCGCAACTGTGTGCCCGACCCGACCCGGGGAGGGTGAGCCAGGCCGACCGGCCACGGGGTTCGACAACGGCTCTCGAGGAGGAGCGGTCGTCGGGCAGGACCTCCTGTCTGCGTCCGTGCTGCTCGGCAGACAGGAGGAAGACATGACCAGTCCAGACACGAAGGCCACCGTGGTGGCCCGACCGAGGGCGCTGGCAGCAGCCCTCATGGCGACCCTTGCGCTGTTGGCCGGGGCCTGCGGTGGTGACGCCGGCCCGGCCGGGAGGGCCCTCTCCGGTGCGCCCGCCTCGGCCGACGAGCCTGCGGGACCGAGCGCCATCGTGTCGCTCTCGCCCACCGCCACCGAAATCCTCTTCGCCATCGGGGCGGGTGACCAGGTCGTGGCAGTGGACAACATGTCCAACTACCCGGCCGAGGCACCCCTCAGCGACCTCTCGGGCTTCACGCCCAACGTCGAGGCGATCGCCTCCTACGAGCCGGACCTCGTCGTCATCTCCTACGACCCCGGTGACCTGGTGGCGGGCCTGGACGCCCTGGAGGTGCCCGTGGTCGTCCAGTTCGCGGCCAACACCATCGACGACACCTACTCCCAGATTGCGGAGCTGGGCGCCCTGACAGGCCACGCTGACGAGGCCGAGGCCGTCAACGCGTCGATCAGGGCCGACCTGGAGGAGCTGGCGGCCGACCCGGTCGGGGAGGGCATGACCTACTTCCACGAGATCGACAACACGCTCTACTCGGCGACCTCGACCACCTTCGTTGGCCAGCTCTACTCTCTGCTGGGCCTCCAGAACATCGCCGACCCGGCCGACGAGGCCGGCTTCGGATGGCCGCAACTCTCCTCCGAGTTCATCCTGGACACGGATCCCGACATCATCTTCCTGGCCGACGCCGCGTGGGGTGAGTCGGCGGAGACGGTGGCCGCCAGGCCCGGCTGGGACGTCCTGACAGCGGTGGTCGAGGGCCGCGTGGTCGCCGTGGACCAGGAGACCTCCGGCCGCTGGGGGCCCAGGGTGGTGGACTTCGTGGAATCCGTGAAGGCCGCCGTAGAGGGCTTCGACGGCTGACGAAGCTGAGGACCGGATGAAGGGGGCGTGAGCCGCCGTGGAACGGCTCCCGGGGCCGGTGCCCGAGCCCGCCCGACTGCGCGTCCGGTGGCTGGCGGCGGGCATCTCGGCGGTGCTTGCTGCCGGCCTGGCCGGGGTGGTCCTTGGGCCCGCCGACCTGGGGGCCTGGGAGGTGCTGTCCGAGTTGGCGGACGGCCTGCCGCTGGTCGACACGCAGTCGGGGCTGGGTGACCGCCAGCAGGCGATCGTCTGGGACATACGCCTTCCGAGGGTGGTGCTGGCGTTGCTGGTCGGGGCCATGCTGGCTACGGCCGGCGGCGCATACCAGGGGGTGTTCCGGAACCCCCTGGCCGATCCCTACCTGCTGGGCGTGGCGGCCGGAGCCGGCTTCGGCGCCACCTTGGCGATCGTGTCGGGGGTCGGCGACGGCATCGGGGTGCTGGACCCGGTGCCCCTCTCGGCGTTCGCCGGCGCCCTGGCGGCGGTCACCCTCACATACCTGGTGGGCGCCACCGGGGGGAGGCTGGACCCGGTCACTAGCCTCGTGCTGGCCGGTGTGGCCGTGGCGAGTTTCTTCACGGCGGTCCAGACCTTCGTGCAGCAGAGGGAGTCCGAGACGATCCGGCAGGTCTACTTCTTCGTGCTGGGCCAGCTGCGCACCGCCGGTTGGGACGAGGTCGCCCTGGTCGCCCCGTACTGTGCCGTCTGCCTGGCCGCCATCCTGATGGTGAGGCGGCGCCTCGACGCGTTGGGGGTGGGCGACGAGGAGGCCGGTTCCCTCGGCCTGGACGTCGCCAGGATGCGCCTCGTGACCGTCGTGGCCGCCTCCCTCGGAACCGCAGCCGCCGTCTCGGTCAGCGGCCTCATCGGCTTCGTCGGCATCATCGTCCCCCACACGGTGCGGCTGGTGTTCGGGGCCAGCTACAGGGTCATACTCCCGCTGACCGTCCTCTTCGGCGGGGCCTTCCTCGTGCTGGCGGACCTGGTGGCCCGCCTGGCCGTCCAGCCGGCCGAGATCCCGATCGGTGTCGTGACGGCATTCCTGGGGGCGCCCTTCTTCGTGGTCGTGCTGCGTTCGGCGAGGAGGGCACGGTGACCGCCATCTCATGCAGGTCGCTGGCCGTGGCGTTCGGCAGCGTTGAGGTGCTGAGGGGGGTGGACCTGGACGTCCCCTCCGGCGGCTGGGTGGTCGTGGTCGGTCCCAACGGGGCCGGCAAGAGCACGATGCTCCGGGCAATAGTCGGGTCGCTTGTCGTGAGCGGCGAGGTCCTGCTGAGAGGTAGGCCGGTGGCGGCCATGACCCGCAGGGAGGTGGCCCGCCTGGTTGCCCTTGTGCCACAGGAGCCGGTGACACCGCCGGGAATGCGGGTGGTCGACTACGTGCTGCTGGGCCGGACGGCCCACCTGGGCTTCTTCCAGGCCGAGGGCCGAGCGGACCTGGAGGTCGCCACGGCGGCCCTGGCCGACCTGGACGCAGGGGACCTGGGTGCCCGGACCGTCGACACCCTGTCGGGGGGAGAGCGCCAGAGGGTGGTCATTGCGAGGGCCCTGGCCCAGGAGTCGCCGGTCCTGCTGCTCGACGAACCCACCACGGCCCTCGACATCGGCCACCAACAGGAGGTGCTGGACCTCGTGGACCGCCTCAGGTCCGAGCGCCACCTGACCGTGCTGGCGACCATGCACGACCTGACCCTCGCCGGCCAGTACTCGGACCGCCTGGTCATGCTGGACTCCGGCCGGGTCGCGGCCTCGGGGGACGCCGACACCGTCCTGACCAGCGAGGCTGTGGCCCGCCACTACGGGGCGACTGTGAGGGTCGTGGACGACGAGGGTGGCCCGATAGTGGTGCCTGTGCGACGACCGGTTTGAATCCCGGAATGCCCGGCACCAAGTCCCACCTGGAGGTCCTGGGCCGTCGCATGGCCTACGTGGAGGTGGGCCGCGGCGACCCGATCGTGTTCCTGCACGGCAACCCGACCTCCTCCCACCTCTGGCGCAACGTGATCCCTCACGTTGCAGGTCTCGGGCGCTGCATAGCCCCGGACCTGCTGGGCCACGGGGACTCCGCGAAGTTGGAGGAGAGCGGCCCGGGCTCCTACCGGTTCGTGGAGCACCGCCGGCACCTGGACGGGCTGCTGCAGCAACTGGGGGTGGACCGGGACGTGGTGCTGGTGGTCCACGACTGGGGGTCGGCCCTGGGCTTCGACTGGGCAAGGCGGCATCCCGGCGCCGTCAAGGGCATCTGCTACATGGAGGCCATCGTGAGGCCGCTCGCCTCGTGGGATGAGTGGCCTGAGAACGCACGCGGCATCTTCCAGGGCTTCCGGTCGCCCGCCGGGGAGGAGATGGCGCTGGGGAAGAACCTCTTCGTGGAGGCCGTCCTGCCGAGGGCGACCCTGGCGGGCTTGTCCGAGGCGGACCACGAGGAGTACCGGCGGCCGTTCGCGGAGACCGGCGAGGGCCGGCGGCCCACGCTCACGTGGCCGCGCCAGATCCCCATTGCCGGAGAGCCGGCCGACGTGGTCAGGATCGTGTCGGACTACGCGGAGTTCATGGCCTCGGCGCCGTTCCCGAAGCTGTTCGTGAACGCGGAGCCTGGGGCGATCCTCACAGGAGCCCAGCGGGAATCCTGTCGGGCCTGGCCGAACCAGGCCGAGGTGACCGTGGCCGGTAGCCACTTCCTCCAGGAGGACTCGCCCGACCAGATCGGCGAAGCCATCGCCGGCTGGCTGGAGGGCCTGTGAGCCTCAGCCGGCGGGGGTGATAAGGCCGTAGTGGCCGTCGAAGCGCCGGTAGAGCACCCTGGCGCGGTCGGAGCCGGGCTCGGCGAACAGCACGAACGGCTCGTCACCCTCGTCCAGCAGCGTCTCGGCCTCCTCGAGCGGCAGGTGGTTCAGCACCAGGCTGCCCGGGTGAATGGGCGGCCTGGTGTCGCCGGGAAGCTCCTCGCCGACAGCTGAGGGGGACACGTACAGCGAACCGTCGCCGTTCCTGTAGACGACCCGGTCCATGCCGTGGTCGACGTCGGGGAAGAGGTAGAAGCCGTGGTCCAGCTGGTCCATCTCGTCGGCGGCCTCCTCGACGGTCATCGGGCGCATGGCGAGGGTCCTGTGGCGCACGACCTGGCGCTCCTCGGGCGGGATGCCGGCGAAGCCGGGGGCCCTGCGGCCGGCGTCGGGTTCGTGCTCCCGGCGGCGGTCCTCCAGGCGCTTGCGGTGGCGTCGCAACCTCCGGGTGAGCCGGTCGTCCAACTGGTCGACGGCCTCGGTCACGGTCTGGCCCGAGGCGTGGGCCCTGATGGTGACGCCGTTCAGGTCGAGGCTGGCCTCGGCGATGGCCGGCCAGTCGACGGCGGCACCGTCGCGCAACCCCAGCTTCACGACAGCGGAGAGCACGGGTTCGTGACCCAACTCGCACTGGGCGCGGACCTTGCGAATGGCGTAGTCCCGTTCGCCGGGCTGCACTTCGCCCTTCGCCAGCAACTCGACCTCGCAGACGGCATGTGGCTTGACCAATGTGGCCTCCTTACTGTCGTGTGTCCCGCTGGTGCTGGCTGCGCATCCGCTCCGCCATGGACCTCCTCTCCGGGTTCCCACCCGGCTCCGTTCCACCTACCGACATGATGCCGCGAAAACCGGCCGTTGTCAGGTAGCGATCGGTTGTTCTCCGGGGTGCGGAGGGGTGCGACCGCAACGTGAGGGATCCGGCGCATCCCACGGCAGACTCCCGGCCCATGGGGTTCAGGTTGGCAGGGCTCAGGGACGGGCGGGCGGTGCTCGTCGACGACGGCCACCTGGCCGGCGACGTGGCCCGCTGGTGGGACCTGGGCCGCCTGACCGGCGGCCGCCTGGCCGACCCGCTGGCCGCCCTGGCGGACACCGCGACGCTTCACGACCTCTGTGGCGACAGCGGGCTGCCGGAGGGTGACCACGACGGCGAGGTCGGCCTGGAGGACCTCGGACCACCGGTGCCGAACCCCTCCAAGGTCTTCGCCATCGGCCTCAACTACTCGTCCCACGTCGAGGAGATGGAGCACGACGAGACGGCGGCGCCCATCATCTTCACCAAGTTCCCGTCCTGCCTCGTGGGGCCGGCCGACGACGTCGTGCTGGTCGGGGACAGGACCGACTACGAGGTGGAGCTGGTCGTGGTGGTGGGACGGCGTTGCCGCGGCCTGGCGCCGGCCAACGCCTGGGCCGCGGTGGCCGGGGTGACCGTGGGACAGGACGTGTCCGAGCGGGTCCTGCAGGTGGCGGCCAGGCCGCCCCAGTTCAGCCTCGCCAAGAGCTACGACAGCTTCGGCCCCACCGGACCGGCCGTGGTGTCGACAGACCTGCTGTCCGATCCCGACGACCTGGCCATCACCTGTGCCATCGATGGTGAGGTCCGCCAAGACGCCAGGACCTCGATGATGATCACCGGCGTGCCGGAACTGCTGGCCTACGTCTCCGGGATCTGCACACTCGAACCGGGGGACCTGGTGTTCACCGGTACCCCCGCCGGCGTCGGTGAGGCCCAGGGCAGGTGGCTCACGCCGGGCCAGACCGTCGAGTCCAGCATCGAGGGGGTCGGGCGGCTGGTCAACCGCTGCGCCTGAGCCGGTCCCGGGCTCAGGCCAGGCCCACCGGAGTGGTGACCTCGGCGAAGAAGTCCCCGCCCTTGTCGTCGACGACCACGAAGGCCGGGAAGTCCTCGACCCGGATGCGCCACACAGCCTCCATGCCCAACTCCGGGTAGTCGATCACCTCGACCTGCCTGATCGAGTCCCTGGCCAGCCGGGCGGCCGGGCCGCCGATGGAGCCCAGGTAGAAGCCGCCGTGGTGGCGACAGGCCTCGGTGACCTGGGCCGAGCGGTTCCCCTTGGCCAGCATCACGAGGCTGCCGCCGGCCTCCTGGAACCGCTCCACGTAGGAGTCCATGCGACCCGCCGTGGTCGGGCCGAACGAGCCCGAGGCGTAGCCCTCCGGGGTCTTGGCAGGACCGGCGTAGTAGACGGGATGGTCGCGCATGTAGTCGGGCATCGGCTGGCCCGCATCCAGCAGGTCCCTGATGCGGGCATGGGCAATGTCGCGTGCCACGACAAGGGTCCCCGTCAGCGACAGGCGGGTCCTGATCGGGTACTTCGACAACTCGGCCAGCAGCGCCGGCATGGGCTGGTCCAGGTCGACCGGAACTGCATCTCCCGGCAGGTCATCGTCGGCGACCTCGGGTAGGAAGCGGGCCGGGTCCTCCTCCAGCTGCTCCAGGAAGACCCCCTCGGACGTGATGCGGCCCAGGGCCTGGCGGTCGGCGGAGCAGGAGACCGCAATGCCGACAGGGTTGGAGGCCCCGTGTCGGGGGAGCCTCACGACCCTCACGTCGTGGCAGAAGTGCCTGCCTCCGAACTGTGCGCCGATGCCGAAGCCCCTGGTCATCTCCAGGACCGCCTCCTCCCACCCGAGGTCCCTGAAGGCGTGGCCGCCCTCGCTGCCCGAGGTGGGAAGGTTGTCGAGGTAGTGGGCCGAGGCGTACTTGGCCACCTTCAGGTTGTGCTCAGCCGAGGTGCCCCCGATGACCACGGCCAGGTGGTAGGGGGGGCAGGCCGAGGTGCCTATGGCCCTCAGCTTCTCGTCCAGGAAGCCGGCCAGGCTGGAGGGGTTGAGGAGGGCCTTGGTCTCCTGGAACAGGAAGCTCTTGTTGGCCGAGCCGCCCCCCTTGGCCATGAAGAGGAACCGGTACTCGTCGCCCACCACAGCCTCGATGTCGATCTGGGCCGGCAGGTTCGTCCCGGTGTTGCGCTCCGTGAACATGTCGAGGGGCGCCAGCTGGGAGTACCTCAGGTTGGCGGTCTGCCAGGTGTCGTACACGCCACGGGACATGGCCTCGCGGTCGTCGCCGGCAGTGAGCACCTGCTGGCCCTTCCTCGCCGAGATGACCGCCGTGCCGGTGTCCTGGCAGGAGGGCAGCACGCCGCCGGCCGCGATGTTGGCGTTGCGCAGCAGCTCCAGGGCCACGAACCGGTCGTTGTCGGAGGCCTCGGGGTCGTCCAGGATGGCCGCCACCTGCTCCAGGTGGGAGGTGCGGAGCAGGTGGGAGATGTCCCTCATGGCCGTCGCCGTGAGCAGGCGGATGGCCTCGCTGTCCACCTCCAGGAAGGTCCGCCCTCCTGGACCCTCGACGGCCTGCACGCCGTCGCCGGTGAGCCTCCTGAAGGCGGTCTCGGCGTATGGGTCCCCGAGCAGGGGGAGGAGCTCGGTGTAGGCGAACCCGGGCTCCTCCTGAGGTGGTGCCATACAGCCCAACCTACCGGGCCGGGGTGGTGCGTCAGGATCGACCCGGCGGCCCCCTTCGTGCCCGGTCAGGCAGCCAGCTCCGCCACGATCGGCTCCCAGAGGTCGTCGTCGTCCCCGGACCCCGGCGTGTAGAGGGTGAGCCTGTCGACGCAGTCGCCGTAGCGGGCCAGGTAGCCCGGTGCGATGGCCGAGGGTTCGCCGACGACGGCGAAGGTGTCCAGCACCTCCTCGTCGATGAGGTCGGCCATGGCCTTCCACTCACCCTGCTTGGACATCTTGTTCAGTTCGCCCTGCAGCTCGCCCCAGCCGTGCAGGTCCAGGACCGGCCTGTACGCCGGAGTGGAGGCGTAGAAGGCGATCTGCTGGCGGGTGGCGGCCGCAGCCCGGGCCATGGCCTCCTCGTCGCGGCCCGTCACCACGAACCCCGGTCCGACCACCTCGAAGTCGTCCATGCTGCGCCCCGACCTGGCCAGGCCCCGCTCGACGGCCGGGAGGGTGACCTCCCGCAGGTAGCGCTCGGTGCTGAAGCCGTGGCAGATGATCCCGTCGCAGACCTCTCCTGCCACCTCCGACATCACGGGCCCGACCGCTGCCAGGAACACCTTGGGCACCCCGAACGGATTGGGGCCGGGGTTGAAGAACGGCTTCATGAGGGTGTGGCGGTAGAACTCGCCACGGAAGGAGAGGGGACCGCCCCCGTTCCAGCACTCCCAGATGGCCCTGATGGCCTCCACCATCTCCCTCATGCGGGCCGCGGGCCGCGACCACTCCATGGAGAACCGCTTGGTGATGTGGGGCCGGATCTGGGTGCCCAGGCCCAGGATGAAGCGACCCCGGCTGTAGTGGTGCAGGTCGTTGCCCAGGTGGGCCAGCAGCATCGGGTTCCTGGCGAACGCCACCGCTATGGAGGTGCCCAGCTCGATCCTCTCGGTGTGCTCGGCAGCCACCATGTGCGGCAGGAACGGGTCGCGGCTGGTCTCGGCTGTCCAGGCCCCCGAGTAGCCGGCCTCCTCCAGCCGCCTGGCCGCCTCGGCAACAGCCGCCGTCCCCACCTCACGGGAGCCGTCGGCCCCCGGGTTGCCGATCACCAGGCCCCCGTCGATCCTCATCCGGCGGACCGTACCGGGCTGCGGCCGCACCGCTAGCGTCCGGCGGGCATGGAGCTGTTGATCATCCGCCACGCCCTGCCGGTCCGCGTGGACAACACCCACACCGGAGAGGAGGCCGATCCCGTCCTGTCCGACCTGGGCCGCCGCCAGGCCGATGCCCTGGCGGCGTGGCTGGCCGAGCACCCCGCCGGCTCCGGCCCCGCCGACCCGGACGACGGGATCGACGCCCTCTACAGCGGGCCCAAGCGCAGGGCCCTGGAGACGGCTGCCCCCCTGGCCGACATGCTGGGCTTGGACGTGCTCGTGGAGCCGGACCTGGACGAGTTCGACTTCGGCGAGCCGGAGTACGTCCCCATCGAGGAGTTGAAGGCGGCCGGCGATCCCCGGTGGTTGGAGTTCATCACCGACGAGGGCATCCCCGAGCCCGAGGCCTTCCAGGCCAGGGTCGTGGCCGCCATGGAGCGGATAGTGGCGGACAACCCCGGGAGGCGGGTCGCCGTGTCCTGCCACGGCGGTGTCATCGGCGCCTACCTCTCACACCTGCTCGGCATCGACCGCATCTTCTTCTTCGAGGCGGCCTACACCTCGGTGAGCCGCGTGCTGGCGGCGTCGTCGGGGGAGCGCAGCGTCGGTTCCATGAACGAGCTGGCCCACCTGAGGGTGGCCGGCCTCCCGCTCTACTGACGGCCCGGGTCCACCGGGGGGCTCAGCTGGCCAGTTCGGGCAGGTCCCTGAAGTGCTCCAGGGCCTCCGGGTTGGCGAGGGCCTCCACGTTCGACACGGGCCTTCCCTCCACCACGTCGCGCACCGCCATCTCGACCAGCTTGCCCGACCGGGTCCTGGGCAGTTCCGGAACCCGGAGCACCACGGCGGGGACGTGCCTGGGCGATGCACCGGTCCTGACCGCGTTCCGGATGCGCTCCACCAGACCGTCGTCCAGGTCGACCCCTTCGGCTGTGACCACGAAGAGCACTATGCGCGTGTCGGGTCCCCACTCCTGCCCGATGACGAGGCCCTCCAGCACCTCGTCCAGCTGCTCAACCCTCCGGTAGATCTCAGAGGTCCCGATCCTGACCCCTCCCGGGTTCAGGGTGGCGTCGGATCTGCCGTGGATGACGAGGCCACCTTCCTCCGTCCACTCTGCGAAATCTCCCTGGTGCCAGGCTCCCCGGTACCGCCCGAAGTAGGCGGCGTGGTAGCGGCGGTCGTCGGGGTCATCCCAGAATCCGATCGGCATGGACGGGAACGCCGAGGTGCAGACCAGCTCACCCCGTTCCCCGGCCGGCGCCGTGGAGCCGCCCTCGTCGAACACGTCGATGGCCATTCCCAGACCCGGTCCCTGGATCTGCCCCGCGTAGACCGGGGCGGTGGGGATGCCGCCCACGAGGCAACCGCACAGGTCGGTGCCGCCCGAGATGGAGGCCAGGTGCACGTCTGGCTTCCAGTCGCGGTAGACGGACTCGAAGCCCTCCGGGCTGAGCGGGCTGCCCGTCGAGCAGATGGTGCGGATCCGGGAGAGGTCGTGGGTGTCGGCCGGCCTGAGGCCGGCCTTGGCGACGGAGTCCACGAACCGGGCTGAGACGCCGAACAGCGAGACGCCGCGGCCCTCGGCCAGGTCGAACAGGCGGCTGCCGTCGGGGTGGAAGGGGGAGCCGTCGTAGAGCACCAGGGTCGCCTCCGAGGCGAGGCCCGACACCAGCCAGTTCCACATCATCCAGCCCGTGGTCGTGAAGTAGAAGGCCCTGTCGCCCGGCCGCAGGTCGCACATCAGGCGGTGCTCCACCAGGTGCTTCAACAGGATGCCGCCGGCCCTGTGCACGATGCACTTGGGAGCGCCCGTCGTGCCTGACGAGTAGAGCACGTAGAGGGGGTGGTCGAACGCCAGGTCCGCGAAGGCGACCGGTTGCGCTGCGTAGGGGGACAGGAAGTCGTCTAGGGAGACGGCTCCTGCCGGCATGCTCCCGCACCACCCTTCAGGGTCGCTCGGAACGACCACTGTCCTGCGCACCGAGGGCAGGGCCGCACAGACCTCGGCGAGGCGGTTGAGCAGCTCGTGGCGCCTGCCGCCGTACCAGTATCCGTCGGTTGCGAACAGCACGGTCGGTTCCACCTGGCCGAAGCGGTCCAGCACCCCGTCGGTGCCGAAGTCGGGGGAGGTGGAGGTGAACACGGCGCCGATCGAGGCGGCGGCCAGCATGGCGGCCACGGCCTCGGGAACGTTCGGAAGCCAGGCGGCCACCCTGTCCCCGGGGTCCACCCCGGCGTCGACCAGCCCCTGTTGGAGCCTCGACACCAGGTGGTGCAGGCCGTCCCACGAGAGCTCCCGGCCGGAGCCGTCCTCCCCCTCGAACACGATCGCCGGGTCCGGTCCCGCCAGGCGCAGCATGTTCCGGGCCACGTTCAGGCGGGCGCCGGGGAAGAAGGTGGTGTCGGCCATATGGTCCGAGCCGGGCTTGAGCGCCTCCTCGCCCGGTTCCCCGACCACGCCGAACCTGTCCCAGGCCAGCGACCAGAACCCGGCCGGGTCCTCTACCGACCACCTGTGGAGGTCGGTGTGGTCGCCTTCCACCCCGGCGGCCAGGCGGAAGCCCTCCAGCTGGCTGGCCGAGACCCGGTCGGGGGAGGGTCGCCAGAGGGGTGCCTGCATGGCCGGCGAGCGTAGCCACCCCCCGGAGCACCGGCCGATTCCCGCTGATTCCCGACAGCTTGCCGTGACGGCGTAGGCTGGCCGGCCATGCCAGAGGACACGGCCGGAACAGGCTCCTCCCCCGACGGGCACCTGCACCCCGTGGACCTGCAGGAACTCCACGTCACGGTGGGCCGTCGGCTGCGGGCGGCCGCCATGCGCTACAGCCGCTCACGACACGCCGTGGTCGAGGTCCTGGCCGCCGCCGGCAGGCCCATCACGCTTCCCGAGATCCTGTCGGCAGGCCACCACGGCGACCTGGCCCAGAGCTCCGCCTACCGGAATCTGGCCGAGCTGGTCGAGGTCGGGGTGGTCAGGCGCGTCGACTCGGGGGACGAGCACTCCCGCTTCGAGCTGCACGAGTCGCTCACCGGCCACCACCACCACCTGGTGTGCGTGAACTGCGGTCGGGTCGACGACTTCGAGGCCCCTGAGGCGTTCGAGGCGCTCGTCGAGGACCTGGTCGGCACGGCGGCCGACCGGGGCTTCCGGGTGGAGTCCCACAGGTTCGACATGCTCGGGCTCTGCACGGCCTGCAGCGGGTCGGGCTGAGGACCGGATCCGGCCCGCCAGGATGCTGCTGAGGCGCCCCGCAGCGAGGGTCGTGCTGCTCGACCGGTTCGACCGGGTCTTCCTGGTGAACGCCGAGGACCCCCTGGACCCGTTCAAGCCGGACTGGTGGGAGATACCCGGTGGCGGCATCGGCTGGGGAGAGGACAGCGCCACCGCAGCGGCCAGGGAGCTCTACGAGGAGACCGGGATCGCCGAGGTGGACATGGGCCCGGTGATCTGGACCCAGCACGTGCAGTTCACCTTCGGCGGCTTCCACTTCGACAGCCGGGAGAAGATTCACGTGGCCCGCTGCGACGGCGGAGAGTACCGGCCCCGGCACCTCGAGGCCCTGGAGGCCGCAGCGTTCATGGGTGCCCAGTGGTGGGAGCTGGACGACCTGCTGGACTCCGACGTGGTCGTGCTTCCCGAACTGCTCAGGGAGCACCTGCCGCCGATAGTGGCGGGAGACCTGCCCGAGGTCCCCCTGGACATCTCCCCCCGGCCGGTCACCTGACCGGGCGGGGTGTTCAGGCCAGGCGCTCCAGGCCCCCCCAGGCCAGCCTCGCCGTCAGCGTCGCCATCTCATTGGCCGACCGGGAGCGGCCGCCGTGCATCCAGTGGCGGACCATCCCCTCCGATATCCCGTTCACCCCGGCGGCCATGGCCAGGGCGTCGTCGTGGTCGGCGGCCCGGATGAGGCGGGCCACCGCCTCGGCGAACATGTCCTGGACTCGCCGCAGGTCGTGGCGGAACTCGGGGTCGTTGCCGAGGCTGGAGCCGTAGAGGACCTGGTAGGCGTCGGGGCAGTCGTCGAAGAAGTGGAAGAAGGCCCAGAACCCGGCCTCGACCCGCTGCCTCGGGGTGTCCAGGCCCTGCGTCCGTTCGGCGATGGCGGACAGCAGCCTGTCGCCGGTCTGGGACAGCAGGGCCTTGAAGAGGTCGTGCTTGGAGGCGAAGTGCTGGTAGAGGACGGGCTTGGAGATGCCCGCCTCGGCGGCCAGGGCGTTCATCGAGGTCTCGTGGTAGCCGAGGCGGCCGAACACCGACAGCGCCACGTCGAGCAACTGCTGGCGCCGCTCCGGCGCCGGTAGCCGGACCGCGGCCGTGTCGGTCATGGCCGGACGGTAGCCACGGTGGCCTCCGTTCAGCCAACCGGAGGCCGGGGGCCCTCCTGCGCCGGAGCCTTCCCTGCGGCGTCGTCCGCCTCGGCGGCCCGCACGGCGTGGTGCAGCACTATCGAAGGTGCCAGGACGACCGAGCCGCCGCCGAGCAGGATGATGAGGGAGGTGGCCACGGCCTCGGTGAAGTCGGTCGCCATGCCCACCCCGAACACGACCAGGGAGGCGAGGAACGCCAGGTACCCGATGCGTTGGCCCGCACGGGCGGCCCTGGCGGCCCGTGCCCTCCTGGCCAGGACGTCGTCGGAGCCGGTCGGGGTCACGGCAACCAGCCTGCCCGCTGGAGGAGCGCTTGCAGACCCCGACCGGCCTCGTCCAGGGACAGGTTCCGGGCCGCCACCCGCCGGTTCCACTCCAACAGGTCGTCGCGGCGCGCCTGGTCCGGGTCGTCCAGCCAGGACAGGACCTCTTCCGGTCGGTCCGGGTCGAACCACCTGAACCCCATGGAGCGCAACTCGGCGGCTACGGGGTAGTCGCCGACAACGGCGGGCCGCCTGTGGAGGGCGGCCTCAACCGGTGGGTTCCCGAACCCCTCCCACGTGGAGGGGAACGCGACCAGGTCCGCTGCGGCGTAGGCGTCCTCCCTGCTCGGCGTAGGTGCGTGGACCACGGGGCAGCGGGCCGCGGCGAGGAGCCCGGCCAGGTCGGGCCCGAACCCGTCCTCGGCCGGTCCGAGGAGCCAGTAGGTCCCGCCGACCGCCTCGGTGAGGGCGATGGCCCTGTCCACCGCCTTGCGCGGCAGGGCACGCACCGGATGGACCACCAGGAGGGCACCGTCGGCCAGGCCCAGCGCCTGCCTGGTCCCCTCCCTGTCCCCCGGGTCCGGGTCGGGGTCGAATCCGTTGTAGATGGTCGTGGCCTCGATTCCCCGCTCGGCCATCTCCCGGCGGGTGCGCCGGTTGACCGTGACATGGACCCAGGCCGGGTCCCGGGGTGGAAGCTCGGTCACCCCCTGGAAGTGGGGACGCTGCCACGGGGGGTCGTGGTGGTGCATCACGGCCGGCCGGCCCCTGAGCAGCCCCGCCACGGCGCGCGAGGCCGGGAGGTTCAGCGGGATCGTGCACAGGTTTTCGACCACCACCAGGTCGGCGCCCCCCAGGACGGCCTCCAGGGCCGGCATGTCGGGGGGCGTGGCGTCACCGACGCCGAGGCCCGCGACCGTGGTGGCCACCCCCGGCTCCGCCCACCCCTCCTCGAAGAGGCCGGCCACCCATGAGACCTCGTAGCCCAGCCTGCGCAGGATCCGGGCCCAGCCGGCCGACACGACGGACACGCCGTCGGCCGGCCCGAACCTGAACGAGACGATGGCGCAGCTGGACATGGTCGGATCGGGCGTTCCGGCTGGGCCGGTCAGGAGAGCGATCCCCTGGCGGAACCCACCATCTCCTCGCCATCCTCCCGGAAGACGTAGCAGTGGATGCCCCTGAACTGGGCGGACTCGTGCTCGAAGTCGACCCTGCGAGGGGTCAGGAACCCGATCTCCAGCTCCGACAGCTCGTAGATGGTCCCCACGAAGTCGGCGAAGGCGTCGTAGCACTCGGCCGTTGCGAAGGCCTCCATCTCCCGGTCGCCGGGCCACGGGGCGCCGCGGCGGGCCGGATGCTGGGCGATCCGGTAGATCTCGTGCTGGTGAGGGCCCTCGCAGGGAACGACGGTGTCGATCTCGACCAGCCGGTCGCCCTGCACCCAGGAGTACACGTTGAAGCAGGCCTCGTCGGCCAGGTCGTGGAGGTTCACGACCTCGCCGATCCAGTCGGGCGCCTCCTGCTCCTCGAGGGTGGGCCTCACCTCGACCATCGTCGTCGTGGGCGCCGGTGCCTGCTCAGGCTCCGTCGTGGGAGCCTCGGTACTGCTGCAGCCGGAGGCTATGAGCAGGGCGAACAGCACGGCCGACGGCCCGGCTGTTCCTGACTGCACCCTGGGCAGGCCACGGTCGTGCACGGCCTCAGGGTAGGGGCGGTCGGTCCGGTCCACCGGTACCGTGACCACGTGTCGGTGGTCCAACTTCGGGGAGCCGTGGCGCTCCTGGGGCGCTTCCCGGCCCTCGCCGGGGCGGACCTGGCCGTCGAGGCCGGCGAGGTGGTCCTCCTGCGCGGTCCCAACGGCGCGGGCAAGACCACCCTCCTGCGGCTCTGCGCCGGCCTGGTCCGCCCGACCGACGGCGAGGCGGTCGTGCTCGGACACGACCTGACCGTCGAGCGCAGGGCGGTACGGCGCAGGGTCGCCCTGCTCGGCCACGCAACCGGCCTCTACGGCGAGCTGACCGTCGCGGAGAACGTCCTGTTCTGGGCCAGGGCCGCCGGCCTGGCCGGATCGGTGGCCGCCGAGAGGACGGCCACGGCGCTGGACCTGATGGGCCTTGACGGGCGCCTGGCCGACCGGCGCGTCGGCGTGCTCTCGGCCGGTCAGCGGCGCCGGACCTCGCTGGCGTCGCTGGCGGTACGTCGGCCCGAACTCTGGCTCCTGGACGAACCCCACGCCGGGCTGGACCAGGCGGGCCGCGACCGCGTCGACACCCTGATCCGCGAAGCCGCGGCTGCGGGGGCCACGGTCATTGTGGCCTCCCATGAGCTGGAGCGGGTCGGGACGCTATCGCCGCGTTTGGTCACCGTGGCGGCCGGCCTTGTGGTGGCCGATTCGGCTGCGGCCGGCGAGCCGGCCCGAGGAGGTAGGGCCGGTGCGTGAGCTGCTGGCCGACGCCGGCCTGGTCGCCGCCAAGGACCTCCGGATCGAGGCCCGCTCCCGGGTCCTGGTCAACCAGGTGGCCCCCTTCGCACTGCTGGTCCTGGTGCTGTTCGGGTTCGCCCTCGACGCCGACCAGCGCACCCTGCGCGTCTTCGCCCCGGGCCTGTTTTGGGTGACGATCCTGCTGGCAGCACTGCTGGCCGTGCAGCGCTCCTCGTCCCTGGAGCGGGCCGACGGGGCAGACGCCGGCCTGCGGCTCTCCGGCATGGCGCCGGCATCGGTGTTCCTCGGCAAGGCGTCAGCCGTGTTCGTCCAGCTGATGGCCCTGGAGGCCCTCCTGGCGGTCGGGATCGTGGTGCTCTACGGGTCGCGGCTGGCCGACCCGGTCCTGCTGGTGCTGACGGCGACCGTGGCGGGTGCGGCCGTGGCGTCCACGGGTACCCTCTACGGCGCGCTGGCCTCGGAGTCCGGGGCCCGGGAGACGCTCCTCCCGATCCTGCTGCTCCCCGTGCTGGCGCCGGTGCTGATCGGAGCGGCCCGTGCCTTCGACGACGCCCTGGGCGCGGCGGCTGTCGACGGCTGGGCCTGGCTGGGCCTGCTGGCCGCGTTCGGCCTGGTCGCCACCGTGCTGGGCGCCCTGGCGTACGGAGCGGTGGCCGAGGACTGACGGCCGGGCCGGTGGAACAGGAAGGACCGGAGGCACACGATGGTTGAGAGGGGAGCGTCGACGGGATCGTCGGGGTCCCGTGTCCTGGGGGCAGCCGCCCTTGTGGGGCTGGTCGCCGTGGTGGTCCTGGCCTTCGTCCTGACCGACCCCGACGTCCGGATCCACCCGACCACGGGTGAGGAGTTCGGCCAGTTCGACGCCGTGCGCCTCCTGTACCTACACGTCCCGATGGCGGTGCTCACCTACGTCGCCTACGGCCTCTGTGCCTTCGCAAGCGCCGGCTACCTGTTGCGCCGGACGGCCTGGTGGGACGTCACGGCGCACGCGGCGGCCGAGGTGGGGACCGTGTTCTGCGGCCTGGTTCTGGTGACCGGGTCCATCTGGGGCCGCCCGGTCTGGAACACCTGGTGGGAGTGGGGCGACGTGCGCCTGATGACGACCCTCGTCCTGTTCCTCCTCTTCACCGGGTACCTGGCACTGCGCCGGGCCACCGCCGATCCCGAGAGGCAGGCACGGAGGGCCGCGGTGGTGGCACTGGTGGCGGTGCTCGACATCCCCATCGTGAACCGTTCGGTCGAGTGGTGGGAGAACCGGACGCTTCACCAGCAGTCCACCCTCGCCGAGCTGAAGATCCAGGACCTGACGCTGTTCACCCTCATGCTCGCCCTGGTGGTGTTCGGCCTCGTGCTGGCATGGCTGCTCCTGCACCGCTTCAGGGTCGGCTGGTTGGAGCGGGCCCTGGCTTCCCACGAGGTGGACCTGGCGATCGCAGAGCGTCGCGCCGAGGTCGACTCGGTGGACGTCGACGCAGCGGTCGGCGAGTCGGGGGGGGAACGATGACGCACTTGGGCTACCTGCTGGCCGGATGGGGTGCGGCCCTCCTCGTGCTGGGCGCCTACGCCCTTCGGCTCGTGCGCCGCGGCCGGGCCCTCGCCAGCAGGGTGCCCGAGGGGGAGCGGCGCTGGTTGACCTCGCCGGGGGGTGGCTGAGTTGGAGGGCGCCGACCCCGTGCCGATCGACGAGGAGGCCGGCGAGGCCGGCCCGCTGGACCTGGCTCCCAGGCCGTCCCGGCCGGAGCGGTCCCGCCGGCGGGGGTCGCTGCTGGTGCTCCTCCTGGTTGTGGCCGCGGTGGTGTTCGTACTGCTGCGGACACTCGGCGACGCCTCCCTGTTCTTCTACCGGGTCGACGAGGCCGTGGCCCTGCGCCAGGACATGGGCGACGAGCGCTTCCGGGTGGTGGGCACACCCCTGCCGGGCCTGGTCGAGGCCAGCCTGGACGGCCAGCCGGCCGTGGTGTTCACGCTGTGCGCGGGGGAGGTCCTGGCCGACGTGGCCCACCTGGGCGACCCGGCCGAGCTGTTCCAGCCCGGTGTGCCCGTGGTCCTGCAGGGATCCTGGGAGGCGGGCGCCGTCCCGGGCCTTCCCGGCCTGGCGGCCCCGGCCGCCGACGGCTGGTACCTGCGAACCGACCACATGGTCGTGAAGCACGACAACGACTACAGGGCCGACGGGGCCGAGCTGGAGCCCTGCGGGGCGGGCTCGTGACGCTCCACCCGACTACCGGTGAGGCCAGTCGTGCCGAGGCCTGACCAGGTCACCGGGGAGCCTGGTTGAACGCCACTCTTGGCTCGGCCTTCGTGGCCCTGGGGCTGGTGGCGTCGGCCCTGGGCCTGCTCACCGCGGCCTACGGGCTGGCTACCGGCAACCGGCGGCTGCTCGGCCGGTCGTCCAGCTTCGTGGTCCTGCTGGTGGTGGCGGCCGTCGGCCAGTTCGCGGTCATGGAACGGGCGCTCATAACCAGGGACTTCACCGTGGCGTTCGTGGCCGAACACGGCAGCCACCGCACCCCGGCCCTGTTCAACGTGGCGACCCTGTGGTCGGCACTCGAGGGATCCATCCTGCTCTGGGTCCTGGTGCTGGTGGGGTACACGGCTGCGGTGGCGTGGCGCTTCCGTGCGCGCCTGGCGGACCCCCTGGTCGCCTGGGTCCTGCTGGTCCTCTTCGCGGTCTGCGCCTTCTTCTTCCTCCTGCTGGCCGGACCGGCCCACCCGTTCGGCAGGTTCCAGCCCTGGCCCGGCTTCGACGGCCCGGGGCCGAACCCCCTTCTCCAGAACCACGTCCTGATGGCCTTCCACCCACCGGTCCTGTACCTGGGCTACGTGGGCTTCACGGTCCCATTCGCCTTCGCGGTGGCGGCCCTCGCCACCGGTCGGATGGGCGAGGGCTGGCTCCTGGCCACGCGACGCTGGACGCTGACGGCATGGTGCGCCCTGACCGTGGGGATCCTGCTGGGGGCCTGGTGGTCCTACGAGGTGCTGGGCTGGGGCGGCTACTGGGCGTGGGACCCGGTCGAGAACGCCTCGTTCCTGCCGTGGCTGACCGGAACGGCGTTCCTCCACTCCGTGATGGTCCAGGAGCGCAGGGGGATGCTCCGGGTGTGGAACCTGTCGCTGCTCAGCTCGACGTTCGCGCTCACGATCCTCGGGACGTTCATCACCCGCTCCGGCGTGCTGGACTCGGTGCACGCCTTCACCGAGTCCGGGATCGGCCCGATGCTGCTGGGCTTCTTCGCCCTGGTGGTGGCGGCCACGGTCGGCCTGATCGCCTGGCGCGGCGACGCCCTGAGCAGCCCCGGAACCATCGAGTCCTCCGTCTCGCGGACCGGGGCGTTCCTGGCCAACAACCTGGTGTTCGGGGCGTTCGCCTTCGTGGTCCTGCTGGGAACCATCTTTCCGCTCCTCGTCGAGGTGGCCAACGGCAGCCGCATCTCCGTCGGAAACCCCTACTTCGAGCGCATGACCATGCCTATCGGCTTCACGCTGCTCTTCCTCATGGCCGTGGCCCCGGCCCTGCCGTGGGGGAGGGCCGGCACCGAGCTGCTCTCGTCGCGCCTGGTCTGGCCCGCCGTGGCCGGCGCGGCGGCGATGGCGGCGGCGGTGGCGCTGGGGAGCCGCGGCTGGGCGCCGACCCTGGCGGTGGGCCTGGGAGCGTTCGCGGCTGCTGCGGCCGTCAGGCAGCTGGGCCTGGCCGTGGCCTCGCGGGGGCCCTCGGGCCTGCTCGGGCGGTCCAGCGGCGGGATGGTCGTCCACATCGGGGTGGCCATGGTCGCCGTGGCCTTCGCCTGCTCCTCGTCGTTCCTCAGGCAGGCGGAGTTCGGGTTCGACCATCCTGGCGACACGGCATCGATGGCGGGCCACACGCTGGAGTTCGCAGGCACAACCACCGTCGAGTACCCCGAGAAGACCGAGGTGCAGGTGGCCGTGCTGGTCGACGGGGCTGAGTTCAGGCCGGCCATCAGCGCCTTCCCGTTCGGTGGCCAGACAATCGGCACCCCGACCACCCGGACGTCGTGGTGGGACGACGTGCAACTCTCGGTGCTCTCCGTTCCCGATGGTGCCGGTCCAACGGTCGTGAGGGTGACGGTGCAGCCGCTGGTCAGGTGGCTCTGGTTGGGCGGGGCAGTGATGGCGCTGGGCACCGTGCTGGCCGCCATCCCGGCCGGGCGCAGCACCTCCGCGGGGGAATCCCGGGAGGGGGCCGTGGCGGAGGCCGGTGCTGGCGGGAAGGAGGGTGACGGGTGAGCCCGGTGAGGACCGCCGCCCTTGTGGCAGGCGTCCTGGGCGCGGTGCTGGTGGGGGTGCTCGCAACCCGCGATGCCGGACCGGGGAGGTTCAGCACGCACCTGGTCGGCCAGGTCGCCCCGCCGGTGGCCGGCACGACCATCGACGGCGAGGCCTGGAACCTCGACAGCCAGCGTGGCCGCTTCGTCGTCGTCAACTTCTTCTCCACCACCTGCGTCCCGTGCATAGAGGAGCACCCCGAGCTTGTGGCGTTCGCCGCCGCACACGCCGACGCCGACGACGTGAGGATCGTGAGCGTGGCGTTCGACGACAGCCCCGGCGCCGTCGAGGCCTTCTTCAGGCGAAACGGCGGCGGCTGGCCGGTGCTGGCCTCCGACACGGGCCAGATCGCCGTCGACTGGGGCGTGGTCGCAGTGCCGGAGTCCTACCTGGTCACCCCCTCGGGGCACGTGGCGGCCAAGGTGGTCGGCGGCGTGGAGCGGTCCGACCTGGAGGAGCTCCTCGAGGGGGCGAAGGCGGCGGTCGGGTGAGGAGGCGCCTGGTCTGGCTGGCGGTTCTCGTCGTGTCAGTGGGCACGCTCGTCGTGGCCGAGACGGCGGAGCGTCCGCCGCTCACCAACGCCGACCGGGTCCACAGGCTGGCCGACGACTTCGCGTGCCCGGTCTGCCAGGGCCAGTCGGTGGCCGAGTCGGACGCCCCGGTTGCGCGCACCATCAGGGCCACCATCGCCAGGATGGTCGACGAGGGAGCCTCCGACGCCGAGGTCCGCGACCTGCTCGTCGCCAGCTTCGGCGAGGACATCGACTACTCGCCCAGCGGTACGGGCCTCACGGGCCTGGTCTGGGTGCTGCCCGTCGTGGCGGTGGCCGCTGCGGTGCTCGGGCTGGCCGTGGCCGCCGGCAGGTGGCGGGGCGGCGGCCAGGTCGGCCGTCCCGTGGTGCTGGCGTCCGTGCTGGTGGTGGCCGTGCTGTCGGCCGTCCTGCTCGTGCGTGCCGCCGGGGACCGGGGCATGGGCACCACCTCCGGCGACATCCGCCGCTCGGCCCGGACGCTGCTGGTCGAGGCGGGCGTGGCACCCGCGCAGAAGGCAATCGGCATCTACGGCGAGGTCCTGGAACTGCAGCCGTCCAACGTCGAGGCACTGGCCTACAGGGGCTGGGCCCTGTGGCGGACCGGTGACGCCGCGGCGGCAAGGGCCGACCTGGACGCCGCAGTGGAAATGGACCCCGGCTACGCCGACGTCCGCGTGTTCAGGGCGTCGCAGCGGCTGGCCGAAGGCGACGCGACCGGTGCGGCCTCCGACCTGGTTGTCCTGGACGGGTTGGAGGCGGCGCCCATCGTCGGCGACCTGGTGGCGGCCAGCCACCTGAGGGAGCGGATCGCAGGAGAGCTGGCGCGCTCCGGGGAGATCCTGGCCGCCCTGGAGCTGCTGGACGCCGGCCTGGACGCCGACCCGACGGCGGCCTCGTTGCTGGCCGAGAGGGGTTGGCTGCTGGCTGGAACCGGGGAGCCTGCGCTGGTCGAGCTGAGCCTTGTTTCGCTGGACGCAGCCCTCATGGAGGATCCGGCCAACCCCTACGCGCTCGCATACCGGGCGTTCGTGAACGGCATGATGCTCGGCATGCCAGGACCTGCAGGTGCCGACGTCGAGGCATTCCTGGCCCTCGAGGACCAGCCGGAGGGGCTGGTCAGGCTCCTCGAGGCGGCCGGCCTGACGGGGGGCGCCGGGCCGCAGCCCTAGCCGCCCGTACCCGACCCGGAGGAGCCGCGGAGCGAGCGCAGCTCGGCCAGGATCCCGGGCAGGGCCGAGAGGGCCGCATCCACGTCGGCCACGGTCGTGTTCCAACCCACCGAGAGGCGCAGCGAGCGGTCCGCGTCCACGCCCATGGCCTCCAGCACCGGGGAGGGCTCGAGGCCCTCGGACGCGCATGCGCTTCCCGAGTGAGCGGCCACCCCGACCCGGTCCAGGCCCAGGAGCACCGCCTGCGGCTCCACGTCGGCGATGCCGACGCAGACCAGGTGCGGAAGGCGGTGCACGGGGTGTCCCAGTGGCTCGACACCGGCCAGTTCGGCCAGGCCGGCACGCAGGCGGTCGGTGAGCCTGGTGGCCTCGACAGCCTCGGCCCCCATGACACCGCCCCCGAGGGTCCTGCAGGCGGCGCCGAAACCGGCGATGGACGGGACGTTCTCCATGCCGGCCCGCCGGGCCCGCTCCTGGTCGCCACCCCGCAGGAGCTGATCCAGCCTCAGGCCCCTCCGCACCAGCAGGGCCCCGACGCCCGGAGGGCCCCCGAACTTGTGGGCGCTGACCGACATCAGGTCCGCTCCGAGGCCGCCGAAGTCCACCGACAACCGGCCCGCTGCCTGGGCGGCGTCGACGTGGACCAGCACGTCCCGTTCCCGGCAGGCCTCGACAACAGGGGCCAGGTCCTGGACGGTTCCCACCTCGTGGTTGGCCCACTGCAGGTGCACAACCGCCGTCTCGGACGTGACGGCCGCAAGCAGCTCCCCCGGATCCACCCGACCGGCCCGGTCCACGCCCACAACGGTGGTGGGGCCCGGCCAGGTCGAGTGCCGCACCGCCGAGTGCTCCACGGCCGACAGCACGGCGTGGCGTCGGTGGTCGCGTCGGGCCGCCCCCCAGACGGCCGCGGCTATGGCCTCGGTGGCCCCCGACGTGAACACCACCTCGCGGCTGCGCGCACCCAGCAGCCCGGCTACCTCCTGCCTGGCGGCCTCCACGGCGTGCCTCGCCGCCAGCCCCTCCGTGTGGATGCGGCCGGGGTCGGCGCAACCCGTGGTCAGGGAGGAGGCAACGGCCTCGACCACCTCGGGGCGGGGCGGTGACGTGGAGGCGTGGTCCAGGTAGTGGCGGGGCACGGCCGGCGGCTCGGCGCCGCTCAGGCGCTGACCTCGGTGATGCACACGGAGTCGCCCATGGGCAGCGACGAGCTGAGGTCGGTGGTCGCCTCACCGTAGAGGGCAGCCAGCATCCCCTTCACCAGGCCCCTGTCGACGGCGCAGATGACCGGATGCTCGATTGGGGCCCCCCCGAACGGGCAGTGCTCCGACACGATCCTGAGCTGGTCGCCACCCACCTTGACCGACCTGGCAGCGAAGCCGTGTGCCGTTAGGGCGTCGGCGACCACCTGCATGGCCGAGCGGAACGAGCGGTGGACGTCGTCGGGGCCGATCGACTCGGCCATGGCCCTGCCCACCTCCACCCCGACCTCCTCGGCCATCTCCTCGGCCCGGCCATCAGGGAGCATGGCCAGGGCCCGGCCGAGGAGGCCGATCAGCAGGTCGTCGCGGGGAATGGGCAGCTCCAGCGGGGCGGCCGGGTCGGTCACCCGGTAGAGCTTCGAGGGCCGCCCGGCGGTGGCTCCCTCGGGGCGCTCCACGGCGATCTCCAGGTAGCCGCCGGCTGCCAGCTTGTCCAGGTGGTGCCGGGCCACGTTCGGGTGCAGGTCGAAGCGCTCGGCCGTGTCGGCGGCGGTCACCCCCCGATCGCCCTCGCGGGCGAACAGGTAGATGTCGCGCCTGGTCGGGTCGCCGAAGGCCCCGGTGATGGCCGTGACCGCCGAGGCGAACTCGGTGGGCGTGAGGGGTGCCCCATCCACGTCGTTAGCCTACCGAACACGGCTTCCCGCCTGCCGGGGCGACGACCGGGCGCTCCGGCGGGGAGCACCGCACCAGGAGGGACCAGTGACGGTCAGCGAGGCCCAGGTAGTCGACGCCCTGCGTCCGGTCCAGGACCCTGAGTTGCGGCGCAGCATCGTGGACCTGGGCATGGTCCGGCGGGTCCGGGTCAGTGGTGGCGACGTGGACGTTCTGGTGGCCCTCACCGTTCCGGGATGCCCCCTCAAGGCCGAGATCAGCAGCTCTGTAGAGGAGGCGGTGTCGGGCCTCGACGGCGTGGAGGGCGTGGGCGTCGAGTTCACGGTCATGGACGACGAGGAGCGCGAGGCCCTGCGGCGGCGGTTGCACGGCGGCCAGGAAGGCGGCGGGCCGGCCCACGGCCACGCCGATGCCCGGCCGGTCCCCTTCACCCAGCCCGACAGCACCACGCGGGTGCTCCTGATCGCCTCCGGCAAGGGCGGGGTCGGCAAGTCCTCGGTCACGACCAACCTGGCCGTGGCCCTGGCGGCCCGCGGCAGGGACGTGGCGGTCGTGGACGCCGACGTCTGGGGATTCTCCATCCCCCGGATGCTCGGGGTGGACCAGCCACCCACCGTGATCGACGACATGCTCGTGCCACCCGAGGCGCACGGGGTCAGGTGCATCTCGATGGGCTTCTTCGCCGAGGAGGACCAGCCGGTCATCTGGCGGGGCCCCATGCTCCACAAGGCGCTCGAGCAGTTCCTGACGGACGTCTACTGGGACGACCCCGACTACCTCCTCGTCGACCTGCCCCCCGGTACCGGCGACGTCTCGATATCGCTGGCCGGCTTCCTCCCGACGGCCGAGGTCTACGTGGTCACGACCCCCCAGCCGGTCGCCCAGGCGGTGGCACAGCGGGCTGCCTTCATGGCAGACAAGGTGAACCTCCGGGTCCGGGGCGTCATAGAGAACATGTCCTGGTTCACCGGTGACGACGGCACCCGCTACGAGCTCTTCGGGTCCGGCGGCGGGTCCGAGCTGGCCGGGCGCATCGGCGTTCCGCTGATCGGCCAGGTGCCACTGGTGCCGGCCCTCCGCGAGGGCTCGGACACAGGGGTTCCCGCGGCAGCCGATCCTGACGGTGAGGCCGGTGCCGTGTTCGCCGAGATGGCACGCGTGCTGGACGTGGACCTGAAGCCGACCAGGCGCAGGCATCGCGAGCTCAGGATCCTCTGACACACTGGCGGAAGGCCGCAGCCTCCGGGAAGGCCGGCAGACGGGACCACAGGGAGGGATGACCATGGACGTGCGGATCGGCGTGACCCACACCCCCAAGGAGATCACGGTCGAGCTGGACGACGCCGCCGACCCGGCCGCCGTCCGCGCCGACGTCGAGGCGGCAGTCGACGGCTCAGCCGCCGTCCTTTGGCTGACCGACGTCCGCGGCCGCCAGGTGGGCGTGCCGGCCGACCGGATCGCCTACGTGGACATCGGCTCCGACAGGTCGGCCAACCCCGTGGGGTTCAGCTGAACCGCCGTGTCGCTGCCACCACCTCGCCGGGACGGGTGAACGAGCCGAACCTAGGCTGTCCGGTCCATGGCCACGCTGGTTGACCTGACCCGGGAGCACACCTGGCTGGACGCCGACCGGGTCGCGTACCTCCAGGACCTGGTCAGTTCGTGGGGCCTGCTGGCAGACCTCTCCTTCGCCGACCTGCTCCTCTACGGGCGTTCGTCAAGCGCCCCCGACGCCACCCTCGTGCTCCTGGGCCATGTCCGCCCGACCACGGGCGCCACCCTCTACCGGGTCGACATGGTCGGCCAGCAGTTCGACCCCCGCCGCCGTCACCTGATCGCCGAGTCATTCGACACGTCGGCCCTGGTGGAGGGGTCCGTGCACACCGGGGTCGACCGGGACCTGAACGTGCTGGCCGTGCCCGTCCGCCGCGACGGTGAGACGATCGCGGTCCTGGCACGCGAGAGGCTCCGGTCCCCAGACAGACCGTCCAGCGAACAGGAGCGCACCTACCTCAAGGTGTTCGACCGCTTCGCCACGATGGTCCAGCGCGGCCAGTTCCCGTACAGGGAGGAGGCCAGGTTGCGGCACCGCACGCCGCGGGTCGGTGATGGCCTGCTGCTGGTGGACGACGACGGCCGGATCGAGTTCGCCTCACCGAACGCAGTCTCCGTGCTGCACAGGCTGGGCATGCACAGGGGGGTCATCGGTGCACGGTTCGACGACACGGGGCTCGGCTCCTCGATCCTGCGATCGGCCTTCGCCCGCGGCACGACGTCCATAGACGAAATGGAGCGGGGCAGCGAGGTTGCCGTCGTGAGCCACTGCTTCCCCCTGCTGGACCACGACCGGCCCACGGGCGCCATCATCCTCGTGAGGGACGTGACCGAACTGCGCCGTCGTGACCGGCAGCTGGTCTCCAAGGACACCACGATCCGCGAGGTGCACCACCGGGTCAAGAACAACCTCCAGACGATCTCATCCCTGTTGCGCCTGCAGGCCAGGAGGCTCAGGTCCGACGAGGCCCGGTCGGCCCTGGGCGAGTCCATCAGGCGCATCGGCGCCATCTCGGTCGTGCACGAGACCCTCGCCCAGAGCGCCGACGACGACGTGCGGTTCGGCGACATCGTGGAGCCGCTGGTGGCGGTGGTGGAGGAGAGCGTGTCGTCGCCGCTGCGGCCCATCACCTTCGAGGTGGAGGGGGACGCCGGGGTGCTCCCCGCACAGGTGACCACAACCCTGGCCATCGTGGTGACCGAGCTGATCCAGAACGCCGTCGACCACGCCTTCCCGGCCGGGACAGCCGGTGCTGGACCCGGTCGCGTGGGCATCGGCTTTGAGCGGGGCAGCGACGGCCTCACCGTCACGGTGGCGGACGACGGGGTGGGCCTGCCGGAGGGGTTCGCGTTGGAGGAGGCCACGGGCCTGGGCCTCACGATCGTGCGGACCTTCGTGGAGGGGGAGCTGGGCGGCTCCATCGAGCTGAGGCCCGCCGCCGGTGGCTCCGGAACGGAGGCCGTCGTGAGGATCCCGGCAGCCCGCCTCGTCGGCATCGGCGACGAGGCCAGGGAACCGGTCGGGTAGCGGTGTCGCTGGCGTCCCCGCACCTGGTAGGCGGCCGACCCGGGCGCCGACCGGCCTGCCGTGGGAGGGTTGTGGCCCAACCGGGTCCGGAGGGGGCATGAACGAGAACAGGCCGCTGGTCGTGGCCCACCGGGGAGCGTCGGTAGACCGGCCGGAGAACACGATCGCGGCCTTCACCGAGGCGAGGCAGCAGGGCGCCGACTGGGTGGAGTTGGACGTGCGGCTCTCGGCCGACGGCGTCCTCGTCGTCCACCACGACGCCCACCTTGCCGACGGAAGGCTCATCCGCCAGGTGGAGGCAGCCGACCTCCCGGTGGACGTGCCCAGCCTTGCCGAGGCCTTCGAGGCCTCACACGGCATGGGCGTGAACATCGAGGTCAAGAACCTGCCGGGTGACCCGGACCACGGCGACGTCCACCTGGTCTGCGACGCGGTGGTCGGCCTGGCCGAGGCCTACCGGCCCGTGGAATCGCTGCTCGTGTCGTCGTTCCAGATGGAGGCCGTGGACCGCATCCGCGCCGCAGACGAGCTCCTGCCCACGGGCTGGCTGGTGATGGAGAGGTCTGGGCCGGGTCAGATTGTCGAGCGGGCCGTCGCCCACGGCCATGCCGCCCTGAACCCGCTCGACGACCTCATCGACGAAGGCCTGGTGGAGTCCTGCCACGAGCGGGGCCTGAAGGTGTTCGCCTGGACCGTCGACGACCTGGACCGGATCGCACAGCTGGCATCGTGGGGGGTGGACGGGATAATCACGAACCTGCCGGGTGCGGCCAGGCAGGTCGTGGACGAGGTGGTCCCCCTCTGAGCCGCCGGGCTCAACCTGCCTGGTGCCGGCCCAGCGGCACGACCAGGTCCAGGGCGGCGGGCACATGGAGGAGGGTCACCTCGGACACCTCACCCAGGTAGTCGCCGTCCACCTGGTAGGGCAGCGGCCGGTGGCAGGCCAGGCGGACCTCGGCCAGGCGGCTGCGGTGGTCCACGGCACGGCACTCCGCAACGGCCGTCCTCCCGAACCCGAGCGCGGCGCCGACCACCGGGAGTAGCCTTCCGAGGGAGAGGGACCTGAGGGCGACCATCGCAAGGGGCGAGTCCAGGTCGGTGCCCGGCGAGAGGGAGAGGGCCCGGCTGCCCAGGTAGGTGTAGGGATCGGTGTTCAAGAAGATGCCGAACATGGCCTCAACGCCAGTCGAGTCGTCGCCCGGAGCCTCGTCGTCCACACGTCGTGTGGTGGCGCGAAAGGCCGGCCTCCGCCTGTCGTAGTGGCGAACCCAGGTCTCGAGTGCTGCCGCTATGAACAGCGGGTGTCCGGCGAACCTCTTGAGGAGGCCGCCCCGGCGCTCGATCTGCTCTATGACCGCAGCGTCGAAGCCCACACCGGCGTTGAAGAGAAAGAGGCGCCCGTTGGCAGAGCCCAGGCCGATCCGCCGGATCGAGCCGGCCTCGATGGCGTCCAGGACGGCCGCCGTGGCCTCGACGGCGTCGTCGGGGAGCCCGAGGGTCCGGGCGAACACGTTCGTGGACCCGCCGGGAACGGCGGCCAGCGCAGTGTCGGAACCGGCGAGGCCGTTGGCCGCCTCGTTCAGCGTGCCGTCGCCCCCTAGGACCACGACCACATCCATCCCGTCCTCGGCGGCCGCCCTCGCCAGGCGGGTGGCGTGGCCCCGGCGGCTGGTGGTGGCCACCTCCAGGCGGTGGTCGGCCGAGAGGGCCTTCTGGATGACCGTCCGCGTCCGCGCCGTAACCGAGGAGGCGGAGGGGTTGACGACCAGGAGCAGCTTCATCGGGACCGGGCGGCGCCGTTCCATCGGCTTGCCGCACCTGCTGCAGGGACCCCTGGGAACTGACCCATCAGGACCGCGAGGGTACCGGCGCCCGGCCACTGGGGTGGGCCGGGCAGGTCCCGGGATCTTGCGCCGGGCCCGTCCGGTTTGGTCGATCGGCGGGCACACTGTCGCCCATGATCGTTGTCGTGTGCGTGAAGCAGATACCGGACCCAGCCGACCCGGGCTCCCTTGACCCGGAGACCAGGACCCTCAACAGGGACGTCAAGCTCATCCTGGACGAGTCCGACTCGTACGGGGTGGAGATGGGCCTCCAGCTGGTTGACGCCGCCGGCGAGGGCGAGGTCCGGCTGGTGTCCATGGTCCCCAACGGCGAGGTGAGCGGCCTGCGAACCGCCCTGGCGATGGGAGCCGAGAGCGCCGTACTGGTGAGCGACGAGGCGCTGGCCGGCTCCGACGCCCTGTCCACGGCCAAGGTCCTGGCGGCCGCCATCAGGCGCTGCGAGCCCGACCTGGTGCTGGCGGGGACCGAGTCCAGCGACGGCTACACGGGCACCGTTCCCGTCCAGGTGGCTGAACTCCTGGACCTGCCGTCGGTGACCTTCGCCAAGGAGGTCGCCGTGGCCGGCGGCGTGGCCACCGTCAAGCGCCAGACCGAGGCCGGCTACGACGAGATCGAGTGCCCGCTGCCGGCGGTGGTGTCGGTGACGGCCGGGGTGGTGGAGCCCAGGTACCCCTCCTTCAAGGGGATCATGGCGGCCAAGAACAAGCCGGTCGAGGAGCTGGACCTGGCTGGCCTGGGAGTGGACCCGGGAACCGTTGGATGGGCCGGAGCCGGCCAGGAGATCACCGACATCGCAGCGGCCCCCGAGCGGGAGGCCGGCGAGGTGGTTGTCGACGAGGGGGACGCCCACGAGCGCATCGTGGCGTTCCTCGACGAGCTGAAGGTCCTGTAGGAGGCGGTCGTGGGCATTTCGAGGATCTGGATCTACGGAGAGGCGACCGACGGGGTCGTCGCCACGACGACGCTGGAACTCGTCACCAAGGCGAGGGGCCTGGCCGAGACCGTCGAGGTGGTCGTGCACGGCGACGCCTCGGCCCTGGCGGCCGACCTGGGCTCCCACGGGGCCTCGGCCGTCATGTCCATCGGCGACCTGGGCGACGGCCTGCCCGGCCCCAGGGTCGCATCGGCCATCGCCGGGGCGGTGGCCGCCGGTGAGGGACCCGACGTGCTGCTGTGCGGTACCACCTACGACGGCAGGGACGTGGCCGGGAGGCTCTCGGCCAAGCTGGACGCGCCGGTGATCACCAACGTGGTCGACCTGGTGCCAGACGGCGGACGCCTGCTCGGGGTGGAGCCGGTGTTCGGGGGCACCACCGACGTGACCACGGGCTTCACCGGCGACGGCACGGCCATCTTCCTGGTCCGCCCCAAGTCCTTCGCTGCCGAGCCGGACGGTGGGGCGCCGGCCGCTGTCGTGGAACTCGAGGTGGGCGACCTCGGCAACACGGCCGGGTCGGTGGTCAGGAACCGGTTCGTGGAGGAGAGCAGCGGCCCCAAGCTGGACGAGGCCTCGATCGTGGTCTCCGGCGGCCGCGGCCTGGGCGACGCCGAGAAGTACGAGATGATCGAGACCCTGGCCGGCCTGCTGAAGGGCGCCCCCGGTGCCTCGCGGGCCGTGGTGGACTCGGGTTGGGTCCCGTACTCGTACCAGGTCGGCCAGACGGGCAAGGTGGTCAAGCCCACCGTCTACCTGGCGTGCGGCATCTCAGGTGCCACCCAGCACCTCGTGGGCATGAAGGGCTCGCAGAACATCATCGCCGTCAACAAGGACGAGGAGGCGCCCATCTTCGGCGTGGCCGACCTCGGCATCGTGGGCGACGTGCACAAGGTCCTGCCGAAGCTGATCGAGGCGCTCCAGAACCGCTGACCGCACCGGGCCGGCCGGCGGTCGGCTCAATCTCCTGCCTTCCGGTCCCCTGCGGACAGGGCCCAGGAGAGGCCGGCCACCGGGTCGTGGACCGCCAGGTTGAGGTGCCAGCCCGTGGGTGCGGGCTCGGAGGCCCAGAGCCACCATCCCAGGCCCCCCGCCGCCTCGCCCAGCTCATCGGGACCCGGCGGCCAGGCCTGCCCACGGTCGTCCAGCAGCCCCGTCAGCCCGGCGGCGCACCACCACGCCTCGAAGCGGCCACGTGCCGCCCCCCTGCGCCTGCCGTGGGCCCCACCCGAGGATCCCGCCCACGCCATCAGCGAGAGGGCCTCGTCCGCCCCGAGGGGGCGCCACCAGGCCCTTCCTCCGTCCTCCAGGGCCGCAACCGCCGACTCCGGACCGCCCCACACCGCAGCCGACCGGGCATGGCCGTTGGATTCCTCCACCCAGGTCTTGGCCAGCTCGCGGAGGGCGTCGGCGCCCTCGCCGGCCACGCCACCCGCCGGCTCGCCGGGCCCGGGCAACTCGACGGGGTCCAGGCGCCCGGGGAGGGGTACCGGGTCGTCGACGCCGTAGGGCCCCACCTCTGGAATCCGGTAGGTGGGCTCCCACGGGACCAACCGGAGGGGAAGCCCAAGGGGGTCGTCGGCCACGGCTTCCCCGGTGAGGTCCTCGCCGCGCACCACCCGCTCGTGTGCCACCGTCGCCCCCAGCGGTCCATCGGGCAGGTGCGGTGCCAGTTCGCCCCACTGGTGGGATGAGGCCGCCACCTCCGTCAGGGGGGCCGGGCCGAAGCGGGTGGCGTCCCTCGCCACCGCCCTGGCAGCGAACCCACCGGGAGCCTCAAGGGCCAGGCGGTGTTCGGCGTGGTCTGCTGCCGGCCACAGCTGGTGCCCCCGCTCCACGGCGAGGCGGCCACGGGTGGCCAGACCCTCCAGCAGGTCCCAGGCGCCGTCGGCGCAGCAGTCGTCGACCAGGCGCACCAGGCCGTCCAGGTCACCCGCTGCGAGGAGCCTGTCGAGTTCGGACCTGCTGCTCAGCTGGAATCCCTCACACCAGCGGCCACGGGACCCGTCGGGCGCCGTCGTCCACGGGCAGGTGGCCCAACCCGACCAGCGCCCGGGCGCGGTCGACCAGCGCCGCGGCCTCGTCGGGGTCCAGCAGGGCCGCCAGGCCGTCGGGGAGGCCCTCCTCGACAAGGCCCCCCAGGTCCTGCCTGTCCCCGTCGGGGATGGGGTCGCCCCCGAAGTCCCAGATGACCGTCCTGACCTTGAAGTCCCGGTGGAAGCAGAGGGCGTTGTCGACGGCCCACAGGCGTCCGTCGTGTCCGGCCAGGACATGGCCGGCCTTGCGGTCGGTGTTGTTGGCGAGCAGGTCGAAGGCAGCCAGCCGCCTCAGGTCGTCGGCCCGTGCCGGGTCGGTGCGGAGGGTGAAGTAGTGCTGTTCGTAGTCGCAGGGCACGTAGAGCTGCACCGAGCCCTCCCCCAGGGGTCCGTCCCGCACGACCGTGGGGGGTACCAGTCCCCACCCGAGGTGGTCGGCCAGCTCCCAGGCGGCGGCCTCGCGCCGGTAGAGGCCCGGGGGGAAGTCGCGAAGCGGCCGTTCGCCGCTCGCGGGCTTGTACACCCCCTGGATCCCGGTGCGCACGTTCCCATCGACCTCGTGGACGTCCACGAGGAAGGTTCCGTTGGAGGACCAGGGCATCCGGCCGACGACCTCGAGACCACCGGTCGCCAGGGCGGCCACCGCCACGTGGTCCTCCACCGGCGGTCGCATCCGGAACTGTGACCGGGGCGGGTCGTCGGTGGCGGCACCCGCTGCGGACCGGGCGTCGCCCCCGTCAGTTGGCACAGGGGCACCAATCCCCTGAGTCGGGTTCCAGCGGAGCGCCGCACCACCTGCACGGGGGCCTTCCGGCGGCCACCAGGTCGCGTGCCGACCTGACGAAGGAGGCCACCTGGTCCCTCGTCAGGGGGAAGCGGGCCTGGGCGGGGGCCACGTCCTCGTCCCTCATTAGCTCCTCGGCCACGAGCACCAGGCGGTCCGTGGTCTGCTGGTAGGTGACGCCCAGGCTGCCGACCACCCAGTCGGCCTCCTCGGGTGCCTCGAAGTCGGCCTGTTCGGCGTCGGGGCCACCGGCCTGGTGGGACGGGTGCGGCACGGGTGGCAGGTCGGCCAGCATCCGGTCCAGGAACTCGGCCAGGCCGGCAACCTGCTGCTTCTCCATCTTCAGGGAGACGACGTCGCCCTGCCTCCTGGCCTGGATGTAGAAGACCCGTCGGCCGGCGGGCCCGACGGTGCCGGTCGTGAACCCGTCCGTGTCGTTCCAGTCGATGTCGGGCCGCTTCATCGGCGTCGAACCTACAGCGCCCCGGGTGGCCGCCCGCCCGGGTTCCCTCAGGAGCCCGCCAGGCCGGCCGGCGGTCCCGGGGCGTTCACGGCCACGACCACCGGATGGTCGTCGGTGTGGACCACCGCGCTCACCGAGCAGGGTCCCACGACCAGGCGCTGGAACATGTCGAGGGGGCTGCCCACGGCCGCCGAGATGGCGGCCTTGATGGGGTCGGCGTGCGACACGCACACGATGGTCTGCCCCGGGTGTGCGGCAACCAGGTCGGCCACCTGGCCCGTCACCCTCGCCTGCATCCCGGCGAAGGACTCCCCGCCGGGGAAGCGGAAGGTGGAGGGCTGGCGCTGGACCGACCGCCAGGCCCGGAGCCTCGACAGGTCCTTGAGGCGCCTGCCGGTCCAGGCTCCGAAGTCACACTCGTTCAGGCCCGCCGCCGTGCGGACCCGGAGGCCCAGGGCCCGGGCGATCGGCCTGGCCGTCTCACGGGTCCTCTCCATCGGTGAGCTGTACACGGCGGCCACGCGGCCCCCCGGCATCCCGCGAGCCGCCTCGGCCAGGTGTCCGGCGACCGCATCGGCCTGCCGCACCCCCTCCTCGGAGAGGTGCAGCCCGGGGGCCCGCCCGGGAAGCACCCGCCCGGTGGTGGGGGTGCGTCCGTGGCGCACGTAGAGCACGAGCGTCGCCGACACGGCCGCCCAACCTACCCTGCCACGGTGGACCGGGTTCCCGAGCTGGCGGACATCGAGGCCGAGGTTGTGGGCTGCCGTGCGTGCCCGAGGCTCGTGGCGTGGCGGGAACAGGTGGCGGGGGAGAAGCGGGCCGCCTACAGGGAGGAGCAGTACTGGGGCCGGCCTGTACCCGGCTTCGGCGACCCGGGCGCCAGGATCCTGGTCGTTGGCCTGGCACCGGCGGCGCACGGCGCCAACCGGACGGGCAGGGTGTTCACGGGCGACAGGTCGGGGGACTTCCTCTTCGCCGCCCTGCACAGGACGGGGTTGGCGAACCAGGCCGAGGCGGTTGCCCGGGACGATGGGCTGGCCCTCAGCGACGTGTTCGTAACGGCTCCCGTCAAGTGCGCGCCGCCAGCAAACCGGCCCACAGCCGAGGAGCAGGCCACGTGCCGGCCCTTCTTCAGGCGGGAGCTGGAGGCCCTGGACCGTGTGCGGGTGGTCCTGGCCCTGGGGGGGATCGGCTACGCGGCGGTGGCCTCGGAGTTCGGCCTCTCCCCACGGCCGCGGTTCGGCCACGGCCTCGAGGTGGGCCTGCCCGGGGGTCGGACGCTGCTGTGCTCGTACCACGTCAGCCAGCAGAACACCTTCACGGGCCGTCTGACGGAACCCATGTTCGATGCGGTGCTGGAGCGGGCGGCCCGGCTGGCGGGGGCCTCCGGGAACGGTTGAGGGACGCGAGGGCCACGGCCGGTAGGCGACCGGTGGCCGGTATCCTCGGCGCCGTGATCAGGCCCGGTCGACTACTCCCCGCGGTGCTGTCGCTGGTGCTCCTGGCGGCGGCGTGCGCCAACTCGGGGGTGCCCGAGTCGTGGAAGGACCAGGCCGACGAGACGGGCCGGGGCCTGGCCGAGCGGGGCTTCCTGTCGGCCTGCATCGAGGCCAACTCGGACCTGCCGGAGGCAAAGGCCAGGTCGTTCTGCACCTGTGTCCTGGACCGGGTCCAGGCCGCCGTCACCTACACGGAGTTCACGGAGTTCGACGACTTCATCGACAAGCACCGGACCGAGATCACGAGGGAGATGCTGGACGAGAACTTCCTCTGGTTCACCACGGCCGTGGAGGCCTGCCCGGTCTGACCCGCCCTACGGCAGGCCCACCCTCACCGACGCCTCCGCCCATTCGGGCCACCTTGCCCGGCTCTTGGCGGCCAGCTTGTGCATGAGGGCCACGGCCGAGGGGTCGGAGTCGCCGGGACGGCCCTCGATCACCCCCTCCTCCAGCATCCGCATGACCACCTGGCGGCCCAGCTCGGTCCGCACGACGGTGAGGGTCCAGTCGTTGTCGGCGCCGATTCCGCCTGTCGAGATGTCGGCGTGCTCGGCGGCGAAGTCGGGGCAGTGGTTGCAGCCCTCCCTCGTCCAGGCGTGGCACTCCCGCAGGTTCACCTCGTGGTAGTCGCCGTTGCGCATCCAGATCTGGAACACGCCCTTGATGTTCATCTTGACCATGTCCTCGCGGCGCAGCCGGTACTTGGCCCAGAACAGGTCCTCGAAGATCGAGTCGTCGAAGGACTTCGAGCACAGCAGGCCGATGTTCAGCCGGATCGGCCTGCCGGCCTTCCCCACCCGCCGGTGCCACATGACCGGACCGATGGAGGTCTGGCAGCTCATCCCGACCAGGGCCAGGGCCTCCAGGCCGCGCTCCCTCGCCTCGCGGATGGCCAGGGTGTTGGCCGAGTAGGTGTAGCGGCTGCCAGCCGCCGCCAGGACCGACTCCCTGTCGGTGGCCAGTGCCGGCACGGCCTTCCAGCCTCCGCCGTCGCCGTCCTCCAGGTGCGAGACCAGGGCCCCGTCGATGACGCCGTTCTCGAGGCACCAGATGAGGATGGCCGAGACCAGGCCACCGTCCTGGCCCTGTTCGTGGACGGTGGCGTCGGTGGCGCGGGTGAGCAGGATGTCCTTGAAGACGCCGGCCGGCTCGTCGGGCCGACGGCCCCGGCCGAAGAGGTGCTCGTCGGCCACGGCCTCCCAGTCCCGGAACCTGGGGCAGGCCCGGGTGCACGAGGTGCAGCCCTTCTGGCCGTGCACGCAGTCGGTGGCGCCCAACTCCTCTTCGAGGTGGAACGGCCGGTAGGCGCCGGGTGCGTGCTCATAGCCGATCACGTCGTGGGGGCAGGCGATCACGCACCCGGCACAGCCCGTGCACAGGCCGGTGTCGATGACCTCCTCGTGGAGCTCCTTCCACTGGAAGGCCCACCTGGCCGAGGTCCGCTGGGTGGTGGAGGCCATCGGCCGAACACTAGCCGTGGGGCCACAGCGGCCCGGTGGGCGGCCGGGTGGGGCACCGGCGCCCCTGGCAGTGTGGTGGTTCAGGACACAGGAACCACATGTAGCGAGACATAGGAACCTA
>CAYFOV010000016.1:0-5442 GCA_964344855.1 uncultured Candidatus Nemicrothrix sp.
CCTACCAACCTGCACCTGCTGCCGTCGATTGCCACCTGTTCCCAGAGCTGGCTGGTTCGACGAGCGGCTCGACCACCAACGTGACCTAAGGAGGTCGCCGTGGATTCTGACTCCCAGGCCACCACCAGGTTCGGGGTGTGCATATTCCCCTGTGACTACACGATTCCGCCCGACCAGTTGGGAGTGGCACTGGAGGAGCGGGGCTTCGAGTCGCTCTGGCTGGCCGAGCACAGCCACATTCCCGTGGGTCGAACCGCTCCATGGCCGGGTGGACCGGTTCTTCCCCAGATGTACTACGACACGATGGACCCGTTCGTGTGCCTGAGCGTGGCGGCTGCTGTGACCACGAACCTGAAGTTGGCCACAGGCATCGCCCTGGTGGTACAGCGCGATCCCATCCACCTGGCCAAGCTGGTCACCAGCCTCGACGTGCTGTCAGGGGGCCGGTTCCTGTTGGGCGTCGGCGCTGGGTGGGGGTTCGAGGAGATGGCCAACCACGGGACCGACCCCGAGAGCAGGTTCGGCCTGATGCGCGAGCGCATCGAGGCCATGAAGGAGATCTGGGCATCCGATGAGGCCGAGTACCACGGTGTCCAGGTGGACTTCGACCCCATCATCCAGAACCCCAAGCCGCTCCAGAAGCCCCACCCGCCCATCCACGTCGGCGGTGTCCTGCCCGGGGGTCTCAAGCGCGCGGTGCGCTACGGGAACGGCTGGATACCGATCGCCGGCAGGGGTCCGGCGGCAGACGGGAACCCCGGCCCGGGTGCCTGGCTGGCGGCACGGGACGAGGAGTGTGAAAGGGTCGGCAGGGATCCCTCCGAGGTGGAGGTGAGCGTCTACGGGGCTCCACACGATCCCGGCTACATCGAGGGTGCCAGGGCTGCCGGGGTGGAGCGCCTGGTGTTCGGGCTGCCTCCCGGTGGAGCCGACGAGGTTCTACCCATCCTGGACGAGCTGGCCTCCCTGGTCGGCGATTGACCTGCCAGCCGGCCGATTAGCCAGCCGGCCGACCAGCCGGTTCTACCGGAGTGTGGCCGCCAGGTCGGCTGCCAGGGCACCTTGTTGCACCTCGTCCAGGTCGGCTTCCAGCGTCAGCGCGTGGAAGTCGCAGCCCAGCGCCACCGGCGGGGAGGACAGGGTGAACAGCAGGTACTGGACGGCCGACAGGCGGTCCCCGCCCACCTGCGACGGATCGAACTCGGCGTAGGCCCTCCCACCGTCGGCGGCCACGGCGTAGATCCTCTCCTGGAGGCCCATCCACGACTCCAGGACCCGCCTCCGCTCGACCTTGTCGTCGATCTCGATGAGCAGGGCACATCCCAACTGGCCGGGGCCGCCGAGCATTCCGTTGTAGGTGTCGAGTTCCTCGCTGACTGCCGCCTCCCGGACGATCCGCTCGGCCAGCATGATCTCCTGGACCTGGTAGAGGATCGTGTCGTGGTTCTCGAACAGGAAGGTCAGGTGCTCGCCCAGGTGGATCCTCCTGGGCTGCTTGGCGGCCATGGCCACGCGCCTGGCCGCATCCCTGCCGTCCGAGTAGGTCTGGTAGTCGAGCACCTCTTCCCTGCGGACGTGGTGGGGCGCTCGCTGTCCGGTCAACCCCGGTCTCCCCGGTTCTCCCCGTCTACCTGGCTCTCCAGCTCGACGGGCGTCGGGAAGCCGTCCGGTTCATAGGCCCTGGCCAGGATCGACATCGGGTGCATGGGCCGCCGCCCCGCGTGCTGGGCGAACTGCAAGGCGGCCAACGGGCAGTCCGTCGCCCAGACCTCAGCCTCGGCGCTGGCCACGCCGTCGAAGGCCTTGCGGCCGATCCGTACCGAGGCCTCGAAGCCCTCCGACCTCATGGCGAAGGTCCCGTCATGGCCGCAGCACTCCATGGTCGTGGTCGGCTTGACGCCGGGGATCCGGCGCAGCAGGTCCCTCCCCTTGAAGCCAACCGCCTGTGCCCTCAGGTGGCAGGGGGCGTGGTAGCTGACGCTTCCCGGCGTGCTGGCGAAGCCGTCGTCGAAACGGTCCTCATTCCGTATCGACCAGAGCAGCTCTCCGGGGTCGGTCACGGCCTCGGCCAGGGCCTTGGCCCTCTCTCGATCGGGTGCGTCCACCAGCTCCGGGTACTCGCGTCGGAGCATCATCGAGCAGGTGGGGTTGACGGCGACCACCGCCTTGCCCGCCTCGACGTGCGGGGTCAGGAGCTCCAGGTTGGCCCCGGCCTTGCGTCGGAGGGTTTCCAGGTCTCCTGACTCCCAGGCCGGCATGCCACAGCACTGGAGGCCCTTCTCGCAGGTGACCCCCACGCCGTTGCGCGTGAGCACGGAGACCGTGTCGCGCCCCAGGTCGGGCTCGTTGTGGTCCACGTAGCACGTCGGGAAGAGCACGACCTCGCCCTCCGTCGGGTCGGCCGCGACCAGGCCCTCCGACTCGGCCCACGAGGTGAAGGTGGTGGAGGCGAAGTCGGGAAGGTCCTTGTCGGGATGTATGCCGGCCAACAACTCCAGGAAGCGTCGGTGCAGCCGACTGCGCGAATTGAGTGCGTTGGCCAGGCCGCCCGTGGCCCTCGCCAACCGGGCGGTGCGGTCGGGGTCGCCCAGGAAGGAGTCCGTCAGGCGCCGGCGCAGACCGCGGGAGCCGTCCCGCACCTGCTGTGCCCTGTACCTGTGGACCAGCTTCGGGAAGTCCAGTTGGAACTCATGGCCGTCGCGAACCGTGTAGGGGCACTGGACCTCGCAGAGTTTGCACTGGAAGCATCCCGCCATGACCTCGGCGGTCTCCCCGCTGGTGAGTGAGCGCACGTCGCCGTCGTGTCGCTCGTCCAGGAACCGGAAGAGGGTGGGGAAGCTGTCGCAGTACTTGAAGCACATGCGGCAGCCGTGGCAGACCTCGAAGGTCCTCTCCACCTCTCCGCGGAGCGCCTCGGCGTCCCAGTAGAGGTCGTCGGTCGGGTCGTAGGTGAGCCCGGCCGTGGGGGAGTAGGGAATGGGCTGGGTGGGCCGGGTGGGCCGGGTGGGCTGGGTGGGCTGGTGCCCGTGCTTGTCGGGCACGGCGCCGAATGGAGCGGGTCCGTCAGCTGATGGAGTCGAGCATCGACTGGAAGCGGCCCGCGTGAGCCTTCTCGGCCTTGGCGAGGGTCTCGAACCAGTCGGCGATCTCGGCGAAGCCCTCCTCGCGGGCGGTCTTGGCCATGCCCGGGTACATGTCGGTGTACTCGTGGGTCTCGCCTGCCACGGCGGCTGCCAGGTTCTCATGGGTGTCGCCGATCGGGAGGTCGGTGGCCGGGTCGCCCACCTCCTTCAGGTAGTCCAGGTGGCCGTGGGCGTGGCCCGTCTCACCGTCGGCGGTGTCGCGGAAGTTCCCGGCCACGTCGGGGTAACCCTCGATGTCGGCGACCTTGGCGAAGTAGAGGTAGCGCCGGTTGGCCTGTGACTCGCCGGCGAAGGCAGCCTTGAGGTTCTCGTGCGTCTGGGTTCCGTTGAGGCTCACGTCTGTGTCTCCTGGGGCTCGACCTGCTCGTGGGACGTCGATCCTAGACCCGGTGTGCTGTCAAAGGGACAGACGGGGGACAGGCCGGGAACACGCCGTGGATGCGTGATCAGGTGCCGTACACGGGAACGTCGGGCCCGACGATCCCCCTGAAGATCTCCAGCACCTCGCCGTCCTCGGCGTGCCGGTCAGTCTGGTGCTTGGAGTAGACGAGCTCACCGTCCACCCTGACGTCGAACACGCCCTTGTCGCCGGTGACCAGCCGTAGGTCGTCGATCACGTGCTGGTAGTTGGAGAGGAGGTCGCTGACCGCGCTCACGGCGCGGGGTGAATAGTCACAGGGGACGCAGTAGGTGATCTCGACACTGTGCCCTGCCGTTGTCGTCTCGTCGTCAGCCATGGTGGGGACGCTAGCCGCGCCCGGGTGGGCTGGTTGTCGCACCCGCCACCAGGAGGGCCGACCGCCCGGCCGTGACCGTGATGCCAGCGCCCGCGTCCCCTCCTTCGGGCACTGCGGGCAGATACCCCATGTGCTCGCCGTCGGCCCGCATCTCCTCGCCCGCCCGGCCGCCCGCCGCAGCCGACAGGCGCACCTCCTCGGCCCTGAACATGGACACCCCGGGGTGGTCCACGTGGTCGCCGGTCCGGACAAGCCGAAAGGACCGGAGCAGGTCCGTCCTGGTGACGTCGCCCACCACGCAGACGTCGAGCAGGCCGTCGGCCGGGTCGGCGTCGGGGCAGATGGCCATTCCGCCGCCGAAGTAGGCCGTGTTGGCCACCACGACCACCGCCGCGGTGAGCTCGCGGACCGTGCCGTCCAGCACCAACCGGTAGCCACGCGGCCGCATGCGAGGGATCTCAATGAGCGTGGCGAGGGTGTAGCGGGAGGGGCCGCGCGGCACGGCCATGGCGTCGGCTCGGCGGTTGACGTCCACGGGGAAGCCGAGCACCAGACTGGTCACCGCGGGCCTCCCGGCGCCGATGAGCAGGTCGATCCCCACCGGATCCGAGAGGGCGCGCTCCACCTGTCGGGCCAGGCCCCCGTCGGTCAGGCCCAGCGAGCGTGCCGTGTCGTCACCCGTGCCGGTCGGCAGGATCCCCAGCACGCGACCGGTGTCGGCCATGGCTGAGGCAGCCTGGTGGACGGTTCCGTCGCCGCCCATCACGAGCACCCGGCCTGCCGGGCTGGCAACAATGGCCTCCAGGCTCTCCCCGGGTATCCCGGCCTCCAGCAGGTCCGGCCTGATCCCCCGGTCGGCCAGGTGGGAGAGGACCTGCTCCAGGTAGCGGCCCGCACGGCCCGACCGTGCGGAGCGGTTGACGAGGAGGGCTACCCGGTCGGGGTCCCGGCCCTCACCGGATTGTGCTTCCAGGTCAGCGCGGCCAGTGTCCCCAGTCACCATCGGGCCATCATCGCCCATCGGTAGCCTCCACGCCCATGGCAGCACGCAACCGGACAGGGTTCGGCCTTCGATCGATCGGTGTGGTCCTAGCGGCCGGATCGCTCACCCTGCTGGCTTCCTGCGGTGGAGGGGGCGCTCCGGGCAGCACATCGGCCGGAGATCCGGTTCCTGCCGGCACCGTGAGGGTGGTGGGCTTCGACGACCAGGACTTCGACGCCGACAGGTACGAGGTGGAGGCCCTGGGGGAGCCCGGCGTGGTCACGATCGAGTACGTGCTGGACGGCTTCCAGGCCCACACCCTCGTGGTTGAGGGCCACGAGGACCTGCTGCGCCTGGAGGTCGGAAACGACGGGACCGACGCCGGCACCATCCGGCTGGAGCCCGGCCGCTACATGATCTACTGCGACATTGCCGGCCACCGCTCCAGCGGCATGGAGGCCCAGCTGCTCGTGAAGTAGCTTGCTCGGCTTGCCCGGCCGCTACATGATCTACTGCACATGCCATGACGGCGCCGGCCACCGCTCCAGCGGCATGGAGGCCCAGCTGCTCGTGAAGTAGC
>CAYFOV010000016.1:5542-45667 GCA_964344855.1 uncultured Candidatus Nemicrothrix sp.
GACGGCGCCGGCCACCGCTCCAGCGGCATGGAGGCCCAGCTGCTCGTGAAGTAGCTTGCTCGGCTTGCCCGGCCGCTACATGATCTACTGCACATGCCATGACGGCGCCGGCCACCGCTCCAGCGGCATGGAGGCCCAGCTGCTCGTGAAGTAGCCAGGCCGGCCTGCCTGCCCTGCCTCGGGGGTCAGGCCAGGATCTCGAAGAGCAGGTAGAGCACCACCGTGATGGCGAAGCCGTACTTGATGGTGTCCTGGTGCTTGTCCAGGACCGCCTTGTTGATGCCGTTGTCGTAGCCGCCCACCTTGCCGAGCGCCGACAACTCCATGACCACCCAGATCACCGCGAACACGATCCAGAGCACAGCCCTGGTGCCGCCGTCGGGGTTGCCGAAGTTGGGCCCGAAGTGGCTGGGCCACATCATGAAGAAGATCAGCGGGATCGAGAACAAGGTGTTGACCCTGCTGGCCCGTCCGGCCCGCTTGGCAGCGGCAGGTGCCTCCGGATCGGCCTCGCCACCACCCGACACCGCCACGGACGAGCCGATCACCACCTGCTGTGCCGGCCAAATGACCATCCAGACGTTGGCCGCCATGGTCGTACCCAGGATGGCCCCGAAGGCGATGCCGATGCCGCCGGCCGAGCGCCAGTAGTCCATGTCGTGGATGACCTCCTGGTGGAGGAGGATCCAGATACCCGACACCCATGTCAGGGCGGCAGCCCAACGGAACCACCACAGGGTCCGCCAGGTGATCTTCCGGAGGGCCTCACCACGCGCGGCCTCGCCCATCTCGCCGAACGCCGAGCCCTGGATGAAGTTGAAGAAGTAGAGGAGGCCTATCCAGGTGATGCCCCCCAGGTAGTGGGCGAAGCGGCCGACCGCCTGCCCGCCTCCGATGCTCCCCATCCAGTCGCTGAACAGTTCCACGAAGGTCCCCTTCTCGTCGCTTGCTCGTCGTTGCCGATTGTCTCTGGTCTTGCTTGTCTGGCGCTGCTTGTCTGGCGTGGTCCCCGGTCCGGCGGTGTGCGCCTCGCCAGCCGGCCGGGCTGCAATCCCGGTGCCCTGATCTTGTCATGCCAGCCGGGTCGGTCCAACAACCGGCGCTGGTAGGGCTCGACACGCGGTCGGCCTGGACCCTCCCTCAGTCCACCACAACGTCGGCGAAGCGCTCCCTCAGGGTCTTCTTGGAGAACTTCCCGACCGACGTCTTGGGCACCTCCTCGATGAACTCGATCCGGTCTGGTAGCCACCACCTGACCACCCGGCCTTCCAGCCAGGCCAGCACATCCTCTGCTGTAATCGAGGCTCCCTCGGCCGGGACCACGCACGCCATGGCCCGTTCGCCCCACTTTGTCGAGGCCACGCCGATCACGGCCGCCTCGGCCACGTCCGGGTGGGCCATAATCTCGTTCTCCAGCTCCACCGAGCTGATCCACTCGCCGCCCGACTTGATCAGGTCCTTAGTCCGGTCGACCAGGCGGATGTAGCCCTCTTGGTCTGCGGTGGCCACGTCACCGGTCTTCAGCCAGCCGTCCTCGGTGAAGGAGTCGGCTGCCCGCTCGTCGTTGTAGTAGGTGCGGGCGATCCACGGCCCCCTCACCTGCAGCTCCCCTCGGGACTCCCCGTCCCAGGGGAGGTCGTCGCCGCTCTCCGGGTCGGCGATCCTGAAGTCGACGGCCGGCGAGATGAGGCCAACGGTGGTGCGCAGGTCGGCCTTGGCGTCGTCGTCCAGGTGGTCGAGCGTGGACTTGATGTTGCACACGGCTGCAAGGGGGCTGGTCTCTGTCATGCCCCACGCCTGCAGGATGGGCAACCCCGTCTGCTTCCTGTAGCCCTCGGAGAGGGACCGCGGTACGGCCGAGCCGCCGCACGGGATGGCCCTCAGGGCGGACACGTCACGGCCCTCCAACTCCGGCAGCACCCCCATCCAGATTGTCGGGACACCGGCGGCCAGCGTCACCCCCTCGTCCTCGATCAGGTCGGCCAGTGCACCCGGTGTGAGGTTGGCCCCCGGCATCACCAGGGTCGCCCCCGTTGCGACGCCGGCGTGTGCCAGGCCCCACGCGTTGGCATGGAACATGGGGACGACGGGCAGGATCACGTCGCGCTCGTTGACCCCGAGGGTGTCGGCCATCATGGCTCCGAAGGTGTGGAGCACCATCGAGCGGTGCGAGTAGACGACGCCCTTCGGGTTGCCCGTGGTTCCCGAGGTGTACATCATCGAGCCCGCCGTGTCCTCGGGCACGGGCGTCCACTCGACAGGGGAGGCAGCCGCCAGCAGGGCCTCGTAGTCGTGGACCTCGGCCCTGACAGCGTCGGGGTCCGGCGCCGGGGCCCCGTCGTCCATCAGCACCACGTGTCGCACCGTGTCGAAGCCGTCCATCAGGGGCCAGATGAGCCCTGCCACTGAATGGTCCAGGAAGATGACCTCGTCCTCGGCGTGGTTGACGATGTAGGTGAGCTGGTCGGGGAACAGGCGCAGGTTCAGGGTGTGGGCCACCCGCCCGGTGCACGGAGGGGCGAAGTAGAGCTCGAGGTGGCGGGAGGTGTTCCAGGCGAAGGTGGCGACCCTGCCGTCGCTGCTGACGCCCAGGTCGTCCAGGACGCCCCCGAGTCGGCGTGTGCGCTCACCCCAGTTGCCGTAGGAGAGGCGCTCCAGTCCGGAAGGGGTGGCGGTCACCACCTGCTTGTCTGCGAAGAGGCCGGTTGCCCTGTCGAAGACGTGGATCAGGGACAGCGGCGTGTCCATCATCAGGCCATCCATCGGCTTGTCTCCCTCTCGTCCTGTCTCGTCCCGTGGTCACTGGATTCTGGGTTGTCGGGCCCGTCCTGTCTGCTTGTCGGGCCGGCTCGCCGGCTGCTTCGCCTCGTGCTCGAGCCGCGTCCTGTCTGCTGCTCTGCCCCGGGGAGTCCGGCCTACGCGCTGGCGTGGGCCAGGGCAGCCTCGGCCAGGCCGACCAGCTCCTCCCGCTCGTCCCCACTCAGGCAGGCCAGGTCGGCTGCTGCCGCCTCGTCCGTGGCGGCCTCTATGGCAGCGTGGGTCTCAGGATCGACCGGGCCGGCAGAGGTGTCCTCCCAGCCGAACAGCCCGGCGTTGGCCTCGCCTCCCCCGGCCAACACCATTCCCAGCCGGTCGGCCCCGGCCGCCCGGACCGCCACCACGTGCCTGCAGAACCTGAGCTCCCTGGCCACCTGGGCCAGCAGGTACGCCCTGCCCTCCGGGTCGTCGGGCCTGGGCTGGTCCCGCCAGCCGGCGAACAGGTCGGCGTCGGTCTCGTCGGCCGAGTCGACCACGCGCTCCAACAGCTCGGCCAGCCGTGCGGCACCCTCGAAGCCGGCGAGGTACTCGCGGCCCCGCTCCACGCATATCTGTCCGTAGAGGGGTGCGGCCGAGGAGGGGGAGGGGTCCTGGTCGGCCGATGCCCAGTTCGAGGCGATGGTCGAGGGGTTCCAGAAGAAGGCCGCTTCCACGGCGGTCTCCTGGTCGACGTCGCCGAGTACCCCGAGGCGGCCCATCACGTAGGTGCCCATGCCCGACGGGAGGCCCAGCTCCACCCCTCACTTGTATGCCAGGCCGTCGAGCATGAACTTGGCTCCGAGGTCACCTATGGGTCCTGCCGTTCCACGTGCTGCTTCCAGAGCCTCCATGCCCATGCTCCTCGTCTTCCCCCTTGCCTGCTTCCGTCGCTCCCCGGTGTCCACCGGCCCGCCGCGGGGAGCCTGCCGGCGGGAGCCCTCAGACGGGGAAGGTAGCAAAGGCCGGTGGACGGCCCTCACCCCAGCGCAGCCAGGACCCCCAGGCCCATCAGCACGGCGTTGCGCGCCAGGTCACGCCACGACAGGGGCCGGCTTGACCAGGCGCCGAAGCAACCGCATGCCTCCCGTCGGCCGGCCATGAGGCGCCCGGCAACCAGGGTCGTGAAGGCGGCCAGGAGGGCCACGGCACACGGCCCGCCCGTCACGGGGTCGATGACCAACAGGAGCGCCGATGCCGCCTCGACCGCCGGAACCAGCCGGGCCAGGAGTCTCGGGTTGGGTAGGCCGAAGTCAGACAGCGCCCGGCGGGTTCCCTCCGGGTCCCTGCACTTGGCCGCCGCCGCCACGGCGAACACCGCGGCCAACAGCACCCCGGCGATCCTGGCCACCGACTGCATGCCTCCCTGCCCGTTTCCTGCCGGATTCCCTCAGTACCCCAGCGCCACGTCCACCCCGGCCAGCAGTTCACCGCCGGCCACGAACCTGCGCACGTTCTCCTCTACGAAGGGCGCCAGCAGGGCCAGGCCCATCTCGGGGGTGTTGCCTATGTGGGGGGTAACCAGGCAGTTGGGGAGGTCCCACAGGGGGTGTCCGGTCGGCAGGGGTTCCGGATCTGTCACGTCCAGGGCGGCTCCGGCTATGCGGCCCTCCGACAGGGCCCGGACCAGGTCGTCGGTGACTATGTGGCCGCCCCGGGCGACGTTCACGATGAACGCTGTTGCGGGCATCAGGGCCAGCCTGCGGGCGTCGATGATGCCCGCGGTCTCCGGGGTCAGGGCGAGTGCCAGCACCAGCAGGTCGGTTTCTGCGAGAACACCGTCCAACCCGTCGGATGCGACGGTCCGGTCTGCGCCGGCCAACGGCTCCCCGCTGCGCCTGACCACCGTGGTCCTGCATCCGAACGGTGCGAGAAGGGGAAGCAGGTGCGATGCGATGCCGCCCCCGCCGAGCAGGGTCACCCGCGACCCGGCCAGGAGACTGCCGACAGGACCGGACCAGGAATCCTCCCTGGCGTAGCCGTGGAGGTTCTTGCACAGGCCCAGCAGGAGGGCCATGACCGTTTCGGCAACGGCAGGTGCGTACACGCCCTTGCCGCAGGTCCAGGTGAGGCGATCGTCGAGGTGGTGGGCGAACGGCTCTATGCCTGCGTAGGGGAGCTGTACCCAGGTCAGGCGCCGCGCCCCCTGGACAGTCGACGGGAACAGGTCGGGCCGGGCCGGGTCGGCCCAGACGAGGCCGTCGGCATCGGCCGGTTCGGCCAGGTCGGCTCCCGCCCGTAGGACAGCGGCGACCATCGCCTCGTACATCTCCGGCCGCGTGTCGGGCGCCACCGCCACCGCACGCGGTTCCCCTGGGATCCGCCCGGCTGTCATCGGATCGACCCTAGCGACCCCGCCCGCCGGGCCAGCCGACAGGTAGCCCGTGGCCAGGCCGTTGTGAGCCCGTGGCCAGCCCGTTGTCAGGCTGTTATCAGCCCGTGGCCAGCCCGTTGTCAGCCCGGGACGGGGGTTCCCGCGTAGGGGGCCGGATCGCCGGGCGCAGGGATCTCGGGACGGGACCAGGCCGTAAGGTCGGCAAGGTCCGAGACCGCCTCTCGCCATGGGCCCGGGTCCCAGCCCTCCACCGAGGCCGCCACCGACCCGTCCTGGCGGATCACCACGAACGCGGGCAGGGAGGCCAGGCCCAGCGAGCGCACAAGCGAGCCGTCCGGGTCGACCAGGCCGAGCACCTCATCGGCCAGGGGGCCCAGGAAGCGGGCGGCACCCGCGCCGTCGGCGCCGGAGACCAGAAGTGCCGCGGTGACGTTGGCTCCGCTGAAGGACCCCAGGATCCGGCGGGCCGTGTCCAGCAGCCACGAGCTCTCGTGCGTGTATGGGTCGAGCACTACCAGGGCCATCGGAAACGTCGTAGTCCACTCTGAAATGGGCCTCTTGACGCCGGTCAGGCCGGCGAGGGACACGTCCCCCAGTTGCCGGTCAGCCTGCTGGTCGGTCTGGCCTGTCACGGCGGGTGACGCTATCGCGCCACGCTCGGAAGCGGTGTACCTGGGCGTCTGCGGATCAGGGAGCCTCGGTCAGTGCCCTGACAAGGTCCTCCATGGCGTTGTCTGCAAGCGCCGACATCTCCTGGTCGGTCCTGTCCTGGATCGGGTGGTCCACGAAAACCCGCCGGACCTGGAGGCCCAGGGCCCCGGCCTGCGTCTCTGCTGCTTCTGCGAAGGGCTCCGAGGCGACGAACACCCCCGGCACCCCCCGCCTCTCGAAGTCGTCGATGTCGTGCACACTGCACGTCGTGCACGATCCTCAATCGGCGAGTGCCTCTATCACCGCATCGCAGGTCGTCGAGATCTCGTGGCGCAGGTCGATGGGGGCCGGCTTGGCGAAGGTCGGCTTGGCGTAGCGCTCCACCCTTGCGCCCATGGCCGCCAGACCCTCCTCCAGGCGGTCCAGGAACACGTTTCCCCGGGGCTTGCTGATATCGAGCAGGCCGACGGTGAGCCCCGCCAGGGCTGCGGGCCGGTCGCTGAGCCGGCGGCTGGCCGGCCGGTCCTCCGACGTCGGGTCGAGGACGGTGAGCGTGCCGCCACCAGCCTCGGATGTGTTCATCGCCTGACCTCCCTCGTAACGGGTTCGCTTCCGGTCGGGCCGTTCACCCAGCCCCCGATGATTGCAGAGAAGAGCCCCGCGGACCCTCCCGCCACCGCGACGAGGAGCCCGCCGGGCCGGAACTTGGGCAGCGACATGCCAGCCAGGTCTGCCGGCAGGCCCTCCTCTATGCCGCCTGAGCCGGCCACGATGGCGTCGGTGTCGACGAGCAGGTGGGAGGCCAGTTCCTCCATGAAGCGGTCCCGGTCCCAGCCGGCGTCCTGGAACCTGGAGGCGTGCTCGGGGGACAGCACGAGCATGGCGTCCATGCCCATCACGATCCGGTGTGACATGGCACCCAGGAGCCCCTCGGCGAGGGACCTGAGCAGGGACCCGGCCGAACGGCTCTTCTGGTCGACGATCAGGTGTGGGCCCTCGCCGGCGAAGGCGGTGACGGTGTCCTGGCCGCGCTCGAAGCCGCGTGCCTCTGAGAGGGTCGTCCACGGCGAGCCGTCCTCATCCTCGGCGAAGCAGAAGCCCTGCTTGCCCATGTGGCCGAGGGTGGCCCGGTCGACTCCGCCCGGCACACCGCCGCCCACGTTGCGGACCACCAGCTGCACGGCCCTGCCGATGCTGCTGTTGGAACGGGTGCCGTGTCCCAGGGCGTTGACGCCGTGGTTGATGCCGATCTCGGCGGCGATGGGGCCGTTCACGACCAGGACCGGCCCGACGGACATGGTGGTGGCCAGCACGCCGTGCATGTTGAAGTCGTCGTTGCAAACCGCCTCTACGGCGGCCAGCACGACCGGCAGGTACTCGGGCCGACACCCGGCCATGACGGCGTTGACCGCCACCTTCTCCACCGTGCAGTCGCGGAGGTCGGGGGGCACCACCGCGATCACGTCACCGGGGTCCCTGGTCGTGCCCGAGAGCATGCGCTCGACGCGTGCCTCTGTGGGTGGGACGACGGGGAGGCCGTCGGTCCAGCCCCGCTCGAAGAGGGCCTCGGCATCGTCCTCCATGGCAGCGATCTGCACGCGCCGTGACACCAGGGATCCGCCGCCGTAGCGGGCCCTCAGCTCGTCGACCCTCCCGGGGTCGACCGTGAGGGATCCTCAACCTGGCTTGAACGGCGGCAGGTCGGAGCCGAGGCCGTCCACGCCGGTCAGGTCCTCCCACGCCTCGCGCGACCAGCCGACCGTCCGCTCGGCCTCCTCGCCGTCCACGAAGTTGATGAGGGTGGGAACTGCCTCCAGGTCGAGGTTCCAGCTCACCGCCAGGTCCCTGTCGTCGACCACCCAGGCCTCATCGGCGGGAAACGACGGGTCATCCTGGCTGAAGACCGTCAGGCCGGCGGTCCCGGCCAGCTGTTCCAGGACGGGGACCACCAGCTGGCAGGCCGGACAGTCCTTCTTGACCACGGCCACTAGGCCGTCGACAACAGGCGGCGCACCCATCCGGCGAGTCTCCCACAGATACCACGCGGCCCGCGATCCGGGGACGATCCGGCCCTGAGAACTTGGTCACAGCGACACAGGCCACACACCGGTCGCTCGTACCCTGAGCCGGGATGGACGGTTCCCTGAACGGATCGGCCGAACCGGTCTCCGGATCTCCGGCAGGATCCCTGGACGTGGCGTTCTACGGGGTGCGGGGCTCGACGCCGTGCCCCTGTCCGGCCAACCAGCGTTACGGCGGGAACACCTCGTGCGTGGTGCTGGAGGCTCAGGGCGAGCTCCCGATCCTGCTCGACCTGGGGACCGGTCTGCGGTACTTCGGGATGGACGCCCACGACGGGGCCTCCCCCGGCCCCTTCGTCGGGACAGCCCTGGTCAGCCACCTCCACTGGGACCACGTGCAGGGCCTGCCGTTCTTCACGCCCATCAACCGGCAGGGGTCCCGGCTGGACGTGTTCGGCCCGCCGGACGGAGGCCGCTCCATGGAGGCCGCGTTCGCCTCGTTCATGAACCCTCCCTACTTCCCGATCTGCGTCGACGACCTGGCCGGTGACGTCCACTTCCACGACCTGGACGCTGGCGTCATGGAGGTCGGTCCTGCGACGGTCACCACCCGCCGGGTTCCACACGTGGGGGCCACCAACGGGTACCGGATCGACTGGGGCTCGGCCAGCGTCGCCTACATCAGCGACCACCAGGAGCCGACCGACGATCCGCGCCGGGTCGACGAGGCGGTGCTGGAGTTGGCTGACGGGGTCGACCTGTTGATCCACGACGCCCAGTTCACGGCCGACGAGTTCGCCCAGCGCAGCGACTGGGGGCACAGCACGGTCGACTATGCCCTGGAGGTCGCCCACCAGGCCGGCGTGCGGGAGCTGGCCCTCTTCCACCACGACCCGTCACACTGTGACGAGACGGTCGATGGCCTGCTGGCGTGGGCCAGGGAGGCCGCTGGGGGCCTGGACGTGGGCCGGGTCAGCGCTCCTGCAGAGGGGGAGAGGGTCGTCCTCCGGACCGACCTGGCCGCCGTGTAGCGGACGGGTCTGCCGCGGGCCGTGACGGGGCTACCCTCGGCCCGACCCGGCGGAGTCCGGGTCGGCTCGCCCCGGAAGCGGGAGGCTGGAAGTGGGAGAGAAGTGGGAGAGGGGACCTGGAGTTGGACGGTGAGACGGGCGGATCGGCCGACAGGTCGGCCGGCGAGTCGGCAGACGGAGGGGACTCCGGACGCGATGGCCCGGATGTCCAGCCGGACCTGTACCGGGAGGTGCTGGGCCGCCTTCCGACAGGAGTAACCCTCGTAACCGGCCTCGCCGACGGTGAGCCCCTGGGAATCGTTATCGGGTCGTTCGTGTCGGTGTCGATGGATCCGCCGCTCGTAGGCTTCCTGCCGGGGAAGTCGTCACGGACGTGGCCGCGGATAGAGGACACGGGTTCCTTCTGTGTGAACGTGCTGTCCGACCAGCAGGCCGACCTCTCCAACTCCTTCTACTCGCGGGACGGTGGGGCGTGGGAGGAGTCCGGGTGGGTGCCAGCACCTTCGGGCTCCCCGGCCATCCCCACCTGTGCGGCCTGGATCGACTGCCAGGTCCACGAGGTGGTCGACGCCGGCGACCACTGGTTCGTCATGGGGAGGGTCACCCACCTCGAGCCTGGTGGGGCCGGTTCGCCTCTGGTGTTCCTCGGAGGCCGGTACGGCACGTTCAGTGGGTTGGGCTGATGGCCCTCTACGCCCTGGGCGACCGCGAACCCTCTGTCCACCCGGACGCCTTCGTCCATCCGCTGGCGGTGCTGATCGGATCGGTGGTGGTGGGACCGGAGTCAAGCGTCTGGCCACACGCCGTGATCCGGGCAGACGACAACCGGATAGTGGTCGGTGCCAGGTCCTCGGTGCAGGACAATTCGGTGCTCCACTGCACCCCGGAACTGCCCACCATCGTCGGTGACGACGTGACCCTCGGGCACCTGTGCCACCTCGAGGGCTGCACCATCGAGGACCAGGCCCTGGTGGGTGTGGGCGCCGTGGTGCTGCACGAGGCGGTGGTAGGGACGGGATCTGTTGTGGGTGCCAACGCCGTCGTGCGCAACGGCCAGGTTGTGCCGCCCCGGTCGATGGCCCTGGGAGTTCCGGCAACGGTGCGCGAGGGGGTCGTGGCCGAGGGGGCCAACCTGCAGTTCTCGCAGAGCTACGTGGACAGGGTGCGCCGCTACCGCCCCGATATGCGTCGGCTGGACTGAGGCCGGAGAGGGAAGGATAGGCGAGGAGAGGGTGGCAGATCCGGGTACGTCCGGCCGGGTCCAGAATGGTCCGGACAGCATGCAGAACCACCGCTTCGACTCCGATGGCCTGAACCTGGCGGCGTACCTTGCCAGGCCGGCCAACGGTGCTGCGGCCAGGCCTCCGGGGGTGCTGGTCTGCCACGGCTTCCCGAGCGGTCCGGGTGGAGGCGCCAACTCGCCGTCCACGTTCCCCGAGTTGGCCTCCAGGATCGCCGGAGAGTTGGGCTGGCTGGCGATGGTGCCCTACCTGAGGGGCATGCCGGGATCAGATGGCAGCTTCAGCCTCGGAGGCTGGCGGGACGACGTGCTGGCGGCGGCTGTCCACCTCGTCGAGGTCGAACGGGTTGACGGCCTCTGGGCAGTCGGGTTCGGCACCGGGGCAGGCCTGGCCATCTGTGCGGCGGCGCTGGAGCCCCGGATCGGTGGCGTCGGGGCCTTCGCAACCCCGGCCGACTGGTCCGACTGGGCGGCCAACCCCCGTCGGCTACTGCTCCACGCCCGCGACGCCGGGCTGGTCGACGACCCCGCCTTCCCAGCCGACTTCGGGGACTGGGCCTCGTCCCTAGCCTCGGTCTCAGCGGAGCGGTCGGTGGCGGACATGCCGCCGAGGGACCTGCTCCTCGTGCACGGAAGCGAGGACGACATCGTCCCGCCACTGGAGGCACGGGCCCTGGCCGAGGCCCACGGCGCCGCCGACCTGCGCCTCATCGGGGGTGCGGGCCACCACCTGCGCCACGATCCGCGGGCCATCGCCGTCCTGATGGGGTGGCTGGACCGGCAGCGCCGCCAGAGGAAGCCGGACTGCAACCAGGCCTGAGGGCTGGTGCGGGTTCTTGACCCCAGCCTGAACCCCCGCCCGAACCCCCGCCCGAACGCCGTCCGGGATTGTTACTATCCACGTAGGAGAAATACCCCGGTTGGCCCTCCAGGAGGCGACCGGGCAGGCCGCGGATAGGAGCATCGGATCGTCTGATCCTGAGGTGAGATGGCAGCCACCGACATCGGGCTCGACCTGAGCCGCTACAAGCTGGGCTGGAGCGACGCCGAGGACTACGTCTACAAGCCCACCAAGGGCCTCGACGAGGATGTGGTCAGGGAGATCGCCTGGATGAAGGGCGAGCCGGAGTGGATGGTCGACTTCCGGTTGCGGTCCTACCAGCGGTTCGACGCCCGGTCCATGCCCTGGTGGGGCGGCGACATGTCGGGCATCGACTTCGACGACATCTACTACTACATCAAGCCCACCGAGGGCCTCTCCGACGACTGGGACGACGTCCCGGAGTCCATCAAGAACACCTACGAGAAGCTGGGAATACCCGAGGCAGAGCGGAAGTACCTGGCAGGGGTGACGGCCCAGTACGAATCAGAGGTCGTCTACCACCGCAACCGCGAGGACCTTGAGGCCCAGGGTGTCATCTTCTGCGACATGGACACCGCGCTGCGGGAGCATCCCGAGATCGTGCGCGCCTGGTTCGGAAGGGTCATCCCGCCGAACGACAACAAGTTCTCGGCCCTCAACTCGGCCGTCTGGAGCGGCGGCTCCTTCATCTACGTGCCGCCCGGGGTGAAGGTGGAGATGCCGCTACAGGCCTACTTCCGCATCAACGCCGAGAACATGGGCCAGTTCGAGCGGACCCTGATTATCGCCGACGAGGGGTCGGAGGTCCACTACATCGAGGGCTGCTCGGCACCCGTCTACAGCACGGACTCGCTCCACTCGGCCGTCGTCGAGATCGTGGTCCGGCCGTCGGCGCGGGTCACCTACACGACCATCCAGAACTGGTCCAACAACGTCTACAACCTGGTGACCAAGCGGGCCCGGGTCGAGGCGGAGGGCCACATGGAGTGGATCGACGGCAACATCGGATCCCGCCTGACCATGAAGTACCCGGCCGTCGTCATGGTCGGCCCCAAGGCCTCGGGAGAGGTGCTCTCGGTCGCCTACGCCGGTGCCGGCCAGCACCAGGACGCAGGGGCCAAGATGACCCACGCCGCCCCCGAGACGACCTCCAAGATCGTGTCCAAGTCCATCTCCAAGGACGGCGGCCGAAGCAGCTACCGGGGCCTGGTCCGCATCGAGGAGGGCGCAGGCGGCTGCAGGAGCCACGTCCAGTGCGACGCCCTGATCCTCGACGACGAGAGCACCTCGGACACCTATCCGTACATGGAGGTGGGCTCCGAGGATGCCGTCATAGGCCACGAGGCAACGGTGTCCAAGGTCGCCGACGACCAGCTCTTCTATCTGATGAGCAGGGGCCTCACGGCCGAACAGGCCATGTCGATGGTGGTCAACGGCTTCATCGAGCCGATCACGCGGACCCTTCCCATGGAGTACGCCGTGGAGTGGAGCCGCCTGATCGAATTGCAGATGGAGGGATCTGTCGGGTGACAACCCCCATCGGCTAGGAATACCACCATGCCGATGCGCGAGGGCTGCAAGCACTTCGAAAGCCGCAGCTACCCCAACGGGGACACCGTCAGGAAGTGCGACCTGGACATGGCCCCCGAGGCGCCCTGGCGCTGCCCGGCGGACTGCCCCTCGTTCGAGAAGCGCCGGGTGGACGTGAACTGGAGCCATGGCAGCCTCGTCACGCCGGCCACCCCCGATGAGCCCACGGGCCTGGGGGACGACGACAGCATCGCGGCCCTGCTGGACGCAGCCGAGGAGGTCGTCAACGAGGCCGCCCCGGGGGTGCTGGCCGACATGGAGCGTGGTGGGAGGAGGGCCGGGTGGCGGCGGGGACCAAGGCTGTGGAGGCGGCAGGGCAGGGGTCCCGGTAGGAAGCCCTGAAGGCAGCCGGTGAGGAGGCTCGGGGGGCGTCGCGGCGGCGGGTGAACCCGGGCGCGCAGCCCGTCACCCGGCCGGCGCCGACCCGGCAGGACCCCCCGGGGCCAGCCTCAACTCCACCAGCGACTGCAGCGGGACGTACGAGACCGTGCCGTCCCCTGACCGCAGCACGAGCATGTCGGTCCCCAGGCGCTCCAGCGTCCCGTACACGGGTAGGGCAGCTCCGGTGACAAGCAGCGCCACCGTCGGTTGGTCGCTGAGGAGTTCCTGCAGCACCCCGTGAAGGTCGCTTTCGGGCGGGGCGGTGGGGCGGTCACCGACCAGGTCGACGCCTGGTGCCGGTTGGACCGCTGCCACGGATGCCAGCGCTAGCAGGCACAGACCGCCGTCGTCACAGCGCAGGCCCACGAAACCGGCGCCCACCACCTCGATCACGCCCTCACGGCAGACGCCGGTGGACAGCAACAGCGTGACCCGGTCGCGGCGTTCGGCCAGGTCCAGAAGGAGCCCCTGGAGGTGTCCGGCCTCCTCGGAGCGCAGGCGCAGCCACGCCTCGTGCCCCAGACGGCGAACGGCCTCCTCGGCACCGGCCTCGGCGGCGAAGCGGACCAGGTCGTCGCCTGGGGGAACCTCGTCGTCTGGGCCGGGCCTGCGCCCGGCCGGGCTGCCCTTGCCGTCGGCAGGCATGCACGGAGGGTAGCGGGGGACCTGGCAGCCGGGCAGGGGTAGTCTTGGGGTGGCCCATGCAGGACACGACCGTCAAGCTCAGCGTTCCCGGCAACGACCTCATGTCGGTCCTGGTCGGCGAGCGCGACCAGTTGTTGAAACAGGTCGAGGGTGCATTCCCGGAATCGGCCATCCACGTCCGGGGCAACCAGATCACGATCGAAGGCGAGCAGGCCGACACCGTCTGCCGGGTGTTCGACGAGCTGGTGCTCCTCCTGGAGAGGGGCCTGCCGGTCGACCCCCGGACCCTGGAACGGGCCATCGAGATGGTCCGGGCCGACGAGCGCCCCTCCGAGGTGCTGACCAGCGAGGTGTTCCGCACCTCCCGCGGCAAGCCGATCAGGCCGCGCTCAGCAGGGCAGAAGCGCTACGTGGAGGCGGTGGCGGACAACATCATCACCTTTGCCGTGGGCCCGGCCGGAACCGGGAAGAGCTGGCTGGCCGTGGCAATGGCGGTAAGGGCCCTGCAGGCAGGCCAGGTCGAGCGGATCGTGCTCACGAGGCCCCTGGTTGAGGCCGGCGAGCGGGTCGGGTTCCTGCCGGGTGACCTGATGGCGAAGGTGGACCCCTACCTTCGCCCCCTCTACGACGCCCTGTTCGACATGCTCGACACGGACACGGCGCAGCGCCTGTTGGACCGCGGCGAGGTCGAGGTGGCGCCACTGGCGTTCATGCGCGGCCGCACCCTCAACAGCAGCTTCGTGATCCTGGACGAGGCCCAGAACACGACGCCCGAGCAGATGAAGATGTTCCTGACCCGACTCGGGTTCGGATCCAGGGTCGTGGTCACGGGCGACGTGAGCCAGATTGACGTGCCGGGAGGGCGAAGCGGCCTGGCCGACCTGGAGTCGACCCTGTCGGGAATCAGCGGCCTCAGCTTCGTGCACCTGAGCAGCCGTGACGTCGTCAGGCACAGGATCGTCCAGGACATAGTGGAGGCCTACGACAAGGCCGGAGCAGACCAGGCGGGATGGCCTGCTGGTGGAGGTTGACCCGGTGTGCGGTGCTGGCGGTAGGACCACGGGCCCGTGAGGAACCGGTGAGGGAGCCTTGAGAGAGGAACCTCCTGAACCCGGTCCGCGTGTCGTCGTCGACGCGCGGACAGCCGGGCCCACCGACCTACCCACCGGCTGCGCAGCGCGGCTGGAGGCCCTGTCGGTACACGTGCTGGTAGCCGAGGGCCTGGGCGACCGGCTCGTCGAGCTGACCGTGCACCTCGTGGACGAGGAACCCATGGCGGGGCTGAACCGGGAGCACATGGGCAGTGACGGCCCCACCGACGTGCTGGCGTTCCCGGTGGACGGACCCGTTGGCGGGGCCGACCGGGCTGCGCCCGACGCGATTCCCGTGCTGCTGGGGGACGTCGTCATCTGCCCGGAGGTGGCCGGTCGCCAGGCCGCTCCCGGGGCCGACGGCCTGCTGGCCGAGGTGGAGCTCCTCCTGGTCCACGGGATCCTGCACCTGCTGGGCCACGACCACGCCGAACCGGGGGAGAGGTCGATCATGGAGGCCCGACAGGCCGAGTTGCTGGACGGGTTCAGACAGGCCGTGCCACCCTCCGGTCCCGTACCGGCCGAGGGGACGGTCGGCCAGTGAGCGCGGCGGAGGTTGCCGGGTTGGCGGCCCTGCTGGTCTTGATCGCAGGATCGGCCGTGCTGGTTGCTGCCGAGACCAGCCTCCTTCACATCGGAAGGGCCCGGGCCGAGGTGCTGGGCGACGCCTCCGACGACGACCGTGCACGCCGCCTGCTGGCGCTGGTTGACCGGCGGTCCACGGGCCTGAGGCCGCTGATGCTGGCCCTGACGATCTTGCGCGTGGCGGCGACCGGCCTGACCGCGGTGTGGGCCTACTCCCGGTTCGGCGTCGGCGGTGTCCTCGTGGCTCTACCGGTGCTGGCGTGCGTGGCCTACGTGGCTGCCGAGGCGCTGCCCAGGTACTGGGCGATGCGCCGGGTCGATGAGACGGCCCTGTGGGCGGTGGGTGTCGTGCACGTGGTCTCGACCGTCCGGCCCGTCGGATGGGCGGCCGCCCTGCTGGCCCGGGTGTCAGAGCTCATGACGCCACGGTCGGTCCGGGAAGGGGGAGCGGTGGTCACCGAGGAGGAGTTGCTGGCCGTTGCCGACCGGGCCCTCGCCACGCGCTCGATAGACGAGGAGGAGCACGACCTGATCGAGTCGGTGATCGCCTTCGGTGACACCCTCGTGCGGGAGGTGATGGTCCCGCGGCCCGACATGGTCGGCGTGGAGAACGGTTGCAGCGTGCAGGCGGCCCTCGAGGTGGCGGTGGGAGGTGGCCACAGCCGCATCCCCGTGAGCGGCACCGGCATCGACGACATAGTCGGCGTGGTGCACGTGAAGGACCTGGCGCGGGCCCAACTGGACGGCCGCGGTGGGGAGCCTGCCGTTGGGCTCTCCAGGCCGCCCACGTTCGTTCCCGAGACCATGCAGGCCGACGACCTGCTCCGCCAGATGCAGTCCGAGCGCTTCCACCTGGCGGTCGTGGTCGACGAGTACGGCGGCACAGCCGGCCTGGTGACGATGGAGGACCTGCTGGAGGAGGTGGTCGGCGAGATCGTCGACGAGTTCGACAGGGAGGAGCCGCTGGCCCAGCCGATCTCGGGCGGCGGCCTCAGGGTCCACGGACGCATGCCCGTAGACGAGCTGAACGCGCTGCTCGACGAGACCCTGCCCGACGGGGACTGGGACACCGTGGGTGGCCTCATCTTCGACGCGTTGGGACACGTGCCCGAGGTGGGCGAGGTAGTGGAGCTGGCAGGCCGCCCGTTCTCGGTGGAACAGGTCGTGGGTCGTCGGATCACGAGGATCCGGATCGGGGCCCAGGTGGGCCCAGGGGGAACGGAGGGAACAGGGTGACCGGCGAGCAGGTGGTCCAACAGCCCGAGGGCCACCGGTCCGGGTTCGTGACCCTGGTCGGTAGGCCCAACGTGGGCAAGTCCACCCTGCTGAACCGCATGCTGGGCACCAAGGTGACGATCGTCTCCGACAAGCCCCAGACCACACGGACCGAGGTACGGGGTGTCCTGACGCGACCGGGAGTCCAGGCCGTTTTCTGCGACACCCCGGGCATCCACAAGCCCCGCACGCTGCTGGGGCAGCGGCTGAACGACACGGCCAGGGCGGCGCTGGCCGACATGGACGTGGTGTTGTTCCTGGTCGAGGCCGACGGCCCGATCGGCAGGGGTGACCGCTTCATCGCAGAGGGACTACCCGCCGACAGGACCGTCCTCGTGCTCAACAAGGTCGACTCGGTCGGGAAGGGCAGGGTGGTCGAACAGCTCTCCGCTGCCGCCGCCTTTGGCTTCGACGAGTACTTCCCAGTCTCGGCCAGGACCGGCGAGGGGGTGGAGGAGCTCGTGGCACACGTCCTCGGAAGGCTGCCCGATGGCCCCCGCTACTACCCGGAGGACATGGTGTCGGACCTGCCCGAGGCCTTCTGGGTGGCGGAACTGGTGCGCGAACAGCTGCTGGCCGTGATGAGGGAGGAGCTGCCGCACTCCATCGCAACCCGGGTGACTGAGTGGGAATGGCCGAGGATCCGCTGCGAGATCATCGTGGAGCGGGACTCCCAGAAGGGGATGGTCATCGGGAAGAAGGGGTCGGTGCTCAAGGAGGTCGGCAGCCGCGCCCGGGAGCAGTTGCCCGAAGGGGCCTTCCTGGAGCTGGTGGTGCGGGTGGACAGGGGCTGGCAGCGCCACCCGACGGCCCTGGACCGGCTGGGCTACTGACGGTTCCCCGGGGTCGCTGTCGGCGAGCGGCGCGGCGTCCGGGTCTCAGCCGAAGGTGCCGCGCAGGAAGGCCAGGGCCTCCTCGCGGTCGGCCGTCCTGCGCATGGGTGGCAGCGCGGCGAGCAGGTGGGCGGAGTACCGGGCCCCGGACAGCCGGGGGTCCAGGACGGCAACCACCCCTTGGTCCTGCTGTGACCGGATGAGCCGCCCGGCGCCCTGGGCGAGCCGGAGGGCTCCGAGGGGCAGGTCCACGGCGCCCCATCCGTCCGGGCCGGCCCGGTCCCTCCAGGCCCTCACGAGGTGTTCGTCGGGCCGAGGGAAGGGGATCCGGTCGATCACGACCAGCCCCAGCGAGGGGCCCGGGACGTCGATTCCCTGCCAGAAACTGCGCGTGGCGAACAGGCAGGCCTGCTCGTCGCCGGCGAAGGACTCAAGGAGGGCGCCGGCGGGAAGGTCCCCCTGTTCGAGCACCGGGAAGGGGACCTCACCCCTGATCCGTCGGGCTGCCTCCCGTAGGCGGCGCCAGCTGGTGAAAAGGGCGAGGGTCCGACCGCCTCCAGCCAGCACGAGGAGGCGGATCTCCTCGACGGCTGCGGCGGACCAGGCCTGCTCGTCGTCGGTCGGGTTCGGAATGTGGGAGGGGCAGTAGAGGAGGGCCCGACCCTCGTAGTCGAAGGGGCTGTCCACGACGGCCACAGTCGGGGCCGGTACCGCCAGGCGCTCCGGGAGGTTGGTCGGAACCGTGGCACTGGCCAGCACAGTGGTCCGCCGAGGCCAGAGGCCCGTGGCCAGCCGCTGTCCCACCTCGATTGGGGCAACCAGCAGGGCAAGGGTCCTGCCCGAGCGCTCAACCCAGACCACGTGCTCCCGCTTGTCGGGGTTGCCGACCACCTCCCTGCAGAGTCGGATGTCGCCGAGGAGGGTGCCGCCGGCCATGGCCAGCCTCTGGAGGCGCCGGGCGCGGTGGCCGTCGCTGTGCCCGGCATCACCTCCAGCGGCTCTGGCTGCCGACCTCCCTGCCGTCAGCACGGCGTCCACGCGGGATTCGGCCAGGAGCAGCAGTGGCTCCAGGTCGGAGTCGGGACCGGGGACGATCCGCTGGTCCTCGTGGTCGGAAAGCCCGGCGGCCAGGACATTCCCCGCCCCTGCGAGGCCCTCCAGCACCTGCCCCCCGGTCAGGCCGGCCGAGCGGGCCAGCCGGGCCAGCCAGTCGAAGCGACCCCTCGTCAACTGGAAGCCGAAGGCGGCGGTGAAGACGTCCTCAAGCTGGTGGGCCTCATCGGAGACCACGACCTCGTGCGGGTGGTCGGGGAGGTCGAGGAGCATGCCGTCCAGGGCCACGTCCACTGCATACAGGTGGTGGTTGGTGACGCAGAGGTCTGCCAGGCGGGCCCGCTGGCGGGCGGCGGCCGGGAAGCAGCCCTCGCCGAAGGGGCACCCGTCAACGCCGAGGCACTCGTCGGTGCCGACGCTCACGGCCGACCACGTGGCCTGGTCGGGCTCGAACGGGAGGTCGGCCCGGTCACCCGACGGGGTGGTGCCGGCCCAGGCCAGGATGCGCTCCAGGCCTGCCCCGTCCGCGCCCTCGCAGTCGCCCCCGCCCCCGTCCTCGCCCTCGCCCTCGAGGGTCTGCTGGATGCCGCTGGACCTGACCTGGTCGATGCGCTCGAGGCAGGCGTAGTTGTCCCATCCCTTCAACACGGCGAACGTGAAGGGCCTCCCCAGGTGGGCGGCCAGCAGGGGCAGGTCGGAGCGGACCATCTGGTCCTGCAGGGCCTTCGACCAGGTGGCCACGACCGTCCTGCGACCCGAGAGGATCGCCGGTACCAGGTAGGCCAGGGTCTTGCCCGTGCCGGTACCGGCCTGGACGACCAGGTGCTCGTCAGCCCCGATGGCCTCGGCCACCGCTGCGGCCATTGAGGCCTGTCCAAGGCGCACCTCGCCACCTCCGGGCAGGGCCCCGGTCACCGCCTCCAGGGCCAGGGCGACCTCCTCCACCGGATCCACGCGTTGGACTCTAGGGGCGGGCCCCCGGCACCCAGCGGGAGGCGACGGCGGGGGTGGAGCATCCGGGGGGCGGGCTCCGGTCGGTGGGTTCCCGGCGCCCCCGCAACCCCCACAACGGGTAGTTTCGCTGTGTGCTTCCCTCCGACCTCGACCACCGGCGGATACCTGCCCACATCGCGTGCGTGATGGACGGCAACGGGCGCTGGGCCGAACAGCGGGGCCTGCCGAGAACCGAGGGGCACACGGCGGGGGAGCAGTCCCTGTTCGACGTCCTGGAGGGCGCCGACGACCTCGGGGTGGGCTGGTTCACGGTCTACGCCTTCTCCACGGAGAACTGGCGCAGACCGGCCGAGGAGGTCCAGTTCCTGCTCAGGTTCAACGAGGAGATCCTCCTCAACCGGCGCGATGAGATGCACGCCCGCAACATGCGGATCCGCTTCATCGGCCGGCGCGACCGGCGGGTGCCGAGGCGCCTGGTCCGCCTGATGGACGACGCCGAGGAGCTGACGAGGCGAAACAGCGGCCTCACGTTCACGGTGGCCTTCAACTACGGAGGCAGGGCGGAGCTGGTCGACGCCGTCCAGGAGATCGTCGACTCGGGGATCAGGCGGGTGACCGAGAAGACCATCGCACGCCACCTCTACGACCCCCGGATGCCCGACCCCGACCTGGTCGTCCGGACCTCCGGCGAGTACCGCATCTCCAACTTCCTGCTCTGGGAGATGGCCTACAGCGAGCTGGTGTTCAGCGAGGTGCTCTGGCCGGACTTCCGCAGGGAGCACCTCTACGCCGCCATCAAGGAGTACCAGGACCGCGACCGGCGCTTCGGAGGCGTCGGGGAGCCGTGACGACGCTGATGGCCGTGACCTCGGCCGGCGGTACGGAGGGCCAGTGAGGCACCTGCGCGACCGGGGCCTGGTGCTCCGCACCTGGAGGCTGGGCGAGGCCGACAGGATCGTCGTCCTGCTCACCCCCGGATACGGGAAGCTGCGTGCCGTCGCCAAGGGCATCCGCAAGACGCGCAGCCGCTTCGGGGGTCGCCTCGAGCCGACCAGCCACGTGGACCTGCAGGTCTACCCGGGCAGGGGAGACCTCGGGATCGTCACCCAGGCCGAGAGCATCGACCGCTTCGAGAACCTGCGCGCCGACGCCGACCGGTTCAGCGAGGCGTCGGCCCTCCTGGAGGCCGTCGACGTGGTGGCACCCGACGGCGAACCCGACCGACGTCGCTACGAGATGCTGCTGGGGGCTCTGCGTACCCTGGATGAGGAGCCCGCCCCACTGGTGGTGCCCGCCTTCTACCTGAAGCTCCTCGCCCACGAGGGGCTGGCCCCCAGCCTGGATTCCTGCGTCAGGTGCGGGTCAGGTGGCCCGCTGGTCGCAATCGACCACGGGGAGGGGGGTGCGCTCTGCTCGGGCTGCCGCCGGGGACGTGCGGTGTCGGCTGGCGCCCTGGCTGTCATGAGGGCTGTGCTGGGAGGGGGCCTCTCGGATGCACTCCTGGTGGTGGACCCGCAGGTCTGCGCGGAGGTCGATGCACTCTCTACCGAGGCGGTGGAGTACCACCTGGAGCGCCGGATGCGGTCGCGGAGGGTGATGGAACGGGCCTGAGTGCGGTGGCTGCCGGTGGCGGCGGCCGGCCCGACGTCGGCTTCAGCCCAGCCCGGGAACCTCGGGCCTGTGGCCGGTCGATCCACGGTCCACGACGAGGGTTCCGCCGATGCGGTCGCCGAGGCGTCTGTGGCCGGCGGTGATCAGGACCAGGCCGGCCTCGACCGCCAGGAGGATGGGGGCAAGGAGCCCCAGTACGGCCGGGACCATCCAGGGGAGGGTCCGCCCCGCCGCCCCGGTGAGCTTCGGTAGCCCCCCGTCCGACCGGCGTACGACCCGCAGTCCGGCGACCGCCTTGCCGAGGCTGAAGCCGGTGGCAGCGGTGAGCAGGACGTGGTTGGCGAGGAAGGCGAGCGTCGGGACCCAGACGTGCAGGGCTCCCAGGCCCACGTCGATCCTCCAGGCGTCCTCCCCCACGACGATGCAGCCCTCCGACGATCCGTACACGGCCGAGCAGGCGTCGGCCACCGACACGTCGGGCGGGACCGGCGTGCTGGTAGCCCCCGAGAGGAGCAGGATCGTGAACAGGGCGGCCACGACCAGGTTGTCGAGCGCCCAGGCGACGAGGCGCCTGCCGCTCACCGCGGTCGGATCTGGGGTTCCCACCACCATGGAGACAGTCTGGCCCGGATCGCGGCCTGTTTGCGGCCGGATCGCCGGCCGATCCGGGACCGCGGCCGCGGCTCGGCCGGTACCCTGCTCCGCCATGGTCCCAAACGACGAGACGCTCTTCGACAAGGTCGTGAACCTGTCGAAGCGCCGCGGGTTCGTCTTCCAGTCGGCCGAGATCTACGGCGGGTTCCGCTCGACCTACGACTACGGACCCATCGGCGTTCTGCTACTGCGCAACGTGAAGGACCAGTGGTGGCGGACGATGGTCCAGCTGCGCCACGACGTGGTCGGCCTGGACGCCTCGATCCTGACGCCGCCGCCCGTGTGGCAGGCCTCGGGCCACCTCGACAACTTCTCGGACCCGCTGGTCGACTGCAGGGAGTGCGGAGCCAGGCACAGGCAGGACCGCCTGGAGGATCCCGACACCTGTCCGTCCTGTGGCGCAACCGGCTCGCTGACCGAGGCCCGTGAGTTCAACCTCATGTTCAGGACCCACGCGGGCCCCGTGGCCGACTCGGCGGCGGAGGTCTACCTGCGCCCAGAGACCGCCCAGGGCATGTTCATCAACTTCGCCAACGTGCTCAACACCAGCCGCAAGAGGCCGCCATTCGGCATCGCCCAGATCGGCAAGTCCTTCCGGAACGAGATCACGCCCGGCAACTTCGTGTTCCGGACGCGTGAGTTCGAGCAGATGGAGATGGAGTTCTTCGTTCCGCCCGACGAGGCCGAGGAGTGGTACCGGTACTGGTGCGAGGCCCGGCGGGAGTGGTACCTGGACCTGGGCATGCCGGCCGACCGCCTCAGGCTACGGGACCACGGGACCGACGAGCTGAGCCACTACTCGACGGCAACAGCCGACGTCGAGTTCCTGTTCCCCTGGGGCTGGGACGAGCTGGAGGGGATCGCCAACAGGACCGACTTCGACCTGACGCGCCACGCCGAGAGCTCGGGAGCCAGGCTGGAGTACCACGACCAGGGCAGCGGCGAGCGCTATGTGCCGCACGTGATCGAGCCGGCCGCCGGCGCCACGAGGACAGCCATGGCGTTCCTGATGGCCTCCTACGACGAGGAGGAGGTGAGGGGTGAGACCAGGACAGTGCTGCGGCTGGACCACCGCCTGGCCCCCTTCAAGGTGGCGGTGCTGCCGCTGTCGAAGAAGGAGGAGTTGCTCGGGCCCTCCAGCGAGGTGCTGGGGCTGCTCCAGCCCCACTGGATGTGCGACTACGACCAGACCCAGGCGATCGGCCGCAGATACCGCAGGCAGGACGAGATCGGCACCCCGTTCTGCGTGACCATCGACTTCGACACCCTCGACGACAGGGCGGTGACGGTCCGCGAGCGCGATTCCATGGAACAGGTCCGGATTCCGATCGACTCCCTGGTCGAGCACCTCTCGGGCCGGCTCACCGCCTGAGGGCAGGTTCCAGACAGCGCCCCGGGCCGAGAGGCCGACCCCATGGGGTACTCCGATCTGCCGGGGGACCCGACCTAGAGGACGGGCCAGCGGTTGGTCCGGCGGCGGGATCTCCGGTCGCGGTCGCCCAGGGCCCAGATCCTGCGCCAGGCACCCACATCGGGCCCGGTGAGGCCCGGTGAGGCCCCGGCGTGGGCCCTGCGCCGCGCCTGCCACCAGTCGGTTGCGGCCTCGTCGCCGAGGGCGGCCACGGCCGCTTCCAGCCTGGCGGCGAAGGAGCGTGCGTTCTCCCCGTCCTCGGCCACCAGGGCGTCACCGAAGGTGACGGTGGTGCTGGCAGGACGGGGCAGCAGGCGGCCCTTCCTGAGGATCCGGTCGGTGCCGGCGATGTGGATGGGAACGACCGGCACGTCGCAGCGGATGGCCAGGTAGGCGGCTCCACCTCGGAACGGCTGCCCCCAGCCGTCGGGGCTGCGGCCACCTTCCGGGAAGATGAGGACGCTCCAGCCCTCGCCGATCAACCTTCGGGTCAGATCGGCGGACCTGCGGCCCACCTTGGTGCGTTCGATGGGAACGGCGCCGATGGTGAGGGCGGCGATCGTCCCACCTGCGCGGCTTGAGAAGAAGTAGTCGGCGGCGGCCCCGACGGCCACCCGGTGGCGCCACGGCTCGGGGATGGAGGTGAGCAGCAGGGGGGTGTCGGCGTGGCTGTGGTGGTTGGCCGCGAACACGACGGGCCCGTCGAGCCCCTCCAGGCGGTCCAGCCCCTCCAGCCTCGGAGAGGCCACAACCGCCATGACCGGCCTCATCACCGATTCGACCAGGGCCGCCCTCACGACCCGGGCCGGGTAGCGGCGGGCCCAGTCGGTGTCGAAGTCGGCGCCGAGGCATCCCTCGGGACGAGGTGGGTCGACCCCGGTGGGGACCGGGGCGGCCCTCCATGGAAAGCCCAGGCGCCCAAGCAGCGAACGTGCCCTCGTCAGGCGGAGGGCGGTGGAGGCCTGCACCTCAGCTCACGTCCGCCATAAGCAGCGGCGGGTTCTTCAGGTGGGTGATGGTCGGCTGGGGTCCGACCACGTCGCCGGCCATCTCCAGGGCGTCGGCCAGGGTGGATGCCGGCTGGAAGCCGAGGCGCCTGACGGCCCGGGTGTCGCCGCCGACCACGATCACCCGGCCCACGTGGTCCAGGGCGTGGGCGCCCCAGTACCACATGTAGAAGGGGTGGACGCCGTGGTAGGCGTAGGAGTTGCGGTACAGGTGGATGTACCACTCGTCCTCGGCGAAGCGCTTCTCGTACCTGCGCTCGATCTCCCCGGGGTCGGTCGTGTCGGCCAGCACCTCCTCGAAGAAGTCGATGTAGCTGGGGTGGTGGACGGGGTGGAACTCCCAGGGCGTCGGGTGGCTGATGATCACCACGCCGCCCTCCCTGACGAGGGGCCGGCCCCTGTAGAGGTTGAAGAAGTAGCCCAACCCGAGGCACATCACGAGGATCGGGTTCATGATGGAGTTCACGTTGTAGGGGCAGATGTAGGGCAACCCCATGGTCAGGATGTCGGTCTGGCCCTCGACGGGCACGAGCTGTTGTTCGTAGACGTTGGCGGTCGTGACCTCGTGGACGGCCTCCACCTCGCCGGCCTGCACCGACGTCATCTCGTAGGGGGCCAGCCACGTCCCGAAGGCCTTGCGGCGCGCCCGGGTCGGCATCAGGCGGAGTCCCTGCTGCATGGCGATGAAGGAGGCCCGGTCGGCCGTCGACCACTCCCACTCCCTCTTCTGGAGCATCGACAGGGGGCCCTCCCGGCCGAAGGTGTCGTTGTTGACGGTGGTCTCTATCTGGAAGATCCTCACCCCGGCGTCCCGCAGCACCTTTCCCATGCGCCAGTTGGAGGCGTGCAGGGCGGAGCTGTCGCGGTCCATGAACGACGTCGAGTGGAGCATGGTGTGGACGTTGTGGTGGTGGCGCAGGCTGGTGTAGCCGGTCAGGCCGGTGGCAGTGCTCTTGTGGCCACCGTCCATGGCGACCAGGTTGATGTTGACGTAGACGACCAGGTCGCTCTCGGCCGCCCTCCTGTTGAGCTGGACGACCTCGCCGTGGGGGGTCTCTCCCAGCACGACCATGCCGTCCGGGTCCTCGGCGTCGTGGTTGTAGAGGAGGCCCCTGGGGGCGAAGGCGTCGTAGACGCGGTCGCCCACGGCGTGGCGCAGCTCGTCCTCGGTCATCCGGCGGTGTAGGGCCAGGGCGGCAATCAGGTGGACGTCATCGACACCGGCGGCGGCCGCCTCGTCCAGGACTGCCTCGATGATGCGCTGCCTGATGTCGGGCCGCCGCATCGGCGGGAGAGGCAGCGAGATGTCGTCAAATGCGATGGTGAGCTTCATGTCCGGCCTGAGCAGGGCCGACAGGGGTTCCGAGTCGCCGATCGGGTTGGCCAGGGCGTGGCGGATCGCCCCGTCGGGGTCGGGAAGGCCGGCCAGGGGCTCGGACGGGTAGATGACCCTCGAGCGGCCCGGTGGCAGCTTCTCCAGGCGGAAGCCCTCGCCATGGTGGAACACGATCGGCGGGCTGGTCCGGTCCACGTCCAGGACGAAGCCCGGGCGGGGGGCGAGGTGGCGGCCGTTTCCCATCAGCAGGCCTCCCCGACTCCACGGCGCGGTCTGTCGTTCGTAGGCGGCTGGCTGCGGGTCACAGGTGGGCCCGTTCCTTTTCGTTCCTGAGGTCAAAGGCCACCTTCACGGCGCCCCGCCTGCCCGCTGCGGCGGCGTGTGAGATGGCGCCCCGGTAGCGGCTCAGCGGATAGGTGGCCGAGACGAGGCGTCCCAGCCGGTGTTCCCTGACCAGGTCGAAGGCCAGGTCGAACGTCCGGGCAGTTGTCCCGTCCGGCAATGACTCGGTCCCGTAGGTGTAGGCACCGACCAGCTCCAGCTCGCGGTGCCACAGGGGGGTCAGCTCCACCGTGACGGTCGCCGGCATGCCGACCAGGACGATGCGGCCCCGCGGCCCGGCCACGGCCATGGAGTCCCCCAGGCTCCCCGAGGAGCCGACGCAGTCGACCACGACGTCGGCACCCCCGCTCAGCCGGTCGACGGCCCCGCCGGTGCCTCGGCTCACCGCCCGGCTGCCGGTCGCCCTGCGCACGGCCCTGCGCACCTCCTCGGGGGCCGTGACCAGGTCGGCTCCCAGCTCGGCGGCCATCCTGCGCTGCTCGGGATAGCGGGCGGTGGCGACGATGGTCCGCGGCCTAGCGTGGGTCCTGAGGGCCGCCACGGTCAGCAGGCCGAGGGTTCCCGAGCCGAGCACGACCACGGTTCCGTCCTCGGGAACGTCGGCCAGCAGGGCAGCGTGGACTCCGCAGGCCGCCGGCTCGACGATGACGGCCGCCTCGTCGGTCAGGTCGGCCGGCACCGGGTGGAGCTGGCTGGGGTGGGCGCAGAAGGCGGTGGCCCACCCCCCTCCCGTGTCGTGGCAGGAGCCCGTCTGGATTCCGGGCTTCAGGTCGCCGAAGGTGACGTGCTCGCAGTTGCCGAGCCTGCCCTCGCTGCAGTGCCGGCAGGTGGGGGAGATGTTGCGGCTTACGCAGCCCAGCACCGGTTCCAGCACCACGCGGGTGTCGTCGTCGAGGTCGCCGACCACCTCGTGGCCCGGGACGAACGGGAAGGAGACCAGGGGCTCGAAGTACCGTGCCGACCTGCCGTCCACGGTGGCCAGGTCTGATCCGCAGATGCCGGACAGGCGTGGCCGCACCCTCACCCAGTCGGGTCCGGGGGGCTCGGGGGGGTCCACCTCCGCCAGGTGCAGGGGCCCCACGCCGGCCCCGCCGCCGGGGTTCAGGCCGGCTGCCAGCCTGGCGGCCGCGAACCGCGGGACGCTGCGGCGGAACTCGAGGGCCTTCACCGTCCGGCTCCCATGGGGTGCGACCTCATGCGCTCCTCCTGCCTCCCCGGCCAGCGGCGAGGGTGGGGGAGGAGGACGGCGCCAGCGGCAGCAGGCGTCGGGACATGCCCGGCGACTTGGCGAAGTCCTCGACCAGCCAACCACGCTTCCTGGCGATGCTCGCCAACCTTGTCTCAGGGTTGACCGCCACCGGGAAGCCGACGGCCTCCAGCATCGGAAGGTCGCTGGCCGAGTCGGCGTAGGCGACGGACTCGCGGAGGTCCAGGCCGTGCAGCTCGGCGTAGTCGATGAGTGCCTGATGGCGGGCCTCCCCGGTTGGTGGAGCGGCCCGCAGCCGGCCGTCGTAGGCGGCGTGGCCGTCAGCCAGCTCCCCCACCCCCAGCTCGGAGCAGACGATGTCGTCGAAGAGGGGCCGCAGCGGTTCGACCACGAAGTCGAGGGCCCCGGTGATGAGAAGCGTCCGGTGTCCCAGGGCCCGGTGCTCCCGGACCCTCCGGATGCCCGCAGGGAAGGACCTGGCCAGGATGAGGTCGCTGAAGTGCTCGGCGGAGTCCTCAAGCACCTGGTCCAGCGGGGCGTCCTCGTAGCGGCGGTAGAAGTAGCGCAGGAAGTCGCTCCTGTCCCTCCGATCCAGGGCCAGCAGGGTCGGAGCCTCAGCCATGGTCCTGGCGACGAGGCGCACCCTCTCGGCGGTCGAGAGGCGCCGGCTGCCCAGCCAGGCGAAGGACGCCACGACGTTGGATGCGATCAGGGTGTTCTCCAGGTCGAAGGCGGCGATGTGGCGGTCGGGTGAGAGCACCTGGCGCCTGAGCCTCGTGGACCTGCTCTCGCTTCCCCGGGTTGGCGGCCTCATTGGGACGCGGCCGGCCCGCACGACCGACGGCAGGTGGATCTCGGGCGCGTAGCGGTCCCAGTCCAGGACCCGCGGGTCGAAACAGAAGGCGCGCTGGTCCTCGGGGTCCAGGGAGTCCCAGAGGGCCAGCAGCCGGTCCAGTAGGTAGACGGCCTCGCACTCCGCGTATGCCCCGTAGAGGTCCACGTAGCCCATGGCCCGTTGCACCTGGTCCCGCTGTTCCTCCAGCCGCACAGCCAACTCGGCCTGCCGCCCGCGTACCGGGAGCAGGTCCAGGACCTTCTGTGCCCGGTCCAGGGTCGAGCCGGCCCTCTCCAGTTGGCGTTTCACCCTCCCCCGCCCGGGGAAGGACCACTCGGGAACCGAGATGGGCTGGCCCCGCTCGTCGTAGATCGGGTTGTCCGTGAACCAGGCCCGCACCAGGTCGACCAGGTGGCCGTAGCGGAGCGGGTTGACGCTGCCGGAGGCCACCTGGACGATGTCGGGTCCGTCGATGGGGCCGCGTGCGGCGACGGCGCAGATGGCGGCGACCACGAAGTCGACGGGGATCACGTCGATGGTGCCCTCGGGAACCCCGGGGAACTCCTTGAGCAGGCCACGGGCGTAGGAGATGATGACCGGCTCGGCCATCCGGAATCCGCGGATCCAGCCGGGTGATGGCTGGGCCAGGGCCGACTCGATGATCGACGGCCTGACGATGCTGACGGGCACCGCCCCGGCGGTCTCGGTCAGCGCCATCTCGCCGAGCGCCTTGGTGTAGGCGTAGGCGTCCGGGAAGCCCAGGGAGGAGGCACGGGACCTTCCGGCCGCTGCCATCCTGTCGTCGACCCAGCGGGACCTGAGCTGTTCGGTCTTGGCCGCCAGGGCGGGGATTCCGGCTGCCCCGAGCTCGTCGTGGGCCTGCTTCCTGAAGAGCTCCAGGTTCTCGGGGGAGCGGCTGTCCACCTCGGTCTCGTGGCGGATCCGCCTGGCGCTGTCGACCTCAAGCCTCCAGTCGACGTCGACGAAGAAGGGGCTCTGGTCCACCGGCTCCTCGGGGGCGGCCCCCCTGCGGCTTCCAGCGACGTAGCAGGTCGAGACCGCAACAAGGTGGGGAGAGGTGCCGAGTTCGGCCAGCGTCTCTGCTATGCGGACCGGCCCGAACAGGTTGACCTCAATGGCCTGGTCCAGCGGGGCGTCGAAGCTGACGATGGCCGCCGAGTGGATGACCAGGTCGCAGTCGGCCAGGGCGGCCCGGCCATCGTCGTCCAGGCCGAGACCGTCCTCGCCGACGTCGCCTGCCACGGCCGTGACCCTCTTCGCCGCCATCTGGGTGAAGCCCTCTGGGCCCAGCTCCTCCCTGAGACGGTCGAAGGCGTCGTTCCGCAGGATGTCCCGCTCGACCCGGCGCTGGGCGCCCCTCCGGCCGGGCCTGACGATGAGGACCAGGCGGCAGTCGGGCGCGCACCTCAGCAGCCGCTCCACGAGGGCGGTGCCGAGGAAGCCGGTGCTGCCGGTGACGGCGATGGTGCGTCCGGCCAGGGAGTCGGCGATCACACCCCATTGTCTACCAGATGGTAAGTCTCTTTACCAGTTGGTAGAGGAAGGCGGCTAGCGTGTCGGCGTGGCCGAGCGATCCCTCGAGCGTTCCAACACCAAGACCCGGATCCTGGACGCCGCCCTGGCGTCGTTCGGGACGGCCGGTTTCGACGGCACCTCCCTCGACGAGCTGGCCGCCGGCCTCGGGATACGTAAGCAGACCATCCTCTACCACTTCGTCTCCAAGAGGGGCCTCCTGAACGCCGTCGTCGACAGGTGCGCCGCCGAGCTGACCGACGCAATAGACGAGGTGCTGACCGGGGGCGACCGTGGTTGGGACCGGGTCGAGGCCCTGGTGAAGGTGGTGTTCCGGGTTGCCCTCGAGCAGCCGGTACTGCTGGGGCTGCTACGCGAGGTGAGCCGGCCCGGCTCGCCCGGAGCCCAGCGGATACGGGCGCACCTGGAACCCCTAATGGCCCGGGCCCGGCTCTGGATGGAGGGCGAGATGGCGGCCGGCCGGATGCGGCGGACCGACGCCCAACTGCTCCTGCTGAGCGCCTACTCCACGGTCGTGGGGGTTGCCACCGAGATCGAGGTGTTGAGGGCGGCAGGGGTCGAGGCCACGCTGAGGCCCGTGGTCCAGCGTCGGCGGGAGCTCCTCAGGTTCCTGCGTTCCTCCCTGGACCCGGCCCGGTAGGCAGGCGGGCCCGGCTCAGCGGGAGGTATTGCGACGCTTCCGGGCGTGCCGCTCGACGGCCAGGTCGACCAGGCGGTCGATCAGGGCCGCATAGCCCAGCCCGGCCTTCTGCCAGAGCCGCGGGTACATGGAGATGGGCGTGAAGCCAGGGATGGTGTTCACCTCGTTCAGAAGCGGTCCCCGTCCGTCGTCCGGTAGGAAGAAGTCGATCCGGGCCATCCCAGAGCAGCGCACCGCCGCGAAGGCACGCGCCGCCAGTTCCTGGAGGCGTACCACAGTTTCCGGGTCCAGGTCCGGGTCGTCGATCAACTCAGCCGTCCCGTCCTCGTACTTGTCGGCGTAGTCGTAGAACTCCCCGCCCGGCCTGATCTCGCCGGGACCCGACACCTGCGGAACCCGGTCGCCCAGGACCGCCAACTCGATCTCCCTTCCGGTGATGGCCTCCTCGACGACAATCCACTCGTCGTAGGTCGCGGCGGTCTTGAGGGCCACCTCAAGGGTGGGGGCATCAACCGCCTTCACGACTCCGATAGAGGAGCCCAGGTTGGCGGGCTTCACGAACACGTGCGGGCCCAGGTCGGCCAGCAGGCGGTCCAGCAGGGCTGCCCTGGCGTCGGTGCCCGGGACGTCCAGGTCGTCGACGTGGATTCCCCGGTAGCGGGCCTGCGGGATCCCGTGGCCGTGCAGGATCTCCTTGGTGGCCACCTTGTCCATGGCCAGCGACGAGCCCAGGACCCCGGCCCCCACGTATGGGACGTCGGCCAGCTCGAGGAGGCCCTGGACGGTTCCGTCCTCGCCCATCGGGCCGTGCAGCAGGGGGAACACCGCCACGGGGCCGGCAGCTGCCAGGGTCCGGAGCTCGGGCAGCGGATCCCAGGGGGCCCCGGATGGGTCGAGGCTGTCGGGTAGCTCGCCGGCCTCCAGGGCAGCGGCGGCCTCGGTGGCCAGGGACCACGATCCGTCCCTGTCGATGCCGACGGGGAGCACCTCGAAGCGGGTGGGATCAACGGCTGCCAGGACGTGCCGGGCCGACACACACGAGACCTCGTGCTCGGCGCTGCGGCCACCGAACACCAGCACGAGACGGCAGCGCTCCTCCACGGCCGCATCGTACGGTCGGCGGCGCACGGGCGGGTGGCACCCGTCGGGGGGTGTTGGCTGGGAGACTCCGGTGATGAGGTTCACGACGTCACAGGTGGCCGCGGTGGTCGGCGGGGAGTTGGTGGGCGACGACGCTGTGATCCAGGGGGCCACCCAGGACTCCAGGACCGTCGTGCCCGGCTGCCTATTCGTGCCCGTGGCTGCCGAGCGCGATGGCCACGAGTTCATTGCTGCAGCCGTCGACGCCGGAGCGGCGGCGCATCTGACCTCGGGTTCAACCGGCCCCGGGCCGGCCATCCGCGTCGACGACACGCGTGCGGCCCTGCTGGACCTGGGGTCGGCGGCACGGGCCTCCATGGAGGGAGCCGTTGTAGGCGTGACCGGCTCGGTCGGGAAGACCTCCACCAAGGACCTGGCGGCTGCCGTGCTGGCACGGACGGGCAGGTCCCACGCCAGCCCCCGCTCCTACAACAACGAGATCGGCGTACCCCTCACGCTCCTCAACGCACCCGATGAGCCGGCGTCCGTGGTCGTCGAGATGGGGGCCCGCCACGAGGGGGACGTTTTCGCCCTCTGCCAGGTGGCACGGCCCGACGTGGGGGTGATCACGACCGTGGCGCCCGTCCACACGGGCGTGTTCGGCTCCCTCCGCGCCGTGGCCCGCACCAAGGGGGAGCTGCTCGAACGCCTGCCATCCGGCGGCTGCGCCGTGCTGAACGCCGATGTTCCCGAGCTCATGCGCCAGGCCGGACGCTGCCGAACCAGATCCATAACCTTCGGATCGGCAGGAGAGGTGCGGGCTGCCTCGGTCAGTCTGGACGACGGACTCAGGGCCTCCTTCCTGCTCGAGTCCCCCTGGGGGCGGACCGAGGTTTCGCTCTCCCTGGCGGGCGCCCACATGGTCGACAACGCCCTGGCAGCCGCCGCGGTGGGCCTGGTGCTGGATGTTCCCCTGGAGGAGGTGGCGATCGGCCTGGCGGAGGCGCGGCCGGCCGCGGGCCGGATGCAGATCGGGCGCTCGCTCGCTGGGTTCCTCGTCGTGGACGACGCCTACAACGCCAACCCGACCTCGGTGGAGGCCGCCCTTGTGGCACTGGCAGGGCTGGCCGGTGAGGGTCGGAGGGTGGCCGTGTTGGGCCTCATGGCCGAGCTTGGGGCGGAGTCCGCTGAGGCGCACCGGGAGGTGGCCGACCTGGCCAGCCGACTCGGGATCAGCGTCGTGACGGTGGGAACCGACCAGTACGGCCTCGACCCCGCGGCCGACCCCGACGAGGCTCTGGAGTCGGTCCTGGCCATGGGCCTCGGCGAGGGCGACGCGGTGCTCGTGAAGGGGAGCCTGGTGGCGGGACTACAGGCCCTGGCGGGGAGGCTGCTGACCGGCTGATTGCAGCCCCAGCCGGCCGGATAGCGGCCTCAGTCGGAGTCCACGGGAAGTTCGTCCGGAGGCAGCGGGGTGTTGCCCTGGTTCCAGACAGCCAGGCGTTCGGGATCGCACACAGGGCAGAGGTGGACGACCCTCATCGACTGGATCGAGAGCTGTGTACCGCGGGACTTCTCCACGATCGACTGGAGGGCCGGCCTCACGTCGGCGGAGCCGCAGGTCGGGCACCTCGGTTCCAGGTCGCGGTCCCACACGAGGCCGCACGATCCACAGGTGACGCTGATCGCCTCCCGGCCCGGGCCTCCAAGGCGCCGGCCTGCCAGGTCTTCCTCCTCGCCACAGGCCGGGCAGGTGACAGGGTCCATGCGGGCAGACGGTAGTGGCGGTGCCCGACCAGCCGGTGCCGGGTGCTCCGGCCGGCTGTAGCCTCGTTCGCCTGCGGACCGTTAGCTCAGTTGGCTAGAGCGCTCGCCTCACACGCGAGAGGTCACTGGTTCGAGTCCAGTACGGTCCACCGCTCCTGCCCCCGGGCCCGCGCTTCGCGCCGGCGGCGGAGGCGGAGGAGTCTCAACTGGCCTGTCGGGTGATGCGCCGCGCCGCCAGGGCAACCGGCTCCGCCTCGGCCGGCGTGCTCAGGCGGGAGCGCTCCGCCTGACCTCCGCGATGAGGACGGCGCCGGCCAGGACCACGGCCAGCCAAAGTGCGGCGAGGTTCCAGGCGTTCTCGGCAGCCGAGAGCCCTTCACCGGGATGCCGAAGGTGGAAGACGGCATGTGGGAGCGAGAACGCCAGGTAGCCGAAGGTGGCGAGGAGCGTCATGTCCCGTCGGAGGAACACCCCTGCTACGAGCAACAGCAGTCCGGTAGCGAGGAGTCCCGAGCCCGTGTCGGCAGCCAGGTGCTCGTTGAAGGGTGGCAGGGCCGACACCACCCTCGGAGACCAGCCGGGGAAGTCCTCGTACCAGCTCAAGGGGTAGAACACGGCCCAGCACCCGGACATGATGTTCGGCACGGCGAGGCCAACCAGGATGAGGCGCTTCCAGTTACGTGACACGTGCGTCCTCCTGCCGGGCCGGTGCCGGGCCGGTGCCGGGCCTGTGCCGGGCCTGTGCCGCCTACCTGGCCGGACCCTGTTGCCCGCAGCCCCCGTCTGCAGGCCCTGTCTGGAGGCCCGTTCGCTGGCCCCGCGGTCCGTGCTTCCCGCCGGCGGTAGGCCAGCGGTTCGGGTCCAGTATGGTCCAGCTGCGCGGCCTGCCCTGCCGGGGGGACGGGTGGCCGGGGACAGCCAGGCAAGACGGGGGATGAGAGATGGCCGAGCAGTACTTCCTGGGCACCGACACCTCCGAGCGGTATCCGCTCTGGACCAGGGCCAACGTGGGGGAGGTGTTCCCCGATCCCGTGGCCATGAGCTCGTTCGACTTCGCCTTCGCCAACGCCGACGGGATACGCATGGCCGAGTTGGGCTGGCGGGACGCCTATGTGCGGGTGGGCGCGTTCGACGAGGACGAGTTCGACCCGGACCGTCCTGTGATCCTCGGCGTCTTCGGTGGGTACGCCTACCTCAACGCCTCGATCATGCGCATCTTCGGTGAGCGGGCCCCTGGCCTGTCGGCAGCCGACATCGACGCACAGTTCTTCGGAGTCCAGCCGGGCATCCCCGACTACGAGCCACACCCCGACGACGCCAGCCCGGAGGCTGAGGCTCGGATCGGGGCCACCTTCCAGTGGGCCCTGACGACCGACGGGCTCCACGAGGTGGCCCAGGACGAGGCAACGGTCGACGCCCTGCGCGACGGGCGTCCGGACTTCAGCGCCATGGGTGACGCCGAGCTCCTGGAGTGGGCTGAGGGGATCCTGGACCGGCACTTCCGCCACCTCTTCTCCCAGCACCTGTTCGTCACGCTCCTGGCCTCCCTTCCGGCCGGGATCATCACCGAGGTGTGCGCCGCCCTGGGGCGTCCGCAGGACGTACTGAAGTTGCTGGCGGGCCTGGGCGACGTCGAGTCGGCCGCCCCTTCCATGGCCATGTGGGAACTGGGGCGGGTGGTCGCCGCCAGTAGCCAACTGGGGGAGGCGTTCGACGGCGGCCCCGATGGCCTCGAACAGCGCCTCCGGGCCACCGGCGGCGCCGACACCGAGGAGTTCCTTGCGGCCTTCGACGGCTTCCTCCACTCCTACGGGAGCCGTGGCCCCAACGAGTGGGAGACCAGCTGCCCAACCTGGGAGACCGAACCCGACCTGGCCCTGGCAGCGGTGGACCGAATGCGCCTCTCACCGGAGGAGGCGGCCCCGACAGGGCACCAGGAACACATGGCCGAGGAGCGGATGCGCCTGGGCGCTGAGATGTACGGGATGCTGGCTGCGGATCCCGAGGCACAGGCCCAGTTCGGGGCGGCGCTGCAGTCGGCGGGGGTGTTCATGCCCGGCAGGGAACGCACCAAGACCAACTGCATCAAGCTCGTTCACGAGGCCCGAATGGCCATGCTGGAGTACGGCCGACGGATGGAGGCGAGGGGGGTGTTCCCGACGGCCACCAGCTTCGCCATGCTGACGTTCGCCGAGGGCCGCCGGCTTGCCGGCGACCTGGCCGCCGGCGACCAGGCCGGGTGGCGGGAGGTCATCGAGGAGCGCCAGGCGGTGTTCGACGAGGTGGCTGGGCTTCAGGAGCCGTTCGTGGTGTTCGGCCGGCCGCCTTCCCTTGAGGAATGGACGAGCCGGGACGCAGTCGAGGTGGAACAGGTGGAGGAAGGAGGGTCCATCCAGGGCCTGCCGGGTTGTCCCGGTGTCTCCAGGGGACGGGCAAGGGTCGTGCTCGACAGCCACGATCCCACGGGCCTGGAACCGGGCGACGTGCTCGTGGCACCGCTGACGGACCCGTCCTGGACGCCGCTGTTCGTGCCTGCTGCAGGGGTGGTGGTCGATGTCGGAGCACCGCTCAGCCACGCCATCATCGTCAGCCGGGAGCTCGGCATCCCCTGTGTGGTCTCTGCGACGGGGGCCACGAAGCGGATACCCGACGGTGCCCTGGTTGAGGTGAACGGCGAGACGGGCGTCGTGACCGTCCTGGAGCCCTAGGCCTCCCGATCCTCCCGGGCCGCCTCAGACCCCGGCTCGCGGATGTCGCTGGCAACCACAACCCGGTGCATGACGCGGCGGTGGGGGAGGTAGTCGCCGACCGCGTAGTGCTGTGTTCCGCGGTTGTCCCACATGGCCACGGTCCCCGGGCTCCAGCGCAGCCGAACGTGGAACTGGGGCCGGTTGATCAGGTCGAACAGGTATGAGAGGAGGCGTATCCCCTCAGGCCTGGAGAGCCCCAGGACGTGGACCGTGAAGGTCTCGTTCACGTTCACGTAGGGGCGTACGGTCACCGGGTGGTGGTCGATGACCGGGTGCACGGCCGAGCCTGCCTCCGACATGAGGGCGTTGATCCCATCCACTCCGGTGCCCAGGAAGGCGTGGTTCCTAAAGGAGCCAATGTCGTGGACCGCCGAGAGCCCCGACAGGTCCTTCCGGAGCCCCTCGTCCAGGGCATCGTGGACGTCGAACAGGTTGGCCCAGAGGGTGTCGCCCCCCGCCGGTGGCACCTCCACGGCCTGCAGCACCGAGGCGAAGGGGGCATCCTGCCGGTAGGTCAGGTCGGAGTGCCACTCGGCGCTGTCGGGGGGGTTCTGGGGTCCGAGGTCCAGGAGCATCACGTGCTCGTCCTCGAGAGACGGGTAGGTGTGGTGCGCACCCTCGAGGGGGCCGAAGCTGCTGGCGAAGGCGGCCAGGTGGCCAGGTCGGACGTCCTGGTCCCGGAAGAAGAGCACGTGGTGCTCCATCAGGGCCCCGTGGACGACGTCTGCTGTGGCGGGGTCAACGCCCTCGGCGATGTCGATGCCCAAGACCTCGGCCCCGATGGACGGGGTACACGGGTCGAAGGTCGGAGTCGCCACGGCGGGAGCGTAGGCGCCGCCGGGTCCGGTTGGGCACTGGTGCGACCGGCCGGTAGGGCCTGGTACGCCTAGCCGCCGAGGAAGGCCCGGCGAACCTCCGGGTTGGTCAGGAGCTCCTCGCCGGTCCCCGTGAAGGTGCACTTGCCGAGCTCGACCACGTAGCCGCGATGGCTGACGGACAGCCCCTGCCTGGCGTTCTGCTCGATCATCAGCACGGTGAGCCCGATCTCCTCGTTGAGGCGGTGGATAGCGCTGAAGATGGAATGGGTGATGGCCGGCGCCAGGCCCGCCGACGGCTCGTCCATGAGTACCAGGTCGGGCTCCCACATCAGCGCCCGGCCGATCTCGATCATGCGCCGCTCCCCACCGGAGAGGGTGTCGGCCGCCTGCCGGGAGCGCTCGGCCAGCCTCGGGAACAGCTCCAGTGCATAGTCGATGCGCTCCTGGACCCTGGAGCGGTCGGGCTCGAGGTACATTCCCAGTTCCAGGTTCTCGTACACGGTCATGTCCGGGAACACGCTGTGAAGCTGCGGCACGATCGTGATGCCCGCCCTCAGGGCGTCCTGTGGACGCACGTTGGTGATCTCCCGGTCGTCGAAGAGGACCCGGCCAGACCTGACCGGGAGGAAGCCGTAGACGGCCTTGAAGACGGTGGACTTGCCGGCCCCGTTGGGGCCGATCACGCAGACGATCTCACCCTTGTGGACCTCCAGGGTCAGCCCCCTCAGGATGTCCTCGCCGATCACGTAGCCGGCGTGGATGTCGTGGACCTCCAGGAGGGGCTGCTTGTCAGCCAGCATCGTGGCTCCCACCCGCATCGCCGGCCGCATCACTGGCCGCGCCTCTGGCCCGGTCCGCCTCGTCGTCCACGCCGCTCTCGCCGAAGTAGGCCTCCAGGACCTCCTCGTCGGCCTTGATCTCGTCGGGCGTACCGTCGGCCAGCTTCCTTCCGTAGTTGAGGACGATCACCCTGCTGCACAGGTCGCTGATGAAGCGGATGTCGTGCTCGACCAACATGAGGGTGACCCCGTTGGCGTTCATCTCCCGGATGCGGTCCTTGATCGTCTCGATGAGGGTCGGGTTGATTCCCGAGGTGGCCTCGTCCAGCAGGATCAGGTCGGGGTCGGGCATGAGCGTCATGCCCAGCTCGAGGAGCCTCCGCTGCCCCCCTGAGAGGCTGCTGGCCTTGTCGTGGATGAGGCGGCCCAGCATCAGGAACTCGGCTATGTCGCGGGCCTTGTCGAAGAGCTCGGGAGGTGCCTTGCTGAACGAGCGCCTCGTGGGCAGGTCACCCCACTGCCGGCTGAGCAGGAGGTTCTCCTCGACGCTCAGGTCGGGGTAGACGCGGATCACCTGGAAGGTGCGGGCCAGGCCCCTGCGGGCGATCTGGTAGGGCTTCTCGGAGGTGATGTCGGCGCCCTTGAAGAGGATCTGGCCCCCGTCCACCTCGTGCACCCCGGTCAGGCAGTTGAAAAGGGTCGTCTTTCCGCTTCCGTTGGGGCCGATCAGCCCCAGCACCTCGCCTGACTCGACGCTGAAGTCAACGTCGTCCACGGCCACGAGGCCCCCGAAGCGCTTCACTACGCCCCGGCCCTCTAGGAGGGCCTGTCCGGTCACGAGGTCACCTCGCTGACGGGTTCGACGGGTTCGGTGGGCTCGTCGGGGGTACCGGGGGCCTGGTCCCGGCGCCGCCGGTGGAGCAGCCGGCCGAGGGTGGTGGCCCCGGACCGGTCGGAGAGGCTCCCCACTATGCCCTCGGGCACCCACATGACCAGCACGATCAACAGGCCGCCCGTGACTATCAGGTGGTAGTGCAGGAAGTGAGACCACATCAGGTCCCTCAGCCAGTAGAAGGCGACAGCTCCTATGACCGGCCCTGCCACGGTGCCCAGGCCGCCCAGGATCGTGGAGATGATGAAGTCCAGCGTCCGCCGGTGCTCGAAGACGATGTCGGGGTCGATGAAGGTGTTCTGGTAGGCCCAGAGCCCTCCGACCAGGCCGGTGATGGCGGCTGAGATGGCGAACACCGTGACCTTGTGGAGCGTGGTGTTGATGCCGCGCATGTCGGCGCCCACCTCGTCTTCGCGGATGGCTATGAGGGTGGACCCGAACTGCGTGTTCCTGAGCCACCAGGTCAGGATGACCACGACGATCGCCAGGACCATGGTGACGTAGAAGAAGAGGGGGCGGTTCAGGTAGGGCGGGAGGGTCATGCCCTCGCCGCCCTCGGTGAGTGGCTTGGCGATCCGGACTATCTCGCGCATGGCCACGAACGTCGCCAGCATGGCGATCGAGAAGTAGGGGCCGCGAAGCCTCAGGGTGGCAGATCCGATCAACAGCGCGGCAAGGACGGACACCACCACGCCGCCGGCGGTCGCCAGCGGGAACGAGAAGTCGGCCTTGTTCATGAGGATGCCCGTGCCGTAGGCGCCTATGCCCAGCCACACGCCGTGCCCGAAGTCCACGTAGCCGGTGAAGCCACCGGTCAGGTTCCAGCTGGCTGCCATGGTCACCAGCATGAACATCTGGGTGAAGCTGAAGAGCAGGGAGTTGGTGACGAAGCCCTCCTGGCCCCGTTCGACCACGAACTGCGGCATGATCGCCAGCGCCACGACCGCAACGGCGACGATGGCCAGGCCGGCCCGCCTGACGGCCGGGCTATCGAGCAGGGTGGAGCGGTTCACGGTGTCATCCTCAGGAGTTCCTGGGCTTGAGCCCACCGAAGAGGCCCTGGGGCCGGGCCACGAGCACCACAACCAGGATCACGAACGAGGAGACGATCCCCACGTTGGTTCCGACCCTGGGTACGAACGTGGCCAGCATGACCTCGATGATCCCCACGGCGAGCCCGCCGAGGAGGGCCCCGGGGATGCTCCCGAGGCCGGAGAGGGCAGTGATGGTGAATGCCCGGAGCGTGAGCGGGGCGCCCATGAAGGGGAAGACCGCCTGGGTCGGGCTTATCATCACGCCCGCCACGGCCGTCAGCCCGACGCAGATGGCGAACGTGAGGGCGTAGACCCGCCCGATCTCGATTCCCACGATCCGGGCCGCCTCCCTGTTCTGGGATGCCGCCCTGATGCTCTTGCCCAGCCTGGAGTGCTTGAGGAACAGGTGCAGCGTCCCCATGATGACGAGGGCCACCACGAGGATTCCCGTCTTGGTTTGCGGGATCGTGACCGGTCCCACCTCCCAGAAGCCCTTGAGGACGCTCTGGACCGAGCGTGGCGTGGCCGTGTACCTGAGCTTGACCACGTTGGCGATGACGATCCCCAGGCCGAAGGTGACCAGCAGGGGGATCATGTGTGGTCGTTCGATCACCCGGTTGATGAGGAGCCTCTGGACCACGTAGCCGAACACCATCATCACCGGAAACACCACGAAGACCGAGACGATCGGGTCCAGGCCCAGGTTCTCCTGGAGTATCCACGCCCCGTAGGCCCCCATCATGACGAACTCGCCGTGGGCCAGGTTGATGACCCCCATGACCCCCCAGATGATGGAGAAGCCGAGCACCATGATGGCGTAGAAGCCGCCGAGCATGACGCCGTTGATCAGGGCCTGCAGTAGTTGGTTCATGGGTCGGTGGTCATCGAGGGGGCTTGGTGGCTGGTGTCAGGGCGTTCACGGCCGCCCGGATCGAACCCTGTCAGACCACATGTCGTGGGTCGGGATGTCGACAGGGGCAGGGAGCACAGGCGGGGGGGGGGGACCGTGGTCCTCCCACCCCGCCTCCATTGGTGAGGCCTAGCGGTCTGCCCAGGCTGGGGCCGGGT
>CAYFOV010000017.1:0-7614 GCA_964344855.1 uncultured Candidatus Nemicrothrix sp.
GTCATGGCTCCATCCTCTCAAGGGTTGGAGCCTCCACCAGACCCGGGGAGATTCAGCGTGTCGGCCACGACAACTAGACAAACAGGGTCCCCGACGCCGAATAAAACAACGAGGAGACAATAGCAGCCATCGCAAAGGCCGACGGTGAGGTGACGGGAATCGAACGCTCCACCGAAGCCATCGAAAAGGCTCGGTCTCGCAATAGGAGCCCGACGTTCAACTTCGAGAGTTGCGATACATTCGGGTGCTTGGAGGACATCCACCTGACACCGGACGTGGTGGTCGTTTCTCACTTGACTGAAGACGTCGACAAACCCCACGCTCCCCTTGCCCAGATGGTCGACTGGTGCAGATCCCTACAGATGGGGTCCCGGGTTCTTGCCGCTTCGCGCTCACGAGCCATTGTGGACGCTCAGATGGGACCTCATTCACCAAGATCCCAATCGCCGCTTCGGATTCGACCACAACGATGTGCCCGTCCCTCTTGACGGGAGCTCACTCCAGATCCTGGACCACGAGCGCCGTTACGGCGTACAACTCTACTGGTGCGAGGCAATGTCAGTTAGCGACGAGAACACGGCTGTCTCCAAGTTCGCCCCAGACCGCGGGTAGGGCATGTGACTGAACTTCCGCTTAGTCACCAGTGGGCGCACAAGTTGGCACGATCAGGTATTCGGGGGGCCTCATGGTACTGGAGACTCGCAAGACTAGCTCAGCATGAACCCCAGCCAGGCGTTGTTTGGCTTCCCGACGGGACACCTCTCATCCACGACCCGACTGATTGGACATGTCGTTCCGCCTACGAGGGAACCTACGAACGTGAGGTGCTCCGACTACTTGGCGGTCTTCTACGGGGGGGCGATTCCGTTATCGATGTCGGGGCAAACGTGGGAATCATCACGGCGAACGCTGCCCAACTTGTCGGCCCGACCGGCCGGGTGATCGCCATCGAGCCGTCACCACGTTGCCTTCCGGATCTCAAGTTGCTTTCTGGCGAGTTCCGTAATGTCACGATCGTTGCAGCGGCACTGGGCCCAAGGGAAGGCTCGGTGGAACTGACCGGCTGGGACAACCCCGACCACCGCGGCCTCGGTACCGTTGTGGTAGGCCACCGTGCGGGAATCATGGATAACTGGCATGACGGCAACGCGGTCGCCGTTCCACAGATGCGTCTCCAGGACCTAATCGACACCCACCTAGACGCTGACGACGAGATCGCCCTCCTCAAGGTGGACGTTGAGGGATACGAACCCGACGTACTCGCCGGAGCGCCCACTCTCTTCAGCGAGCGGCGGGTCAGGTCAGCAATCCTTGAGGTAACACCGACAGTTGACTCCACATGGTCAGGTGACCTAATCGCAGCGGCCGCCGGTGGTTACGACGCCTTCGCAATCGAGGAGTCGGGCCCCCTCTTACGGAGACTCTCTCTCGCACCCGTCACGGCCACTGACGCTCTTCAGCGGCCGATCCAGTGGAATCTGCTACTAATGCGAACTTGTCCATGATCGGACGGAGCGGTGAACAACCCTTCGCAACTGCACGGGTAACCTGACGGCCCACGGGTTGCTGTCATCCGAGCAGGTCGGGTCGGACCGCGGAATGGACTGGATCACCAAGCATGTCGAGGATCCTTATTACTGGCGGAAGCGGCTTCCTGGGGCGGAATCTAGCTCTTGCCCTCCGGAGCCGTGGCGAAGTGGTGCTGGGCGCCCGAAACCAGAAGCAACTACAGGCCGCGGCTCTGGACACCGGCGTTGACACCACGCCCCTGGATGTCTGCAGCATTGAGTCCGTGCGCGACGCGGTGAACCATCTCCGACCTGAGGTGATCATCCATGCGGCAGCGACGAAGTTCGTCGACCTCGCAGAACGGCAGCCCATGGAGTGCGTCGACGTCAACGTGCTGGGTTCGCAGAATGTAGCCAGAGCCGCTGTCGACAGCGGGGTTCGAGTAGTACTCGGAATCTCCACCGACAAGGCCGCCCCACCTGCGTACAACATCTACGGCCTCTCAAAGTCGATTATGGAGCGCATGTTCGTTGCCATGTCAACTCGCTCCGACACCTCCTTTGGATGCGTGCGATACGGCAACGTTGCATGGTCCACGGGTTCCGTCCTTCCCATCTGGAAGCGGATGATCGAGACCGACGGGTTGATCCACAGCACCGGACCCGAGATGAGCAGGTTCTTCTTTCGTGTCGATGAGGCAGTCGACTTGATTGTTGCGGCCCTCGACAATCCCGCACTCGTCGACGGACGCGTCCTCTCACGGGAGATGAAGGGTGCCGTCATGGGTCGTGTGCTCGATGTCTGGTGCGCCGAGACGGGTGTCGAGTGGACGAAGGTCGACGGTCGCCCCGGGGACAGGCCAGAGGAGTACCTGATCGGCGACAGCGAGTGTCGTTCGACGTTGACTACCGATGTCGACGGACTCACCCACTACGTCATCACGCCAAACGCGATCCTGGACGACCCACTTCCCGAAGCGGTCAGTTCCAGGAAAGTACCGCAGCTCACCAACGACGAAATCCGGCAAATCCTCCTCAACCCGCCGCCGCCTGAGCATCTGTGACCTCAGTCGTCGAAAACGCCGTAGTGATTGCCGCAGGCCGGGGAGAACGAATGATGCCGGTCAGTGCTACGACCCCTAAGCCACTTGTCTGCTGCGGTGACGGACGGTCGATGCTCAGGACGCAGATTGACTGGCTGAGTCGGTCTGCCGAGAACGTCCATGTGACGGTCGGTTACAGGAAGGACATGGTGTCTGCCGAGGCCATTGCGGCAGGAGCCGCAAGCGTCACCGATGTCGGGTCCGATGGAAACGCCGCATGGATCGGACAATCACCGCTCGGACTCCTCGACGAGCCCGTCGTAGTCACGACTGCCGACAACCTCATGGACCTCGATGTCCAGGCCGTCGTAGACGAGTTCGTTGCCTTAGAGAACGCGAATGGAATGCTCGTCTGCGTCGACTCACCCAGCCGTACCGCTGGTGATCGGATCAAGGCTGAGCGCGGCGTCGTCACTGGGATCAGGCGCACTACCAACGGAGGGAGGGTTGCCTGCGGGTTCCAGGTGCTGAATCCGACTCATGTTCGGGCAGCGGCGTCTGGAGCCACCGATTTCTCAGAGATCTGGGCGAAGCTCATTGGCGACCGGACTCTCTTCGTCTCGGAACACCGTCCGACCAACTGGATCGCCGTAGACCAGCCTGACGATCTCAGTTGTCTTGCCAACTGGAAAACCGACAGAGGAACTGGAAGGTGACGCCGTCGGTCAGCGTCGTCATAACCAACCACGACTACGGTCGGTTTGTTGGTCAGGCCATCGACAGCGTCTTGGCCCAGACCCTCAAACCGCTTGAGGTGATCGTCGTGGACAACGGATCAACGGACAACTCCCAAGATGTTCTCAGGTCCTACGGCGATCGCATCAGGCCAATCCACCAGTTGAACCTCGGACAATCCGGAGGGCGTAACCGCGGCATCCTGGAAGCTTCCGGAGAGTTGATTGCCCTCCTTGATGCCGACGACACCTGGCATCCTGACAAGTTGAACCACCAGGTACCCCTGTTCGAAAGGGACAATGTCGGGATCGTCTACGCTGGCATCGTTGAGTGTGGACCCGGCCTGGAGCCGTACTCTGAGGTGCGTCCCCGACACCGCGGTGACTGCCGGTCGGCGTTCCTTGACCACCCTGGCGAAGCCATCGTGCTTGGCGGCGAGTCAACGGCCGTCATCCGGCGATCGTGCTTCGCCTCAATGGGCCTGTTCGATCCGGCCCTGTCGATCTCAGCCGGGTGGGACCTATTCAGGAGGATCGCTGGCCGCTTCGAGTTCGACCATGTTGACTCACCGCTCGCCAACTACAGACAGCACGGCAACAACCTGCATCTCAGGACAGACACCTACTACGACGACCTCGAGCGGGCATACCGACGGCTGTTCGATGATCCGGAATGGAGCGAGTTCGCGCAGAGGAGGCGCTCGGTAATGGCGACAATCAGCCTGATGTGCTCAAAGGACCTGATGCGATCAGGTCGCCCAATCGCAGCCGCGACAACGGTCATCCGGTCAGGGTTGCGGAGGTTGGCCATCTCCCCGGGAACTCGTTAGCCCGGCCGACTCTGCAAGGACGTTGGCGGTCTATCCGGCCCACGAGGCGCCAACGGTCGCTGCAGTGGAACTGTAGTCGTCAATCTGGCCGAAACTGACCTCAGCCATGTCCGTGCTACCATCGTGCCAGGCACGGTACCAGGCCATCGTCATTGCGACCGCCACGTCGAGGTCCAACACGCCGCTCCAGTCCAGCAGGTCATTGGCTCTGCCACAGTCGAGGTCGAGGAACGCCGCTTCCGGATGGGCAACAGACTCTGCACGCACGACCTCCCAACTCGCGTCAGGCCAGTGTCCGGCCATGGCACTAACCAAGTCACCAACAGTCATCGAACCTCCAGCAACAGGGCCGAAGTTGAACGCTTCGCCCTCGATCCCAGGAGCCGAATCGAGAAGGAGCGCTCCAAGTCGTAGGTACCCACTCAAGGGCTCGAGAACGTGTTGCCAGGGGCGAGTCGCATCAGGATTCCTGACAACTACAGGTGCACCACGCAACCAGGAGCGAACCGCGTCCGGAACAATCCGGTCGACCGCCCAGTCACCTCCCCCGATTACGTTGCCGGCCCTAGCCGTCGACACCCTCGTCGGCGACCCCCGAAAGTAGGAGAGATGGTAGGCGCGGGCCACGAGTTCGGCGCAGGCCTTGGAGGCACTGTAGGGATCGGCACCGCCAAGTGGGCAGGACTCGCTATAGCCACTGGACCTACCGTCGTTCGCGTAGACCTTGTCACTGGTGACGACCACTACAGCAGCGATCGAGGGTCGGAACCGTACACACTCGAGGAGATTGGCTGTCCCCAACACATTCGTGGACATTGTCTCAGTGGGCTCGTGATAGGAACGAAGAACCAGCGGCTGTGCCGCAAGGTGGAAGACGATCTCGGGTCTCTGGTCGTCGAGGACCTTCTCCAGCTGATGAAGATCACGCACGTCGCCAAGCGCGTGGGAAACGACGGACTCGATCGAGGCCGCCTCGAACATCGATGGAGATTCGAGTAGCCCCAGCGAGTACCCCGATACCTCCGCGCCGAGACTGTGCAACCAGAGTGCCAGCCAAGACCCCTTGAAGCCGGTGTGACCGGTCACAAGTACGCGTCGGCCGCGGTATGAGTCGGTAAGCATGCTCATCTCCTGCCTGGCCCCGACCGCCTCTCCTCTCGCACCACAGATCGGGATCGAGCAGAGAGGTGGTAGGTGGACATCACCAGACCTTCAAGTTCGGCACGGCCGTAACAAGTGAGCCCGACCACTCGGCTACATATTCCAACTGGTCCCTCAACTCAGGCAACAGGTTCCACGGCAGAATGAGAACGTAATCGGGTCGGTCGGCCAAAATCCGGTCCTCGGCAACGACGGGAACACGGCTGCCGGGAAGGTACATGCCCTGCTTGGCCGGATTCCGGTCGGCCACGAAGCGAACCTGTTCAGCACCGATCCCTGCGTAGTTGAGGAGGGTGTTTCCCTTCGCCGCAGCACCGTATGCGGCAACTGTTCTCCGTGCGAGCTGAGCACGCTCGAGGAATCGACGGAGTTGATCCGTGATCCGAATGGCGGCCTCCTGGAGAACTACATACGCTTCAGCTGACGCCAGTCCAGCCATTTCCTCGATTCGCCGGACCACGCCCACCGACGGCAACTCAGTCTGAACTCCGGAATCAGACCGCTGGGCGAACACCCGCAGGCTGCCGCCGTGTGTTGGAAGGCGCTCTACGTCAAACACCACTAGTCCTGCCCGCGAAAAGACCGACTCGACGGCAAGTAGGGACAGGTACGAGTAGTGCTCGTGGTAGACGGTGTCGAACTGCGATCCAACGAGGAGTTCGTGGACATGGGGAAACTCAAAGGACGCCACGCCGTCATCGGCCAATAGCACGGCGCACGCCGACGCGAAGTCGACGATTTCGGGAACATGCGCTAGGACGTTGTTCGCTACAAGGAGATCGGCCCGCAGGCCGCCACCTCGTAGTCTGGCCGCCAGGTTACCTGTCAGGAACTCGGTCACAACCGACAGGCCCAGTGCTCGCGCAGCCTCGGCCGTGGCCAGCGTCGGCTCAATGCCCGTACACCGCATACCGGCATCCTGGAAGAAGCGAAGCAGCACACCGTCGTTGGTCGCCACCTCGACCACCGAACTCTCGCCGTTCAGTGCCAAACGATGGATCATTCGCTCGGCGTATGTCCGACAGTGCTCCACCCAGGAACTCGAGTAGCCGCTGAAGTATGAGTAGTCAGGACCAAATAGCTCGTTGGGTGCAAGTACATCCGCTGTCTGAACCAGCCAGCACTTCTCACAGACCATGACCCGAAGCGGGAAACGCCGCTCAGGCCCATCAAGTTCCTCAACGGCCAGGAAGGTGTTGGCGTTCGGTGTCACTCCCAGATCCAACACAGTCTGTGACAGAACAGCTCCGCAGTTCCGGCAGGTCACGGCTCAATTCCCCTCCAGTCGTCACCAACGAAGGGGCGTGCCTCGTCCTGCGCGGACATATGCCCGACAGCCTCGGGCCAAGGGATGTCGAGACGCGGATCGAGTGGGTGCAGACCGGCTTCAGCATCAGGACGGTAGGGCTGGCTGTGGACGTAGACGAGTTCGCATTCGTCATCAAGAACCTGGAACCCGTGTGCGAAGCCGTCCGGCACGACGAGCGTGCGCCGGTTGGCGGCATCGAGAACCTCCGAACGCCAGGAAAGAAGAGCGGGCGAACCCCTCCTGACGTCAACCACAACATCGAAGACCCTGCCCCGAATACAGGTGATGAGCTTGGTTTCGCAGAAGGGATCCAACTGGTAGTGGAGGCCACGAATGGATCCACGGCCCACGGTCACCGAGTGGTTCACCTGGGCCACTACCAGGCCATCGAGCGATCCACACTCCCATCCGGCATCGAAAAGCCTCCCGAACTCGCCTCTGGCGTCGCGAGACGGCGGGTTCTCGAGGGTAAAGGCGTCAGGGTAGGGCCCTCCCGCATCGCTACCGGCCATCACCCTCCGGTCCTTCCCCGTCAGACTCCACCCTCCTACCGTCAACGACTGCCTGGAGTCCCGCCGAAGCCAGTACGGCCAGTGCGAACATGACCTGACCACGGTGCCTGAACGATGTGCCGAGGTTCCCGTGTGTCAGGGCGCCGCTGAACGCGACGGCCAAGAGGAATAGGCCCGGGAAGACAACTAGCGAGAACTGATGACGATGCAACAATACACCGATTCCAGCGAGCAGGTAGCCGAGGAACCAGACGGGGGCCTCCAGTCCGGCTAGCGCATGGCTCCGGCTGGCGGCACGAAGACCCGAAAACGACCAAAACACCGGCCTCAACATGGTGTTGTAGAGGCCCGATGGAAGAATTCGGATCGTGTCCGAGAACTCCTCGTCCCCAACGTCGCGTTCGATGATTGCGAGTGCGCCTGCCCGGACCTCTGGCTCCCATGTCGATTCGGACACCACAAACGACGACGGCACCACAGACGACGACGGCACCACAGACGACGCGTCAGACCAGGC
>CAYFOV010000017.1:7714-45243 GCA_964344855.1 uncultured Candidatus Nemicrothrix sp.
ACGACGACGGCACCACAGACGACGACGGCACCACAGACGACGCGTCAGACCAGGCCGTGTAGCTGAAGGCGGTGTCGGCTCCCATTGACATCACATTCCTCGAGTACGCCAGACGGTCGAGCGACCCACTTACGAAACGAGAGCCGGCTGGACCGGCGCCGACCAGCACCGGAACGACGACAACCACACCGGCCGCCAGCAGGATTCTCGCCTTCCGTCCCCTGCCAATCGCTACGAATGCCGGAACGGCACACCAGAGTGCCAGCAGCGCCGTCTGGGACCGCAGCCACCAGAGGAGAACAAACAACGCCCCGATACCCAGGGCCGAGATGGTCAGGCCACCCCACCTTGCCTGTCTTGAAGACAATGCCACCAGCAGGCCGAGTCCGGTCAACAGCAGCCAGATCATCGACTCCCGTAGTGCCACCGACGAGAACAAGACCTGCGAGGGAAGCAGTGCGACCGACAGGCCGGCGAGGAACCCGAACGGCTGGCGGACGAATTCCGATGCGAGACGACCCGTCAGAGCGGCCGCCAATGCCCCCATCAGCGCTGCCAGGAGCTGTCCGAGGACTCGGTGAGGGCCGAATACCCAGAACAAGGCCGTCAAAGGCCAACTGAACGTCCGGGTCGAGGCGAACAAGCCCTTCCAGTAGTCGCAGTAGAAGCGCGTTCCTTCAGCAACCGCGAGACTTAGACATCTTGGGGTCGCCGGAAGGCCCAGGTCTCCAGTCGACTTGAGGTCGGCGACACGGAGGTAGGACGCCTCATCAGGGATCAGCACCCCCTCGTTCAGAGCGCTGGACGAGACAGCAATGGCAACCCGGACTGCCAGTGCTACCGAAAAGACGGTCAGAACCGGACGGCCGAGAATCCAGGCACCCAGGTCGCGAAGGCGCTTCGTCCTCACCACACTCGCCACGGCGGGCTTCCGGACGCCCAGAGGTCCTCGAGGTGGGTCCGGTCCCGAAGGGTGTCCATAGGCTGCCAGAAGCCGTCGTGGTGGTACGCCCTCAACTGGTCGCTCTCGGCGAGGTGGCAGAGGGGCTCCTCCTCCCACTTGGTCGCATCGCCATCAACGAGGCTGAGGCAGTCCGGCTCCAGCACAAAGAACCCTCCATTGATCAGACCACCGTCTCCTCGGGGCTTCTCAGCGAAGCCCGTGACAACATCATTGTCGAGCACGAGGGCCCCGAACCTCCCTGGTGGTTGGACGGCAGTCACAGTCGCCAGGCGGCCGTGGGACTTGTGGAACGCGATGCTCGCAGTGACATTGACATCTGCGACCCCGTCGCCATAGGTACAACAGAACGTGCCATCGTCGAGGTAGTCGGCCACCCGTCTCAGACGGCCACCCGTCTGTGTGTCGACGCCGGTATCCACGAGGGTCACCTTCCACGGTTCGGCGTGTCGTTCGTGGACGACCATCTCGTTGTCGGTCATGTCGAAGGTGACGTCTGACATGTGCAGGAAGTAGTTTGCGAAGTACTCCTTGACCATGTAGCCCCGGTAGCCGCAGCAAATCACGAAGTCATTGACGCCATGGGCAGAGTATGACTTCAGTATGTGCCAGAGGATCGGGTGGCCGCCCACCTCGACCATCGGTTTGGGCCGGACCTGGGTCTCCTCCGCTAGTCGGGTGCCCATTCCTCCCGCCAGGATCACAGCCTTCACCTCTCGCACTCCATACGGGTTCCAACGGTACCCGATCGGCCTGTCGTCTCGAAGGAGGCCCCCACTCAGGCGGCCAGCGCCGCGTATACCTCAACGAGGACCTCGACAGCGGAGTCCAAGTTGAAGCAGGACTCCGCCAGCAACCTGCAGCGCGCCGGCGTGCCCAGGTCGGTGAGAAGGACCTCAAGCCTGTCTGCGGCGCCCGCGACACCTACGTGTGATGCCGAACCGAACACGACCCCGCACCCGTGGCCCTCTGCCAAGCCAGCCGCGTCGACGAGACCGGGATTGACCACCACCGGCCTCCCACAGGCAAGGAACTCCCCGATCTTGGTCGGCATGGCAGCTAGGAGGCTTGGACCCGCATCGTCGCGGCAGACGCTCAACCCGACATGACAGGACGCAATGAGGTCGACCATGTCGGTTCCAGCAGCCGACACGCGAACAGCGCCCGCGGTCGCCAACTCGTCCTCCCAGTCTGTCGGTTCAGGCGAGGCAACGATGAACTCAACCGGTCCACGGCTCCTCAACTCGGCTATCAGGTCGAGCATGGAGTCGACGTCGTAGTACCGGTTGAGGGTCCCGGCCAGGAGGACGCGGAGTACCCCGGTCCGCGGCTCCGTGAACCTGAACTTGTCGAGGTCAGCACAGGTGGTTACCACCCGTGCCTTGGGTGACACAACGGCACCATACCGCCGGTCGAGTTCGGCCACTGCTGAGGCCGTAAGGGCCACCACAGCACTCGACCGCACGGCGGCCCTACCCTCGACCCACCGCATCACCCGCGCCTGGGGCGAACCCTCCCTCATCACACCAGTCGCAACCTTCTGGTCCGCCCAGAACGACCTCACATCCCAGAGCCACCGCTCCACTCCCGCGAGCATCGCCGCGGCAGCCGCCATATCGCTCCTCGCGTGGACGACGGCCGCGCCACGCACAGCCCGCGCTGCCCGCACGACCCGGCCGAGTCCGCCGACGGGACCACTTGCACCAAACCGCTTTGGTCGCCAACCCACCCCAGACCTGGCTAGGCGCTCGGCCAAAGCCGGATCAACATCGTGCTCGAAGGTGACGAGGTCGACCACCGCCCCCCTTCCGGCCAGCCGCTCCACATACGCGAGTACCTGGGATGAGCCGACGGTGCTCGAAAGCGGATCCACGGACAGGTAGGTGACCGAGGTCGCGTCGGCGGAGGTACGGCCCATCACAGCGACCCGAAAACCCCGTCCCAGCGTCCAGCCAGGGACTCCTCGGAGTACACGGTTAGGGCAACTTCCTGACCTGCCCTCGCCACGGCAAGCCTGAGTCCAGGATCTGTCCGCAGGTCCGCGAGCGCCCTCTCCCATTCCTCCACCGTGGAGCAAACCACACTATCTCCCACACCGGCGAGGAGCGCTGCCCTAACGTTCGACGGACTGGCCGACGCCACCACTGGGAGCCCCAAGCGCCAGAAGATCCTCATCCTGTTTTCCGGCTTACCCACAGCCATCGGGTTCCCCAAGTCGACAGGGACAATCGCTATATCTGACCGGGTGGCCACCGCTGTCAACTCCTCAATGCTCCACTGGTGCAACCTGACGTCGATACCCCAGTCGGCGACCAGGTCCTCCGTGCGCCTAGCGAGGAACCGGTTCATGTAGCGGTGCGCCATGAGGTCGGTGACTAGGTGGAGCCTGAGTGCCCCTTGGCCCGCAAGGGCCCGTAGGGCTGGAAGCACCTGCTCGATCGCCGGAAGCGTGGCGGTGAGCCCCTCCCAGACGATCTCAAGTCGACCCCGGTCCAAGACTCTCGGCTCCAATACCTCGAACTCCCCGTGCAGGTCGAGGACCGGGTGCACGTTCTGCAGATGGCAGGCGATCCTCGCGGCCTGATCGTCGGTGCTGCAGACGACGGCATCGGCGCGCTCAAGCAGTCGAACAACCGCCCTGTGGTAGTCCAGTACGGGCCTTTGGGACTCACCTCCGACCCACTTGGTCATTCCCCGCAGCGACCTGCGCAGACCGGGACTCTCCTCTAGAAACGCATCCGGCATGTCGACAACGATCCTGTGCTCACCTGGAGCATCGACCCATTTCGTCACATCTGCACTGGGTGACAGGACGATGACTTCATGGTCACCCCAGGATGAGACGACATCGAACCCGACTCCGCGCATCGCCGCATACCTTGGGAAGCGACGTCTATCGAAGGGGCGATCCAAGTCGGGGCCGTGCGGCACATAGCCGATCGACCACTGCTCCAGGGTCACGTCTTGATCCTCCTGAGTTCACTGTTGGTCCAGGTGGTCGACGTGGCGGCCAATGCCGCGTAGCCGAACAGGCACGCCCAGGCGGCTCCCTGGATCCCCCATGCCGGCACCAGCACCAGGACAAGCAGGACCATCACGGCTGCTCCGACAACCTGAGGGATGCCAATTCCCTTCGGGCGACCGAAACCCACCAGCAGCGCCTGGTGCATGTAATGGATCGAGAGGACAGCCTCTGCCGCGGTCACGACCAGCAGGACGTCACGGGCGTCGGTGAACCCCTCACCGAACACCACCGGAAGGAGGGTCCACCCGACCACGGCAGCGATAGCCAGGACGACGAAGTGGCCTGCGACGAACACCCTGGTGTGACGCTTTGCTGTCGCGACCGAGTCGATTCCGCTACGACCCCGATCTGCAACGATCTGGCCCACCGCCTTGGGAAGGACCCGCAGCGTCTCGGGAACCGCGAGTGCAACTGTGAACAGCCCGAGGGAATGGGTTCCGACGACGACTGCCAGGACAAGCCGGTCCAGGCGAAGCGCAAGGAACAGCGAGACGCTCCCCGCCATCGGGGACAGCCCGTCCAGGACCAGCCTCCTCCATGCCGACCCGCTCCGGGCGGACTCCATGCGGCGGTGCGATCCCGACACCACCACTAGCCAAATGGCGCCAAGCGCCGGCCCGACGGTCATCGCAGCCACGGCAGTCTCTGTGGTGAGCCGGCCGATCCGCAAGAGCCCTACAAGTGCGGCTACCTGGAACACCGCCAGGGCCACCTCTGCCGACAGCACGTCTCCGTAGCGGCGAAGCCCGTACACGAGGCTGACCGCCGAGTTGAACATCATGGTCGCGATGCTCAATGCCACCACCGCCACCCCGAAGCCTGCACCTAGGTGGAGTGAAGTCAGGGAGAGAACTCCAACGACGACAGCCGAAAACAGCGCCTGGAGCGGAAGCAGGACTGCGGTGAGTGACACCATGTCATGTGGGGTGACACCGCTGCCTGGAGCCAAGAGACCGATCCGGCCGCTGGTGGATGTGCCGAGGTCGGCCACGCTCGTTGTGGCCCAGGCGAGGGTGAAGGCGACGGCAATTTCACCGCGCCCACTGGGGCCAAGGTGGCGCGCCGTCAACAGGACGAACACAGTTCCCGCTCCAACGGCGACCAGCCGCGACAACAGAACGACGAGGGCCTCACCCCGGACGCGCCCGGACCACCCCGCCAACCACGTGCCTACCCGGCCAGCGGTGCTCACCACGACTGCTCCCCCGCGGACACGGCGCGGAGTCGCCGCCCCGAGCGGCGGACGAACGCCCGCAACGGAAGCGTCACGGCCCGCCGCGGATCCAGGCGAACCCCCCGCGCGAGGCTCCCAAGGCCAGCGCCCACCCGGCCTCTGACCAGATAGGAGAGGCCGATGTGGACGGCCAGGTTCGCACGGCAGCGGCGTTCGAATGACGGTTCGCTGCCATCCGCGAAAACGCGGTCGTAGAGCGCGGACATGTCGCCTGCCAGGCCACTGATCTGGTGATGCATCTGTCCGGGATGCACCCGGTAGCCGACCAGGACCTCGGAGACCGCGTCGATGTGGCCCATCTCAGCAACCCGGAGGGCGAAGTCGAGATCAGCTGAGACGGAGAACGCCGGATCGAACCTCAGAAGGTCGTCCAGGGTCCGCCGTCTGATGAGGGAGGTCGAGGCAAGTGCCAGGCCGTTGCCCTCAAGCGCCAGCCAACCCCGCAGGGCCGCCGATCCGTCGCCGACTCGGACGACCCCAACTAAACGCCTCGTCCGGTCATCGAAGAACGCATACCCGGAGGTACACATTGGCGCTCCCGACTCACCGAGCACCGCAACCTGGCGTTCCAGCTTGGCCGGGTGCCAAAGGTCGTCGGCATCCAGGAAGGCCACGAACTCGCCTCCGGACTCGGCGATTCCCAGGTTTCGGGCCGCGGCAACACCGTTGTTGGCCGTTCGAACGAGCCGGACAGGCCTCTCGGCTGACCTGGCGAAGGCGGAGACGATCTCCGCACCGCCGTCAGACGAGCCGTCATCGACGACGACCGTCTCGACAGCGCCGTAGGATTGGGCCGCCACCGAGGTCAGGGTGTCCCCGATCCACGTCTCAGCCTGGAACATCGGGACAACCACCGACACCAGGGGCCCGCCAGAGGTCACGCCGCTCACGTCTGGTCGTGCTCCCGCCATCCGACAGCCACCCACCAGGGTGGTCCATCCGAGAAGGTCACGTTCCTGAGTCCCGCAGCCTCGAGGAGGTCGCGCACCTGCTCCCTGCTGTACCTCTTCTCCAGCCTCGTGCCGAAGCGGTCGAGGGCATCATTACGCATCACGTAGAACGAGCGGTTTCGATACTGGAAGAGGGGGACACCAGTGGGATCGCGACCAGCACGCTCGACCAGCCGGGCAAGCCGCGCCAGAGGCCAGTAGACGACTACTGCAAGGCTGTCGGCCACTACAGACCTGAGCATCAAGGGCATTCGCGATACAGCCAAGCGGACGACGGTTACCATCTCGAGAATGCGGCGCTGCACCCAGCCCGCTTCGGCGAGGTCGTGATAGAGGTAGACGAGGAACGGCGCACCGGGCTTCAACTTCGAGACGCAACTGGCCGTGGCCAGTTCCGTGTCCGGGATGTGGTGGAGGACGCCAAGTGCATACCCAAAGTCGCAACTGGAGTCCGCGAGCCCCATCGAGGTGACATCCTCATTGTGGAACACCACGTTGGCACGGTCCGCGAGCGCCGACCTGGCAACACCCAGTGCGGTCGCGCTGGCGTCAACGCAGTGGAGAAGGCCGACCCTCGGCGCGAAGAAGCGGGCCCAGCGACCCGACCCGCAGCCAGCATCGAACCCGACAGCATCCTCGGGAAGGTCGTCCCACGGGAACACCGAGGTGTAGTGGTCGAACATGTCCTCCAGTTCGGAGACATCCAGGCATTCGTTGCTGAACCGGTGCCATTCGTCGCCGAAGCCTTCGACGACGCGCCTGTCGAGGTTCTCCGGCTGTGGCACCCGACAACCCTAATCCGGTCGCTCTTGGGTTGGTCCAACGCAGCTGCCGGTGCCCGAATCCGTTGATCGTTGGGCAGAATGACCCGATGCCAACGACTCTATGCGTGCCAGGAACGACCTGGAGCAGGGCCTTGACGGTTCAGACGGATCGCAGCCGTGGCTGACATCGCGGTTGTCGGTGCCGGATATGTGGGTCTGACGCTCGCCGCAGGCGCGTTCCACCTGGGCCACACTGTGTCCGTAGGGGAGCGCGACGAGGAGCGGGTCACGGCACTCAGTGAGGGCCGCTGCCCACTCTTCGAGGAGGGTCTTGCCGACCTGATCGGCGCTGGGGTCTCGGCCGGACGGTTGACCTTCACAGTCGACAACCTCGAGGCCGTCGAACCGGCTGAGTTCGTCTTCCTCTGCGTTCCAACACCGTCGGCGGCAGACGGCTCCGCGGACCTTTCCGTGCTCCGCTCAGCGGTCAACGAACTCGCACCTCACCTCGGCGACCGGGTGCTGGTCCTCAAGTCCACAGTCCCGGTTGGGACCAATCGCGAGGTAACGGTCAGCCTACGTGCGGTGGGTTGTCCCGCAGCAGTGGTCTCCAACCCTGAGTTCCTGCGTGAGGGCACGGCCCTTGCCGACTTCCTCCACCCCGACCAAATCGTTCTCGGAGGTGACGACCCTGACGCCGTGGCACGGGTAGCCGAACTGTTTGACCTCGGCTGCCAGCTGACGACTACCGACCCGGTTTCCGCGGAACTCGTCAAGTACGCAACCAACGCCTACCTCGCCACCCGGGTTATGATGGCCAACTCGTTCGCTGATCTCTGCGAAGCCCTCGGAACCGACATCGGTGCCGTTACCACCAGCCTCGGCCGTGACCACCGGATCGGACCGCACTTCCTTCAGCCGGGCCCTGGCTTCGGCGGTTCGTGCTTCCCCAAGGACGCCCGTGCGCTACTCGACCTGGCTGGTCGCCACGGCCTTGACTTCCCGATTCTCGCGGCGGCGGTCGAAATGAATGCCGCCCGCCAGGAACGAATGGCCGATCAGGTGATGGAGGCAGTCGACGGCATCGTCGAACCAGTTGTCGCACTCTGGGGGCTCGCCTTCAAGGCGGGAACCGACGACACGAGAGAGAGCCCTGCACTCCGCATCGGAAGACTGCTTGCCGGCCGCGGTGTGTTGGTGCGTGCATACGACCCGGAGGCCACGGCCTCGGACCCGATCAAGCCCTGCAACTCGGCCCTTTCCGCTGCACATGACGCTGACGTTCTGGTCGTTGCCACCGAGTGGCCAGAGTTCGCCGACGTGGACATGGCCGCTGTGGCAAGCACCATGCGGGGAGATCTCATCGTGGACCTGCGCAGCCTCCTCGACACCAACAGTGTCCGGGAGGCAGGCCTCCGCCACCGAGTGGTGGGGAGGCCGGGTGACTGACTCTTGGCCCGCCGACCCCTCAGCAGCCCTCCTGGCCCACGGTCGCACAAAGCCCTGCATGACCTGCCCGCACCCTGTCACCGAGGTCTAGGTAGGCCTCCTTGGCCGTGACCCACGCAAGCCTGTTCGGCGACCTGAGTTCCTCGAAGTGGTCGAGTAGTTCGTATGCCAGGTTGGGCTGACCGGTCGCGGCGAGAAATCGGGCAGCCTCTGACAACACCTCAGCGCCATTGGGCTCATAGATCGCCGCCCACTGGTACCACTGGTGGGCCACATCAAGCCTGTTGACCTTGATCGCCGCCTCGGCGGCTGCTAGCGCCGCATAAGGATTGCCCGGCTGCAGGCCGGCAGCCCTGTTGCTTTCCAGGAACGCCAAGTCTGGCAGACCACTCCCGGCATAGACGAGGGCCAACCCTTCGGAGTAGAAGCCGTTTCGGGGCTGCAGCTCGATTGCGCGGACGAGCTCCTCGGCGCCGGCAGCAAGGTCACCCCGGCTAATCGCCTGCTGCGCCCGATGGACGATGATGTCGGCCCGAACCGCTGAGGTGAGCGGCACTGCGAGCACGGAAAACAGCAGCGTCAGGACAGATCCAGCCAGCAGGCGGCGCTGGACACCGACAGTCACATTCCTCCGGCCTCCATCGCGTGAAACCCACGGCAGTCGCCGCCACCGGCCAGGTTCCCTCGCACCACCGGCCACGAGGATTCCTCCAAGAATCCACTGCGTGTAAATGAGACCCGGCATGTCCATCGAGACCGACGACTGAATGTGATAGGCGAGCCAGGATGCCAATACAGCGCCGTACATGAGCCTCCGGTGGCCACCCGACCCCACGACTGCACGTACACCGAGGTATCCCACGACGAGCGCCAGGGAGGCGTATGAGAGGCCCAGCAGGAGGCCCCCTCCGCTGAACATGCCCAGCGGCACACTGTGCGGGGAGTCCGAGATAACCCGCTCGAACTTGACCGCGTGCTCAACGGGCCGGTGCGAGGCAAAGTGGCTGAGGTAAGTCTCGAGGCCGGTCCCGAAGACCGGGCTGGAACTGAAGATGGAAAGCGCGGTCTTCCAGAATGCGGTGCGCTGGTCGAGGCCACTCTCGACCTGTTCGAGAATCCGAGAACGGAACACGACAGCGGACAGGCCGGCCATCCCGACAGCTAGTGCCACCACCCTCCTTCGAAGCTGTCGGGACCCGGTCTTGGTCACCAGTGACTCGACGGGACTCCTGGTGTCCCAGGCTGCACCCGCCACCGCGCAACACACCACGACAGCCATTGTTCCGATCAAGCATGTGGCCCCCGGGGAGTCGAGGGCAAGAGGGACGCCGACGACGGTTCCAACCACTGGCAGGCTGATCAGCACGGCTGCCAGTCGACCTCGCCGCGTACGCACGAAAGCCCAGTGGAGAGCGACGGCGCCCGCGACGAGCGCCGCCATGTAGCCCTGGAAGGCTCCAAGGTGGGCGAGTGCCACTACCGACGCTCCGACCCCGGCACCCGCGACGGCCTTGGCCGGTCCCGCCAGCGCAGACCCAAACGCCACCCAGACCAACAGTGGAAGCGTCAGCCCCAAGAATCCCGCCGAGAAGTTAGGGTTACCTAGCGTCGAAAACACACCGGTGCCCCACAGCGGACCCTGGCCCTCGACCCCCCACGTGAACGGATCCAGCCCGTAAGCCTGCATGAGCGCGTAGAGCACTACCAGGCCGTGTGCGGCGACGAGGGCGTAGACGAGCGGCTCGGCCGACCGGCGGCGACATAGCCCGTACACGGCGTGTAGGACCAGAACACAGGCGGCATAGGTAAGCGCCCCGGCCCCCCTGACGGTCAGGCCGGTGAATGCCACCCATGGCTGTTCGGACAGAGCGGTTGAAAGGGCCAGTGCCGCCAGAAAGGCACCCGATGCAACAGCCAGACTGCGTGGCCCGCGCCAGACCACTCCAGTCACGGCGACCCGGTAGGCGCCGACAATTAGAACCGCTAGCGAGGTGAGCCACAGCAGCGTGAGCTGGGGGATGTCGAAGGTGGAGAACGAGGTCCGCAGAAACACTGTCGGGGTCCCTACGGCCATTACAACCAGGGATCCGAGGAGGAGGCGGTCGCCCGGAGCCGCAGGGACCCTGCCCACATCTGTCCCACACCCCCTCGTTGCCTCCGACCCCTCGCCCACTGCGCTCACCCGACCGCCAGCGCCCTCACCAGGAACGCTGCCATCTGCTCCCGGGTCACGACCTCAGACGGGCAGTAGGACGAGGGTGCGCAACCGCTCGTCACCCCGGACGCCACGAGGGCCTCGATGTCGGCCTCGAAGAAGGACCCGTCATCGTCTGTGAAGGAGTCGCCGTCGGCGGACGGCAGATCGAATCCACGAACCAAAAAGGCCGCCATTTCGCCGCGGGTGACCGCACGACCCGGACAGAACCGTGAGGCCGAACAGCCCTCGGTCACCCCTGCAGCCACCAGCGCCTCAATGTCGGCCTCAAAGAAGGACCCGTCATCATCCTCGAAGACATCTGAGTCAGCAGCCTGAGCCAAGCTCAGGGCACGCACCAGGAATGCCGCCATTTCGCCTCTCGTGACTGGGCCGGTCGGACAGAAGGTGATCGGGGTGCAACCACTCGTGATACCCAGTTCCGCGAGACCCAAGACCTCGCCGGCGAACTGGTGGCCCCGTGGCACATCGGTGAATCTGGGTTCCACTGATACGTCGAACGTGGTGGAGCGCAGGCTGAGAGCAGATCGCAGGTCAACAGCAGAAACGATGTCAGTTGTGGGGCGACCAGCGCGGATCCCTGTCAAGGCTACTGCCGCGGCGCTACCCGATGGATTGCGGCCTACGACCTCAGCGTTGGCCACCCAGGAATACCCGAAGGCGCTGGCCAAGCCGCTCTGGCTCACACCGGCACGCCAAGTGACATGTGGGTTGGAAGCCGCGTCGGAGAAGGCGGCGCTGTCATCCACCGATTCCAGGTACGGGTGGTCTGCCCCCCCGAACACATCCGACCAGGCCTCGGTCCACCCACCGGATGAGGAGCTGAACGCGCCCAGCACCACGGTTCCGCCCCAGCCCATGACCTGCTGGGCTGTGGCGTCCACCGCGGCCACCCAGTTCGGGTGTCTCAACTCGCCCGTGTAACCCTGGAACACCTGGTCAGGGGTGCCGTCGTACAGATTGCAGTGGCACTCCAAGCGACGAACGAGGCTGAAGGTGGGCTCTGCCCCACGGTCCAGGGCGTGCCAGAGTGCGAACGAGCGTGAGACGACCGCCTGAGCCTTGAGGGTCGCAGCCGGCCACGACTCCGGTACGGATGCCAAGCCCCGGACGTAGTCATCGACTCCGATCTCGAGCACAGTGTGCACCGCCCCCCCGGTGGGAACCTCACGAAACCTGAGAATCCCGCTCCCGTACGACCTGGCCTTGAACGGTACGGAGACCAGCGCTCCCTGCCCGACCGGTTCGACTGAAGCCGCGCACGACGATGACGAAGCCACGACTGGCCATCCCCCAAAGGCTGTACGACGCATGAAGGAGCAGCCGCCGCTTCCATCTGGACCGTACCTCCAAGTCTCTCCGATCTCTGCACTTACAGGACAGCTTCCCGCGCCGTCGAAGCAGAGGCGGGCCGTACCCGACTGGACACTGAACGAGACAACTGCACTGCCCTGCAGGAGGCCCACCCACAGCGGATCCGGGTCGGTTGACAGGAAGGTCCCGGTGGCGACCGTGGAGGGAGGGCCGAGGCTGACGCCGGTGAAGTACCTGGCGAGGATCTCCTTGTAGTCGGCGCCGTCGGCTCCCATGGCCTTGGCGCCGTACTGGCTGAGCCCGACTCCGTGCCCCCAGCCACTTCCGGAGAACGTGAAGTCGGGTGACGCCCCCGAGGCCGGTCCCGGTAGCAGGACCGCCGCCGCCACACTGATCGCAGCGAGGCGTCTCGACCACGGGCGCATGGTTCGCATCGTAGGTGCAGCCCGGTTACCCCTAGGGGTTCTGCAGGTAGGCGAGGCGCTTGGCCTCGAGGCGGCCCTTGGCGATGGAGTCCAGGGTCAGCCCGGCGGCCGCCGATAGCAGCCCCACCACGACCAGGCCCGTGGCCAGCACGGCCGTGGGCAGCCTTGGCACGAGCCCGGTCTGGGCGAAGGTGACCGCCAGGGGCACCCCCAGGCCCAGCGCAACCGCGAAGAACACGGCGGCGATCCACCCGAAGAAGGCCAGGGGCCGGTTCTCCTTCAGGAGCACGAACATGGCCCGCAGGATGTTGGTGCCATCGGCCACCGTGCGCAGTTTGGAGGCCGAGCCGTCGGAGCGCCGCCCGTAGGAGACCTCCACCTCGGCCACGGGCAGGCGCAGCTGGGAGGCGTGCACCGACATCTCGGTCTCGATCTCAAAGCCCGGCGACACGGCCGGGAAGCTCTTCACGAACCTGCGCGAGAACGCACGGTAGCCCGAGAGGATGTCGGTGAAGCCGATGCCGAACAGCGCCCGGTAGAGGCGGTTGAACAGGCGGTTGCCCAGGGCGTGGCCTGCCCGGCCGGCATCTGAGCGCACGCCGGCCCGGACCCCCACCACCATGTCCAGCCGCTCAGAGACGAGGCGCTCCACGAGCGCAGTGGCTTGGGCCGGGTCGTAGGTACCGTCGCCGTCGGCCATTACGTACACCTCGGCGTCGACCTCGGCGAACATGCGCCGCACCACGCCGCCCTTACCTGGCACGGCCTCGGAGCGCACAACCGCCCCCGCCTTGACCGCCCTGACAGCGGTGGCGTCGGACGAGCCGTTGTCGTAGACGTACACCCCGCAGCCGGGGAGTGCAGCTGAGAAGCCCGCCACCACGTCGGCAACGGTGGCCTCCTCGTCGCGACAGGGCACGAGCACGGCCACACGCGGCCCGGCCGGCCCGGACCGGGGGGCCGCTCCTGCGTTCGGGTCGACTGCTAAAAGGGCGATGGCACCTGCTCCCACTGCTATGTCTGCGCCACCGAAGTCTACGGCCCGCCGCGCGGCGGAGGCATGTGGCCGGTACGGTCGCCCGGGTGCGGCCCCCCAACCCCCCTCCGCTGGCGCTGAGGGCCGCCTGTGCGGCCCTCCTGGCGCTCCTGGCTGCAGCCACGGCCACAACCCACGGAGCAGCCCCCAGCGGGCTACAGGAGGCCCCCACGAGGGTCACAACGGCCCAAGTACCGGTGGACGGCCCGAGAGCGGGCAGACCCGCCGCCCAGGTCACCGCCACCCGCCGCACCCTGGCGGTGACCTCGGAGGGCCTGGCAGCCATCGGCGCCCCCGAGTGGCACGCTGCGGGCCACACCGGCGAGGGCACCAGTGTGGCCGTCATCGATCTGGGCTTCGACGGCTGGCAGGACCTGCCGGCAGACGAACTGCCGCCGGACGTGGAGGCGGTCGGCTTCAACGAGGCCGGCGAGCTGGACAAGGGCACCGACCACGGCACCCAGATGGCCGAGATCGTGCACGACGTGGCGCCCGGCGCCGCCCTGGTGCTCGTCACCTTTGATGACGACCGCATGGACGACATGGTCACATGGCTGCTCGACAACGACGTGGACATCGTGTCGATGTCGCTGGAGTGGACCGACGGGCCCCTGGACGGCACCCACTGGAGCGCCGAGCACATCCAGCGGGGCATAGACGGCGGCATTACCTGGGTGGTGGCGGCGGGCAACTCGGCCAAGCGGCATCACGTGGGCACGACGGTGGACGTGGACGGCGACATGTGGGTGGAGTTGAACAGCCCGTCGACTGAGTTCAACGAGTTCCGGATGGCGGCCGGCGCATCGGCAGACCTGCTGCTGACCTGGGACGACCAGGCAGCCGACCTGGACCTGTGCGTGTTCGACATGGAGGTGCTGACCGACGGCCAGCCCACGCGGGTGGACTGCTCAGAGGGACCCCAGGGCGAAGGCCAACCGGCCATCGAGGCCATGACGCTCACGGATGGAAATGCAACCAGCCACCGCTACGGCTACTCGATCCGCCACTTCGAGGGCCCCGAGACCATCTACGACACCCGCATCTGGGGCAGCGGCTACCTACAGTTCTCGAACCCGGCGGCCAGCGTCGGCGTGCCGGCCAACATGACCGATGCGGTCACCGTGGGAGCGGTGGCGTGGGACACCCTGGAACTGCAGCCCTACAGCGGCTGGGGTCCCAACATGTTGGGGGTGCTGAAGCCCGACGTGGTGGCACCCGACCAGATCACCACAAGCCAGTGGGCAGGAGTGTCGAACACCGGAACCTCCTATGCGGCGCCCCACGTGGCCGGCATGGCCGCCCTCATGGTCGGCGCCATGCCGGACCTGACGCCCGCCCAGGTGAAACAGCGGCTGAAGAACAGGGGCAGCCAGGCCGAATCACCGGACCACCGGCAGGGTTGGGGCGTTGTCGCCCTGGGCACCCTGCCCAGCCAGATCGCGGCCATCCGGGGCCACTGGGCCGAGACTTCTATCGACTGGGCATTCACGACGGCCATCACCCCCGGTTGCCCGACAGACGGTGCACCAGCAGGCTCTGCCTGCCCGGAGCTGCCGGTGACACGCGACGAGATGGCGCAGTTCATGTGGCGTTCAAAGGGTGAGCCGGCACCATCCACGGCTGCCGCGTTCGAGGACGTAGCGGCAGACGCCACGTATGCAACGGCCGTCGACTGGCTGGCCGAGCAGGAGATCACCCTGGGATGCAGCACCACCACGTACTGTCCCGACGGCACGGTGACGAGGGCTGAAATGGCAGCGTTCCTGTGGCGCCTGGAGGGAAGGCCCGAGGGTTCAGCCCCGGCAGGCTTCAGCGATGTGCCGGCAGACTCCTTCTACGGCGACGCAGCCGACTGGCTGCTGGCCTCTGGCACGACCACCGGCTGCACCACCACCGCATACTGCCCCGAGGGTCTGGTGACAAGGGCAGAGATGTTCACCTTCCTAGAACGGCTGGACAGCACTGGCTGACCCGAATCGAGGCATCCCAGGGCCTACGGGTAGGTCTCAACCGTGATCTTGCTGGCATTTGATGCGTGCAGGTCATTGTCGTAGGCGGTTCCCAGGGATGACGACCACGCCCACAGGTCCTGTTTGACCGCTGGCGGCATGACCTCATCAAACACTCCCAGGTTGCCGCTTGCGTCCGTCGCCGGATCGGACGAGTCGATTGTGCACCTTGTGTTTCCGACAATGGTCACGAGAGTTCCCGAACATGCACCGGTGGCGGTGAACCTGACCGGAGTGGCCAGCACCGTATGGGTGAACTTGAACGTGTCCACCCGGGTTCCCTGGACGGGAGCGAACTCAGCCGTCCGGTGGGTAACCGAGAACGAGACCTGTGGGGTTCCCTGGACTCGGTAGGTACTGGCCTGGAGGCTGAGGCCTGCTGGTCGGGCATTCGTATGGGCCAAGGCATTGGTTACAAACGTGGCCATTGCCTTGCGGTTCATCGGCACAGCCGGCTCATAGGTCGTGGCTGCCTGGACATCTGTGACACCCAGATTGAAGAGGTTGATGACCGAGGTCTGTGACTCCCACAGGTTGAGAGAGCTCAGGTCGGTGAAGTTGTGGTCGGTGTCGTTCGACTTGATCACCAGGTATGGACTTGAGCCGCTGCCCAGTTCCGTGTTTCCGCCGGGTCCGACCGTCGCGTTGGTGAGGAATCTGGAGATGAACAGAGCCATCTCCTCTCGAGTCACGTTGTCATCGGGAGCAAACGTGGTGGCGGTCTTGCCGACCGTGATCCCCAACTGCTTGATCTGGTTGATCGCAGTCTGGATCTCTACCGACTTGCCGAGGATGTCGGTGAACCCCTGATCGACCCCGGAACCCAGAGTTACACCAGCAGGGCCTGCCATGCGGGTCAGGAAGAGCGCCATCTGCCAACGGGTTACCGGATCATATGGCGAGTAGGTGGTGGCGGTAGTGCCCTTCGTAATGCCGTAGTACTTGACGCAGTCCACGTCGGCGGAAGTGGTATCGGTGAATCCTGCAGCCGGCGCAATGCCTGGGGGGCAGGCTGAGAATGTTGGAGGATCGTTGGCCGTGTGAACCACGAACGGGGTGGCCGTAGCCGTCGCTGATACTGGCCCCTGGCCCGAGATGTTCACGACTGCACTCACCCTGAACAGGTAGGAGGTTCCGTTGGTCAGCCCGGTAACCGTTGCCGTCGTTCCTGTTCCTACTCCGTCAAAGAACCGGTGGTAGGTAACTCCGGAATCCGGTGAGTACTCCACTATGTAGTCGGTGATCGTCTCACCACCGTTGGAGCCGGGAGCGGACCAGGACAGGCCCACCTGTGCGTTGGCAGCCGTGGCCACCAGTCCCGTCGGAGCGGTTGGGAGAGCCCCCCAGACAGGCCCGACTGGGAGCAGGGCGGCGATTAGTGAAACGACCAGCGCGCTGCGACGCATGTAACTGAGTCTCATGTCACTCCAGAAACCGAGTTGCGGTGGGTGGGCCAGAAGAGCCACTAGGTACTGACACAGATGCTACGCGACGGCCGGTCCAGACACCGGCATTGGTCGCGAAAGGCGATCTAAACGGCGGGTGCCCCCGACCACTTGGTCGGGGGCACCCGTACCGCTGATCGACCTTCAGTCAGGCCAATCTGTCTGGAGCTAGTCCATGATCGTCCAACGCTGGATCCCAGTGCTCAAAGTGGTCACATCGATCAGAACGACTGCTGTCGCTGCGCCACCCAACAGCATGTTGGCTGCCATCTGGGTCTCAAAGTCCGCCATCGTCGTCGCAACGTTCGTGGACGGAGCCGTGAACTTCGTGAACTGGTCGGTTGACCTGTAGGCGTAGCTTGCGAAGGTCACAGCCGCACCATTGCTGTCATTCCTGACTACCAGGGTGTCGTTGGCGGCGTCATTGACAACAACGCTCAGGAGGACATCCCCAGCCTGGTCGCTCACACCCGAAGTCCCCGTGTCTACCGACGATGCGTCAGCTCCGGCTCCGGAGATCCGGTAGAAGACATCCGGTGTCGCTACCAGGGCACCCGCGTAGGCGTGGACCGATTCGCCAGTTGATGTGGTCTGGACATCGGTGAACCCCAGCGTCGCCACACCCGAGGAGTTGGTCGTCCTTGTAGCAGCAGCGAACGACGCTGTTGCGGTCGGCGACCGTGAGGTATCGAATCCGACCGACTGGCCCGACATGCCCACGCCGTACTGGTCGTAGACAGTAGCCGTCGCAGTCCGAGACACACCCGTGGCTGCCCCAACCCCGTAGTCGGAGTTGTTCACAACCGTCACCTTCGACGCAACCGACGGGTTGTCGTTCCACGTGATGAGGACGTTTGTGTTTGCACCGATCGCCGTAGCAAAGGTGAGGCTCGTCTGGATCAGGTTGTTCGCCGTCAGTGCCGACGGATCAGCCTGGGTGACCGAATACGTCCAGGAACCGTTCGCGTCAGTGGTCAGGGACGTGGTCGTGGTCGACACGATCACGTCGTCACCAGCAACACCGTCGCCATCGAGGCCTGCGCCATCGTCCGCGCCCTGGATGGTCTGGTCGGTGACGGTTGTGGCCGATCCTGCCATGGCGACGTTGGTGCCGCCGGTGGCCGTCTGCAACTGACCCGTGAACGTGACAGTCTGGCCGAAACTGACCAGTTCGCCGCCGTCATCGCTGTCGTTCGAGTTGTTCGTCGAGATCGTGTTGCTGACCGTGGTGACGGTTGCCGCCGCGCTCGACGTGACTGCGACGCTGCTGCCGGGAGCGGTGCTGTTGTTGTAGGTCGCACCCACAGCACCGGTCCAGGCCCAATAGGTCCTGGTGGTTGCAGCAGCGGTATCTGTCACTGCAGCTGCGAGCATGTCCGCATTACCGCTCGCGTCTGTGCTGGCATCGCCAACGTTGATCGCACACTCAGTCACTCCACCCTCAACATCGGTGTTGGCCGTGTTGCAGGCGCCAGTCGATGAGAACGGATCGGTTTCAGCTGCTGTCAGGTCCGAGAACACATCAATCAGCGTGCCCGGGACAGCGTCGAAGTTGGCATCGCGATGCGAGATGTGCAGGGCGTTGTCGATCGCACCGAATCCGGTCGTGGCGCTTGACTGGATGGTCACACCCGCCGGACGCAGATTCGTATGGGCGGCGGCGTTCGTAAGGAACGTCGCCATTTCCGCACGCGTTATGTTCTCCGACGGCCGGTAGGTCTCACCCACCGCACCCGTGTCACCAGTGACACCCAGATGCAGCAACTCGACGATCGCGTTGTGACCCTCGAAGGTCACCGAGGTGTCGATGTCCGTGTAGGTGTACGCCGTCGACGACGAACCGTTGACAACGGTGCCACCGTCGCTCTGGCCGCCAGGACCAGCAGTGATCTTGCCAAGCGCACGCTCAATGAACATTGCCATCTGCTCGCGCGTGACGTTGTCGTCAGGCGAGTAGGTCGTGGCGGTCGTACCTGTGGTAACGCCAGACTGCTTGAGCTGGTTGATCGCTGTCTGGATGTCGGCCGCGTATCCACTGATGTCGGTGAAGCCCTGATCGGCACCCGAGCCCAGCGTGTAGCCAGCCTCGTTCAGGAACCTCGTCAGGTACAGGGCCATCTGCCAACGCGGAATGCTCGAGGACGGCTCATAGGTGGTCGCCGTGACACCGGTGGTGATGCCATACATGGCGATGCAGTCCACGTCGGTCGACGTGGTATCGGTGAAGCCCGCAGCTGAAGCCGACCCGCTCGGGCACGCCGAGTAGGTGGCCAGATCGCCACGCGTCACCGCCGTTGTCGACGCCGCAGCCGAAGCCGGCGACATCGAAAGGGTCGGAACCAGCGCAGCCAGCACCGCTACCGCTGTGAGGACGCCGAACCGACGCTTCAGGTGGGAAAGCATGTTGCCTCCATGGTTGTTGATAGATACCCGAACCGCCCACCCCCTCAAGGAAGGCGGCCCATTCGTTGCCCCAAAGGGTACGAGACGGCTAGCCGGCGGGTGTCGATCCCCTGCAAAGCCGGTGTAAAGCACCCGTAAAACACGGAACATGGGGCCCGAAACCCCTGAAAACCGGGCCTCCGGGCGGGTTGCGGCTCACCCGTGGCTGCACACCACACTGGCAGCCACCTCGCACACCACCCAAGATGTGGCGTCACCCTGGAGGGGCACGAACTGCACCTCCACGCGGAAACCGCCGGGCTCCACGATCACGGCCGAGAAGCCGTCGGCCGGCGACGCCAGGAACAGGCTGACCGAGTCGCCGGCCACGTCCACGAACACCGTGCCGCCCCGGGCGGCCACCGTGCGCCGGTCGGCAGCGGTGGCGAACTCCAGGGCGGCCGACGACGCCGACCTGCCTGACGAGTCCGAGACGGCGAACACCAGCGTGGCGTCCACCGAAGCGGCCGGCACCCCCGAGAGCGTCCCGGCCTGCGACAGGCCCACGCCCTGGGGCAGGACCCCGCCCACGAGGCTCCAGGTGTAGGGCGGCACCCCGCCCGAGGCCACCAGGCCCACGGCGTAGTCCTCGCCGACGCGGGCCTCTGGCAGCGAGGCCGTGGCCACCACCAGGGGCGGGACGGGGACGGCGGTTGTCGTGGTGGCAGGAGGGCGGGTCGTGGTGGTCGTGGCCGGCGGACGGGTCGTGGTGGTGGTAGCCACTGGAGCGGCAGTGGTGGTCGGTGAGCCGTCCACAGTCGTGGTTGGGGCCAGTGGACCTGTCGTGGTCGGGGCCGGGACAGCCGTCGTCGCAACAGGCACCGCGGTGGTAGGCACAGGCACCGCGGTCGTGGCCGCGGGCGCAGCCGTCGTAGCCACCGGCGCCGTAGTCGTGGCAACAGGCGCCGCGGTCGTGGCCGGCGGCCGGGTGGTCGTGGACCTCATGCGGGGCATCGTCGTGGGGGCAGGCTGCGCCCTCGCCAGCACCTCGATGCGGGCCCCCTGGGGGAACACCTGCAGGTCCACCAGCTCCACGGCGGCGTTGGCCACATAGGTCACCCCCACGGTCGCCACGACCCACACCGCCACCACCAGCACCCTGCGCATGGCCCACAAGTATCGTCACGGGCGGGCCCCCGTGCCATCCTCTTGTGCGGGCGGGCCCACGACCGGGCCGCCGAGGGGGCAAAAGAGGGCCCCACGGGAGCACCAATGGCCGACATCCTGGTGATCGAGGACGACCAGCGCATCCGCGAGCTGGTGTGCAACCACCTGGCCCGCGACGGCCACGCCGTCACCAGCGAGGGCACCGGCCTTGAGGGACTGCGCAACCTCACGGCCGACCCACCCGACGCCCTGGTCCTCGACCTGGGCCTCCCCGACCTGGACGGCCTGGACCTGCTCAAGATGGTGCGCTCGGTCTCGGACCTGCCCGTCCTTGTGCTGACCGCCCGGGAGGACGAGGCCACCATCCTCACGGCCTTCGCCGGCGGCGCCGACGACTACGTGGTCAAGCCCATCTCCGGCCCGCAACTCTCGGCCCGCATCACGGCCCTGCTTCGCCGCGGCGCCAGCGAGGCGGGCGACACGCTCACCGTGGGCGGCCTCGAGATCCGCCTGGGGCCCCGCGAGGCCGAACTGGACGGCCACAGGCTGGAACTAACGGCCAAGGAGTTCGACGTGCTGGCCTACCTGGCTGCCCGGCCCGGAAAGGTGGTGCCCAAAGACGAGCTGCACGCCGCCGTCTGGAAGGCCCCGGCGGGCACCGAGGGCCGCACGGTCGACGTGCACCTCTCGACAATCCGGCGCAAGCTGGGCGAGCGCCCCGACGACGAGCACCGCTACCTGCACACCGTGATCGGCGCCGGCGTGCGCCTGACAGCCCCCGCCGAGCGGCCCGGCGATACAGCGGAAGGGGCCTAGGGAGCCGTGCGCAGGCGCCTGGCCTGGGTGTTCGTGGCCCTGGCGGTCATGCTGGCCGTCGGGTTCCTCGTGCCACTGGCCCGCTCCGTGCAGTCGCAGGCCCGCCTGCGGGCCCTGGCCGCCGCCCAGTCCGACGCCCGGGGCGTGGCAACAGCCCTTGCCGCGGTGGCCGGCTCCACTGGCGACGTGCCCGGCGCCGCCGAGGTGGAGTTCGTGCTCAACTCCTTCGGCTCGCCGGACCTCATGGTCGTGCTCTCCGACGGAACCGTGCTGGGCCAGAACATCCCCGTCGAACAGGCCCTGGAGCTGGCCATGGCCGGCTCGGTGGTGGCCGAGGTGGAGGGCGGCGCCGCGGCCGTGGTGCCCGTCACCTTCGGCGGCGCCGACGGGGGCAACCTGATCGTGGTGACGGCCTTCGTGGACGACGGGGCCCTGCGCGAGGGCGTGACCTCGTCGTGGCTGATCCTCACGGGCCTGGGCCTCATCGTGGTGCTGGGCGCCGTGCCCCTGGCCGACCGCCTGGCGGCCACCATCGTGCGCCCAGTGCGCGACCTCTCCGACGCCGCCCACCGCTGGGCCGGCGGCGACCTGACCGCCCGGGTCTCCCCCGGCGGCCCTCCCGAGGTGGCCGAGAGCGGCCGGGCCTTCAACCAGCTGGCCGAGCGCCTCACCGAGCTGCTGGCCGCCGAGCGCGAGCGGGTGGCCGACCTGTCCCACCGCCTACGCACCCCCCTGGCGGCGCTGCGCCTGCAGGCCGAGTCGGCGAGGGACCCCGACGAGCGGGCCGCCCTCATCTCCGACGTGGTGCACCTGGAGGGCGCCGTCACAGCCATGATCGAGGACGTGCGCCGCAGCGAGGGCGACGGCGCCGCCCGCTCCGACCTGGCCGACGTGGTGGGCCGGCGTATGGGCTTCTGGCAGGTGGTGGCCTCGGCCCAGGACCGCTCGGCCGGCCTCGAGAGCCCGCCCGGCACCCGGATACCGGTGGCGGCAGCCCCCGCCGACGTGCTGGCCGTGCTCGACAACCTGGTCCAGAACGTGCTCACCCACACCGTGGCCGGAACCGCCTTCACCGTGACAGTGGCCGCCGACCCCCCGGCCCTGACCGTGGCCGACGAGGGAGAGGGCCTGCCCTCGGCCGAGGTGTTCGACAGGGGAGCCAGCGGCGGCGACGGAAGCGGCCTGGGCCTCGACATTGTGCGCCAGGTGGCGGAGGCCTCGGGCGGCTCGGTGCGCCTCGGCAAGGGGCCCGGCACCTCCATCTCGGTCACCTTCGGAACCCCGGTAGAGCCGGAGAACGGGGCCTGAAGCCCGGGCCCGGGCCGGGTCTGCCCTCCTACGCTCCCCCGGGCTCAGGCGCCGGCTCCACGCCGGCCACCCCCAGGTCCAGGCCCTCCCACTGGTGCTGGGCCTGGCGCAGGAAGTAGCCGTCGTCGATGCGCCAGGTGTGGTTGCCGGTGGTGCGGCGCAGCAGGTAGCCGAACGGGTGCGTGCGCCACACGCCGCCTCCGGCCCCGGCCACGTCGTCGATGAGGGCCACATCGACCCCCCTGGCCACTCCCCGCCAGCCGCACACCTCGCGCAGCACCGACCTGCGCACCAGCAGCGTGCCGCCCCCGATGGTTCGGCTGGGCGCCTCGCCGGCCCCGAGGCCCCGCCGCAGCGTCACGTCGGAACCCTCCAGGTAGACGAACTCGGAGCCCTTGCCCACCAGGTCGGCGCCCGAGTAGCCGGCGGCCAGCACCAGGTCCGAGAGGTGCTCGACGCCGTACCAGTCGTCGTCGTCCATCTTGGCGACCCACTGCCCCTCGGCCATGGCGCTGGCCTGCGAGAGCACGTGTCCGAAAGCCGCATCGGCAGGTGCCCTCAGCACCTTCAGGTCGAGGCCCTCGGGCGCCACGGGGTCGGCGTCGGCGAAGCCGTCGCCGTGCAGGGCCAGCACCAGCTCCTTCTCGGAGTGCTCCTGGGCGGCCACGATGCCCACGATGCGCTCCACCAGCGCCGGTCGGTTCGTGGACACCACCACCGACACCGACGGCGTGGGCTGCACCGGCAGGCCGGCGGCGGCGCGCACCTGGGCCAGCCGGGCCGGCAGCGAGTGCGTGTCGAGCGTGGTACGCCGCTGGGCGACCGACACGGCCTCCCGGAAGGTGGGGTCGGCAAGGTCGCCCTCGTCGATGCCACACAGCGCCACCACCAGGTCTGCCCCCAGCCACTCCGCCGCCCCGTCGGCGTCTTCGAGCAGCACCGGAACCCCCGAGGCCGTCAGCTCCAGCAGACGGGCCGCCGTCCCGGCCCCGTCCACGCGTCCGACCCGCACGCCGAGCGCCGACCGGGCGCTACGGATGCGGTCCTCCGGCCAGGCCATGTCGGCCATGCCCGAAAGGTCGGCGGCCGTGGCGCCCGAGCCCACGGGCAGGAAGCCGCCCGGGTTGAAGCGCCTGTGGTTCACCGGCGCTGCCAGCGGGATGCCCGACCCGCCGCCCAGGCGCACCACGGGCACGCCCTCGGGGACCCCTACGGGGTCGGCCGGGGCGTCGGGGGCGGCCACCACCACCTCGCAGCCCTCGTTCCTGGGCCCCGCTGCCGCACTCCACGCCGCGGCGCCCGGCAGGTGATCGCCCGACCCGGCAAGGCGCACCCAGCCGGGCACGGCCACGGCCAGGCGCCCGGCCCGCTCGGCCCGCCGGGCATCACGCCGTCGCAGCATTCGCAACCTGGCCCGCCTCGCCACGTTCTGGACCCCGTGCACCACCCAGCGCCCCAGGACGGCCACGTCGGCCGCTGAACGCACCGACACCACCTTGCGAAGCACCTTTCCGGCCAGCACCACCACCGGCGGGTTCCGGGTCGGCTTCCACGGCAGGGCAGAGCGCGTCCTGCGTGCGGTGAGGCCCAGCGCCCCGGAGTCCATCTCCCGCACCCCGAACAGCTCCCCTGCCGCCGCCCACGCATCGGCGGCCCCGGCGTCGATGGCCCGCCGCAGCGCCCGGGTGTAGGCCATGCGCACCGCGCCGCCCGCGCCGGAACCCTCCACGTTGGCCAGCACCACGCCCCTGCCGGCCAGGCCCCGCAGCATCGAGGCCACGTCGGTCGGCGCCAGCGCCAACCCGGGCGGCACCTCCAGGCGCACCGACGCATCGGGCACGTCGGCCAGCAGGTCGCCCGACACCACCACCCTGGGGTCGGGCCCGTACTGGCGCTCCACGTGCACCCGGTCGGGGTGGTCGGGCGGCACCGACACCCCCACAACCAGGTCGTGGAAGCCCGAGGCCAGCACGTTCTCGACCTGGTCGGCGACGTCCTCATAGGTGCGGCCCGAGGCATCGACAGCCACGGTCACCATGGGCACCGCGAAGCTGCGCCCGGGCAGTGACTTCCGGAAGCCCCTCTCGGCAATCAGGTGCGCCAGGCGGTGGGCCTGCTCGCGCTGCGAACGCCTCTCGGCCGGGTCGGGCCCCGAGGCCCCCTCGCCCTGGTGCCACGCCAGGGCCCGCCGCTCGGGCACCAGCAGGCCGCCCCGGTTGAAGGCCCGGTAGCCCATCTCGGTGTCCTCGCCGCCCCACTGGTTGAACGAGCCGTCGAACCCGCCCACCTCGTCAAAGAATCCCCGGCGCACCCCCAGGTTGCCGCCGGTCACGATGCGGAACAGGTCGTCGTCGGTCGAGGTCAGGTCGTTGGTGCGGCTCATGTGGAACTCGATCCACTGGGGCGCCGTGGAGCTGCGGCCAGCCACGGCCGCCTCCACCGAGCCGGCTGCGGCCAGGTCGGCGGGCGTGATGCCTTCGAAGTCCACGTGGCGACGGAACCCGAGCGTCAGCGCCCGGTCGTGCACGTGGTGCCAGCGGGCGTGGGCCTCGACAAGGCCGGGCTCTGGAACCATGTCGCAGTCCAGGAAGACGAGCACCTCGCCGGTGGCGTGGGCGGCGCCCAGGTTGCGGGCCCGGGCCAGGCCGAAGCCGTCGTGTGCCTGGGCGACCACCCGGGCCGCAAAGGGCGCCCCCGGCGGCACCGTGATGGGCGGGTCGGAGCCGTCATCGGCCACGACCACCTCGAGCAGGTCGAAGGGGTAGGTCTGGGCGGCCAGGCCGGCGAAGGTCAGCTCCAGGGCCTCCTGGCCCTGGTAGCAGGGCAGCACCACGCTGACCCGCAGGGAGGGGCGCCAGGCGCCCAGCTCGGGCACCTCGAGCGTGCACCAGTCGTTGCCCGGCACGGCGCCAGCCGGGGCGTCGGGCGCGCCGCCGGGCACCACACCACCCGTCGCTGTCGACCCTTCCTGAGCTCCCATAGAGGCCATCAGCCAACCACGTGCCGACGCAGTTGCGCGCCCGTGACGGCGCCGTAGCGGCCCTCCACAGCCACGGCCCCCTCGGCCAGGCCGGCGGCGGCCCCCTCAGCCACGAAGCCGGGCAGCCGGTCGAGGCGCACCAGCACCAGGTCGGCGTCGGGCACCGCGGCCAGGTCGCCGGCCGTGGCCACGGCCCCGGGCGGCAGGCCCCAGGCGTGGGACACCCAGGTGGGCCAGGGCACCCCTGGAACGTGCCAGGCCACCTCCTGGCCGGCGGGAGGCTCCACGACCGCAACCAGGTCGCCTGCCCGCGCCGGCTCCTCGAAGTACCGGTCATGCAGGTCGTCGGCCGACACGGCGAACAGCATCGACACCACCGCCACGGCCACCCCCGCCTCCACCAGGCGCCCCACCACGAAGCCGGTGTGGCGGCCCAGCCACCCCCCGAAGGCCGAGAACAGGGCGGCGAAGCCCGGGAACAGGGCCATGAGCACCGGGAAGTTCCAGTAGTCGTGGCGCCAGGCGTTGTCGGCCGGGACCACGGCGAACACCACCACCATCGACATGAGGGCCCCGGTCAGGTAGCGGCTGCGGTCGTCCCACAGTCCAGCTGCCAGAGCCGGCAGGGCCAGCACCAGGTACCAGGCCGGCAGCAGGCCCCTGGCGAAGCGCCACTGCCTCCGGGCGAACTCGCCCCACGACCAGTCCATTCCCACCCGGCTTCCTGCGTGGTCGGCCAACTCCCCCAGGCCGGCCCCCTGGAGCACCCACACGGCCACCACCACCGCCCCCAGCGCCAGCCCCACGGCCATCCGCCGGGTGGCCCTGCGGAGCCCCGAGCGGCGCAGCAGCCACAGCCACAACAAAGGCGCCAGGAACGCCCCGTGCCACGATGCCGCCACGGCCAGCAGCGTGGCAAGGCCCGCTGCCCTGGCCCGGCGACGGGACCTGCGCTCCGCGGCCCGCCACACCGCCCCGACCATCAACAGGTTGGGAAGGAACCCGAGGCCAAGGCGCCCGTAGACCCACCAGAACGGGGTTGCCACCAGCACGGCCGTGGCCGCCACCACCGGCAGCGTCGGGAAGCCCAGGCGCCGCCCCACCCGCACGAGAGCCGGCAGCGTGGCAAGGCCCGCCAGGTAGCTGACCGACTTGAGCACCCCGAGGCCCGGGCCGAACACGGCCGAGACCGCCACGTGCAGCCAGGTCAGCAACGGCGGATGGTGCGTGTAGGGCACGTCCGAGAAGGGCCGCCAGTCGGCCCCCCACGACGACCCCGACGGCCCCAGGTCCCAGAAGTTGCGCACGTGCAGGGCGAACTGGCCCAGCACCCGGCCCTCGTGGCTGTCGCCCAGGGGCAGGCCGAACGAGGCCCGCCACGACCACCACAGCGCCACCACCAGCAGCGCCAGGAGCAGGAGGGGCGCCAGGCGCCAGCGGGTTGAGCCCACGGCCCCCCTGGTCCTGGCCGCCGGGCTGTGCATCGCCTCACGATAGTGTCGGCCGACGTGGCTGGGCAGGCGACGGTTGCCGGTTGGGTCGGCTCGGCCAACCTGGGCGACGAGTGGGTGTTCTCGGTGCTGTGCGGCCTGCTGGCAGAGCGGGGTGTGGGGGTCTCGGCGCCCTCACTGCGTCCCCCGGCCACCGCAGCCGCACACGGTGTCGAGGCCTTCGGCCACCTGTCCCCGGCCGCCCTGAACCACAGCCTCGGGGACTCCGACGCCATGGTGTTCGGCGGGGGCGGCCTGCTGCAGGACGAGACCGGGGTGTGGAACCTGCCCTACCACCTGCGCCGGGTGCGTGCCGCCCGGCGGGCTGGCCTGCCCTGGGCAGGCATCGGCCTCGGGGCCGGCGGCCTCACCACCTCCCTGGGGCGCCGCCAGGTCCAGCGGGCCCTCCACGGCCACACCGCCATCGCGGTGCGCGACGAGGCCTCAGAGGACCTGCTGGCCGCACACGGCGTGGAGCGCCTCGTGAGAGCCGCCGACCTGGCCTGGCTGGCCGACCCGCCCACGCGGCAGGCGCCGGGCACGGGAGCCGAGTCCGGCGCCCTCGGCGTGTGCCTGCGAGCCCCACAGACCGCACGCCTGCTGCCCGCCGCGGTGGGCCCCAGGGGCCGCCTCACCGACGACCTGGCGGCCACCATGGCGGCGGCACTCGACACCACCTCGCAGGCCACCGGCCTGACCACCCGCTTCATCGCCCTCGAGGCCGGCTCAGACGACGTGGTCCACCGCCAGGTGGCAGACCACATGGCCACCCCCGTCGAGGCCCTCACACCCGGCCTGGCCGACATGCCTGCCGCAGTGGCCGCGACGGAGGCCATGGTCACCATGCGCTACCACGGGGCAGTGGCCGCCGTCCTGGCCGGCACCGGCGTGGTCACCCTGGACTTCTCACCCAAGCTGGGGGCCCTGGCGGCCGAGCTGGGCCCCGCCTGCTGCCACCTCTCCCCGAGCACCCCCGAGGGCCTCAGGAGGCTCCCAGAGGCCGTCACGGCGGCCCTCAGCGCCCGTGGGGCCCTCCCGGAGGCCGCCTACCGCCTGAGGGCCCTGGCGGGCCGCAACGCCGACGTGCTGGACGACCTGCTGGCCACGGGCGACACGGGCCGGTGAGGACCACCCGGCCGACCGCGGCCACCGGGAGCACCACCCCGTGAGGGCCACCCTGTGATGGCCACCCAACCCACCGCGGCCACCGGGAGCACCACCCCGTGAGGACCGCACGCCTGGCCTGGCTGGCCCTGCTGGCAGCCCTGGCCGCCTGGCTGGCGGCCACCCGCTGGTCCGACATGGCCGACCTGGTGTCAGGCGCCCGGCCGCTGCCGCTGCTCGGCGTGCTGGCCGCCTCGGCCCTGCTGCTCGTGCCCAACGCCCTCTTCTGGTCGCTGGCGCTGGGCCACCTGGGCGAGAGGGCCACCACGGCCAGCGTGGCCCACGCCGCCTCCCGCACCCTGCTGGCCCGCTACCTGCCCGGGGGCGTCTGGTACGCGGCGGGCCGCAGCGTGCTGCTGGCCGGTCGGGGGGTGCGCCCATCGGCCCTGGTGGCCGTGAGCGGCCTGGAATTGGGCCTGGGCGCCCCCACGGCCCTGGTGGTCGGCGGCGCCCTGCTCGCCGGCGGCACCGGCCTGCCGGCCTGGGCACCGTGGGCGGGGGCCGGGCTGCTTGCCGCCGCCGCCCTGGTGGCCCGCCCTCTCATGAACCGGGCGCTGGCCTGGTGGGCAAGGCGGCGCGGCCAGGCCGCCCCGCGGGGCCTCACCACCGCTGGCCTGGCCGCCCTTTTGGCCGTGATGACCGCCTACTGGCTGCTCATGGGCACCGTGTTCCACGCCTACCTGCGGGCCATGGGCACCGGTGGCGCCACTGCCCTCGGCTGGGCCGAGGCCTCCGGGGCCTTCCTCGTGTCGTGGGGGATCGGGTTCTTCGCCCTGTTCGCCCCACTTGGGCTGGGAGTGTCCGAGGCCGGCTTCATGGCCATCGTGGGCTGGGGCGCCGAGGCCGCCATGCTCGTGGCCGGCTTCAGGGTGCTGCTGCTCGTCCGGGACATGGCCCTGACGGCCGTGGGCGAGGCCCTGGCCCGCCGCCGCTGAGCCCACCAGCGGCCCCTACTCCCCCGCCAGGGCCTCCAGCTCGTCCACCAGTACGTCCACCACCTGCTCCGAGGGCCGCTCGTCGCCCAGCGCAGCCGGCCGGCGCCGGGCCTGAGGGTCGGCCAGGAAGGCCCCCACCACCTCCTCGTCGTAGCCCGAGAGCACCACGTTCTCCTCCAGGCCGTCGGGCCGCTCGGTGCGGTCACGCCACAGCAGCGTGGGAACGCCCAGGCGGGCACACTCCTCCTGGATGGAGCCACCGTCGGTGACCACGTAGGGGGCGGCCGCCAGCATGGCCGTGAACTCCCCGTAGGGCACCAGGCCCGAGGTGGCCACGCCCAACTCCTCGACCACCGCCCTGCCGCCACGGTCGGCCAGCACGGCGTCGGTGGGCGGGTGCACCACGAACACCGCAGGCCGGGCCAGCCGCCCCAGCAGTGACAGGAAGCCCTCGAAGCGCTCGTCGCCGTGCAGGTTCTCGACGCGGTGCATGGTGGCCACCACCGGGCCCGACCCGGGCGCAGACGGCCCGCCCCCGGCCAACGCCGCCCTGAGCGCCTCCACGCCCGTGTTGGCCCCGGTCGCCACCACCCGGCCCCGTACCCGTCCGTCGGCCACCAGGGCCTCGAGGTTGGCGGCGGCCCCGGCGTCGGGTGCGAACAGCACGTGCGCCAGGCGCATCACCGCCACCCGGATGGCCTCCTCCGGGAAGGGGTGGCGCCAGCTGCCCGAGCGAAGGCCCGACTCCAGGTGGGCCAGGCGCAGGCCGGCCCTACGGGCCATCAGCGCCGACAACAGGGTGGAGGGAGTGTCGCCGTGCACGAGGCACACGCCGCCCAGCCCGCCGAAGACCTCCTCGGCCAGGCGCCGCCGGGAGGCCAGGCGCAGCGCCAGGCGGGTCCCCCACAGCGCCGCCCGCCACACCGTGTCGGCGTCCCGGTCGCCCCCCAGCGGCAGGTCGGGATCCCGCAGGCCCAACTCAGCCCGCAGGCCCGGCAGGAACGCCCCGTGCTGGCCCGTCTCGACCAGCCTGTGGGGCACGCCCCGGCGCTCCATCTCGGCCAGCACCGGTGCCAGCTTGATGGCCTCGGCCTTGGTGCCGTAGAGGACCTGGATCAGGGGAGCCGGGGGCGCTGCTGGGTCGATCGTCACATCCTACGGACGCCGCCCTCCACGGCCCCTGCGGCTCCGTTGCGGGCAGGGTCGTCCCCGCGGCCGGACGCGGTATCCCCCTGTCCGCCGGTCACTCCACCCGGCCCGCCGCCGGGCCGGCCCACTAGCCGGAGATCTGGCAGTCGTCGTTGCGCAGGGTGCCGTCGGAGTAGATGGTGTTGCACCAGAACGAGCGGCGCTCCACGATGCCGCCCGTCAGCGCCCCGGTCATGTTGACCGACTTCATGTCGGCCTCCATCAGCACCGCGGCCGTCAGGTCGGCCCTCACCATGGAGGCGTGCGACAGGTTGGACCTGAAGAACAGTGCCCCCGGCGCCTTCACGTCGTCCATGTTGGCGCCGGCCAGGTTGGTGTTGGACAGTGCCGCGCCGGCCAGGTTTGTCCCCGACAGGTCGGCACCGGCCAGCATGGTGCCGTTCAACAGGGTGCCCTCCATGTTGGCCCCCGACAGGTCGATGCCCGGCAGGATCATGCCGGCCAGGTTCTCGCCCGAGAGGTCAACCTGGGCGCAGTCGGCGTTGGGCTCCAGCACGCAGGTGGGCCGGGTGGAGGCCGTCGGCGCCGGCTCGGTGGTCGTGGTCGGGGCCGCCGTGGTGGTCGGCGCTGCCGTGGTCGTGGCCGCCGCCTCCTCAGCCTTCTTGGCCTCCTCCTCGGCAGCCGCCGCGGCGGCCTCCTCCTCGGCAGCGGCGGCCGCAGCCGCGGCCTCCTCGGCCTCCTCCTCGTCGCCTCCGCCGCACGCCGAGGCGACCAGGGCCAGGGCCACCAGCCCCGCCGCCAGCGCCCTGCGCCCCTTCCGGCCGCCCCGGATACCCATGGTCACACCCGCTCCCGTCCCACTAGCCGACTGGTTCATGTCCGTAGCCCCCGTCCCGCTCATCCGAGGCTGAAGATCAGCCGCAGGGCGGCCAGGTCCTCGACGCTGTAGGCCTCGCCGTCGGCGTCGGCCGCATCGGTGCCGTCGGGCGTCCTGAAGGCCAGGTTGCCGTCGGCGTCGAGGCCCGCCACCAGCTCCGACCCGTCGGCGGCGAGCACCGGCTGGATGTCGCCCTCGCCCAGGTTGGCCAGCGCCATGCCCATCGGGACCTGGTCCAGGGTTATGAGCACCCCGGTGTCGGAGGTGATCGACGTGGCCGTGTGGCCGTCGGCGTCCCTGATGGACTGCTGCGTGCCGTCGGCCGACACGGTGACCGTGGCCGCCTCTGCAAGGCGTGCAGCCTCGGCCTCCTCGGCCGCAGCCTGTGCCGCAGCCGCCTCGGCCTGGAGCTCGGCCACCAGGGCCGCCGCCTCCTCGGCTGCCGCAGCCGCCGCAGCGTCGGCCTCGTCGCCGGCCGCCGTGAGGGCAGCCATCTGGGCGTCGACCGTGGCCGTCCGCACTGCCGCCACGGCCTCCTCCACCGCCGCCGTGGCCTCGTCGGCCGCCGCAGCCGCCTCGGTGTAGGCCTCGCTGGCCGGAACCTCGATGCGCATGCCGCCCGTGTCGGTGAAGCTGGACTCCACAAGCAGGTCGCCGCCCTCGGTGATCACACCGCCCGTGGCCGGGTTGAACACGGCCACACGTGCCGACTCCTCGGCAGGCGCCGCCTCGGAGGCCGCTGCCGCCGCCTCGGCGCTCTCGGCCGCAGCCACCTCCGCTGCAGCCGTGGCGCTTTCGGCGTTGTCGACCAGGCCGGCCACGTAGGCGTCGCGGTCGGCGTACTTCTCGGCCGACGTCGACGCCGTGTCGAGGAAGTCGTTGGCGGCTGCCAGGGCCGTCGTGGCGGCGTCCAGGGCCTCGGCGTCGTTCGGGTCGACGGCGTCGAAGGCCGCCTGGGCCGCCTCGACCTGGGCCGCTGCGGCCTCTGCCGCGGCGGCGGCGTCGTCGGGCAGGGTCAGCACGGTCTCGATCGTCGCAGCCAGGGATGCCGCTGCGGCCGCCTCGGCCGCGGCTGCGCCGGCCGCGATGGTCGCCTCGGCCAGGGCTGCCCGGGTGGCCGCGGCCTGCTCGGCGGCCGCCACGGCATCCAGGTCGGGATTGGCCATGGCCGTGGCCACCGCCGCCTTTTCTGCCTCGTCCTGCAGCCAGATTCCGACCATGGCCTCGGCCTGGTCGGCGGCCGCGGAGTTCTCCTGGACCACCAGCAGGGCAGCCTGGGCGGCCTCGAGGGCGTCGGGGGATGCGTCCTCGGCGGTCGCCGCCTCGACCAGGGCCTCCGCCTCGGCGAACGCCGCATCGGCCGCCTTGCGGGCGGCCTCTGCCTCTGCCTCTGCCACCTCGCGGGCGTCGGAGGCCTCGCTGAGGGCGTCGTTGGCCGCCTGCGGGGTCATGGTGTCGTCGGCCAGGGCCGCCGCAACGGCCAGGTCGTGGCTCAACTCGACCTGCACGTCCTCCACCACGGCAGCCGTCTCGGCAGCAGTTGCGGCGGTCTCCTCGGCGGCCGTGTCGACCACGTCGGAACTGCCGGCGACCACGGCGTCGGCTATGGCCTGTGCCCGCTCGGCCGCCGCCGCCGTGCTCTCGGCCGCGGTGGCCGCAGCATCGGCGTACACCAGTGCCGGGTCGGCCGCCGCCGACGACTGCAGCGTGATGATGCCGTCGTCGCTGAGCTGGTAGCCCACGGCGTTGCCCGTGGAGAGGATCACAAACGTGGTACCGGTGTCGGGGTTCTGCGACACGGTCTGTGGCGCCGCCCCCGGTACCGGTTCGTCCAGGGCGACGGCCGCGTACTCGTCGGCAGCCGCGCTGGCCTCGGCCGCGTCTGCGGCATCGGTGGTCGCCTCGGCCGCTGCGTCGGCCGCAGCGGCCGCGTAGGCGTCTGCGTCGCCCATCTCGTCGGCGTTGGCGCGTGCCGCGTCGGCAGCGGCGGTGGCGGCCGCCAGGGCGGCGGTCGCCTCGGCCAGTGCCGCCTCGTCCTCCGGGTCGACCGCATCGGCGGCTGCCTGAACCTCGGCCAGCTGGGCCTCTGCCGCGTCTGCGGCGGCCGCCGCCTGTGCCGGGGCCTCTACGGCCGCCGCGGCCTCTGCCGCGATGGCGTCGGTCAGGACCGCCTCGTTGGCTGCCTCGTTGGCGGCGGCGGCGGCGGCCTCGGCAGCGTCGCGGGATGCCTGCAGGGCCGCTGCCGCCGCCTCGGCGTCCATCTCCGGGTCGCTCACGGCCTCGGCCACTGCCGTGGCCTCCGCCGCGTCCTGCTCGAGGAGGCTGGAGACGGCCGCTGCCTGCTCGGCAGCGGCGTTGGCGCTCTGGGTCTCGACCACGGCGCCCTGGGCGGCCGCCAGCAGGTCTGCCATCACGTCGTTGGCCTCGAACACGGCCATCAGCAGGCCACCCTCGTCCTCCTGGGTGGTCCTGCGTGCCGATGCCCCGCGGCGGGCCTTGGCCGCAGGCTCGCCTGCAGCCGCCTGGGCCGCCATGAAGGCCTGTATGTCCTCCATCGTGTAACCGGCCGCCAGGGCCTCGTCGATGGCCGATTGGGCGTTGGCCTGGGCGTCGCCCACCTGTGCAACCAGGTCCTGGGCGTTCTGGGCCGCCGCCGCCTGGGCCTCCTCGGCGGCCGCCTGGTCGGCCACGGCCTGCTCGTGGGCCGCCGTGGCGGCCTCGGCCTGGGCGTCGGCAGCCTCGGGAGTCATCTCCGGGTCGTTCAGGGCAGCATTCACCGCCACGTCCTGCAGCCAGATGTTGGCGGCCGCCGTGGCGTCGTTGGCCGCCTCGTTGGCGCCGTCCAGCGCCACCGCCGCCTCGGCCTCCATGGCCTCGGTGCCACCGGCGTCGATGGCGTCGGCGATCGCAACCGCACGCCGCGCCGCCACCTCTGTGGCCTGCATGTGCTCGGCGGCGTCCTCGGCGTGCCCGGCGGCCACGTCGGCCTGCGACGGGGCCTGGTAGGCGGCGTTCATCACGCCGGCGTCGTCGACGTCCTTGAGCATGGCCACGCCGTCGGGAGTGTTGGTAAGCATCGAGCCGTCGTCGTTCACGACCGTCTCGAACTGGCTGCCGTCTGCGTCGACGAAGGTCATGGCACCGTTCGGGGCGTTGGTGACCTGCGAGCCGTCGGACATGGTCGTGGCCAGCGAGCCGTCGGCCTCGCGCAGCGTCACCTGGGCGCTGCCGTCGGGGAAGGTCACGGCCGTCTTGCCCGTGGTCGGGTTGGACTCGGTGACCATGCCCAGCGGGTCCTGCACCACGAGGCTGCCGTCGGGGTTCTCGCGGGTCACGAAGTCGCCGCCCTCGGGCGTGGTGTAGGTGGTCGCCCCGGTCGTGGGGTTGAAGCGCTGCACGCCCCCGTCGGCCATGTTCTTCTGGACGGTGCCGTCATCGAGTGTGGACGTGACCGTCTGGTCGCCGTTGGGGGCGATCTCGATCGACCAACTGCCGTCCTCGGCCTCCATTACCGAACCACCGTCGGTCATGAGCGTCACGAACGAGCCGTCCTCGGCCTGCACCTTCTTGCCGCCGAAGCCCCAGGCGTCGGTGAACTCCTCGGAGCCGTCGGCGTTGACCACGTTCACCGAGCCGTCGCCCATCTGGGTGACCAGCGAGCCGTCCTCCTGGAAGAAGGACTGGTCGGTCGAGCCGTCCGGGTTGACCCGGCTGAAGGTTCCGTCGGGCCTCGTCACCTCTACGAAGCCGTCGGAGCCGCGGGTCATGAACCCGCCGGAGTCCTCGTCGAAGACCTTCTCACGGGTCCAGCCCGAGGGCTCCACGAAGACCTCGCCGCCGTCGGGGGTCTGCATCATGGTGGCGCCGTCGGCCGAGGTGGTGACCAGGGCGCCTTCCTCGTTCATCTCCGTGACCGTGGCCGCACCTGTGATGCTCGTGAACATACCTGTGCCGTCGGCGTTCTGCTGCCAGGCGGTGCCGTCGGGGTTGGTCTGGAAGAAGCCGCCGTCCTCCTGGACCTCGCGCTCCATCTTCTTGCCGTCGCCCCAGAACACGGCGAAGCCGCCGTCGTCGTCGACGATCTGGGCCATGCCGTCCTCCCAGGCCATGGCCTGGCCGCCCTCACCCATGTCGAAGGCCTTGGGCGGCTGGAACTGGCGTGCGCCCTCGTCACGGAAGAAGGCGGCGCCGTAGCCCTCACCCTCGGGGCCGAAGCCCTCGGGGCCGAAGCCGCCAAAGCCCCCGGCCGCCTCGGGGTCGAAGCCCTCGGGCGGCTCGCCCGTCTCGGGGTCGAAGCCGGCCGGGAACTCGCCCTCGCCGAACTCACCACCGGGGAAGCCCTCACCGGGTCCGCCGAAGCCGCCGGGGCCGCCGAAGTCGCCGAAGCCGCCGCCGAAGTCGCCGAAGCCGCCCTGGCCCCTGGCGCCCTCGAAGAACTGGCCCACATCGAAGCCGCCCTCATGGTTGGGGTCGAAGAAGTCGCGGACGCCCTGCTTCATGCCCCCGCCGGTACCACCGGGGAAGGCGCCCTCAGGGCCGCCCTCGCCGAACTCGCCGCCGCCGAACTCACCCTCGGGGCCACCCGGGAAGCCGCCGGGATCCATGTAGGAAGCGAAGAAGTCACCGAACGGGTCGCCGCCGGGACCACCGAACTCGCCCTCACCGAACTCGCCCTCGGGGCCGCCGAAGTCACCAGGTCCGCCGAAGCCGCCGAAGGTGAAGCTCTCCTGGGGCTCGAAGAAGTTGCCCTTCAGGCCGCCGCCCTCGTCGAACTCGAAGACCGGGCCCTGCCAGGCGCCGCCACCGCCGGGACCGAACGGGTCGCCTCCGGGACCGCCGCCGAAGGGGTCGCCGAAGTCGCCGCCGAAGTCGCCTGGACCACCGAACGGGTCGCCACCGAAACCGCCGCCGAAGGGGTCACCGCCGAACTCGTCGCCAGGGCCGCCGAAGCCACCACCGAACGGATCGCCACCGAAACCGCCACCGCCGAACGGATCGCCACCGAAACCGCCGCCGAAGCCGCCGCCCCCCATCATCATCTCGAAGAAGTGGTCGTCGGCCGCTCCCGCGTCAGCTCCGAAGTCCTGGAAGGCCTGGAACTGCTCCTGGCGGCCCTCACCGCCGAATGCGTCGCCCAAGAAGTCCTGGGGACCGGGTCCGAAACCGCCCTCACCGTCCTCGGGGCCGAAGCCGTCCTCCGGACCGCCGAACCCGCCGCCGAACTGGTCGCCGCCAAAGCCGCCACCGAAGGGATCACCACCGAAGCCACCGCCGAACTGGTCGCCGCCAAAGCCGCCACCGAAGGGATCACCACCGAAGCCACCGCCGAAGGGATCACCACCGAAACCACCACCGAAGGGATCACCGCCGAAACCACCACCGAAGGGATCACCGCCGAACCCACCACCGAACTGGTCACCGCCAAAGCCACCACCGAAGGGATCACCACCGAAGCCACCGCCGAACTGGTCACCACCGAAACCACCGCCGAACTGGTCGCCGCCAAAGCCGCCACCGAAGGGATCGCCGAAGCCGTCGTCGCCGGGGAAACCCCCACCGAAGGGATCCTGGAAGCCACCGCCGAACTCGTCGCCGGGGAAGCCTCCACCGAAGGGATCCTGGAAGCCACCGCCGAACTCGTCGCCGGGACCGCCGAAGCCGCCACCGAACTGGTCGCCACCGAAGCCACCGCCGAACTGGTCACCCGGTCCGCCAAATGCACCGGGATCCCCGCCGAAGGCGCCCAGGGCGCTCTTCAGGAACTCACCCTGGTCGCCGCCACCCTCGCCGACCTGCTGGAACATCTGACCGAGGTCCTGGCCGCCGAAGGGGTCGTCGAACCCGGGGCCACCGAACTGGTCACCGCCGAACTCATCACCGGGACCACCGAAGCCGCCGCCACCCGTGCCACCGAACGGGTCGATGAAGCCGCCGCCACCGCCGAAGCCCTGGTCGCCGCCGAAGCCGCCGCCGAAACCCCCTCCGAACGGATCGGAACCGAAGGGGTCGCCGTGCCCGTCGTCACCGAAGGGGTCGCCACCGAAGCCGCCGCCGAAACCCGCGAAGAAGTCCTCCGAGTCGGGCTTCTCGTATGTGTCGGCCCTGAAACCGCCCCCACCGAACTGGTTGCCGCCGAAGGGATCCTGGAAGCCGCCACCGAAGCCCTGGTCGCCGCCGAAGCCACCGCCGCTGGGGTCGAAGGGATCGCCGCCGGGACCCAACGGGTCGCCCGGACCGCCCACGGGACCGAACTGGTCGCCGCCGAACGCCTGACCATCACCACCGAAGCCGCCCTGGTCGCCGAAGCCGCCGCCGAAGCCGCCGCCCTGGTCGCCAAAGCCGCCGCCGAGACCACCGCCCTGGTCACCAAAGCCACCGCCGAAACCACCGCCCTGGTCGCCAAAGCCGCCAAAGCCGCCACCGTCATCGCCGCC
>CAYFOV010000018.1:0-43044 GCA_964344855.1 uncultured Candidatus Nemicrothrix sp.
TGTAGGTTCCTATGTCTCGCTACATGTGGTTCCTGTGTCCTGAACCACCACACCATCACCTCCACCGATCGGGTCGGCCCCTGCCGCCTCAGGCGTTGTCGGCCTCGACCGCCTTGGCCAGGCGCTCGGGCAGGTGCGGGAGCTCCGAGCCGACCCTTGACCAACTGGGGATGAACGGTGTCTCCATGGGGTCCGCCAGGTAGTCCCCGCCGGCCCTGACGATGGCATGGGCGAACAGGTCTGCGGTGGCCTCCTCCTCGCGGCGGTCGTACGGGATGCCGTTGATGGCGGCGTCGGCGCTGTAGCCGTCGATCAGGTCCAGCGCAGAGCGGAAGAAGGCGGCCTCGAGGGTGCGGAAGCCCTCGGGAGTGAACACCACCCCCGAGAGGGCCATCCTGCGAAACATGGCCCTGGCCACGTCGAGGCTCATCCGGTGGAGGCCGGCCGAAGCGTCGTCCGGGGACAGGTCCTGGTGCTTGTGGTCGTAGACGTCGGCCACGTCGACCTGGCAGACCCTTGCGCTTGTGTGCCTCCGGAAGACCTCCCCCAACATCCCGATCTCAAGGCCCCAGTCGGAGGCGATCCGGACGGATCGGGCCAGCCCGGAATCCATGGCGCACTCGCCCGCCAGCGGATAGCGGAAGCTCCCCACGAAGTCCAGGTAGTCGCTGCGGCCGAAGGTGAGGGCCAGGGCCCGAACGAGGGGAGCCATGAACAGCCGCGTGACGCGTCCGTTGAGGCGCCCACCGTCGGCGGCGGCCCGGTAGTAGTAGCCCTTGGCGAAGGCATAGCCGAACGTGGGGTGGACAACCGGGTAGAACAGGCGTGCCGGCATCGAGCGCTCGTAGGTGAGGATGTCGGCGTCGTGTACGGCAACCGCCCCCCGGCGGCCCCTGGACGGGAACCCGGGCGCCGCCTGACAGGCGGCCAGGAAGTAGCCCAGGCAGTACCAGACGTTGCGGCCCTTGCCGGGTTCTGCCGGTGCCAGGCCATGGCCGGCCAGCTCTTCCTCGATCGAGCGGATCCGGGGTCCGTCGTTCCAGACGATCCTGTGGTGCTGGGGCAGGCGGTCGAAGAACCTCCTGGCGCGCTCGAAGTCGGCGGAGTCGGCCCTGTCGAGGCCAATGACCACCTCGGCCAGGTAGGGGACCCCCGACAACTCGTCGACGATGTGGCCGAGGGCGGGGCCGTCCACCTCGGAGGCGAGGCACGGGATCACCAGCGTCATCGGCACGTCTGCCGCCCATTCGGCCAGATCCGCCTCGAGCGACTCCAGGGACCTCCCGCCCAGCCTGTGGAGGGTGGCGATCACGCCGTTCTGGAAGAAGTCGGCCACCGCTTCAGGGTAGGCGGGGGGAGCGTTCCGGTGGCTGCCCGCCCCTCCGGCGGTTTCAGGTCGGCAGGCGCCGCCGCCTACCGTTCACCCCACCTGTTGACAGGAGCGCCGTTGCCACCACCGCACGAACCCGAGTGTGCGAGCTGCCGGGAAGGTCCCACCGAGCGCTGCTCCCGGTCATGGGCGCCCCCGCGGGCTGTCCGCATGACCCGGGTCGCACTGGCCCTGGCCGGGGTGCTGCTCACCTCCTGCTCCGGCGGCGAGGCAGAGGAGAGTGGCAGGTCGGTGACGATCCTGTCGGCTGACGACGCACCGGCGATCGTCGTCCCCGACGACGCGTTCTCTAACCAGGTTGAGGTGACCCTGCCGCCCACCACCTGGTCCAGCCCGGAGTCGACGGCGCCGGCGGCGACCGCAGCGACGACCACGGAACCGCCGACCACCGCTGCCCCGCCACCGACGGAAGTAGCCGCTGCCTCCGCCACAACCGAGCCTCCGAGGGCGACGGTCCCCCTGGAGGAGGAGGAGGTCAGCCCCGGGGTCAGGCTGCTCGACACCCTGGACCGGTTCAACACCTGCCTCGCCGGAGAGGGCCACTCCTGGCTCGGGATGCCCGACGTGGACGCCGGCGCCGAGGCACCGCAGAACCAGCCCGACTACATCAACGCCCTGGTGCTCTGCAACGGCCGCACCAACATCGCTTCGGTCTTCCAGGAGTTCGTCACCTCGCGAAGCAACCTGGGGCCCGACGAGATCAGGCAGCAGAACGAGAACTTCATAGCCCTGGTCGACTGCCTGCGGGGCAGGGGCTGGCAGATCGCCGAGCTGACCCCCGACGAGAACGGGCTGCTCAGCCCGGAGGTGGGCGGTTTTGCCAGCGCCGACGGTGACGTCGATACGGGCCAGATCCGCGACTGTGCGGGCGAGGTGGCCCTGGAACGCGAGGAGTCGAATGGCGACGGATGAGGGGGCCACACTGCTCCGGGAGCGCCATCACCACCGGCCAACCGGCCCCTAACAGGTCGCTAACCGGAGGGGGCCATGATCTGCCAACCCCGTCCGACACGGGTCGCGACCGGAACCGCATCGAATGGAGTCAGCGTGACACGAGCCAGGTGCTCAACCAGGCCGGGAGGTCGGGCATGGCTGTGCCTGGTCGGCCTGGTCGGCCTGGTCGGCCTGGTGGCGACCGCGTGCACCTCAGGCGGGGGGGCGTCCGAGGCCTCGCGGACCATCACGGTGCTGACCGCCGACGAGGCACCGGAGATCGTCCTGCCGGCGGGCGCGTTCAGCGAGGAGACCAGGGATGAGGCCAGGATCGTCGCCACCACGACGGATACCCCGGTGGTAGGGGAACCCGACCCTGACGCCGATCGGCCGGCCCCTACCCGAGGGACCGGCTCCGGTCCAGCCGCAACGGCGACGCCGGACCCGCCGCCGACCACCCGGGCCGAGGAACCCCCCAAGGAGACTGTGCCACTGGCCGAGGAGGAGCCCGCGGAGCTCTTCCGCAGCACGAGGCAGGCATTCGGCGACTGCCTGGAGGCCGAGGGGTACTCCTTCATCGGCCCACCCTCCGACGACTCCGAGCCGGGGGATCCGGCCAGCCGACCCGGGTACACACAGGCCGTGGCCCGCTGCAGCGCCGAGAGCGGCATCGCCGAGGCGGTCGAGGAGTTCATGGAGTCGAGGGCCGAGCGGACCCCCGAGCAGGTTCGCCAGAACAACGAGCAGGTGCTCGCCGTCGTGGCCTGCCTCAGGAGCCGCGGATGGGAGGTTGACGAGCCCCTGCCCGACGAGACCGGGGCCCTGCGACCGGGGGCCGTCTTCCGCAACCCGGATGGCGAGGTCGACCGGGCCGACATCCGCGAGTGCGCCAGCGCAGCCAACCTGGGGGGCGGTGCCGGCCCAGCCGGCGGCCGGCCGCCTGGAGGGGGTGGCGGCGGCTTCGGTGGTGCGGGCGCCGGTGGTGGCGGGGGATGATGGCAGGAGGGCCTGTGATGGGTGCACGTCGTGAGGTTTCCGTGACGGGAGGGAAGCGCACATGAGGACGTTGGGCAAGGCCGCCGCCGTCCTGGCGGCCCTGGTCGCCGTGGTCGCGGCGCTGGCGAACTGGCAGCCGTGGGAGGGCGCGGACAAGGCCGTCGACCCCGCCACCGACCGGGCCATAGCCGAGGCGGTCACCACGAGGACGCTCACCGAGGAGATCACGGTCCGGGGCGAGTTGAGGCGGGACGAGCTGCAGACGATCGTCTCGGCTACGGACGGCTGGGTCAGCGGGCTGGTCGTGGACGACGGGGACACCGTCAGCGCAGGCGATGTTCTCTACTCGCTGGACGGGCGCGTGGCGGTTGCGGTGAACGGAGAGTTCGCCTTCTACAGGCAGCTGGGGGTGGGCTCCGACGGGCCGGACGTCCGCCAACTGGAGGCCATCCTGTCCGACGCCGGATACGCCGCCGGAGAGGTGGATGGGCTGTTCACCGAGGAGACGCGTTCGGGCCTGGCGGCGTGGCAGGCCGACCATGGCTACGGGGGGGTCGACTCCGAGGTCGACGAGGTGGTCAACGTGACCCTCGGCGGCAACCCGGCCGGCTACACCGTCGGTGCCGTGAACACGGTGTCGGTCCTGATCGGGCCGGCAGCGGGCCCGGCGCCGCGGGCGCGGAGGGCTACTGCAGCCGACGCCGCGGCCGTTCCCACGGTCACGCTGGAGGCGGCGGAGGCCATCGTGACGGAGGGGGGCAGGGCCACCTTCACGGTCACGGCCGATCCGGCACCCACAGCGGACCTGGAGGTGGCCGTACGGGTCGCAGGCGAGGTGACGCCCGACGACCACGAGGCCGTTGACGCGACCGTCCGCATAGCAGCCGGCTCCCGTCAGGGCCAGCTTGTCGTCACGACCGTGGCAGACGAGCTGAGGGAACCCCACGAGGACCTGGAGGTGGTGATCTCGGGGCAGTTCGCCGACGCCGGCGGGATCGCACCGCACGACCTCGTCATCTACGACCTACAGGAGGCCATCGAGGCGCTCCTCGAACGGGAGTCGGAGCTGGCGGTCGAGATAGCCGAGGCAGACCTGGCCCCCCAGGAATTGAGGGTCTTCGACCTGCAGGCCAGCGTCGACGACCTCGGGGAGCGGCGGGCCGAGCTTGTGGTTGAGGTGGCGGACGCCCGGGAGGAGGTCGCCGGCCTCGAGTCCCGGCAGGCCGAGAAGACCGACGTCGAACAGGAGCTCATCGACAAGGGCATCATCACCATGTCGCAGGCCTACTCCGCCGACCTCACCCCCACGGAAGCGGCCAACCTGATCTCACTCGACAGTGCCCTGGAGCAGGCCAACAACGACCTGGACGCCGAGCGCATCACGGTGGCCGCCCGCACCCAGGCCTTCGACGCCTACAACGACGCCCTTACGGCGGCCCTGGAGACGTCGGCGGAGCTGACGACGGCACGCGACAGCCTCACAGCGCTGGAACGGGAACTTGACAGGCAGAGCTACCTGCTGGGCGTGGCCGAGGCCGACCTGGCCGATGCCGTCGAGACGACCAGCCAGGTGGTGGCGGGCCTGGTCGAGGAGCAGAACAGGCTGGCCTTCAGCCTGGAGGCCAGGCGTGAGGAGCTCAGGTCCGCCCGTGGCGCCAGGTACCTCGTCGGCGACCCCGACACGGCTGTCGTGATCCTCGACGACCCGGGGGTCGAGGACGTCCCCACCCTGGTGCTGCGATCCACCAGCGGCACGTTCGGAGAGGCAGGCTCCGCCTCGTTCACCGTCGAGACCCAGGACCCGCTCGTCGAGGACCTGGAGGTCTACTACCAGGTCTCGGGTTCCGCTGCCGCCGGCCACGACTACACCCAGCCGGATGGCGACGTCGTGATGCGCGCCGGTCAGGAGTCCGTGGCCATCACCGTCCAACTGCGGCCCGACGACCTCGTAGAGGTCGATGAGGAGCTGACCGTGACCCTCCTCGAGGATCCCGCCGGTGGGTACGCACTCAGCCCGGTCGCCGCTGCGACGGTCAGGATCGTGTCTGATGACCTGCCGGAGCTGACCCTCACCGGAGGTGGAAGGATCCGTGAGGGTGCCACGGCCTTCGTGACCGTGGTGGCGGACCAGGCGCCGACAGTAGACACCTCGGTCAGCTACTCGGTGGGTGGCAGCGCCCGGGCCGGCGAGGACTTCGAGGTGCTGGCAGGTACGGCCGTCCTGCCGGCCGGGCAGCTGACCCTGGACATCCCTGTCAGGTCCCTCGCCGACGACGTCGTGTTCATGCCAGGCGACATGGTCGTGGCCGGCTGGCCGGCCAGGGTGGGTACGGTCCACGTCGACTCGGGCCAGTTCCTGCAGAGGGGCTCACCTGTGCTGACCCTCACGGAGCCGTCGCTCACGGTCAAGCTCTTCGCAACACCGTCCAACAGGGCCCAGATAGCGGTGGGCCAGTCGGCGACGGTGAACCTGGAGGCAGGCGACCAGGAGACGGCTGGAACCATTGCCCAGATCGACGACTCGGCCACGACCTCGGGCGGCAACGAGACCTACGAGGGCGTGGTCGAGACCGAGGAGGAGCTGATCGGCGTGGACGGCGCAGTCGTCACCGTCGACGTGGTCGTCGCCGAGTCTGTTGACGCGGTGGTCGTGCCGATAGCCGCGGTGCTCTCCGACGGGGGCGTCCAGAAGGTGAGGGTGGTCACCAGGGACGGGGTGATCGAGCGGCGCACGGTCGAGACCGGGATGCTGGACGGCGCCTACGTCGAGGTGCGGGCCGGGTTGTCGGTCGGCGAGTACGTGATCCTGGAGATCGACCGCTCATGACCGGGCATCCGGAACGGACCTCACCGCGGCCCCCCGGCCCTCACCCCGGCCGGGGGAGAGGCCCATCGTGAGGCCTCCGTGCAGCCGGGCGCCACAGCCGTGAGCGATGTCCTGCTCTCCCTGGAAGGGGTTTCGCGGGTCTTCGGCGAGCAGGTCCAGGTACACGCCCTTCGGGACGTCTCCATCAGGATCAACCCGGGGGACTTCCTCTCGATCGTCGGGCCGTCGGGCTCGGGGAAGTCGACGCTGCTGGGCCTGCTGGGCGTCCTGGACCTGCCCACGACCGGCACGGTGAGGGTGGGCGGCGTGGACGTGGGCGGCCTGGCCGATTCGGACCGTTCGCGCCTGAGGGGTGAGGCCATCGGCTTCGTCTTCCAGCAGTTCCACCTGATCCCCCACCTGAGCGCCGTCGGCAACGTCGAGGCGGCGCTCCTCTACCGGGACCTCAGCGCCAGGCAGAGGCGGCACAGGGCCCTGGAGGCCCTCGAGCGCGTCGACCTGGCACACCGGAGCGACCACAGGCCGGTGCAGATGTCGGGTGGCGAGCAGCAACGCGTCGCCATCGCGCGAGCCGTGGTCACCGACCCACTCGTGGTCCTGGCCGACGAGCCGACCGGTGCGCTGGACTCCACCAACGCCGCCAACGTCATGGAGGTCTTCGCCGGCCTCAGGTCCGACGACAGGGCCGTGTGCATCGTGACCCACGACCCGGACGTGGCCTGCCTGACGCACCGCCGGATCACCATGCTCGACGGCCGGGTCGTGGCCGACGAGGAGCTGGAGCCGGCGGTTGCGCCGGCAGGCCCGCGGGAGGTGACGTGAGGCGCCTCGGCGACCTGGTCGGCGTAGCCATGGCCGGCCTGGTGGCCCGCAAGGTGCGGACAGCCCTGATCATGCTCGGGCCGATCCTGGGTGTAGGGGCCATCGTTTCGGCCATAGGCATCAACGAGAGCTCGAAGGGGCACCTGAAGGCGGCACTCAGCGAGCTGGGAACCGACCTGATCGTCGCCAACGCGCAGGGCTCGCTGGGTGGCTTCAGCAGGGACCCGCGGATTCCCGCCGATGCGGCGGCTCGGGTGTCACGCCTGCCGGATGTGGTGGCCGTGACGGGCACCCTCCAGATGCCCGACATCGTGACCCTCCCGTTCGAGGATGCCGAGGACTACTACAGGGCGTTCCCGGTCCCGGTCATTGCCACGGGCCTGGACCTCCCCCAGACCCTCGAGGTGCCGCTGGTGAGCGGACGGTTCCTGAACGACTTCGACGTCGCTACGGCGGCCCGGGTGGTCGTCATCGGGAGGGACCTGGCCGACGAGTACGGCTACCTGCGCGGCGAGGCCAGGACCATCCAGTTGAACGGTGTCGACTACGGAGTGGTCGGCGTGCTCGACTACGTGCTGCTGGAGCCGTCCATGGACTCTGCCGTGTTCCTGACGTTCGCCAACGCCGAGGCCGACCTGGGGCTGGAGGCGCCCGACCCCAGCCGCCTCTACGTCCGGGCCCCCACCAACACGGAGTTGGTCGCCCAGGAGCTGCCCACGGTCATCAGCCTCGGAGGGCCCGACGGTGCCAACACCTCCGTACCGACGGACCTGTTGGACGCCCAGTCCCAGGTGGACGAGAACCTCAACAACCTGACGAAGATGATGGGGGGCCTCGCCCTGGTCGTGGGGGGAGTGGGCATCGCCAACGTGATGTCCATCTCGGTCATCCAGCGCTCCACTGAGATCGGGATCCGCCGGGCCCTGGGGCACAGCCGTGGCACGATCGCCGCCCAGTTCCTGCTGGAGGCCCTGGCAGTCGGGGTCCTGGGTGGGGCCCTTGGTGCCGCGGCGGGAGCCGGGGTGGTCTGGCTGACGTCGGAGGCGCGGGGCTACCTCATGGTCCTGTCCGTGCGGGGCCTGTTCGGGTGGGCGATGGTGGCCGTGGGTGTGGCGGTGGTGGCGGGTCTGTACCCGTCGACCAAGGCGGCCCGCCTGGAGCCGCTGGAGACATTGCGCCTGGGATGACTGGTTGCGGGGCCGGAGAAGCGGTCCGGTTCCGGACCACACCGGTACCCGGCATCCCCGACCACCTAGCATCGTCGGCCATGACCGTCGACCTCGCCGACTACGGCTGGACCGGTGGTCCCCCTGACGGCGCGGTCGGGCCCGACCAGGAGCGGGGGGCCCTGGGCCGGATCGTGAGGGTGGACCGCGGCGAGTGCGACGTGGTCACTTCGGCGGGGCGGGTCAGGGCCCTGTCCGACTCACAGCGCTCCCAGGGCGAGACAGCCCCGGCCACAGGCGACTGGGTGCTCATCCAGGACGACCCGGAGTCGGGGCCCCTCATCTCAGCCGTGTTGCCACGGTCGAACACGGTGTCGCGCAGGGATCCGTCGGAACAGGTCGTCGAGCAGGTGCTGGTGGCCAACGTGGACGTCGTCCTCGTCGTGCACGGCCTGGACCGCCCCCTTCCCCCCGGCCGCCTCGAGCGCTTCCTCGTCGTGGCCTGGGACAGCGGCGCTGAGGTGGCCGTGGTGCTCACCAAGTCCGACAAGAGGCGGGAGCACCTGGAGGAGGTGGAGGCCACCGTCTCGGCCGTGGCTCCCGGGGTGCCGGTGTTCCCGGTGGGCCTTGCCGGCCCGGTGCCAACCGGCCTGGCCGCGGTGGCGGCCCTGGCCGGACCCGGCAGGACAGTGGCCCTGCTGGGGGAGTCTGGCTCGGGAAAGTCGACGCTCGTGAACGCCCTCCTCGGCGAGGACCGCCTCGAGACCGGAGAGGTGAGGGGCGTCGACTCGCGGGGCCGCCATACGACCGTCAGCAGGGAGCTTGTGCGGATTCCCGACGGCGGCCTGGTCGTGGACACACCGGGGATCCGATCGATCGGGATCTGGGACGCCGTGGACGCCCTCGAGCGCGTCTTCGGAGACCTGGAGGACCTGTCAGCCGGATGCCGGTACTCCGACTGTGTCCATGACAGCGAGCCCGAGTGCGCGGTGACCGCAGCGGTCGCTGCGGGGGATGTGGGTGACCGGCGGGTGGAGCGGTACCGGGCCCTCCGAGCCGAACTGGGCGAGCAGCGGGCCAGGGAGGAGGAGAGGACGAGGAGGGGTCGTCGCCGCCGTCGCTGAGCCGCCCTTCCCGGCCGTCACGCCCCCAGGGCAGCCGTGCTCGGCTGGGGCTCAGCCGCCACCGACGCGTAGAGTGTCTGGCGGACCAGCCACCGGATCGGAGCACGCCAGATGGCCCAGACACCGTCTACAGGGGGTGAGCGGGCCGTGCCCCGGACGCTGGTCGAGGCCGCTCTGGGGCGGCTCTGAGCCATGGCTCGTGCCGACGCCGTAAAGAGGTTCACCAGCGAGGCCGAGGCCTCGGGCCTGACCGTTGAGGTCCACCGGTTCCCGGATGGAACCCGCACCGCCGCAGACGCCGCCGCCGCCGTCGGCTGCGGTGTCGGCCAGATAGTCAAGTCGCTGGTGTTCATGGCCGACGTCAGGCCCGTCCTTGTGCTCTGCTCGGGCGCCAAGCGGGTGAACGAGGAGCTCCTCTCGGCCCATCTCGGGATGGAGGTCAGGATCGCGGCCGCCAGCGAGGTCAGGTCGGCAACGGGGTTCGCCATCGGCGGCACGCCGCCGCTGGGGCACGCGGTGCCGCTGCGGACGGTCGTCGATCCGCACCTGCTGGACTTCGACGAGGTCTGGGCAGCCGCAGGCACCCCCGATGCCGTCTTCCCCGTCGCGCCCCGGGCCCTGGTCAGGGCCACCGGCGGTGCCGTCGTGGCGGTGACCCACTGAGGTGCAGGCGGTGGGAGCCTTCATAGGCCATCCGTCGTCGGTGGGGGAGACCTACTGGCAGCACCTCGGAAGGGCGCTGCGGACCGGGATCTCGCTGGCTGGAGCAGCCGCGGCCTGTATGGTGCACGCCCTTTTCCCGTTCCTACTCGAGAAGACCGCCAGCGGCACGATCAGCCGCCTGAACGACGAGATCCTGGCGCTGCGGGCGGACGACCCGGAGTGAGTCGCCCGGTCGGGCCCCTCCTGGTCGAGGTGACGAGGGGCGGGCAGGTTGAGAGCCTCCACACCGTGGACGCCGTCGTGGTGTCAGCCAGGGGAGTCGTTGTCGAGTCCTGGGGAGAGCCTGTCAGGCCTGTGCTGCCGCGGTCGTCGGCCAAGCCCATCCAGGCGGTTCCGCTGGTGGCCAGCGGCGCCGCCGAGGCCCTGGGGCTGACCGACGTCGAGTTGGCCCTGGCCTGTGCCAGCCACAGCGGAGAGGCAGCCCACGCCTCCGCCGTAGAGGCATGGCTGTGCTCGATAGGGGCCTCAGCCGGCGACCTGGCCTGTGGAACCCACGCGCCCCTCCACCAGCCGGCGGCCGAGGCGCTGGTGGCGTCCGGCCGGGAGCCGACGGCGGTCCACAACAACTGCTCCGGCAAGCATGCGGGCTTCCTCAGCATCTGCCGGCACGAGGGCCTGGCCTTCGAGGGCTACATACGGCCCGACCACCAGCTACAGGGAGAGCACGTGACTCCGGCCTTGGAGGAGTGGTGCGGACTGGACCTGGCCGGCCAGGAGCCGGGAAGCGACGGGTGCGGCATACCCGTCTGGGCGGTTCCGCTGGACCGGCTGGCGTGCGGCTGGGCCAGGCTGGGCGAGGGTGGACCCGGATCGCCGGAACACCGCCTGCTGGAGGCGATGCGCTCCGAGCCGTTCCTCGTAGCCGGTACGGGGCGTTCCTGTACACGCCTCATCACGGGTTCCACCGGTGGGACGGTCGTCAAGACCGGAGCAGAGGGCGTGTACTGCGGCGTGGTACCCGAGGACGGCCTCGGCATTGCTGTGAAGGCCCGCGACGGAGCCCACCGTGCCTCGACTGCGGCGGTCTCCTGGATCCTGGGACGCCTTGGACGCCTTCCCGGCGACGTTTCAGAGCCGGTGGTCAACCACGCCGGAACGGTCGTGGGATCGGTCCGGGTCCGAGCCTGAGTCCGGCCCCCGCCAAGGCCCCTCCCTCTCGGCTGGCTCCGTTGTAGCCGGCTCCTACTCAGCCTCGTACCCCTCCCTCGCTGGCTGCGATTGTCCCCACGGCCTCGTCGAGGGCCGCGTGGGCCTCATCGGCGCCCACCCCCAACTGGCGCAACTCGAACGCGTAGCGCCTGGCCGCCGACCTGGTCCGTTCCCGCCGCTCCTCCAGGGGCTCAGAGTGCGGCGGTTCGTCGACGACGAACGTGCCGCTTCGGCCCCGCCCCTCGACCACCCCGTCGCGCTCCAGCTCCCGGTAGCTGCGGGCCACCGTTCCCGGTGCCAGGCCCAGCTGCCCGGCCAGGTCCCTGACCGTGGGCAGCCGGCTGGCGGGTTCCAGGTAGCCCACGGCGACCATCACCGAGAGCTGTGCCCTGACCTGTTCGAAGAGCGGGATGGCAGACGCCTGGTCCAGCCTCATGACCAGTTGCCTCCGGCGGCCGGTGGGGCCGACCATGTCGACGATAGCTGGAGAGCGCATGGTGTGGGGTCTTGTCTGTCTGCGGGGGCCCGGTCAGCCGCGGCCTTTGGTTCGAATATTGTACCAATACAGAGTGCAACAGTTGCTCAGATTGCTGCCAGATACTTGCAAGGCGAGTTGATACAGACGACTCTTGTATCAGTCGGTTCGGCCCAAGTCGGACCGACCGCAAGACCCAGGCACAGGACACAGGCCAACCCGGAACAGGCATCGATCAGGGGACACAGCCCCCAGGAACAGGAGCACCCAATCCATGAAGCTGGTAACCGCAGTCATCAAGCCCTTCAAGTTGGACGACGTGAAGGACGCCATCTCAGCCCTGGGAGTGCAGGGCATGACCGTCAGCGAGGTCCAGGGCTTCGGCCGGCAGGGAGGTCACAGCGAGACCTACCGCGGTACCGAGTACAAGGTCCTCTTCACACCCAAGACCCGCGTCGAGGTTGTGGTCGGCGACGACCAGGCAGACGCCGTGGTGGACGGGATCGTGTCGGCCGCCCGCACCGAGAAGATCGGCGACGGGAAGGTCTGGGTGACCGACGTGGGGAACCTGGTCAGGATCCGCACCGGTGAGCGCGGGACCGACGCCATCTGAGGGCACGAAGCCTTACGACGCGTAGCCCTACGACACGAAACCCGACGACACGGAGCCGCCCGTGACCCGGTCGCAGGGCACCGGCGGCTACGGTCCGGACACTAGAGGAACCTGGCTGGGATCCAGCAGGAAGCCGGCAGGAATCCGACCAGAGCCCGAGACACCCCCGAGGAGCCAGCCATGGCGGACGTGACCGTCCTCCACAACCCCCATTGAAACTCGTCCACGAAGGCCTTGGCGGTCGCCGAGGAGCTGGGTGTGGAGGTCGACGTGGTCCTCTACATGAAGGAACCCCCCGACGAGGTCCTGTTGAGCCGGATAGTCGACGGCCTTGACGGTCCGGTCGAGGACCTGGTCCGCAAGGACTCCCAGTTCAAGAAGCTGGAGTTGGACCCGGATGACTACGTCGGCTCACCCGGATCGGTGGTGGAGCTGCTGTCAAGGCGCAGGGCCCTCATGCAGCGGCCGGTTCTGGTCAGGGGGGACATCAGCGGAGGAGGCCCGCTGGAAGCATGCGTGGGTCGTCCCAGGGAGAAACTCTACGAGTTCCTGGGTGGTACCTGATTCCCGACAACCCGGCCTCCGGCCGTCACGGCTGGCCCCCAGCCACATAGCCCCGGCGTTCACGGGCACGCCGGCGGCCGGTCACGGGTAGTCCGGTCGGCGCCCCTCCTGGAGCGCCGCCACGCCCTCGGCGAAGTCGGATCCGGCCATGTGCACGTCCAGCAGGCGGCGGGCCTCGGCGACCGATGAGGCAGCTTCGCGGTGCAGGTCCGTGTACACCTGGCGCTTGGTGGCAGCCAGGCTGGAGCGTGCCACCGGGCCCAGGTGATCGTCGATCCAGGCGTGCACGTGCTCCATCAGGCCGTGGCCGGCCACGACCCCGTTCACGAGGCCCATCTCCAGGGCCTCCTCGGCCAGCACCACCCGGCTGGTGAGCAGAAGGTCGTTGGCCCTGCCCACACCGATGATCCGCGGCAGCAGCCACGACAGGCCGTACTCGGTGGGCAGGCCCAGCTTCCCGTGGACGGCCGTCAGCTTGGCCCCGGCTGCGGCGAACCGGATGTCCGCGTAGCAGGCCAGGACCAGGCCCACCCCTGCAGCGGCACCGTTCACGGCGGCCACCACCGGCTTCGTGAGCCCGAAGTGGAACGCGAACTCGGCGTCGAAGGCCGGATCCACGCCAAACCCCGGCCGGGCAATGTCATCGGGGGTGCCGGGTACGTAGGCCCCCTGCTCGACGTGTCCCGAGAGGGCCTGCGAATCGGCACCCACGCAGAACGCCCCGCCCTCGGGATCGCCCGTGACCACGACCGCCTTCACCGTCGGGTCGGCCTCGGCCTCAGCGATCGTCCAGCGGTACTCGGTGTGCATCCTGCCGGTCCAGGCGTTGTGGCGGGCGGGCCTCGAGAGGGTGATGACCGCCGTGCTCCCGACCAGGCCGTAGTTGATGGTCTTCAGGTCCATGCCGGCCTCCTACCGGCCCGGGCCACCTGCCGGGATCCGGCGCCGGACCCGCTCCCTGCCGGTCCTGCACCGCCGAAGGTAGTTCCGCCCGGGCCGCAGCGACGCCTCCGCCGGACCCCCGTCTTCTCGCCCTACAGGCCCTTCCACTACGGTCCGGGCCGGTCACCCTGGTCACCCGGCCAGGTGGTCCGCCCGGGGAGCCCGCCCGGGAACAGGCGACAAGAGGGGGAGACATGCTGGCAGCGGTCATGGAATCGGCTCCGACCGAACAGTTGGTGATCGCCGACGACGTCACGCTGAGGGACATGGGACCAGGCGACGTACGGGTCAGGATCGCCCACAGCGGCGTCTGCCACTCGGACCTTTCGGCCATGAACGGGACGATCCCCCTGAACCCGCCGGCCGTGCTGGGCCACGAGGGCTCGGGTGTGGTCCTGGAGGTCGGCGACGGCATCACCCACGTGTCCGAGGGGGACCACGTGATCCTGGCGTTCTCCCCGCCCTGCGGGACCTGCGTCTACTGCACCGGCCGCCACCAGCCCAACCTCTGCCTGGACGGCTTCTTCGCCATGGGCGCCTCGCCCCAGTTCCGCAGGGGCGACGAGGTGATCGGGGCCATGACCGGGTGCGGGACCTTCGCCGAGGAGACGATCGTGCCCGGCATCGCGGTGGTCGGGATCGACGACGACATCCCCCTCGACGTGGCCGCCCTCGTCGGCTGTGGCGTGACCACTGGCGTGGGGGCGGCGCTCAACACGGCCAGGGTGACGCCCGGCTCGTCGGTCCTCGTCATCGGCGCCGGGGGTGTGGGCGTGGCCGCCATCCAGGGTGCCCGGATCGCCGGGGCGGCGGCGATAGTGGCGGTGGACCTGCACGAGGGCAAGTTGGACAGGGCGAAGGCATTCGGGGCGACCCACGGGGTGGTCCCAGACGACGTGCCCGCCGCCATGGCAGAGGTGACCGGCGGCGAGGGCTTCGACTTCACCCTGGAGTGCATCGGCATGGCCACCACAATGCGCCAGGCCTTCGACCTGACCCGTAGGGGAGGCACCTGCTGTGTGGTGGGCGTGGGCAGGGCCGAGGAGACCTTCGAGCTCTCGGCCTTCGAGATGTTCTTCTCGGAGAAGGTCTTGGTCGGGTCCATGTACGGCGGGGCCGATGTCAGGACCGACTTCAACAGGTTCCTGGGCCTCTACAGGGCCGGTCGCCTTGACCTGGACGGCATGATCTCGCGGCGGATCCGGCTGGACGAGGTCAACGACGCCATGGGCTCGCTGGGCGATGCCGACGTGATCCGCCAGGTGATCGACTTCTGAGTATCTGAGACTCCCCGCACGCGGGGGCTTCTGGCAGACTGTTCACGCCGGGATCGTCCAGTACCACCACCGGAGGGCACCAATGAGGATCGTCGTCGACTTCGACCTGTGCGAGAGCAACGCCATCTGCATGCAGATCGCTCCCGACGTGTTCGAGGTGCGCGACGACGACTTCCTCTACGTGTTGGACGAGTCACCCGCGGAGGACCGCCGCTCCGCCGTCGAGGAGGCGGCCCAGCGCTGCCCCAAGCAGGCCATCACGATCCAGGACTGAGGCCGGTTGGCCCTGATCACGGACGTTGCGGGCCTGCTGCGCGAGCGCCGGCCTGAACCCGTCCCCAGCCAACCCGTGCTCCAGGTCCCGCCAGACCGGAGGCCCCTGTGAAGCGTGAGTCCGTGACGATCGTGGGGGCGTCCCTGGCCGGCCTGAGGGCGGCCGAGACGCTGCGCCGTGACGGCTTCGACGGCGTCATCACCCTCATCGGCGACGAGGCACACCTCCCATACGACAGGCCCCCGCTCTCGAAGCAGGTGCTGTCCGGTGACTGGGAACCTGAGCGGACGCTCCTCAGCCCCACCGACCGGATCGACGGCCTGGACCTGGACCTGCGTATGGGCACACGGGCCACGGGCCTGGACGCCTCTGCCCGGACCGTCGAGGTCGACGGCGAGAAACAGCCCTACGACGGCCTGCTGATCGCCACCGGTGCGCGTTGTCGCACCCTCCCCGGCAGCGCCGGCTTGGACGGGGTCCACACGCTGCGCACCCTTGACGACAGCCTCGCCATCCGGGACGTCCTGATGGCCGGGCCGCAGCGGGTGGTGGTCGTTGGCGCCGGGTTCATCGGAGCAGAGGTCGCCTCCACGGCCGTCGGCTACGGCGTCCCGGTGACGATGGTCGAACCCCAGAGCACCCCACTCGGCCATGTCCTCGGAGAGGCGGTCGGCTCGGCCGTGGCCGACCTCCACCGCAGCCACGGCGTTGACCTCCGCTGCGGCGTGGGGGTGGAGGCGGTTACCGGCGACGACCGCGTCGCTTCGGTATGCCTGTCAGACGGTGAGGAGCTGGATGCCGACCTGGTGGTCGTGGGGATCGGCGTGGTTCCCAACACTGAGTGGCTGGAGGGATCGGGCCTGACCATCGACGACGGCGTGGTCTGCGACGGGACCTGCCTCGCCGCCCCGGACGTGGTTGCCGCCGGCGACGTCGCCCGCTGGCCCAACCCGCGCTACGCCGGGACCATGCGGGTGGAACACTGGGACAACGCCGTCGAGCAGGGCGCACATGCTGCCCGGCGGCTCCTGTCCACAGATGAGGAGGCGGTGCCGTTCTCACCCGTGCCGTGGTTCTGGAGCGACCAGTACGACCGGAAACTGCAACTGGCCGGCAGGGCGCGTCCCGACGACGACTGCGTACTCGTGGACGGCTCCCTCGAGGAACACCGGTTCGCAGTGGCCTACGGTCGGGACGGGGTCTTCACGGCCGTGTTCGCCATGAACAGGCCGCGCCAGGTCATGCTGCTCAAGGGCCTGCTGGAGAGGGGAGCGACCTGGGAGGAGGCCCTGGAGTTCGCCCGCGGCGGTTGAGGAGGGCCGGTCGTCAGGGAGGCCGGGCGGAACGGGCCGCGCTGCTGATCGTTCCGGTGCTCGTGGTGGCCGCGTGTGGTGGTGGCCAGCCGCTCGCCGCAACCGGGGCCGACCTGGCGCGGGGGGTAGAGGCCCTGGTGCCCGCTGCCCTGCTGCCCGACCATCCCGAACTGGTCACCGACGTAGCCTGCTCCCCGGTGGGGGAGCAGGGCCTGGGTCCCGTCCCGTGCACGGGCTCGATAGCGGGCGAACCGGTTCCCCTCATCGTCTCCAGGCCAGACCCGCAGGGACGCATCCACGTCAGGTCACCCGTGGAGCTGGTCACGGCCGCCGAGGTGGCTGCCGTGGCGGAGGTCCGCCTGGACCGGGACCTCGGCGTCGACAACGTGGTGGAATGCGAGCCGGCCGTGCGCGTGTCGCGTGCCGGCCAGGAGTTCGCCTGTACCGCAACCGAGCCGAACGGGAGGAGGCACAGCCTGACAGCGACCCTGTTGGACGGACTCGGCTCGTTCAGGCTTGACGCGGGATGAACCGGTGCAGGCGACTTCACACCGGGTAGACAGTTCGTGGGAGGCAATCAAGATGGAATGATCATCCCATCTGGCGGGTTGCCCTGTCCGACAACGCCATCACCGCGCACAAGCCAACTGGAGACCCACGTTGCCCACCTACACGAGCCCCCTTTCACCGCGTACGGCTGAGGACGCTGAACCCGATGCCGGTGAGCGCCTTGCCAAGGTCAAGGCAGCCACGGGGCGCGTCCCCAACATGTACGGAAACCTCGCCAACTCGCCTGGCCTGCTGGGCGCCTATCTGGACGGTATGGCGAACCTGCGGAGTGGTTCGGGCTTCTCGGCTGTGGAGCTGGACGTCATCTTCCTGACAGTCAGTCGGCACTTCGAGTGTGACTACTGCATGGCCGCCCACAGTTTCATCGCCGACAGGATGTCCAAGGCCCCGACCGATGTCGTCGATGCCATCAGGGGCGATGAGCCGGTTCCCGATGAGCACCTCGCTGCCCTGGCGGACTTCACGAAGACGATGCTCACCTCCCAGGGTCACCCCACTGAGGATGACGTGGCTGCCTTCACGGCTGCCGGCTACACCGACAGGCAGGTTCTCGAGGTGATCCTGGCCATAGCGATGAAGACCATCAGCAACTGGTCCAACCACGTGTTCGACACCCCCGTCGACGAGATGTTCGAAGGCAGGGTCTGGAGCCCACCTGAATCGTCATGATCTGTGGCTGACGGACTCTCCCGGGGTACAGCCGCGCTGGTCGGTACCGTTGGCCCCTCAGGTGTGGCCTGGCTGGACCGTGTCCAGATGGTCGAGGTCGACCGGATCATGGTCGAGGATCTGGGCATTGCGCTGGTGCAGATGATGGAGCACGCTGGCCGCCACATGGCAACCGTCGTGCGGAACCGGTTTCCTGACGGCGACGTCGGCCGCCGACAGGTAGGAGTCCTCTGCGGATCGGGAGGCAACGGTGGTGGCGGGCTGGTCGCTGCGAGACGGCTCCACTCATGGGGAGCCGAGGTGGCTGTCATATTGGCTAAGCCGCCGGGAGACTACGTGGGTGTGGTGGCGGAGCAACTGGCCATAGTCGATCAACTCGGCATCCGGATCGATGGCGCTGTTGATTCCGCGCTTCCAGAGTACGACCTGGTTGTCGATGCCCTGGTCGGCTACTCGCTGAACGGGCCGCTGTCAGGGCGGGTGGCGGACCTTGTCGCAGCGGCGAACGAAGCCGCATGTCCCGTCGTGTCACTCGATGTGCCGTCAGGGGTTGATTCCACCACCGGCGCTGTCGAGGGCACCGCCGTCCGGGCTGACGCCACCGTCAGCCTGGCCCTGCCTAAGCGGGGGCTCAGAGGACAGCCCGGTCGTGAGCACACCGGCGACCTCTACCTGGCTGACATCGGGGTGCCGCCAGTTGCCTACAAGGCGGTGCTGGACCGAGGTAGAGGGACGGATCCGTTCAGGCACGGCGATCTGGTCCGAATCTGGTGATGATCTCCTATCGTCGGTTGGACCGGGAACAACAGGGCCCTCTGCCGTGTTGGAACACAGAGAAGGTCTCTTGCGAGCCGAGAGCCACCAGCAGGGCGGCAGGGAGAAGTAACAACAATGGCAGCATCAGTGTTTTCCAGGTTCAGGCAGGACAACCGAGATGGGGCCGGGTCGTCAGGCAATGGCAAACACGTCGGTCCGGCGCCGGTCACCGACCTGACAGACAGCGACTTCTTCGACTCCCTGGACGGACACGCCACGATCGTGGACTTCTGGGCGCCGTGGTGTGGGCCCTGCAAGGCCCTACACCCGGTGTTTGACGAGCTCGCTCGCTCCCACGCAGGCGAGGGACTCCACTTTGCGCGCCTGAACGTGGATGAGAGCCGAACGGTCGCTCCGGCGCTGGGAATCATGAGCATCCCCACGGTCATGCTCTGCGACCTGGAGGGCAACGAGGTCGACAGGCTCGTTGGCGTGCCCGACCGCCACCGGTTGGACGACCTGATCGCCCGGGGTCTGGCCCTGGGCGGTTCGGGAGGGCAGTAGGCCCACCCACCCCCCCCGGGGGGGGGGACGATCACCCCTCTGAAGGGTTGTTCTACCCGTTCACTGCCGGCGCAGTGGAACCAGGTAGCCGAGGCTCGCCACCGCATAGGGGATGGCGTAGTTGGCGCCCACCCTGATCAACGTGACAGCACCGACATCGCCACCGACTATCACCGACCCCTGGTTGATCACCGTAAGCAGGCTGCCGACAACCAGGCAGATCCGGATGGACGAGTGGAAGGTCACACCGCGCAGCACCATTCCCAGTGCTTCGCGTCGAGTCGACCAGGTCGCTCCGGCCGCTACTCCACCGGCTGGGTTCGACTCCCTGCTCGCCATCGGATCCGAAACCACTGTGGAACGCACGCCATTCCCGGTGGGCCCGTTCACGTCGGCTCGTTCACGGGTGCCGGGTTCTGAGCGGCTGGGAATCATCTACAGCGCCAAACGGTTATTCCATTGTCCGGAACCAAATCCGGGCGCCCAACGCGAAGGACAGTCCGGTCGCGCGACCGGCAGAGCGAGGAGGACCCCGATGGACATCCGATCACTACGCGGAGGAGCGGTTGCGGGAATGCTGGGCGGAGCGATGATGGCCATGTTCTCGATGGTTGCCCTGGCCGCCACGGGCAAGGGCTTCTGGACTCCCGTGAACCTCATCGCCCACACGGTCTGGGATGAGGCCCCACTTGATGGCGCCTTCAGCGGCGGTGGACTTGTAGTCGGGATAGCCGTCCACATGGCCGTGTCGATGATGTTGGGTGTGGCCACCGTGCTGGTGGCCGGCCGCGTCGGCCGGGCCGCACCGGGAGCCTTGGCGGTAGGGCTCGGCATAGCCGGGATGGCCTGGGTGGGCCAGCGGATCGTGTGGCCCGCCATCGACGAGGCAGCAGCCTCGGCCTTCACGGACTGGGTGCTCCTCGTGGGCCATGTGCCTTTCGGCATGGTGGCCGGACTGGGCGCCTACGCGGTGTACTGCCACTCCGGGTCGTGTGAGACCGATGCCCTGGAGGCTGACGGGCATACGGGGTAACCGCTTCCTCGGCGCCAGCGTTCCCGAGGGTGTGATTGTGGTCACTTCTGGCCTCGGGGTGACCTTGGTCCCTACTCGGGTTCTGGAGGCAGGCTGATAGTCGCTGGTATCGGGTGTACGAGCGACCATTTTGGGAGGCGCCATGAGCCTGCACCGTGCAAGGTATCCACTGTTGGTACTGATTGCAGTTGTTGCTGGAGCCTGCGGAGGTGGTGAGGAGGCTGCCCCCACGGTGACAGCCCCAGCCACAACGACTGCAATCGCAGCCACTACTGCAACCCCGGCCACTGCCGAGGCTCCTGTCGTGACTACTGCAGTCCCACCCGCCACCGAGGCTCCTGCCGCGACTACTGCGGTCCCGGCCACTACTGAGGCACCTCGTGATGTCGCAGCTCCGGTGGTTCGTTCGTTGGTTGCGCCGACTGCTGCGATCGTCGTTGATGGCGATGTTGGTGATTGGGCTGGTGTCGCGGGTTTGGACATGGTTCTTGAGGCGATTGATGGTGAGTCGGTTGCGGCCCAGGCTGCGACGGTCAAGATGGCCCACGATGACGCCAACGTGTACGCGCTGGTCGAGTTGGATGATGACTACGACTGGGTGGATGGGGATCTTCACAAGTCGGCTTCGATAGCGCTGATGTTCGCGATCGATTCTGGTGCTGGTGTCGCTATGGGTGCCGAGGAGGTTGATCACGAGTTGAGTTTCGGTGTTGTCGACATCTGGCACTGGGAGCTTGAGTGTGATTCTTCTGTGCTGTCTGGCGGCGTGATGTCTGGTCCCGGTGATGGCAAGGCTCCGGGTAACGACGCTGCGTGCAACTTTGACGACGAGTACGCGACCACTCCTGAGGATCGCCATGATGACGGCAGCGACACCGGTGAGAACAGCCTCCTGGGTGCCTGGTCCCATTCGACTTCGGCCATCGGTGCTGACGGCACCTATGTGTTTGAGATGTCGAGGCCGCTCGACACCGGAGATTCCCAGGACGCACAGTTCGCCGTCGGGTCGACCACGAACATGGGCGTCGCCTACTGGGATGCCGACAGCGGCATAGACGGCTGGGAGGCCGAACACCACGCACAGAGTTCCAGCCAGGGATGGATAGAAGTCACCCTCAACTAGGAGGGGCCGGGCGGGTGGAGTCCATCGTGCAGATGGATGCAGGCGGGGTTGGCGGGATGCGTGCCTCCCGGTGACCCGCCCGCCACTCGACAGTGGCATCGACTGCCTGTCCACCCTTGTCAGAGAGGCGAAGTAGATGAGCAGAGAGTTGCTTCGAAGGCCTGAACTGCTGGTTCTCCTGACAGCACTGTTCCTGAGCGGTCCGCTTGTGTTTGCTCTGGCAGGGCCCGTAGCGGCGATGACGGCTCTCATCGTGGTAGCGGTCCTGTCAGTACCGGTCCTGCTCACACGCAGGTTTACGAGGATCTCAGCGCAGGGAATCTCTGAAGACCTGGAGACCGTCACCCCCGTGGAGATCTCGGCTGCCGGGGTGTCACGACGTCAGGCCCTGCGGCACCTTGGACTGGGTGCAGCGGGTCTGGCGGTTCCGGTTGCCGTCGGGGTTCCCAGCCTCATTGACGGCTGGAAGACAGAAGTTGGTGCATCTCCTGCGAGGGGACCAGGAGGACGTGTCAGGCAGTGGGGGATGATCATCGACCTCCGACTCTGTGACGGCTGTCAGAGCCAGGGCACACAGCCTCAGTGCACCCTGGCCTGCATCGAAGGGCACCTGGCTCCCGAGCCGATGGAGTGGATCGAAATCTATGAGGCTGAGATAGCTGGTGCCGGTACTCAGTTCATACCAACCCCCTGCCAGCAATGTGAGAGTCCTCCATGTGTGAATGTCTGCCCCGTTGCAGCGACCTTCTCGACACCCGAGGGTCCGGTCCTGATTGACCAGGAGAGGTGCATCGGTTGTCGAATGTGCATGGCCGCCTGCCCCTACGACCGGCGCTTCTTCAACTGGGGTGAGCCTCCGATACCACCCGAGGCCCTCCTCGCCGACTACTCGGTCGAACATCAGGCTCCTGCCCAGAAGGGCACCGTTATGAAGTGCGACTTCTGTCCAGAAATGGCACGGTCGGGCACGCTTCCATTCTGTGTGCAGGCTTGTCCGAACAACGCCATCTACTACGGCGATCTCGAAGAGGACATAGCGACCAACGGGCGTGGCGTTGTCTCCTTCAGCGGCCACCTCAGGGAGAACAACACGTATCGGCTCAAGGAGGAGCTCGGTACCCAGCCGAGGGTTCACTACATACCGGGCCATGGTGAGGACATCGGACGTGACCCGGAACACCGGGGCCGCATGGCGACCACCTGGCCATGGCTGGAGCGCGTTGAGGGAGCCGTCACATGGAGTCGGTGACCGAATGGGAGGCGAGGTTGGAGGAACGGGCGATTGCCCCCACCCGGAGTTCGGGTGGTCTCTACGTGGCGTGGCTGGTCGGGCTTGGCCTTGTCATTGCGTGGGGGCTCGTCGCCTACGTCTACCAGTGGAGGAACGGGCTCTACGCCACGGGTATGCGGGACCGGATATCGTGGGGCCTCTACATAACGGCCTTCGTCTTCTTCATCGGCATCAGCCATGCCGGCACCCTCATCTCTGCGATCTTGCGGGCGGCAAACGCTGCCTGGCGAAGCCCGATTACCAGGATCGCAGAGTCGATCACGGTCGTCTCCCTCGTGAGTGGGGCGCTATTTGTCATTGTCGACATGGGCCGCCCGGAGCGCCTCTACCAGTTCTGGCTGAACGGCAACTGGCAGTCCCCACTCATGTGGGACATGATGGCCATTACCATCTACCTGACGGGCAGCGTCGTCTACCTGTTCGTGCCGATGATCCCCGACCTGGCGTTGTTCAGGGACCAACTTGGCTGTCGGGTCAACCGTCTCCAGTCGTGGGTCTACAAGACGCTGTCAATCGGCTGGAACGACAACGAGGCACAGCGCCACGCGCTCAACCGGTCCGTGGCGATTCTCATGGTGCTGATCATTCCCATAGCGGTATCGGTTCATACGGTCGTGTCCTGGCTGTTCGCGATGACGCAGAGGGTGAGTTGGGACAGCACGATCTTCGGGTTCTTCTTCGTGGCCGGCGCTCTCTACTCGGGCGTAGCGACCTTGATAGTTGTGATGGCAGTAATGAGACGCGTCTACAACCTCGAGGAGTACATCACGCCACTTCACTTCAGGTACCTGTCCTACATCCTGGTCACGATGTCGCTGGTCATGATCTACGGAAACGCATCGGAGTTCGTCACCAAGGGCTTCAAGATGGCCGAGGAGGAGAGGTTCGCCTTTCGCCAACTGTTCGTCAACGAGTTCGCCCAGATGTACTGGTTCTACTTCTTCGGAGGGCTGGTGCTCCCAGTACTGGTCGTGGCGTTCAAGCCGACCCGGACGATTGTCGGAATCGTGGTGGCCTCGATCTTCGTGGACATTGGCATGTTCATTGAGCGGTACTTCATCGTCGTGGCCGGACTCCAGGTGCCGACCATGCCGTATGAGCCGGCGACCTACTCGCCCACCTGGGTCGAGTGGTCGATTCTGGCCTCGGGAATGGGGGGCTTCATGATGCTGCTGACCCTGTTCGCGCGGTTCTTCCCGATCCTGGCGGTCTGGGACATGAAGGAGGAGCGGGCTGATCACATAGGAGGCCTGGAGGCTGCTAGATGAACCCCCCACATATCCGGCGATCGGTACAGATTGGGACGCTGGCCGCGTACCTGATGGTCCTTGCGGCATCGCCCGTAAATGCAGCCGATGTCGCTGTCGACGCACCCGATCAGGTCACGGTCGGGGAGACCGTCACGGTCACCGCCACCGTCACCGAGGACGGCGAGCCCATCGTGGGCGGCGATCTGGCCCTGGCCTTCGTGTCACGATTTGGCGGCAAGGCCGGTTGGTTGGTTGTCGACACCGGGACCACAGACGATGTCGGCACTGTGACATTCGAATATCTCCAGCGCTCTCTGGACGGCGAGCGGATGCGGGTGGAGTACCTCGGCCCGGATGGACAGGAGAACACCGGCTTCGAGGTTGAGGTCGTCGACGGGGACCAGCTCTACGAGAGTGAAGCCGGAGCAGACATTCCCATCCTCGGGGTCTGGTGGCTCCTTGTACTCCTGGGGATTGTCTGGACGCTTCTGCTCCTTGCCGTCGCCTGGCTGTTGAGGGTCGGTCGGTCGTCTGATCTTGCGGCGGGCCCGGCGAAGGTGATTCCCCGTGTGATGGTCGGTTTCGTCGCATTCACTTCGGTCGGGATGTTCCTCGTCGTCCTCACCCGGCCGCAGTCGCACGCCAACCTCGACCCGGCGGGTAGTTTCGACAGGGTCACTCCAGCTGTAGTGGGCGCACAGTATGACTATCCGGGCATGGGTGGGGATGGACCGGACCCGGTCTTCGGGGGTGGTGTTGGTGAGAGCATCTATGTCCGGTCAGGGTGCGCCGGTTGTCACGGCCTGGTCGGAGGTGGCGCCGTCGTTGGTGGAACGCTTGTCGACGAGAGGGGCGTCGACGCCCTGGGCGACTTCCTGGACGAGGTCAGGGAGGGGCCAAAGGGCATGCCGGCCTATGCCGAAACCACCCTTAGTGATGATGATGTCCGGAAGATCCACGACTACATCGGCGGCGCAGGCTCTGCTTCGGGCTGAGCCTGTCGGCAGGACCGACTAGATGGCGTGGTGGTGGGGTCCCAACAGGTCCACGCCGCTGTCGTCCCGGCGTTCCAACCAGGCGGACGCAGTCGACCGGCCCGCTGACACGAGCCTGGCCGCCTGGCTGAGGTCGGCTGGCCCCACGTCGATCGGGCACGGCGGGGGAACGACACGAATGTCCACCTGGCTCCGGAACCGGATGACGTCGTCCGCCAGGCGGTGCTGCACCAGGGCCGTCAGGCCCTGCATGGCCATGCCGATGGCACCCCTCGGAGGTTCGGCCAGGGCACACGACCAACCGGTGGGAAGCACCCAGATCACCGACGCCTCCAACTCGACTCCGTGGGAGACCGCAGCGTTGTTGACGACACCGCCGTCCATGTAGAGGCGACCCTCCAGTTCCACCGGGGGGAACACCCCGGGCACCGCGGTGCTGGCGAGAACCGAGTCGACAGTCGGTCCCTCCGAGAGCCTGACGTCGCGAGCGGTGAGCACGTCGGCCACGATCACATGAAGGGGAAGTGGGGCGTCCTCGAGGCGGTCGAACGAAAGGTGGGTGTCGAGCAATCTGCGGAGGGGTCGGTGGTCGAGGAGGCCGCCGCGCCGCCCGAACATGCCGAGTAGGGCCGAGGGCACGGCCCTGTACACGTCGGATCGCTGGAGGTTCAGCCACAGGTGCTCGAGTTCATCGAGGCGGCTTCCGTCGGGGTCTCCCGCCACCCAGGCGGCATTGACGGCCCCGGCGCTGGTCCCGATGACGAGGTCGGGTCGGATCCCTCCTGTGGTGAGGGCCTGAAGCATGCCCACCTGTACTGCCCCGAGGGCCGCACCTCCTGACAGTACGAACGCCGTCGTCATGGTGTTGCCCAGATCCTCCCAGTGGATGGCCGTCGGCTCCGGAACCCCACTTATTCCATATCACTTCCGACCCCCCCCGGGGAACACAACGATGGTCGGTCGGGTTTGCACCCTGACGGGAGCGACGGTGCCCCGGGGAGGTGGTAGGACGTGATCCGGCTCGTTACCGACTCAGCCTCGATGATCCCGCCGACGCTGCGGGAGCGTTTCGACGTGGCTGTGGTGCCTGTCGTGGTCGTTGTGGACGGCCATCAGCACCGGGAGGGTGTGGACCTGCCGGCGGAGGAGTTCTACGACAGCCTTGCCCGGGGGTTGCCGGTTACGACGGCAGCTCCGTCACCGGGTGAGGTGGAGCAGGTCTTCAGGGCATTGGCGGACTCTGGAGCTGACCGCATCCTCTCGGTCAACACGGGCGCCGACTACTCGGCCACGATCGGTTCGTTCGAGATCGCAGCACGAATGACGACGGTTCCCGTGACCGTCGTCGACACCGGTGCGGCCTCGTTTCCGGTCACCCTGTGCACCTGGGCGGCGGGCGACGTGGTCCTCGCGGGTGGGGGGCTCGCCCATGCGGCAGCGGCCGCCAGGCAGGTGGCATCGGAGGTCGGGAGTGTGTTCGTCGTCGGTGTACCCGAGTTGGCGCGGAGCGGAGGACGCTTCGGGTCGGCTGCGACGGGGGCGGTTCCGACCAGCGTCCTGGAGTTCGGCCCGACCGGGCTCGTCGAGCTGGACACCCTGTCGTCGCTGGGTTCCGCGGTCGACTACATGGTCGAACACATCGCCTCGGTAGCCGCTGACAGGCCCCTCCGCGTGGGTGTGGGGGATGCCCTGAGACCCGAGCCGGCCCTGGCGCTGCTCGAGGGGCTGGAGGCCGTGGAGGGTGTGGTCGAGGTGGTGCGCTACGAGGTCGGGCCGTCCATCGGAGCCCACACGGGTGCCGGAACCGTCGGCGTCGTCTACGCGCCGGCCGTCTGAACCCCTCAGCCGGAACCCGACAGGCCGGCCGTCTCCAGGCGTCCGGCCAGGTGCACGTTCACCAGCCGGCGCTCCCGGTGCTGGGCCACGATCAGGTCACCCTGGGGAACCGGGTGGGCGTCGAGGAAGGCATCCACATCGGGATCGGTGTCGCCTGCCACCTGGGCTCGCACCCCCTCCAACATCCTGGCGATGCTGTTCGACGGGAGGCTCGCGACCAGTTCGTCCCACCTTCCAGTGAGGGTCCGCCAGGCGACCTCGCGGTGGTGCCGGTGGTGCAGCAGGTCCCTGAGGAGGTACGGCGTGTCCTGCGACCTGATCCCACGGCCGGTCAGCTCAGCCAGGAGGCGGTCCACCTCTGTGCGGCCCGGGAACAGGGCCAGGGCCCTCAGGTGGCGCTGTTCGTCCTGGGCCGTTGCCGCCTCCCGGTAGCGGCGCCAGCACTCGTCGAAGCAGGCGGCGTCGCCGTGCGACGCAGTAATCGTGACGACCGCAGCGGCCACGGGTGGGTCGCTTCCGGCGGGATCCGCCCACCGGGACAGCGCCCCCGACACGACCGCCTCGTTGTCGGCGAGGGTTCCCGCCGCCGACAGGACCAGGCCGCGCAGCTGGCGGGTCCTGTCGTCCTCCCCGGCAGAGGGTTCCCAACCGAGCTGAGCGACCTGGCTTCGCAACAGGCTGCCGGCCTCTGCGGCCAGAACGGGCCGCAGCGAGGGGGCCACCAGGTCGATGGTGGAGAGGGCCCTGACGATCGCCTGCCAGACGGAGAGGTCCGGGTCGCCGGCGAGGGGCCGGACGGACTCCAGGAACCAGGCTGGCTCCCTTGAGCCGGCCAGCACCAGGGCCCACGAGTCGTCCACGAAGGCGGCCCGCTCCGGGGCCGAGAGGGCCGCAAGGGTGTCGGTATCGCCGAAGGCCGGCGGGTCACAGCGGTGGAAGCCCGTGGCGTCGGCGTTGAGCGTGAGTGGATCGGCCTCGAGGGTGATTGTGACCCCGTCGCCGGGCGGAACCAGCACCCGCTGCAGCCCGCCGGGCGTCCTGACGCGGACCGGTACCGACCACCTCGAGCCGTCGTCCCGCCCGTCGTAGCGGAAGGGCCTCTGGGTGAGGGCCAGGCGCCTCACCCCCTGCACCGCTCCCGCCCCACCGTCCTCCTCCAGCGTGCCCCTGACCACCGGGTGGCCTCCCTGGAGGATCCAGCCGTGCATCAGGTCGCGCACGGGCTCGCCCGACGCCTCCTCCAGGGCGTCCCAGAGGTCGTCGTTTGCGGTGTTCCCGTAGAGGTGCCGTCGCAGGTATAGGCGCACCCCGTCCCGGAAGGGCTCCTCGCCGAGGTACTGCTCGAGCATCCTGACCACGGCAGCGCCCTTCTCGTAGGTGAGCAGGTCGAACATGCCCTCTGCATCTGCCGGGGTGACCACGGGGTACTCGATGGGCCTCGTGGCGGCGAGGGCGTCCACGTCCAGGGCGGCCGCACGGGCGGCGCCGAACCCGGCCCATACCTCCCACGCGGGCCGGAACGACTCAACGGCCTTCAGCTCCATGAAGGTGGCGAAGGCCTCGTTCAGCCAGATCCCGTTCCACCACTCCATGGTCACCAGGTCTCCGAACCAGAGGTGTGCGAGCTCGTGGCTGAGCACCGCCGCCACGCTCTCCAGCTCCCGCTGGGTCGCCGCCTCGGGGTCGACGAGCAGCAGCACCTCGCGGAAGGTGATGCACCCCAGGTTCTCCATGGCTCCGAACGCGAAGTCCGGGAGGGCGACCAGGTCCACCTTGCCGCCGGGGACGTCGATCCCGTACCACTCCCTGAAGAACCTGAGCGAGTGTTCCGCCACCTCGAGGGCGAATCCGGCCAGGTGGCCCCTGCCCGGGGGGTGGACCACCCTCACGGGGATGCCGTCCACGTCCACCGGCTGCGTGGCCTCCAGCGGCCCGACCACGAACGCCACCAGGTATGTCGACAGGGGGATGGTCTCGGCGAACACGACCCGGTCGGTCCCGTCGCCCAGCGGCGTGCGGGACTCCTCTGCGCCGTTCGACACTGCCAGCACCCCCTCGGGAACCACGAGAGTCACGGCGAAGGCGGCCTTCATATCCGGTTCGTCGAAGCAGGGGAACGCCCTGCGGGCGTCGGTGGACTGGAACTGGGTGGTGGCAATCGTGGCCGAGGTGCCGTCCGGTGTCGCCAGGCGGCTTGAGTAGAAGCCCCGCAGCCGCTCGTCCAGGCGGCCGGCGAAGGCCATCTCGACCAGGGCCGGTCCCGCGGCGAGTCCCCGCCCGGCGCCCAGTACCACCCGCTCGCGCTCCGCGTCGAGGGCCAGTTGCGGATGGACCGTCCCCTCGGCGTCGGTGATGGTCGCACCGGCCAGGTCAAGGTCGACGCAGTTCAGCACCACCTCGGACGCCCCGGCGACCACATCCACCTCGATCGCAACCAGGCCCGAGAACTTGCCGTCCTCCAGGTCCGGCCTCACCTCCAGGGTGTAGCGACGCGGGAGCACGTTGCGGGGAAGGCGGTGGTCGGACATGGGCGACCGAGCGTACCGGCCGGCTCCACCGGAGACCGAAGGCCGGGTTCCACCAGGGGTCGAACACAGGGTCCCCGCCGGGGCAGAATGTCGGTCCGGCGATCGGATCGGTGAGCATGGGAAGCGGACACGGGGAAGCGGCCGAGCCCACGCTCGACGTCGTGGGGATCGGCAACGCCATCGTCGACGTGCTGGCCGCAGTCGATGACGACTTCATCCACGAGCACGACCTCACCAAGGGGGCCATGACCCTCATCGACGCCGACCGGGCCGGCGTGCTCCATGGGGCCATGCCGCCCGGCGTAGAGGCCTCCGGTGGGTCTGCGGCCAACACCATGGTCGGCGTGGCCGCCTTCGGGGGCTCGGCCGCCTACATCGGCAAGGTGGGCGACGACGACCTGGGCGAGGTCTTCCGCAGCGACCTGCAGTCGGTGGGCGTCGGCTTCGACGTGCCGGGCGCCAGCGACGGCCCTCCCACCGCACGCTGCCTGATCCAGGTGACCTCCGACGCCCAGCGCACCATGAACACCTACCTCGGCATCTCGGCGCACCTCGGGCCCGAGTCGATCGACACCGACCTGGTGGCCTCGGCGTCGCACCTCTACTGCGAGGGCTACCTGTGGGACAGGGACGAGGCGAAGGCGGCCATCCGCCACGCCATGGACGCCGCCCACGCCGCCCGTCGGACGGTCTCGCTCACGCTCTCCGACGACTTCTGCGTGGTGCGCCACCGGGAGGAGTGGCTGGAGCTCATGACCGACAAGGTGGACGTGCTCTTCGGCAACGTCAGCGAACTCTGCACCCTCTACGGGGTGGAGGACATCGACACGGCCATGGAGGCCGTGTCAGAGCAGGTCCAGCTGGCCTTCGTGACCATGGGGGCCCGGGGCTCGGTGGTCGTGGCAGGATCCGACCGCGTCCACGTCGAGGCCGACGAACTGCACGCCGTGGTCGACACCACCGGGGCCGGCGACCTCTACGCCGCCGGTGTGCTCTACGGGCTCAGCCGGGGCGCCTCCCTCGACCATGCCGCCCGCCTCGGCAGCATCGCCTCCGCCGAGGTGATCAGCCACATGGGGGCCCGGCCGGAGGCCGACCTGGTGGCCGTGGCGCGCTCACTGCTGGGCTGAGACGCAGTGGGCCCAAGGGGGCCCGGACCGGGCCCGCTGCCCCCGGCACGTATAGCGTCGGCGGCCATGGACGACGGCTACACCTGCTTTGACACGAAGGTCTCCGGCGGCGTCGCCACGGTGACCATGAACCGCGGCGACCAACTCAACACCATGACACCGGCCTTCTGGCGGGAGCTGCCGCAACTGGTCCGCCAGCTGGACTCCACCGGCGAGGCCCGGGTGGTGGTCCTGGCATCGACCGGCCGCCACTTCAGCGCCGGCATGGACCTGTCCGTGTTCGGACAGGGAGGGCCGGGCGCCGGGGCCGAGACCGGGCGGGTGAGGGCCAACCTGCGCTCCAACGTCCTGCACCTGCAGGACACCTTCACGGCGATCGAGAAGGCGCGGATGCCGGTCCTGGCGGCCGTGCAGGGCGGGTGCATCGGAGGGGCGGTCGACATGGTCACCGCATGCGACATGCGCTACGCGACGGAGGACGCCTTCTTTTGCATCCAGGAGATCAACATCGGGATGACCGCCGACGTGGGCACGCTCCAGCGCCTGCCGAAGCTGATCCCGGAGGGGGTGTGCAGGGAGCTGGCATACACGGGTCGGCGCATGCCGGCCGACGAGGCCAGGGCCGTTGGCCTGGTCAACGAGGTCTTCGCCGACCACGAGGCCCTGCTGGAGGGGGTGCAGGCCGTGGCCTCAGAGATCGCCGCCAGGTCGCCCCTGGCCGTCTGGGGCTCCAAGGAGATGATCACCTATTCGAGGGACCACTCCACGGCCGACTCGCTGGACCACATCGCCACATGGCAGGCGGGCATGTTCCAGCCAGCCGACATGACGGAGGCCTTCACCGCCAGGGCTGAGGAGCGGGAGGCCGGCTTCGACGACCTGTTGCCCTTCGAGGGCGGGTTGTCCGAGGGGGTCTGAGCGCCGGGACCGCAGCAGGCAGGTCGCCGGCAGGTCGTTCAGGTCCAGCAGGCGGGGTCAGTCGCCGGCCGTTTCGGCCGGCCTGTGCCCCAGTTTCAGGTCGCCCAGGCGGACCAGGGCGCTGGCGATCCAACCGCCCAGGCCCGCGAAGTGGTCGTCCATGGCGGCCCCGTCCTCGAGGGTGGCCTCGTCCAGCTCGTAGGCCCCCTCGAAGGTCAGGTCGATTGCCCAGTGTGGGTCGTCGGCGTCGTCGTAGATGGTCTCGACGGTGGTTCCGGGGCCGCCCAGGACCACCTCCCCCAGCAGCGGGGGGTCCGTCGGCAGCGAGGCCAGCACGACGGCGGGCTCGGGGGCCGCCGCCAGCTGCTGGAGGCGCAGCACGATCTCGACGGCTATCTCGGGTGGGTCCGACACCTCGCCGTCCAGGTACCAGTTGCGGTATGCGGTCTGCGACCAGGTTGACCACTCCAGCGTCAGGTCGCAGCGGACCCGGGGCGGGTCGCCCTCGCCTGGCATGGCGTACGACGTGGTCCAGGTGAGGTCGCCCAGGAGGACGTCGGTGTGGAGGCGCTCCTCGAGGGCCAGCCGCTCGAGGCGGGCCGACTCGAGGGCCTCCCTCAGGGCGCCGATCGCATCCGAGAAGACATGGTCCAACATGGGTTCCCAAGGCTAGCGACAGGACCCTGGCCGTGGTCCCGGGCCGGCCATGGGTCGGGCAGACTGTCGCCCCATGCACCGTCGCCCCGTCCATGGGAGGCCAGCCAGGTCGGTACCTCTGGCGGCCGCCCGCCGCATAGCGCTGGCGTCCCAGGGCTTCGCCGACCCGGCGCCCAGGGGGGCCGTCGACGTGCGGCACTTCCGGCGGGTGCTCCGGCGCCTGGGCCTGCTCCAGTTGGACTCGGTGCAGGCAGTCTGCCGTTCCCACTACCTTCCCGTCTACAGCCGCCTCGGCTCCTACGACCGGCAGCACCTCGACGGGTGGCTGTGGCACTCGGGCGAGATGTACGAGGCCTGGGCACACGAGGCGTCGATCCTCCCGGTGTGGATGCAGCCGCTGTTGCGCTGGCGCACGAGGCGTGCGGCCGAGGGCGAGACCTGGGCCAACCTGACGGCGATGGCCGCGGAGCGGGCCGAGTACGTGGCGACGGTGCTGGACGAGGTCGGCCGGCGGGGACCGGTGACGGCAGCGGAGCTCAGCGACCCCAGGCCCCGGCAGGGCGAATGGTGGGACGGCCGCTCGGACGGGAAGCGTGCCGTCGACTGGCTCTTCCGTACCGGAGCGGTGGGCAGCCGGCGGGTGGGCAACTTCGAGAGGACCTACGAGGCCATCGGGCGGATCGTGCCGGCCGAGGTGCTGGCCGCCCCCACCCCCTCGGTCGAGGAGGCCCAACGCGACCTGCTGGAGGCGGCAGCGCGCAGCCACGGGATCGGCACCGCCGCCGACCTGGCCGACTACTTCCGCATCAGGCCCACCGAGGCGAGGCCCCGCCTCGAGGAACTGGCCGACTCGGGGAGGCTCCTCAGGGTGGAGGTCGAGGGGTGGCCGGATGCCTGCTACATGCACCCCGAGGCCCGGCGTCCGCGCCGGGTCGGGGCCAGGGCCCTGCTGTCGCCGTTCGACCCGGTGGTCTGGTTCCGTCCGAGGGCCGAGCGGCTCTTCGGCTTCAGGTACCGCATCGAGATCTATGTGCCGGCGGCCAAGCGGGTCCACGGGTACTACGTGATGCCGTTCCTGCTCGGTGATGAGCTGGTGGGACGTGTGGACCTCAAGGCCGACCGGGCTGCGGGGGCGCTGTTGGCCCGGGGGGTGTTCGCCGAGGAGGGCGTCGACATTGAGTCGGTGGCGCACGAGCTGTCGGCCGAGTTGGACCGCCTGGCCGGCTTCCTGGGCCTGGACGGCGTAGTGGTGGGCAGGAGGGGGGACCTGGCAGGGGCCCTCAGGTCGGCCAGGCGCTGAACCCGCCGTGCCCCCGACCCTCAGCGCCCATCAGGACCGTGCCCTCCGCCAGGCCGAGTACCAGGTGAGGTGTCCGAGCGCCGCCACGGCCCGCTCGGCCGAGGCGAAGCAGGGCCTGCCCGCCCCGCGCATCGCAGCGACCATGGGGTTGCCGGGGGCGGACGTGGCGAGTTCGGAGGCCACCAGCACCGGCTTCCCGCTGGACGCTGACGCCTCCACGGCCGCCTCGGCGTAGCGGCGCTCCTGGCGCTCGTGAAAGTCCACGATCCGGTCCAGGCCGTGGTCCGGGTGGAAGGGCCCGCTCCTCGTGAGGGCGGCCGTGTTGCCCTGGATCCCCAGGCCCAACTGCAGGATCGAGTCGACGGAAGGGTGGTCCGCAACCAGGGCCAGCAGGTCCGGGATGGTGTCGCGGGTCTCCCCGCCGGCAAGGTCCACCGGGTTGTTGCGGCTCCAGCGGGGAGGGAGCATGGCGTCGACCGCCTCGAAGAGGTCTGACGGAAGGTCGGCCAGGACGAGGTCCGGGTGGGCCGTCACGGCGTCGGCAGTGACCACGCCCCAGCCCCCGGCGGTGGTGAGCACCACGACCTGGTTGCCGGCCGGCAGCGGCTGCGTGGCGAGGGTCGAGGCCGCGTCGAATGCGGCCTCGATGGTCGGGGCCCGGACCAGGCCGGCCTGGTGTGCCATGCCGCTGAAGATGCGGTTGTCGCTGGCCAGGGAGCCCGTGTGGGAGGCGGCCGCACGCTGGCCGCCCGAGGTCGCACCGCCCTTGACCACCACGACGGGCATCGTCAGGCTCACCTCCCTCAGCCGCTCGAAGAAGCCGCGGCCGTCGGGCAGTCCCTCGATGTAGCAGAGCCCGACCTCGGTCCGGGGGTCGTCGGCGAACCACTCCAGGTAGTCGGCCAGGCCGGTGGCCGGGGCGTTGCCGGCCGAGACGGCCCTGCTGATGCCAACGCCGCCCTGTCCGGCCATGTTCATGAAGGCCGACACGAAGTTGCCCGACTGGGACGCCACCCCTATGCGACCGGGAGGTGGCCAGGGAGCCACTATCTGGGCGCAGAGGCCGACGGGCGTCGAGACCAACCCCTGGCCGTTGGGGCCGGCAAGCACCAGCCCAAGCTCGTCGGCAAGGGCCACCAGCCTGCGCTCAGCCTCGGCGCCCTCGGGGCCTGACTCCGAGTAGCCGGCTGCGGCCACGAACACCGCCCGCACCCCCCGGTCAGCTGCCCTCCTCACGATTTCCTCGTTGGCGGAGGCGGGGGTGCACACGAAGAGGAGGTCGGCTGCGCCCTCCGGGACCTCGTCCAGGGAGGCCAGCAGCGGCTGACCCAGCACGGTTCCCTCCTCGCGCCCCAGAGCGAACACCCGGCCCTCGTAGCCGCAGGTGAGCACGTTGTGAAGGGCCACGAAGCCGAACTTCCCGGGATGGCTGGAGACGCCCGAGACGACCACCCCGCGTGGCTCGAACAGGGGGGTCAGGTCCTTCACCATCAGGATTCCCGACCGTTCCCGGACAGCTCGACGAGGGCGTCCACGGCAACCGGGAGCCCGTCCGAGACGACCAGGGGGTTCAGGTCCACGGAGGCTATGGAGGTGTTGGCGGCCATCTCGCCCAGGGCGCAGAGGATGTCGGCCAGGGCCTCCCGGTCGACGGCAGGCTCACCCCTGAACGCTCCCAGCAGGGCGCTGGTCGCCAGGTCGTCGATCAGCTCGCCTGCGTCGAGACGGTCCAGCGGGGCCAGCCTGAAGGCCACGTCGGCCACCGCCTCGGCCAGCACCCCGCCCACCCCGAGCATCACGCACGGCCCGAAGGAGGCATCCCTGACCAGGCCGGCGATCAGCTCCCGGCGACCGGTGACCATGGCCGAGACGAGCACCTCCACCGGTCCGTCGCCGGGCGTGGCGGCTGCCAGCAGGTCGGCGGCCGCCGTCTCCACCTCGCCGGCGCTCCCCAGGCCCAGCCGCACCAGGCCCCGCTCGGTCTTGTGGGCGATTCCCGCTCCGCACAGCTTGGCTGCCACCGGGAAGCCGATGTCGGCGGCAGCCAGGGCGGCCGAGGCCGGGTCGGCTGCCACGGCCCACCCTGAGACGGCCACCCCCGCTTCGGCGACCAGGCGACGCGATTCCGCCTCGGACAGCGTGGTCACGGACCCGGTGGGCCTGCCGCGGTCATGCCGGGCACCTCAGCCGATGAGCTCGGCATAGGCCGGCTTGATGGTCCCGTTGATGATGCCCAGCCGCTGGTCGAACGGCAGGAAGGCGCTCTTCATGGCGTTGATGGTCAACCACCTGAAGTCCTCAAGGCCCCAGCCGAAGGCCTCGTGCAGGTCGACCAGCTCGGACGTCATGGACACCCCGCTCATGAGCCGGTTGTCGGTGTTCACGGTCACCCTGAAGCCCAGGTCACGCAGCACGCCGATCGGGTGCTCGGCGATGCTCGCCACAGCCCCGGTGTGGACGTTGGAGGTCGGGCAGAGCTCAAGGGGAATGCGGCGGTCCCTCACGAAGGCGGCCAGCCTGCCCAGGTGCCTTCCGTCGGCGTCGGCGGTCACGTCGTCGATTATGCGCACGCCGTGGCCCAGGCGCTCGGCCCCACAGAACTGCACCGCCTCCCAGATGGACGCCAGGCCGAACGCCTCGCCGGCGTGGATCGTCACGTGGAAGTTCTCACGCTGCAGGTACTGGAACGCCTCGAGGTGCATCGTCGGCGGGTAGCCGGCCTCCCGGCCGGCTATGTCGAAGCCGACCACCCCGCGGTCCCGGAACCGGATCGCGGCCTCAGCCACGCTCAGCGAGTCGCTGTCGGTCCTCATGGCCGTTATGAGGGTGCGCACGGTGAGCCCCGTTCCCTTGGATCCCTCCAGGAAGCCGGCCAGGACCGCCTCTATCACCTCGTCGACGACCATGCCCCTCCCGGTCAGGAGCGTCGGGGCGAACCGGACCTCGGCGTAGACGCAGCCGTCGTCGGCCAGGTCGGCGGCGCACTCGGAGGCGACGCGGTGGCAGGCCTCGGCGGTCTGCATGACGCCGACCGTGTGGGCGAAGGTCTCCAGGTAGAGGCCCAGGTCGCGCCTGGCGGCGCCCTCCCGGAACCAGGTGGCCAGCTCAGCCTCGTCGCTGGTCGGGAGGTGTGCGTAGCCCTGGGACTCGGCCAACTCCAGGACAGTTCCCGGTCGGAGGCCACCGTCGAGGTGGTCGTGGAGCACCACCTTGGGGGCACGGCGGACGGTCTCGCAGTCGATCGCCATGTCGCAGCCTAACCGCCGCCCTCCGGGCGGTCTCAGCCGAAGCCGCGCAGTGGCAGCTCGGGGCCCCTCTGCAACCAGTTGTCCGCCGGGTACCCAGCGGTCCCGTCTATCACGTGGAGGGTGTAGGCGGTCCGGGCCCTGTCGGAGGTGTTGGGGGCGCTCCAGTGGGGGAGCAGGCCCGAGAAGGCGATCAGGGTGCCGGCCTCAACCTCGAGGGGAACAAGCAGGTCCGTGTCGTAGGGGGTCGGGTCGAAGACGTCGGTGGTCGTGCCCTCGCCCTCCAGGCGGAAGCGTGACCTGGCCGGCTCCCGGTGGCCGCCGGGTATGGCCCACAGGCAGCCGTTCTCGACCGTGGCGTCCTCCAGGGCGAACCAGAAGCCGGCGACGGTCTGGGGCTCGGTCCACAGGAACGAGTGGTCACAGTGGCAGATCACCTCGCCCCCTATCCGCGGCGGCTTGAAGATCACCATCGACTGGAGGAGCAGGGGCTCGGCGAAGCCCAGGTCCGAGGCCAGCTCCGCCAGCTCGGGGGTGCGGGAGAAGGCGTCGAACACGGGGTCCAGGTCGTGCATGGCGTGGCCCAGCTTGTTGAGCGCCCGGTCCATGGGCACGGTGAGGTTGCCCTCCGTGTCGAACGCACCCTCCTCGAAGAAGGGCCGTATCACGTCGCCCGAGGTCAGGAAGTAGGAGTCCTGGGCGTGGGTCCTCTCGGTCGTCGAGAAGATGGTCGTGGCCTCGCCGGGCGACCTGGCCAGGTCCTCGACCATCTCGCCGATGCGGTCCATCAGGGCCCCGACCCGGTCCGGCGGGACGAACCCCGGAAGGACCACGTAGCCGTCCTCCCCCCAGCACGACAGCTGGTCAGGCGTGAGGGACACCCCTGCCTACTCCTGGCCTCTCCGGTAGCGCATGCCGTCGGCGGCGGGCATCCGCAGGCGGCTGGTGGCGAACACCAGCACCAGCAGGGTGGCGATATGGGGGGTCACCGGTGGCAGCTCGCCCATGACGCTGTCGGTCACCGCGTACCACCAGACCAGCAGGGCGGCCATGGCGAGCAGGGCGGCCCCGGAGGCGGGTCGGCGACGGCGGAGTGCCCGGATGGCTGCCACGCCGACGGCGGCACCGGCCAGGAGCAGGAGGGCGTGTACGGCTGTGCGGTCCCGCAGTTGCAGGGCGTCGGCGAAGCCGAACAGGATGGACCCCAGGAAGGCGCCCACGGGCCGCCAGTTGCCGAAGATGACGGTAGCCAGGCCGATGAAGCCGCGCCCCTGGGTCTGGGCCTCCCTGTAGATGCCGGTCTGCTCGATAGCGATGAAGGCGCCGCCGAAGCCGGCCATGCCGCCGCTCACCACGACCGCGGCGTACTTCATCCGGTACACGTTGACGCCGAGGCTGTCGGCGGCCACAGGGTGTTCCCCACAGGCGCGGACCCTGAGGCCGAACGGGGTCCGCCAGAGGACGAACACGGTCAGGGGGACCAGCAGGATGGCGACCAGCGTCGCCCAGGAGAGGTTGGAGGTGATCCCTGAGGCCAGGGCGGAGAAGTCGGAGACGAGGAACCAGCCCCGGTCGGCGATCCAGCCGAACAGGTCGGGGCTCTGCCACCCGAAGAGCTCGCCGCCCGAGAGGAAGGGCAGGTCCATGTGGCCGACGCTCTCCACCCTGGGTGACTGCGTGATGCCGCCACCCGACCGGTTGGCGAAGACCTCGCGAGACAGGAAGCGGGCGATGCCGGGGGCCAGGATGTTGATGGCCACTCCCGAGATGATGTGGTCCACGCCGAAGCCAACGGTGGCCACGGCGTGGAGAAGGCCGCCTGCGGCCCCACCGGCGATGCCGATGGCGATTCCCCACCACGGGCCGAACTCCAGTGCACCCCAGGCCCCGAACCAGGTCCCCAGGATCATCATCCCCTCGAGGCCGATGTTGACCACGCCGGCCCGCTCGGCCCAGATCCCGCCGAGGCCCGCCAGCATGATCGGTACGGCCCGCCTCAGGGTCGAGGCGGCTGTTCCCCCCGAAACGAGGTCTGTCGTCTCGGGACGGGCCAGCTCCTGTGTGACCGACAGCGCCAGCACCAGTCCGAGGGCGACCAGCACCCACCGCAGGACCTTGGACTCACGGAGGGTCACGGCCTGCCGGAGCGTCGTCGTCATCGGTCGGCCCCCGGAGTGCCGCCGGCGCCAGCCAGGGCGGGCTCGGTCACTGCCCTGGTGGCCGCTGCAGCATCACGTGCCTCCTGGGCGCGCCTGATCCTGCTCACCACCTCGTAGGCGACCACGGCCGAGAGGACCACGACGCCCTGGAGGATGGAGACGATCTCACGTGGTGCGTCGCCCCGCACGTCCAGGATGGGTGCGGCGCTGTCCAGCCATCCGAAGAGCAGGGCTCCGACGGCAATGCCCGCCGGGTTATTGCGCCCTATCAGCGCCACCGCGATTCCGGCGAAGCCGAGGCCCTTGGTGAAGGAGAGGTCGTACTTGAAGTCGTCTCCGAGGATCTCGGGCAGGCCGATCAGGCCGGCGACCGCCCCTGATATGAGCATGGCCTTGACGACCGTCGCCTTCGGGTCCACGCCGGAGGCCTCGGCTGCGAACGGGTTGAGGCCCGTGATTCGCAGGTCGTATCCGGACCGGGTCCGGGTCAGGTAGAGGTGGAACAGGATGCCGACGACGATCGCCACGAGCAGGAAGCCTCCCAGCTCGCGTCCGCCCTTGATGTCCCGGGTGAAGCCCTCCAGGAGGTTGTTCAGGTTGGGGAAGCGGCCCGAGGCGGGGATCTCGCGGGTCTTCAGGTTGAGGGTGGTGTCCTCGGGGTCGGCCAGCCATGTCCGGAGCAGGTAGCCCACCATCGAGAGGGCGATGGCGTTCAACATGATGGTCGAGATGACCTCGTGGACCCCGCGGCTGACCTTGAGGTAGCCGGCCACGCCGGAGAAGCCAGCCCCGACCACGACGGCCACGGCCATGACCACGGCCACGTGCAGGGGTGCCGGGAGGGCCACGGCGGCGCCCACGGAGGCGGCCAGCAGGGCCGCGATCGTGTACTGGCCCTCGACCCCGATGTTGAACAGGTTCATACGGAAGCCGACGGCTACCGCTATCCCGGCCAGGTACAGGGGGGTTGCCCGGTTGGAGGTCTCGATGAGGGTCTCCAGCCGGGTCCCGTAGGAGAGCATCTCGGCCCAGGCGTCGACGGGGCTGGTACCCACGGCGATCAGCACGGCCGAGGAGATGACGACGGAGAAGGCGAAGGCTGACACCGGTGCGGCCAGGGCCATCATGACCCTCCTGGCGGTCATGACCCCGTCCCCTGTCCAGCCGTGTCGTCCTCCTCGGTTCCGGCACCCGTCATGTGGCTTCCCAGCAGGCGCGGGGTGGTGGTGGCCGGGTCCAGCTCTGCGACGATTCGCCCGCCGAGCATCACAAGCAGCCGGTCGGCGAGGCCGATCAGCTCGTGGAGGTCGGCCGAAATGAGCAGTACAGAGAGGCCCTCGGCCCTGACCCGGCGGAGTTCGTCCCAGACGGCTGCCTGTGCGCCCACGTCGATCCCACGGGTGGGGTGGGCGGCTATCAGCAGGCGTGGGTTGGCCGCCATCTCCCTACCGATGACCAACTTCTGCTGGTTGCCGCCCGAGAGTGCGCCGGCCGTGGTCTCGATGCCGGGGGTCCGCACGTCGAACCGGTCGACGATGGCACGCGTGGCCCCCCGGGCCCCGCTCCTGTCGATCAGCTGGCCCCTTGCGAACGGAGCGACGGTCTGGTGCCCGAGCATGGCGTTCTCCCAGAGGGGGGCGTCCAGGAGCAGACCGCGCCTCTGCCTGTCCTCGGGCACGTAGCCGATGCCGGCCTCGCGGCGCCGCCTGACCGGCCAGTCCACGATGTCCTCGCCTTCCAGGACCATCCGGCCGCTTGCCGTGCTCCTCAGGCCGAGGAGGGCCTCAACCAGGACGCCCTGTCCGTTGCCCTCGACGCCCGCTATCCCGAGGATCTCGCCGCGGTGCAGCGTGAAGCCGATGTCGCTGAGCAGGTCGCGGTCGTCGTCTCCCTTGACGCCGACCGCCTCCACCTCGAGCGTGACCTTCCCGTCGATGCTGCGTGCGACCGTCGTCGGGGACGGCAGGTCGCTCCCGATCATGAGCTCTGCCAACTCCTGGGCCGTCACCTCACCGGCGTCCACGGTCGTCACCGTGCGTCCCTGCCGCAGCACGGTGATGGTGTCGGCTATCGCCAGCACCTCCTCCAGCTTGTGGTCGATGAAGATGATGGTGTGGCCCTGGGCCTTGAGTTCCCGGAGGTTGCGGAACAGCTCCTCGACCTCCTGTGGGACCAGTACCGCCGTCGGCTCGTCCAGGATCAGCACCTTGGCGCCGCGGTACAGGACCTTGATGATCTCCACCCTCTGGCGTTCCCCCACCTCGAGTGTCTCGACCATGTCGTCGGGGTGGATGTCGAGGCCGTAGGAGGAGCCCAGAGCCTCGAGGCTGTTCCGGGCAGCGTCCCGGTCGATCGTCCCCCTGCGCCGGGGCTCGGCTCCCAGCACCACGTTCTCCAGGACGGTGAGGTTGTCGGCAAGCATGAAGTGCTGGTGGACCATCCCGATGCCGAGCTCGATGGCCTCGCCGGGAGACGAGAACGAGACCTCGTCGCCGTACACGGTCATGGTCCCCTCGTCCGGGGTGATCATCCCGTAGAGGACCTTCATGAGGGTCGACTTGCCGGCGCCGTTCTCGCCGACGACGGCGTGGATCTCGCCCTCCGCCACCCGCAGGTGGACGTCGTCGTTGGCGACGACGCCCGGAAAGCGCTTGGTAATTCCGGTCAGCTCGACTGCGGCGGTCGGTGGCATGGGGCGATCAGGATAGGGGCGTAGGCCGTCAGTAGAGGATCTTGTCGAAGAAGGCCCGTGTGCGCTCCTCGCTGGGGTTGGCGAACACCTCTTCCGGTGGGCCTGTCTCGACCACCTCGCCCTCGTCGATGAACACCAGGCGGTCAGCCGCCGCCTTGGCGAAGCCCATCTCGTGGGTGACCACGACCATCGTCATGCCCTCGGAAGCCAGCTCCAGCATCACGTCAAGCACCTCCTTGACCATCTCGGGGTCGAGGGCTGAGGTGGGCTCGTCGAAGAGCATCACCCTGGGCTCCATGGCGAGGGACCTGGCGATAGCGACCCGCTGCTGTTGACCGCCGGAGAGCTGGCGCGGGTAGGCGTCGGCCTTCTCGGGGATGCCGACCCGGGTGAGCTGTCGCATCCCCATCTCCACCGCCTCGGCCCTGCTCCTGCCGCGCACCTTGCGCTGCGCCAGCGTGATGTTCTCCATCACGGTGAGGTGGGGGAACAGGTTGAACTGCTGGAAGACCATCCCGACCTCGGCGCGTACGTGGTCGAGGTCGGTGGCCGGGTCGGTCAGCTCGAAGCCGTCCACCTCGACCGTGCCCTTGGTCGGCACCTCGAGGAGGTTGATGCACCTCAGGATCGTGGACTTGCCGGAGCCGCTGGGTCCGACGATCACCACTACCTCCCCCTCGTCCACGTGCAGGTCCACGTTCAGGACGGCGTGGATGGTCCTGTCGAAGGTCTTGGTGAGGTTGCGGAGGTCGATCATCTCAGCGCTCGCCCTTCCGGTCGCGGGTCATGCGTCGCTCCAGGACGCCGAGCAGCAGCGAGAGGCTGAGGGTCAGGACCAGGTAGATGAACGAGACGACGAAGTAGCCCTCCCTGAACTTGAAGGTGCTGGCCGAGAACTGGCGCCCCCTCTGGGTGATCTCCAGCACCCCCAGCACGGAGAGCAGGGAGGTGTCCTTCAGGATGGCTATGAAGTCGTTGCCCAGCGGGGGGATGATTGCCCGCATGGCCTGGGGGAGAACCACCGAGTTCATGGTCTGCCTACGGGTGAGGCCGAGGGAGCGGCCGGCCTCGGTCTGGCCGGGCGGGATGGACTGAATCCCGCCCCTGAAGATCTCGGCCATGTAGGCCCCGTAGATCAGGGCAAGGGTGACCGTGGCCCTCATCTGGAAGGAGAGCTCGAAGCTCCAGCCCAACCACGACTCGAGGCGGTCGTTGAGCAGGTCCGAGGTCTCGGGCACCACGATCAGCGCCACGGTGAAGATGAGCGGCAGGATCGGGATGCCGCGGATGAACTCCACGTAGGTACGGGCGACGTTGCGAGCGACGACGTTGCGGGAGAGTTGGCCTATGCCCGCCACCAGGCCCAGGACCAGGGCTATGCCGAAGGCCTCGAAGGTGGCAGTCACGGTCAAGCCCAGGCCGGGGGCGATGCGGTCCCATGCCAGTTCGTAGTCAGCGTTGGTGAGGATCTGCCAGGCCATCCAGGCCAGGACGGCGACGATGACGGCACCCCACCATGGGAAGGTGTCCCACCAGGGACGCTCGTCCGTCACGCGGGCCGTCGTGCGGCGCCGAGCGCGGGGCCTCGGGGGCAGCTCCTCTGTGGTCTCCATGTCCGGCTCCCCCCGCCGCCCGATGGTGCAGGCCGGGACCCTAACCGACGTCCCGGCGGTCCGCGGTTGTGGCCCGGACGCGGACCGGGCGGGGCCTGGTGGCCCCGCCCGGTTCCCAGCTGCCTGT
>CAYFOV010000019.1:0-25711 GCA_964344855.1 uncultured Candidatus Nemicrothrix sp.
TGTAGGTTCCTATGTCTCGCTACATGTGGTTCCTGTGTCCTGAACCACCACACTCGAAGGCGAACCTGGCCACCACCACGAGGGCCTCGGGGGTGTAGCCGCTGCCCGCGTGATCCTCGTCAACCCAGTAGCCCACGTGGGCGCTCTGGAATGCCCCCCGGACGACGTTCGAGAGGTTCATCTCCCCTACGAGGTCGCAACCCAGGAATACGCCGAAGCCCCAGCCGGTGCCGAGTTGGCGCTCCCGCCGGCGGGCCCCGCAGCGGGCGGCGAACGCCTGGCGGTCCTCGGCGGGATCCTGGTGGCCGGGAGCCCGGCGCGGTTCCCAGGTCGTGAGCCACACCCGGTTCCTCCTCCGCACGTCCTGCCAGGCCTCGAAGTCGGAGGCCTCGAGGGGACGCAGGGCCACGCGCCTGCCATGCAGGGTGGGGGACTCGACGACCTCGGCCATCAGACCATCCTCCCCGCGTTATGCCGGACCGGCCAGCCCGGAGATGCCTGAATGGGCGGGCTCCCCTCGGGGCCTGTCAGACGAGGAGTTCATCCAGCGCACCCAGCAGCATCGTCACGTTGCGCATACGCGCCGTGTGGCCCATACAGCCGATGCGCCACACCGTTCCGGCAACCGGGCCGAGCCCACCGCCGATCTCGATGCCGTAGTTCTCCAGGAGCAGGCCCCGGACACCCGCTTCGTCAAACCCGCCGGGCAGGCGGTTGACAGGCACCCGCACCGACGTGAGCTGGGGCAGCCGGTGGCCCTCCTCCGCGAACAACTCGAAGCCGCGCTCCAGGAGGCCCTCCTGGAGCCTGTCCCCACAGGCCTGGTGCCGGGCGTGCGCGTTCTCTAGACCCTCGGCCAGCAGCACGCCGAGGCCGGCATGGAGTGCGTAGATCATCGAAATCGGGGCCGTGTGGTGGTAGGCGCGGGCGCCGGCTCCGGTCACGTAGTCGGTGATCATCGAGAAGTCCAGGTACCACGACGGGGACCGGTCGACGAAGCGGTCAATGGCGGCAGACGACACCGTCACCGGCGACACCCCCGGCGGCACACCCAGGCACTTCTGTGTACCCGAGTACGCCAGGTCGACTCCCCACGCGTCGATGTCGAGGGGAATGCCACCGAGTGACGTCACGCAGTCGACGAGGAGAAGCGAGTCACCCTTGGCCCTGCCGATCTCGGCCAGATCGTTTCTCACCCCGGTCGAGGTCTCGGCGTGGACGACCGCGATGACCTTGGGCGACGGGTGGGCGTCCAGCAGCGCCTGCGGGTCTATCGCCCTCCCCCACGGCGCCTTGACCCGCACGACCTCGGCACCACAGCGACCGGCAACGTCGCACATGCGCTCGCCGAACACGCCGTTGACGCCGACGACGATCGTGTCGCCTGGCCCGACGGTGTTGACGACGGTGGCTTCCATCCCGGCGGACCCCGTCGCCGAGACAGGGAAGGTGAGCGGGTTCTGCGTCCGGAAGATCCGACGCAGGCGGTCGTTGGTTTCGTCCAGGACTGCAATGAACTCGGGATCCAGGTGGCCTACCACCGGGCGGCTGAGGGCCTCGATCACCTCCGGATACGGGTTGCAGGGACCGGGACCCATGAGGACGCGGTCGGCATGGAGCTTGGGCATCGACATGACCTTCCCTACAGACTTCCCTACAGGATTCCCTACAGACTTCCCTACAGGCTTCCCTACAGGATTACAGGCGCTCTTCTCAGGCTCTTCATGGAGGGTGTCCGGAACCGACTGAACGCCGACCCCTTGATGTCTATCCGGTCAGGCACCCTGTGAGACCAGATCCGCCACGATTCCGTCCAGGATGTCCGACTCCGAGACGAGGCACTCCTGGAAGTCCAGCCGCCGCATGACCTTCACGAGGACCGCCAGCCCGCCGACGATCACGTCGGCCCTCCCCGCCTCCATTCCCGGGTTGTCCAGCCTCTCCGACCTGCTCTCGGTGGCAAGGGTACGGAAGACCTCCTCGACCACCGGCTTGGCGAGCCTAAGGTGGTGTATGCGGTCCCGGTCGTACTCGGCCAGGCCCAACTCCACGGCTGCGACCGTTGAGACGGTCCCAGCCAGGCCGACCAGCGTCCTCGCCGAGGCCGCCTGTGGCACCTCCCGCAGCACGTCGTCCAGGTGCGCGTCGACTACGGAGAGGCAGGCATGGAGCTCCTCGGGAGCCGGCGGATCGCTCGCAATCCAGCGCTCGGTGAGCCTCACGCACCCGACGTCACAGGAACGGACGGCCTCGGCGGCGGCGGTTCCGACCACGAACTCGGTGGATCCGCCACCGATGTCCAGGACGAGGAACGGACCGTCCGCGGGATCCAGCTCGGCCGTGGCCCCCGTGAAGGAGAGGCGGCCCTCCTCGATGCCGCTGAGCAGCTCCGGACGGACGCCCAGGGCCTCCTCGGCGGCGTCGAAGAACTCGTCCCGGTTGGCTGAGTCGCGCGCCGCCGAGGTGGCAGTGGCCATCACCCGCTCCACCCCGTGGCGCTCCATGGCCTGCCTGTACTCGACCAGGACGGCGACGACGCGTGCGATCGCCTCCGGGGCCAGCCTTCCGGTGTCGTCCACGCCCTGTCCCAGCCTCGTGATGCGCGTCAGGCGCTCGACGCTGCGGGAGCCGTCGCCGATGAGGAGGCGGGTGGAGTTGGTCCCGCAGTCGACGGCTGCCACCAGCTCACCCACCGTCGGCACCCCCTCCGGCCCCTGACAGTTGCTCGTGGACCCAGCGCCCCACCGGGTCGTCCCCGCCGGCGAGGAACCAGGCGTAGTGGGCGTGGAGGCACTTCACCCCCCTGCGGGTGCCGCCCACACCGGCCGAGGGGCGCGGGCCGGAGTGGCCGGCCGGAACGTCCACATCCCGCTCGGCCGCGTACCTGGCGTGGGCGGCGGCCACCTCATCGGGGTCGCAGGCCGTCTCGGCAGCGCGGACCCCGCCGGTCGACTCCAGCGCACCGACACGTGCCCGCAGGTCCCTCCCGACCAGCCAGTAGAGAGTCGGCATGGGCCGGCCGTCGTCCAGCAGCGGGTGGTTCCTGATCACCACCGGCCCCCCTTCGGCGTCGCGGACCACCACCTCGAAGCGGCCCCCCGGGGGTCTCCCCAGCAGCTCGGCCACGGCCTCGCGGTCCTCGGCCGACGAGCCGCTCTGCTGCAAGGGTTCAGCCCCTCGGGCCGTGGAGCGCCGGCACTACGCCGGCAGGGCCACCACTAGCCAGCTTGGCCACCACTACGCCAGCAGGGCCACCACTACGACCACGACGACCACGGCGGCCACAGCCACCAGCAGCCGCTTCACGACCGGTGCGCCCGCTGCCCCGAGCAGGTCGACCGCCTCGGCCTCTGGGGCCTCGATGATCCTCACGCTCTCGACCTCGTCCGGCGCCTCGATCACATCATGGGCCGCCTCGTCGGCTGCTATGTCGACCTCCTCCGGTGGCCCGTCGGCCCGCCCATCGTCGCCGTCCTCGCCGTCCTCGCCGTCCTCGGCGATCAGCAGTCCCAGGTTGTCGGCGAACTGGCCCATGAGATTCCTGCTCACGTCCGCCATGACGCCGCGTCCGAACTGAGCCACCTTTCCCGTGACCTTCAGGTCGGTGGTCACGACCACCCTCGTCGAACCGCCGACCTCCTCGAGTTGGGCCGTGATGTCGGCGGCTGCATTGCCCGCTCCCCTCGAGTCGCGTCCCTCTGCACGCAGCACCGCCCTGTGGGAAGCCTCGTCCAGCTCGACAAAGGATGCTGCTCCCTTGTACTGGGCGGTGATCGGCCCGACCTTGACCTTCACCAGGCCCCGGTACTCGTCGCCCTCCACCTCCTGCAGCTGCGCCCCCGGGAGGCATGGAGCTATGCGCTCCACATTGGTCAGAACGGCCCACACCCTGTGAATCGGGGCCTCGACCTCGAACTTGTTGTTCAGCTCCACTGCCTGAGGTCCTCCATGGTGTCGATGTCGACGGGTTGGCCCTCGCACGCTACTTCGACCACCGGCGACGCCCCACCGGCCAGGAGGACCCTCGCCCCCTCGTCACCGTCCAGCGGTAGGTCGGACCAAAGGGCGCCGGCCACCTTCACGGGGGGCCGGCGCCTACCGTCGAACGTGGCCGTGACCAGGTCGCCGGGCTGGGCGGCGACCGCCCGCCAGGCCGAGGCCGGAACGAGCGGCGTGTCGGCCAGGCCCAGGACCACGGCCCCGTGGCCGACCCTCCTGGCGTGGGCCAGCGCCACCTGCATGGAGGTGGCCTGGCCCTCAGCCCATCCGGGGTTGTGCAGACGGGTCACGCCCTCCGGGATCAGGTCGTCCAGGTCCACAGGTCCGGTGACCACGACCAGCTCGTCGAGGCCGGCGGCGCCAGCCGCCCCGATGGCCCACGAGGCCAGGGGCCTTCCCCTGAAGTCGGCCAGCAGCTTGTGGCCGTCTCCGTCCCACCGCCTTCCGCCTCCGGCAGCCATCACAACGGCGGCGAGGGTCACGGTCGGACGGCCCTACCGTCAGTCGTGGATCGGGCCGTCCGTCGTGGACAGGGCCCGCGTCGAGCGGTCGGTCCGCAGAGCGATGATCTCCGACACTATGGAGATGGCGGTCTCCTCGGGGGTACGGGCACCGATGTCGAGGCCGACGGGCGACCTCAGCCTGGCGATTCCGGAGTCGTCCACGCCGGCCTCCCTGAGACGCTCCAGCCTGTTCTCGTGGGTCCGCCTGGAGCCCATCACACCGATGAAGCCGACATCGGTGGTCAGGGCGGAGACGATCGCCGGCACGTCGAACTTGTTGTCGTGTGTCAGCACACAGACGGCGTCGCGGGGCCCCAGATCGGCGCCAACCTCGTCCAGGAGGCGGTTGGGCCAGTCCACCACGACCTCGTCGGCGAGGGGGAAGCGCTTCTTCGTGGCGAACACCTCCCTGGCGTCACAGACCGTGACCCGGTAGCCGAGCACCTTGGCGACCCGCACCAGGGCGCCGGTGAAGTCCACGGCGCCGAAGATGAGCATCCTGGGAGGCGGCGCGAACGACTCCAGGAACACCTGCACGGCCTCCTCCCGGGCCTCACCGTGCTCGCCGTAGTGGCGCACCCCGCTCCTGCCGGCGGCCAGCTCGCCCACGGCGTCACGGGTGGCCACCCGGTCGAGGCCCTCGTCTCCCAGGGTGCCGGTGGCGACCTCGTCGGTCCCGCTGCCCGCCCTCAGCAGCAACTTCGATCCGGTACCGGGCCCCTCGACGACGGTCGCCAGGGCACATGGGACCTCGGCCTCCCAGAGCCCGACCAGGTCGTCCAGCACGGCCCCGGTGGCCTCGTCCAGCGGCTCTATGAACAGGTGGACCGTCCCACCGCAGGTCAGGCCGACTGCGAAGGCCTCGTCGTCGCTGTAGCCGAAGGTGACGATCCTGCGGTCGCCTGTGGCCATCACCTCCAGGGCCTCGGTCACCACAGCCCCCTCCACGCAGCCTCCGGACACCGAACCCGCCACCTCGCCGTCCTCGGTCACCGCCATGGCGGCACCGGGCAGGCGGGGGCCGGATCCCTCGAGGTCGACCACACGGGCCAGCGCCACGCGCCTGCCCTGGCGGCGCCAGCGCCTCAGATCCCCCGCAATCTCGCGCATGGTCCAAGGCTAGGGGCTGGTCCTGCCGGCGGACGATCCCCGGCCAGGGCCGGCCACGGGCCCAAACCGACCGGCCGGCCGACACCCGGCGGCTATCTTCGTTGCATCCGGCCGGTTCCGGACCGGCTGCCGGCCCGGAACCGGTGGGCGGCCTACCCAACCAGCCGGGCAGGTACAGCAGGACTACCCCGCAGAGCGCCGTGGCCGGCGGAATGCCCGGCGGGGACCGGGTGAGGAAGCGGCGTTGATGCGGAGCCAGGAGACCCCGTTCGAGACCACGGACGCAGCCCTGCGCGCCGACATCCGCCGCCTTGGAAACACTCTCGGCGAGACCCTCGTCCGCCAGCACGGCCAGGAGCTCCTCGACAGCGTGGAGCTGGTGCGGAAGCTGGCCAGGGGCGTGAGGCTGGCGACCGACGGCACCGACGTATCGAGGGAGTTGGCCGACCTGCTCGGATCCACCGACACCGACGAGGCCATCCTCCTGGTGAGGGCCTTCACCGTCTACTTCCATCTGGCGAACGTGGCCGAACAGGTCCACAGGATCGAGGACCTGAACAGCGGCACGGTCCACGTCGAGCGGCGCTTCGACGAGACTGTGAGGCTCCTCGTGGACTCCGGGGTCGACCCCGGCGAGGTGGCGGACCTGGTCAACAGGGCCGAGCTGAGGCCGGTGTTCACGGCCCATCCCACCGAGGCGTCGAGGCGCTCGATTCTGGGCAAGTTGGCGCGGATCGCCGACCTGGTCGAGCGGCGCAGCGACCAGCGCAGGACCGACGACGACCGGCACAGGATCGACAGGCGGGTCGAGGAGTTGGTCGACGCCATCTGGCAGACCGACGAGATCCGCCACGAGAGGCCCGACCCGTTCGACGAGGCCAGGTTCGTCCTGTTCTACCTGGACCAGACCGTCCGCGAGGCCCTGCCCGACCTGCTGGACGACATGGCTGAGGCCCTCGAGTCGGTCGGACAGCGGATGTCCACCACCCATGCTCCGGTGCGGTTCGGCACCTGGGTGGGTGGCGACAGGGACGGCAACCCGAACGTCTCGCCGGCCATGACCGAGTCCGTGCTGGACCTCCAACGCCAGCGCGCCATCGACCTGCTCGTGTCCGAGGTATCGGAGCTGGGCCGCGACCTGAGCATCAGCACCCGCGTCCAGGGGGTGTCAGACGAGCTGGCCGCCGCCGCCGGAGCCGACAGGGAGCGCCTCGGGGTGGAGGTCGTCGGGCACACCCCCCAGGAGCCCTATCGGACCAGGTGCGCGGCCATCCGCCACCGGCTGGCAGAGTCGGCCGCAGTTCCGCAGGGCCCCGACGCCTACGGCTCCCCTGCGGAGTTGGATGCCGAACTCGGCCTGTTCGACGCCTCCCTCCGGGCCAACGGCGGTGTACTCCTGGCCGACGGGCCCCTGGCACGGGTGAGGCGGACCCTGGCGGTGATCGGCTTCCACCTGGCGACGCTGGACATCCGCGAGCATGCCGACCGGCACCACGACACCCTCGCCAGGCTGTTCGCGGCCGAGGGCGTCGACTACGAGGCAGCCTCACCGGAGGACCGCTCCACAATGTTGGCAGCCGAGTTGGAGAGCCGGCGGCCGCTGGCGCCGCCACACCACACCGATCCGGGTGACGCCCTGGCCCTGTTCAGGACCCTCCGGGCGATACTCGACAGGCACGGCGACGAGGTCGTCGAGAGCTACGTCGTCTCCATGACCCGGGGCGTCGACGACATCCTGGCGCCTGTGCTGCTGGCACGCGAGGTCGGCCTGGTGGACCTGGGGGCCGACCTGGCACGGATCGGGTTCGTACCCCTGTTCGAGACGATCAACGACCTGAGGTCCATCGGCCGCGTGCTGGGCGACCTGTTCCGGGTCGAGCCCTACCGGCGCCTGGTCGACCTGAGGGGCGGGGTGCAGGAGGTGATGGTCGGCTACTCGGACTCCAACAAGGACGGCGGCATCACGGCCTCCCAGTGGGAGATCCACAAGGCCCTCAGGCGGGTCCGCGAGGTCTCCGAGGCAACCGGGGTGGCGATCCGCGTGTTCCACGGCCGGGGTGGCACGATCGGCAGGGGCGGGGGTCCGACCCACGCCTCAATACTCAGCCAGCCGAGCGGCGTACTGGACGGCGAGGTCAAGTTCACCGAGCAGGGCGAGGTGATAGCCGACAACTACGGGTTGCCCGAGATCGCCAACCGGAACCTGAACCTGGCTCTGGCGGCGCTGACCGAGAGCTCCCTGGCGCACCGCCGACCACGCCACGACGACGGGACCGTGGAGACCTGGTACCGGGTCATGGACGAGGTGTCAGATGCGGCATACCGCTCCTACCGGGACTTCATCGACGCCCCCGGGCTGGTCGAGTACTTCACCGGCTCCACGCCGGTGGAGGAGTTGAGCGCCATGAACATCGGGTCCCGGCCCTCGCGGCGCTCGGGGTCGACCTCTGGCATCGCCGACCTGAGGGCGATTCCGTGGGTCTTCGGCTGGACCCAGTCGCGCCAGGTCATCCCGGGCTGGTTCGGCGCGGGAAGCGGGTTGGCCGCCGCGCGACTGGCCGGCGGGGGCGACGAGCTCAGGCACATGTACGAGGAGTGGCACCTCTTCCGGACCTTCATCTCGAGCGTCGAGATGACCCTCGCCAAGACCGACCTCTCGATCGCCCGGCACTACGTGGAGTGCCTCGTGGACCCGGGCCTGCACCACCTCTTCGACAGGGTCGTGGAGGAGCACGACAGGACGGCGGAGGAGGTCGCCCTCATCACGGGCGCAGACCTGCTCGACGACAGGCCCGTGCTGAGGAGGACCCTCGCTGTCAGGGACGCCTACCTTGACCCCCTGAACGTCCTCCAGGTGGAACTGCTGGCCAGAACCCGCAGGGGCGACGACTCAGCCGACACGCACCGGGCGCTGCTCCTGACCATCAACGGGATCGCCGCCGGCCTGCGCAACACCGGCTGATCCCGTGGCCACACCGGCCCTCCCGGACGCTACGGGACCGGGCTCGGCTGGTCGGCGGCCACCATCTCGGCCAGGTCCCTCAGTGAGTCGAGGCAGTGGCCCTCCAGGAAGGTGTCCACGTGGGGCAGCGCCGCCGACATGCCCTGGGCCAGGGGCGCATAGCCGGGCGTGGCCTTCAGCGGGTTGACCCAGACCACCCGGTGGGCCACCCGGGAGAGGCGCGCCATCTGCTCGTCCATGACCTCGGGGTCGCCGCGGTCCCAGCCGTCGGACAGCACCACCACGATCGAGCCGCGGGCCGTTCCGCGTACCCCCCAGGAGTCGTTGAACTCCCTGAGGCCGTCGCCCAAGCGGGTCCCTCCAGACCAGTCGGTGACGGCGCCGGCGGCGGCGGCCAGCGCGGAGTCCGGGTCCCGTGTGGACAACTCCCTCGTCAACCGGGTAAGGCGTGTGCCCAGTGCGAAGGCCTCGACGTCGCCCCTGCCGACCATGGCAGCGTGGACGAAGCGCACCAGGGCGCGGGCGTAGGGCTCCATCGAGCCGCTCACATCCAGCAGCAGGACCAGCCTCCTGGGCCTCCGGCCGCCCACGGTGAACACCCGCCTCACCGGCTCCCCACCGCTCCTGAGGGCGGCACGCACGGTACGGCGCAGGTCTGGCCTGGTTCCGCGCTGAGCCGGCCGCCTGCGGCGGCACGGCCTCAGGGACCCGCCGATGCGCATCCGGAGCATCAGGTCGTGCAGTTCGGCCAGTTCCTCGTCGGTGCACTCGGCGAAGTCCTTGGAGCCCAGCACCTCGGCCCGCGAGTACCTGACGCTGACCACGTCACCGTCGGACTCGCCCTGCTCGCCGGCCTCCTCCAGGTCCGGGGCCTCGTCCAGCAGCAGCGTGAGCCCGTCCGGCGGTGGGACCACGCCCAGGTCCACGCGCCCTCCCAGCCAGTGGCGGTCGAACACCTCGTCGTAGACGGCGCTGTCCTCGGGACGGGTGAGGAGCGTGGCACGCCCGGCCCAGTAGACGCGCTCACGCGTGTCGGCGCCGACCTCGGCCACGGCCCTTCCGAAGTCCAGGGTGCTGCCGACCGGAACGGCCACACCGGCCGACCGGAGGGCGTCGACGAATGCGACGAGGTGGCGGTCCAGCCTGCGCTCGACCGCGGTGGCCACGGGATCAGGCCCCGCGGGCAGCCGACAGCAGGTCGCCGAACCCGCGTGAGCGGACCCTGTCCTGGTCCTCCCGGTACTTGAGCAGGGTCCCGATCGTGGAGTCGATGGCGGCGGCGTCAAGGTCGTCGACCCCCACCAGCACCAGGGCCTCGGCCCAGTCCAGGCTCTCCGCCACGCCCGGCGGCTTGTAGAGGCCCATGCCGCGAAGCTGCGCGGCCACCAGGGCCACGTCCCTCGCCAGGGAGGCAGGGACGTGGGGCGCCCTGACCCGCAGGATCTCGACCTCGCGGTCGACGTCGGGATGCTCGACCCAGTGGTAGATGCACCGGCGCTTCAGGGCGTCATGGACGTCGCGCGTCCTGTTTGAGGTGATCACGACGACCGGTGGCACGGTCGCCGTGAAGGTGCCCAGTTCCGGGACCGTCACCGCGTAGTCGGAGAGGATCTCGAGCAGGAAGGCCTCGAACTCGTCGTCGGCCCTGTCGACCTCGTCGATGAGGAGCACGGGGGGCGGCCCGTCGGTTGTCGCCAGTGCACTCAGGAGCGGCCGGCGGACGAGGAAGCGCTCCTGGTAGAGCTCGTCCTCAAGCGCCTCCACCTCGGCCCCGGAGGCCGCCCCCGAGGCCTCGGCGGCCCGGAGGTGCAACAACTGTCGCGAGTAGTCCCACTCGTAGACGGCCTGGGAGGCGTCCAGGCCCTCGTAGCACTGCAGCCTGATGAACTCCCCGCCAGACCATGCGGCCAGGGCCCGGGAGACCTCGGTCTTCCCCACGCCGGCCTCACCCTCGAGCAGGAGGGGGCGTTGCAGCCTCAACGCCAGGAAGATCGCCGTCGAAAGGCCCTCGTCGGCCAGGTAGTCGTTCTCCAGGAGGGCAGCCGAAACGTCCTCTACCGCTACGACGTCGTGCAGGCTCATCACATCAGGCTACGCGATGGTCCGCCCGGGTCGGCCGGCCGGGCGCCGGGTCAGGTGGCCTCCTCCAGGCCGCGGCGGGTGAGCACCGTCGCCAGGTGGCACCTGTACTCGACAGAGGCGTTCAGGTCGGCGGGGGGCTCCAGACCGGCGGCGGCCAGCATCGCCGCATCCTCGACGGAGGCCCCCGATCCGGCGGCCTCCTCGACTGCCACCGCCCTGGCCGGCCTGGAGTCCATGTTGACGAGGCCCACCCCGCACACGCCGCCGTGCACCTGGACGGCTGCCCCGACAATCGCCCAGTCCTGTGCCCTCCTGTTGAACTTCTGGAAGGACCACCCGGCGTCAGGTGCCATGGGCACCCTGACCTCGACCAGCATCTCGTCGTCGGCGAGGGCCGTCTCGAGGAAGCCCGTGAAGAAGTCGTCGGCCGCCACGTCGCGTCGCCCGCGGGGGCCGTCCACCACCAGGCTCCCCCGCATGGCGATGATGGCGGCGGGCAGGTCCGATGCCGGGTCACCGTGGGCCAGCGAGCCCCCGATCGTCCCGCGGTGCCTCACCTGGGGGTCACCGACCTTGGCGGTCGCTGCGGCCAGGAGGCCGGCGTTGGACCTGACCAGCTCGCTGGTCTCGACGTCGCGGTGCCGGGTCAGGGCTCCGATGGCCAGGTTGCCGCACTCCTCACGTACATAGGACAGGTCGGCTATCCGGCCGATGTCGACAAGGAGTGCCGGCGCCGCCAGCCGGTACTTCATCAGGGGCAGGAGGGAGTGGCCGCCTGCCAGGAGCTTGGCGTCGTCGCCGTGCTCGGCCAGCAGGGCCAGGGCGTGATCGGCGGACTCGGCCCTCTCGTAGTCGAAGGCGACGGGGATCAACTGCCACCCCCTGCAGCCTCCAGGACGGCCCTGACGATGTTGTGGTAACCGGTGCAGCGGCAGAGGTTGCCCTCCAGCCCCTCCCGCACCTCGGCCTCGGTCGGGTCGGGGTTCTCGTCCAGCAGCGACACTGCGGCCATCACCATCCCGGGGGTGCAGTAGCCGCACTGGAGGGCATGGTTCTCGTGGAAGGCCTGCTGCATGGGGTGCAGCCGGTCGCCGTCGGCCATGCCCTCGATTGTCGTGACGCCCCTGCCGTCGGCCTGCACGGCGAGCATCGTGCAGGACTTGACGGCCTCGCCGTCAAGGTGGACCGTGCAGGCGCCGCACGACGACGAGTCGCATCCGATGTTGGTCCCGGTCAGCCCGGCATGGTCGCGTATGTAGTGGACGAGGAGGGTCCGCGGCTCGACATCGTGGCTGACGACCTCGCCGTTGATGGTCACGCTCACCTGCACTGGCAACCCCCGGTCTCGGCTACTTCCCCCGGCCCCAGGCCCGGCCGGCGCCCGGGGTCCGCGGCCCCCTGCGTAGGAGCGCGACTCTAGCCCCGGGGTGCAGTTGGCCTGTACTCAGGGCGCCATCCTCACCAGGGCCCTCAGGGCGGTCAGGCCGAACACGACGGCCATTGCGCCGATGGCCGCCAGGCCCGGCCAGGTCAGGCCCCAGGCCACTTCGCCTATGAAGCCCTGGCGGGAGAGGCGCAGGACGTTGGTGATGGGATTCAGCCGGGCGGCGCCGTGGAGCCACCCGTCCAGGAACTGGATGGGCACCTGTCCGATCGACAGGAACATGCTCGAGAAGCCCACCACCTGGACGATCATCATGGACCTCATGGTCCTGAGCCTGTAGACGACCGAGAGGCCGAGGAGGCAGAAGACCACCGCCATCCCTGCCGTTGCGGCTACGAGGGCGAGCAGGCCCAGCGGCCCTCCCGGCAGCTCCAACCCTCCCAGGCCGGCCACCGCCAGCACCCCCGCCGTGGGGACGAGCGAGCGCACCGCGCTGAAGCCGACGGTTCCGGCCAGCAGCGGGAGGCGGCTCCCGGGGGTCAGCAGGAGGCGGTCGAAGAAGCCGTTCTCCAGGTCGTCAGCGGCCGACATGGCCCCACCGACGCCGGCGAACACCGCTCCCTGCAACGCCGCGTAGGGAGCCATCCAGTTGAAGATGTTGCCGGTGCCGTAGCCCTCCACCTGTGTGAGGGAGTTGAACGCTCCCGTGAAGCCGATGACGAAGAAGATGGGCATGACCACGGTCGGGACGAGCAGGACGGGCCTCGCCTGGATGCGCCGTAGGCCGCGACCGCACAGGGCCAGGCTCACGGCCCAGCCGTGCTCCACGCCGACGGAGGTCCTCGTCGCGCTCACGGCGAGGCCAGGCTCCTCCGCAGGGTGGCCACCGCTGCGCTGATCGTCAGCAGGGCCAGCACCAGGGGAAGACCCAGGGCCTGGGCGGCGTCGGCAGCCGACCAGCCCTCGATCACGAGGCGCCTGACCGGGTTGATGACCCATGAGAGGGGGTTGTTCTCGGCCACGGTCCTGAACCACCCGTTCATGAGGCCGGTCGGGAAGAAGGCCGAGCTGATGAAGATGGAGACGAAGATGAGCGGGAACGTGGCGTTGACGGCCTCCTGTGACCGGGTCCGCAGGGCCATCACCTGGGCCACCCCGCCGATCACGAGGACCAGCAGCACAGCCACCGCTACGACCACGACCATGGCGGCCGGACCGCCGGCAACCTCAGCCCCGAAGACGAGGAAGACCGCCAGGATCACGACCGTCTTGAGGGCTGCCACCACCGAGGATCCGATCAGGCGACCAAGGAGGATGGGGCCCCTCGCCACCGGGGAGGCCAACAGCCTGTCCAGGAAGCCGTTCTCCATGTCGACCGCCAGCTCCGAGCCGGCAGCCGTCGCCCCGAAGGAGACGGCCTGGACCACGCAGGCCGGCAGCACGAAGTCGAGGAACGAGTCCACGTCGGGGAAGCCGGGCAGGCTGAGAACGCGGCGGAACTGCTGGCTGTAGACGGCGGCCAGCAGCAGCGGGAAGACAAGTCCGGGCATCACCGACATCAGTTGCCGGCGCTCTCCCACCACCGACCGCCGTGCCAGCTCCAGGGTCTGGGCAGCCCCTGCCCGAAGGTGGAGGTGGCCGCTCACTGCACTTCCCCGGCACCCTCCAGGCGGCGGCCGGTGGCGTGGGCGAAGACGTCGTCGAGGCTGGGGGCGTCCAGCTCGAGGTGGAGGACCTGGACCCCGGCAGCGTCGAGGGCCCTCACCACGTCGGCCACCCTGGCTGCGCCGTCGGCCAGGCCTATCGATACGCGGCCCTCGCGTGCCGGCCTCTCCTCCCCGAAGCCCAGCAGGACGGTCCGGGCTGCAACGACCTTGTCCTCGCCGACCTCCACCCGCAGCGTGGGCGCTCCGACGGTTCCCTTGAGGGCTGCCGGGGTGCCCTCCCTGACCAGCCTGCCGTGGTCGATGATGGCTATCCGACCGGCCAGCTGGTCGGCCTCCTCCAGGTACTGGGTGGTCAGGAAGACGGTGGTCCCGAGCTCCGCGTTGAGGCGCCTGACCTCCTCCCAGAGGGCCACGCGGCTGGTCGGGTCCAACCCGGTGGTCGGCTCGTCGAGGAACAGGATCTCGGGCTCGTGCACCAGCGACATGGCCAGGTCCAGCCGCCGCCTCATCCCCCCGGAGTAGGTGCCGACGCGCCGGTCGGCGGCTCCCGTCAGGCCCACCCGTTCGAGCAGCTTGGGACCCCTGGCCCGGATCGCCGACCGGGGGATTCCGTGCAGGACGGCCTGTAGGCGGATCAGCTCGGACCCCGTCATGAGGGGGTCGATGGCCGCGTCCTGGAGGGCGACGCCGATCATCCGCCTGACGTCGCCGGACTCGGACACGACGTCGTACCCGGCCACCTTCGCCGACCCCTCGGTCGGGTGCAGGAGGGTCGTGAGCATCCTGACCACGGTCGACTTGCCGGCCCCGTTGGGTCCGAGGAAGCCGAAGACCTCTCCGGCCTCCACGCAGAGGTCGACGCCGTCGACGGCGACCAGGTCGCCGAAGCGGCGGACGAGGCCGCTGGCCTCGATCACGGCCGGCATCGTCCCACCTCCTCGGGTCCTCGCCTCCCCTCCACCGTCGGGTGCGGCCGGGTCGACAGGACCCCGGTGGAGTGCCCGTAGCCGGGCTCAGGCGACGCTAGCCGTGGCGCCTCGGCGGGCTTGAGTCCGGCCGGAGGGATCGAGTGCGGATGGCTCAGCTGCCGAAGGGCCAGACCCCGGGAAACTGGCGCACCGGGGCCGAGGGCGGCAGCACGGCGTAGGCCTCCTCATCGGGCCGGACCAGGTTGTACTCCTCCCTGGCCCTGGCCTCGATCTCCTCGTCGGTGTTGAGGGCGTCGATGCGCAGCTCGTAGGCCCGGTTGACCGCCTCCAGCTCCTCCACCTGGGCCCTGAGGCGTTCGTTCACCTCGCGCTGATCCAGCCAGTCGCGGAACGGAACCACACCGAATGCCAGCGTGGCCGTGGCCGCCGCCAGCACCACCCCCACCAGGGACAGGCGCCTGGCCGCGGCCGGTTTCACGCCCCGCCGTGCACCCCTGCCAGGGCGTCCAGCCCCCGGTAGGCGGCCGCCTCGCCCAGGTCCTCCTCGATCCGCAGGAGCTGGTTGTACTTGGCGACCCTGTCGCTGCGCGCCGGTGCGCCGGTCTTGATCTGGCCGCAGTTGGTGGCCACCGCCAGGTCGGCGATCGTGGTGTCCTCGGTCTCGCCGGAGCGGTGTGACATGACCGACGTGTAGCCGTGGGCCGTGGCCAGGGCCACTGCGTCGAGGGTCTCGGTGAGCGTGCCGATCTGGTTCACCTTCACCAGGATTGAGTTGGCCACGCCGGCGTCGATCCCCTGCTGGAGGCGGGTGGTGTTTGTCACGAACAGGTCATCGCCGACGAGCTGCACCCGGTCGCCAATGGCTCCGGTCAGCTGGTCCCAGCCTTCCCAGTCGTCCTCTGCCATTCCGTCCTCGATGGAGACGATCGGGTACCGCTCAGACAGGTCGGCCAGGTAGTCGGCCATCCCCGAGGGGGAGAGCCTGCGCCCCTCCCCCGCCAGCACGTACTCGCCGCCCTCGAAGAACTCGGTGGACGCCGCGTCCAGCGCCAGCGCCATGTCGCTACCCGGGGCCAGGCCCGCCGCCTCGATCGCCTCCACCAGCAGCCGCACGGCCTCCTCATTTGACCCCAGGTTGGGTGCGAATCCGCCCTCGTCGCCCACCGTCGTGGAGAGGCTCCGACCGGTCAGGACAGCCTTGAGCTTGTGGTAGCACTCGACACCCCAGCGCAGGCCCTCGCCGTAGGAGGCGGCTCCGACGGGCATGAGCATGAACTCCTGGATGTCGACGTTGTTGTCGGCGTGTTCCCCGCCGTTGAGGACGTTCAGCATCGGGACCGGCAGCACGTGTGCGTTGGCTCCGCCGACGTAGCGGTAGAGGGGAACGCCCGCCTCGTCGGAGGCGGCGTGGGCCACCGCCAGCGACACGCCCAGGATGGCATTGGCGCCCATGCGGCCCTTGTCGTCGGTGCCGTCGGCGTCGAGCAGCACCCTGTCGACGCTGCGCTGGTCGCTGGCCTCGAGGCCCCTCACGGCGCGTGCGAGGTCGCCGTTGACGTTGGCCACCGCCGTGGCCACCCCCCGGCCCCCCCATGACTCGCCTCCGTCGCGGAGCTCCACCGCCTCGAACCTGCCGGTCGACGCCCCGCTGGGGACGATCGCCCTGCCGGCCGCCCCACCGGCCAGCCTGACCACCACCTCGACTGTCGGGTTACCCCTCGAATCGAGCACCTGCCGACCGGCGACCACCTCGATGCTGCTCACGCCTGCTCCCTGGAAATGGCCCGGTAGGTCAGGGTCCAACGCTACCGGCCACCCGTGCCGCAAGGCGGGCGCGGGTGGCGTCGTCGGCAGCCGTCAGGTCCAGGCCCTCGGCGGCGGCTGCGGCCTCCACCGCCCTGACCAGCTGCGAGAAGCGGCCGACGGCCCCCCGAAGGGCGTCCTCGGCGTCCACGCCGTGGGACGCTGCCCACCGGACCAACCCCATCAGCAGGTCGCCCAGGTCGTCCCCGTTGGCTGCCCCGTCCACGAGGGCCGTCCCGTCAGGCAGCGGATCGTCCACCCCCGGTGCCACCACCACACCGGCGGTCGAAGCCCGCCTGATGGCCTTATGGGCCAGGGCCAGCGCGGGAAGGGCGGGCGGTATCCCGTCGAGGGCCGAGGCCCGCCCCTTCTCGGCGGCCTTGATGCGGTCCCAGTTGGGGAGCACCTCTGTGGAGCCGTCCACCGCCAGCGGCTCGGAGCCGGGTTCGGGGAAGACGTGCGGGTGCCTGCTGCGGAGCTTGTCGTGGATGCCCCGGGCCACGTCGGCCAGGTCGAAGCGCCCGTCGTCGGCAGCGATCCGGGCGTGGAACACGACCTGGAAGAGCAGGTCGCCCAGCTCCTCCTCCAGGTGCCCGCTACCCGAGCCGGTCTCCTCGTCGTAGGCGTCCAGGGCCTCGAGCACCTCGTAGGCCTCCTCCAGCAGGTGTGGTCGCAGGGAGGTGTGGGTCTGCTCGGCGTCCCAGGGGCAGCGCATCCGCAGCGTCGCCACCAGGTCGGCGAAGCGCTGCAGCTCGACTGCGATCGGCGGGTCCAGCTCCGGTATGTAGAGGCAGGTCAGGTGGTCAGGTTGCACCTCCACCGGGAGGGCGTCCCATGCGATCCGCCTGACGGTCTCGTTGTCGGTTCCGAGGCCACTCATCACGGTGACCGGCTCGGCGGGCGACTCCGGCACCGAGGCGACCACCTCGGCCAGTACGGACGCCGTGTCGACCTGTGCCACCAGCAGGGGGCCGCGTTCGCCGGCGGCCTCCACCTGGAAGCGGTGGGCGTCGACGAGGCGCACGCCAGCGGCCACGGGGTCGACTCCCAGGCGCACCCAGGCCAGGTCGGCGAAGGAGAGGGCGGGAACGACGATGGTCTGGACCCTGGCGTCGGCCATGAGCATCTCGACGGTGCGCTCGGCGACCATCGGGGAGCCGGGAACGGCGTAGAGCACCGATCCCGAGGCCTCCGCCGCCGCCACGACCTCCTCCACGATGCCCTCGGAGGCCTCCTCGAAGGACCCGGCCCGCTCGTAGTGGTGGTCCAGGTAGGTCGCGTCTCCCAGGGCCTCCACGGCAGGGTGCCTGGCGGTCCTCACGAGGCGCCGGTCGCTGGCCCGGATGGCTTCGAGTGCCCCTGCTGTCAGCAGGTCCGGGCCGGCCGGGCCCAGGCCCAGGATCGTTACGGTCGGCTCCACCCCGCCTCAGGAGCCCCGATCGGCGGATGCAGGCCCCTCGGGAGGCAGCACCCGCCCGACCACGGGGTCCCAGGTGCCGTAGCGGGGATCGATGCTGATGTCGCGGCTCAGGGTCGCCAGGTGCAACAGCATGGCGGGGATCCTCTCGCCCACCTGGTCGAAGGTGGCAGGTTCGACAGGCGAGACCCTGTCGACCCGTATGACGTGGAAGCCGAACTGGCTGGGAACCGGGCCCACCAGGTGGTTGCCGGTGCGGATGCCCCCCAGCACCGCCCTCTCGAAGGTGGGGACGAACGACCCGACCGGGACACAGCCCAGCGACCCGCCGCGGGAGGCCGACCCGGGATCCTGCGAGAGGGTCCCTGCCAGCTCGGCGAAGTCGCCCCCGGCCGTCAGCTCCTCGAGGAGTGCTGCGGCGTCGTCCTCCCTGGCAACGAGGATGTGGCTCGTGCAGAGCTCGTGGCCCAGCCGGTCCGCCTCGGCCAGGTAGGCGGCGCGGACCCCGTCGCCACCGGCAACCGCCAGGTCCAGGGCCGCCTGCCAGCGGGTGAGCGTGTCGATGGTGCGGGTCTCGGGGTCAAGGCCCGCCACCAGGAGGCGGTCGCGGGACCTCTCCAGGTCCTCGGGCCCTGCCTCCACGCCGTGCTCTGCAAGCAGGTCGATCAGCGCCTGGTAGAGCACCAGCTGGTCGAGGACCTCGACGGCGGCGGCTGTCTCGAAGGTGGTGCCGACGGAGCCGGGACCGAAGCTGTCCTCGACGAGGCCGGCCAGCTCGTCGCGGTCGATCGTGGTGCCGCCCACCTCCACGGCCGGCTCGGTGGCGCCGCAGGCGGCCGCCGAGAGGGCGACCAGAATGGCGACGGACAGGTGGCGCAGCAGCGGGGGGCGTAGTGGGATCACCGGCCCCCGATGCTAGGTGGAGACACGACGTCTCCGGCAGGTTCTGCGCCGCCGCCGGCGGCCCCGGCCACCACGGCCGCCCCGGTCGCCGGCACGAGGTCCTCGATGGCCGCGATCAGGCCGTCGACCAGGCCCTCGCCGGGGCCGTCTCCCCTTCCGCCTGCCGGGGCCTCGACGGGGAGCAGCAGCTGGCCCTGGGCCTCCTTGTACACGGCCCTCGGGTAGAGCCTGGCAAGGCGGGTCTGGCGGCTGAGCGGGAGCCGGACGGGAGAGCACCTGGCGACCTGCTCCGGGCCACCCAGCCCCGGTCCCCTGGTGACGGCCACGTCGGTGATGTCACGGGCCACGCAGGTCGACCTGAGGCGGCCGACCGCTATGAGGGCCTCCACCTCGGACGGCAGCGGCCCGTAGCGGTCCTCCCACTCGGCCCGCACGGTGTCCACCGCTGCCGGGTCCGGCGAGGTCCCCGCCGTGGCCAGCTTCCGGTAGGCCTCCAGCCTGAGGTCGTTCCTCGAGACGTACTCATGCGGAAGGTGGGCGTCGACGGGAACCTCCACCCTGATCTCCACGGTCGGCTCTGGCACCCGGCCAGCCAGCTCGTCCACGGCCTCGGTGACCATCTGGCAGTAGAGGTCGTAGCCGACGGCGGCGATGTGGCCGCTCTGTCCGGTGCCGAGGAGGTTGCCGGCCCCCCTGATCTCAAGGTCGCGCATGGCGATCCGAAAACCCGAGCCCAGCTCCGTCGTCTCACCGATGGTCCGCAGGCGCTCATGGGCCTCCTCGCTGAGAACCCGGTCAGGGGGTGTGAAGAGGTAGGCGTAGGCCCGCTGGCCGGCCCGGCCGACCCGGCCGCGCAGCTGGTGCAACTGGCCCAGCCCCAGCAGGTCGGCCCTGTCCACGACGAGGGTGTTGACCGTGGGCATGTCGATCCCGGACTCGATGATCGTGGTGCACACCAGCACGTCGTAGCGGCCCTCCCAGAAGTCGATGACGACCGTCTCGAGGCTGGCCTCGTCCATCTGGCCGTGCGCCACGGCTACCCTCGCCTCCGGCACCAACTCCCGTATTCCGCCGGCAACCTGGTCGATGTCGTAGACCCGGTTGTGCACGAAGAACACCTGCCCCTCCCGAAGCAGCTCGCGGCGGATGGCCTCGGCTACGGCCCGCTCGTCGTAGCCGCCTACGTAGGTGAGGATGGGCTGGCGGTCGGCGGGTGGCGTGTTCAGGAGGCTCAGGTCACGGATGCCCGTGAGCGACATCTCGAGGGTCCTCGGGATGGGCGTGGCCGTCAGCGTGAGCACGTCGACGTCGGTGCGCAGGGCCTTGATGGCCTCCTTGTGGCTCACCCCGAAGCGCTGCTCCTCGTCGATCACCAACAGGCCGAGCCTGGCGAAGGTGACGTCGCCCGACAGCAGGCGGTGGGTACCGATCACGACGTCGACAGATCCGTCTGCCAGGCCCTCGACGACCCTGCGGGCCTCCCCCGGCGTGAGGAACCGGCTGAGCACCTCAACGCGGACCGGATAGGCCGCGAACCGGTCACGGAAGGTCTGGCCGTGCTGTTGGGCCAGCAGGGTCGTGGGTACGAGGACCGCCGCCTGCCTACCGTCCTGGACCCCCTTGAACACGGCCCTCACCGCGACCTCTGTCTTGCCGAAGCCGACGTCGCCGCAGACCAGGCGGTCCATGGGCCTGGTCGCCTCCATGTCGGCCTTCACGTCCTCCACGGCGCGTAGCTGGTCGAGCGTGTCCTGGTAGGGGAAGGACTGCTCCAGCTCCCGCTGCCAGGGCGTGTCGCCCCCGAAGGCGTGCCCCTCGGTTGCGATCCGCTGCTGGTAGAGCACCACCAGCTCCTGGGCGATCTCGGCGACCGCCGAGCGCACCCTGGCCCGTGTCTTCTGCCAGTCGCTGCCTCCCATCCGGCTGAGCGACGGCGTCTCACCACCCGTGTACGGGCGGATCACGTCGATCTGGTCGGTCGGCAGGTACAGCCGGTCGTCGCCCCTGTACTCGAGCAGCAGGTAGTCGCGCTCAACCCCACCCAGCGTGCGGGTGACGAGGCCGGCGAAACGGGCGACGCCGTGGTGCTCGTGGACCACGTGGTCCCCCGGCGATAGGTCCTCGAACACCCTGACCGCAGCCGCCCTCCTGGGGGCGGTCCGGCGCCGGGTCCGCCGGCGACCGGTCACCTCGGCCTCGGTGACGACGGCGAGGCGGCTGTCGGGGAGCACGAAGCCCCGCTCCAGGGGGGCGACCACCAGGTGGGCCCCCTGCGATCCCGGCTCGGTGTCCGGCCCGACGGGCGACACCTCGACTCCGGCCTCCAGCAGCCTCCTGGCCAGCCGGTCTGCAGAACCGGCTCCGTCGGCCACGACCACCACTGTCGTGCCACCTGCCAGCAGGTCGGCCAGGCGCCCGGCCACCCCTGCCCCACCGTCCCGGCCCGCCCCGCTCCTAGGGTCAGCGGCCTGCCAGCCGGTCGCCACCACCGTGTCGACCAGGGGTCCCTCTGGAACGGAGTCCATGGTCCACACGGGTGCGTCCGTGTGGACGAGCAGGCGGTCCCACCCGGTGTGCAGGCGGGGGAAGGAGCCGGCGTCCGCTCCCCAGGTCTCGGCCAGCGAGTCGGCCAGGGAGGCCTCCTCGTCCAACAGGTCGGCTATGCGGTCGCGGAGGCGGCGCGGTTCGACGGCCACCACGAGGGCGTCGTCGTCGAGCAGGTCGAACACGACCCGCTCGCCGTCCGAGAGCCAGGGCAGCCACGACTCCATGCCGTCGAAGAGCTCGCCCTCGGCCAGGCGGTCCCACTGTTCGCGGCCCCACGGCTGTTCGGCCACCAGGTCGGCGGCGCGGCGGCGGGTCTCGTCGTCGAGGAGCAGCTCACGGCACGGGTGCACCTCGACCTCAGCCCTGGAAACGGTCGCCCGCTGGTCGGCCACGCCGAACTCGCAGAGACGGTCCACCTCGTCTCCCCAGAAGTCGATGCGCACGGGCACCTCGGAGGTGGAGGGCCAGAGGTCGACTATGGATCCCCGGACGGCCGCCTCGCCACGGTGCTCGACCTGGTACTCCCGCCGGTACCCGGAGGCCACCAGGTCGGCCACCAGGGCGGTCTGGTCGACCACGTCGCCGGGACCGATCAGCAGCGGATCACGGGTGCCGGCCCCGGGCCCCAGCCGCTGGACCAGCGCCCTGCCGGAGGCGACGACGACCGCCGGCCTGTCGCCCAGCCCGGAGAGGCGGTGGAGCACGTGCAGGCGCCTTCCCATGGTCTCGACACCGGGGCTGACCCGCTCGAACGGCAAGGTCTCCCACGCAGGGAACAGCTCTACCTGGTCGGCACCCAGGTAGAGGCCCAGGTCGGCGGCCAGCATCTCGGCCTCGCCCCCCGTCGGCACAGCCACAACCAGCGGTCGGCGGCCTGCCTGGCGTGCCAGGGCCGCCAGGACCACCGCCCTTGCCGGTTCGGGTACGGCAAGGCCGGCCTGCCTTCGTCCCAGGACCGACGCGATCGCCTTCTCGTCGGCCAACAGGTCGGGCAGGGACTGGAGGAAGGGTGTGCTCACCGACAGCCACCCCCCGGGGACCTGCCCGGCCGGGGACCGCCCGTCCCGCCTGCGGGGGGTGTCACGAGCGGGAGTTGAACCGGGCCATGGCGGCGTCGACCCCGTCGGAGAGGATCACCTCGACCGCGTCGGCCGCCTCCTGGACGACCACGGCCAGCTCCTCCGCCTCCCTGCGCCCCGGACGGCGCAGCACGTAGTCGGCTCCCGACTGGGTGCCCGGCGGCCTGCCTACTCCTATCCGGACCCTCAGGAAGTCCTGCGTCCCGAGGTGGGCCGTGACCGACTTGAGGCCGTTGTGGCCAGCCAGGCCGCCTCCGGCCTTCACCCTCATCTGCCCGACCGGCAGGTCCAGTTCGTCGTGGACCACGACCAGCCTGGACGGGTCGTCGACGCCGTGGCGGCGCACCAGCTTCACCACGGCCAGGCCCGACTCGTTCATGAAGGTCCGCGGCGCCGCCAGGGCGACCCGCTGGCCGCCTATGCGGACCTCGGCCACCCGTGCCGACTCCTTGGACCTGCGCAGCGACCCCGAGTGCCGCTCGGCCAGGATGGATACGACCTCGAACCCGACGTTGTGGCGGGTGCCCTCGAACTCGAGGCCGGGGTTCCCCAGGCCCACGACCAGGAGTGCCGCGGCCTCGCCGCGCCTCTCCTCCCTGGCCTCCCCCCTGGACCGGTTGTTCCGGGACCGCAGGAACATCTGCAGGCCCCCCGCCTAGTCGGCGTCGTCTCCCGTCGAGGCGTCGCCGGCATCCTCCGCGGGCTCGCCCTCCACGCCTTTCTCGCCCTCGACACCCTCCTCGGAGGCCAGGGCGGCGGCCTCGGCGGCCTCATCGGCTGCCATGGCCTCGAGGGTGGACCGGGTGATGGTCCCGACCGCGACAGGCTCGTCGGGATCGACGTCTGTGGTCACGCCCTCGGGCAGGACCAGGTCGCCGACGCGCAGCGAATCGCCGATGGTGAGCGACGAGATGTCGATCTCAATCTCGTTCGGAATGCTGTCGGGGGCGGCGCTGATGGTGAGTGTGAAGAGGTTCTGGTCGACCATCCCGTCGTTGTCGGTGACCTCCTTGGCCTCGCCGACCATGACGATCGAGACGTCGACGGTCACATCCTTCTTGGGGTCGATCCTTATGAAGTCGACGTGAAGGACGTCGCGGCGTACGGGGTGGCGCTGGATGTCCTTGACGATCGACACCTGGCGCTCGCCGTCCACCTCCAGGTGGATGACGGCGTTCAGCCCAGCCTCGGTGGTGATGGCATGCCGCAGGTCCGGCCACTCGACCGAGACGGACACCGGCTCCTTCTCGAGGCCGTATATGACCGCGGGGATCTGGCCGGTGCGGCGGCTGCGGCGGCTGGGCCGGGTGCCAGTGGCGCGCCCGGTGGCGGCTGTGAGAACGATCTCGTCCATTGGAACGCTTCCTGGGGTGGGGCTGGACTGTCCGGCGGGGTGTCCGGACCGACGGGCTAGCCTACCGGGGGATGCGGCGAGGCGAACACTGCCGGTCTGAGCCCGGACAGGGGAGCCGGGACCGCCTCGACCCTCAGGCCAGGTTGTTGCCGCCGAAGATCTCGCTGACCGAGGTGTCCTCGAAGACGGCTCCGATGGCCCTGGCGATGAGCGGTGCCACGGAGAGCACCTCGATGAAGTCGGGATCGGCCCCGTCGGGCAGTGGCAGCGTGTCTGTGACGATGACCTTCTCTATGGAGGAGGCCTCCAGGCGCTCGAGAGCCGGTCCGGAGAAGAGGCCGTGGGTGGTCGCCGCTATCACCTTCTCGGCACCCCTCTCGGCCAGTTGGTCGGCCGCTGCGCAGATGGTGCCGGCTGTGTCGATCATGTCGTCGACGACGATGCAGACCTTGCCGGCCACCTCACCCACGACCTCCTTGGCCTCGACGGTGTTGAACGCCGAGTGGCTACGGCGCTTGTGCACAATGGCCAGGTCGGCGTGCAGCTGCATGGCGTAGCGCTCGGCCACCTTCACCCGCCCGGCGTCCGGCGACACGATTGCCAGGTCTCCCTCCAGGGACCTGAGCCTGTCGATGATCACGGGCATGGCCGTGAGGTGGTCGACGGGGCCGTCGAAGAAGCCCTGGATCTGGCCCGAGTGGAGGTCGACGCCGACCAGACGGCTGGCGCCGGCGGCCTTGAAGAGGTTCGCCACCAGCTTGGCCGTGATGGGCTCACGGCCCGAGGACTTGCGGTCCTGCCGTGCGTAGCCGTAGTGGGGGCAGACGACCGTGATGCGCTTGGCCGAGGCCCGGCGTGCGGCGTCGACCATGATCAGCTGCTCCATCAGGGCGTCGTTGATGGAGGACCCCGGGCTGTTGCAGTGGGTCTGGATGATGAAGACGTCGCTGCCGCGTATGGACTCGGAGAACCTGCAGTGGACCTCGCCGTTGGCGAACTCAGCCAGGTTGGGCTCGCCCAGTTCCACGCCCATCTGGCCGGCCACGGCCTCGGACAGGGGGCGGCTGATGCGCCCCGACACCAGGTAGAGCTGCTTGTGGGTGACGAGTTGCATGCGTCGGTGGCCCCCGGTCGTGGCTCGTTGTCTGCGGCCGGAGACCGAGTGTAGGACGCGCGCGGACGGGTACGCAGATGCGTTCCCGGCAGCGTCGACCGGCACCGGCGGGACCTCAGCCGATGTAGGTCGGGGTGGGCGGGATGCCCCCGTCCTGGAGCGTGGTGGTGGGCGGCGGCGCGGTGGTCGTGGTGGTCGTCGTCGTTGTGGGTGACAGGGTCGTCGTTGGCGGCAGGGTCGTGGTGGGCGACAGCGTCGTGGTGGGCGACAGCGTCGTGGTGGGCGGCAGGGTTGTGGTGGTCGTGGTCGTCGTGGGTGGCAGCGTCGTTGTCGTCGAAGTGGTCGTCGTCGTGGGTGGCAGCGTCGTTGTCGTCGTAGTGGTGGTCGTGGTCGTGGTCGTGGTCGTGGTGGTGGGCGGGGGCGGTGGTGGAGGTGGTGGCGGCGGTTCGGAGGGCACAGACGAGGAGGTCGACGAGGCGCTGCCCGCACCCACCGCGTTGATGGCCGAGACCCTGAAGGTGTAGGTGGTGCCGCTGCTCAGGCCGGAGGCGGTGTAGGCGGTCGAGGTCGAACCCGTGTCGGCCACCACCGTCGACCAGCTCCCACCACCATCGGTGGAGGACTCCACCATGTAGCCCGTGATCGCCGAACCACCCGTATCTACCGGCGCCGACCACGACAACGACACCTGCCAGTAGCCCGATGAGGCCACCAGGCCGGTCGGCGCACCCGGCGCACCCACCGGCGTTCCGGCCGCGGTCCCCGACGCAGAGCCCGTCCCCACCGCGTTGATGGCCGACACCCTGAACGTGTACACCGTGCCGTTCACCAGCCCCGTCGCCGAATACGCCGTCGACG
>CAYFOV010000019.1:25811-43000 GCA_964344855.1 uncultured Candidatus Nemicrothrix sp.
CGTGCCGTTCACCAGCCCCGTCGCCGAATACGCCGTCGACGTCGAACCCGTGTCGGCCACCACCGTCGACCAACTGCCGCCGCCGTCGGTTGAGGACTCCACCATGTAGCCCGTGATCGCCGAACCACCCGTGTCCACCGGCGCCGTCCACGACAACGACACCTGTCCGTCACCCGCAACCGCACCCAGCCCGGTGGGCGCACCCGGCACGGCGGTGGCCGTGTAGGCCACCGCTGCGAAGTCGTCGTCGGCGCCACGGCTCACGCCGCCCACAACGATCCGTCCGGTGGACGAGATGGCCACCCCGTAGCCCACGTCGTTGCCCGACCCGATACCCGTCGTCAGCCTGCCGTCGCCGCTGAAGGTCGTGTCGAGGGCTCCCGCCGAGGTGAGGCGCAGCACCGCCACGTCGTCGTCGGCGCCGTTGTCGCTCTCACCCGCCACGACGATCTTCCCGTCGGAGGCGATCGCCACTGCCCGCCCGTTGTCGTCGGCAGAGCCCATCCCATAGGTCACTAGGCCATCTGAGTCGAAGTCAGTGTCCAGGACGCCGGCAGGGCTGAGTCGCACCACCGCCACATCCTCGTCGGAGCCGTTGTGGGACGAACCCGCCACCACGACGTCCCCGTCGGAGGCCACCTCCACCGCGTAGCCGTAGTCGTGGCCCGAACCCACGGCGACCAGGACCTTGCCGTCGTCCGAGAAGGTGGCGTCGAGATCCCCGGCCGATGTCAGCCTCACAACCGCAACATCGAAGTTGGACCCATTTGATCCGTACCCTGCAAGAACCACCCCGCCATCAGCCTGGACAGCTACGCCATTGGCATAATCGGTGCCAGTTCCGACCCCGACGGTCTGTATCCCATCACCGCTGAAGGTCGTATCGAGCACGCCGGCACTTGTGAGGCGAATGGCTGCGAAGTCGAAACTCAGGCCGAACGCGTCAGTAGCGCTGGCTCCAACAACAACGATCTTCCCATCCGCCTGGATTGCCACCCCATAGCCAACGTCGTTCTTCGAGTCGATGTCCACGACAACCTTCCCATCGCCCGAGAAGGTCGTGTCGAGACCGCCACTTGAGTCGTACCGGACCACAGCGATGTCATCGTCAGATCCGTTGTTTGCGTACCCCGCTACTACGACCTTGCCGTCGGACTGGACCGCCACGGCCCTGCCGCTGTCGGCCGTACCGATGTCGGTCGTCACGAGGCCGTCGTCGGAGAAGGTGGTGTCCAGGTCCCCTGGTGCGGCGTCTGCAGCGAGTGCCCCCAGTACCAGCGCTGCCAGGCTCGCCAGCACCACCGCCGCGATGCGGGGGCGCCGCATGTTGCCGACCATACGCCCACCGTCGCTCCCGTGCACGGGAACTGCCCGCGTGTCGGCCCGTCGACGCTGTGTCGTGCTCGACCCGCACCTAGGGTCCTCCCATGGCCGCCTCATCCCTTCCCAAGACGGGCAGCCCGGCCGGCGAGGTGCTGGCCGAGCTGGCGTCCAAGCGGTCGCAGGACGCCCGCTGGGCGGACGGCCGCACGTTCGGCCTGGTGTTCGACGGTGGCGACGACGTACGGGAGGTGGCCGAGGCCGCCGCCAACCTCTTCTTCCACGAGAACGCCCTGAATACGCTGGCATTCCCCTCGCTGGGGTCGATCCAGTCGGAGCTGTGTGCCTGGACGGCTGAACTGCTGAACGACCCGGGGGGTGCTGCCGGTTTCCTCACCAGCGGCGGCACCGAGAGCATCCTGTGTGCCGTGGAGGCGGCCCGCGAGAGGGCCCGCCACGAGCGCGGGGTGACCAGTCCCGAGATCGTCCTTCCGGTGAGCGCCCACGCCGCCTTCCACAAGGCCGCCCACCTGTTCGGCCTCAAGGTACGGACCGTCCCCGTAACCGACGGCTGGACCCCGGACCTGGACGCCGTGGCGGCCGCTGTGGGCCCCGACACCGCCCTGGTCGTGGCCTCGGCACCCCAGTACCCGCAGGGGGTCATCGACCCGGTCGGGGCGATGGCGGCGATGGCGGCCGAGGTGGGAGCCAGCTGCCACGTGGACGCCTGCATGGGCGGGTTCGTCCTGCCGTTCGCCGACATGGAGGGGCGGAACTCCCCACCGTGGGACTTCCGGGTCGACGGCGTCACGTCCATCTCGGCCGACGTGCACAAACTGGGCTACTCCCCCAAGGGCGTGTCGGTGCTGCTGCACCGTACGAGGGAGCTGCGGCGCTACCAGGTATTCGACTTCGACGGCTGGCTGGGAGGCAGGTACGCCACGCCCAACCTGCAGGGCACCCGGGCCGGGTTGCCCATGGCAGCCGCCTGGGCCGTGTTCCGGTACCTGGGGGTGGACGGCTACAGGCGCCTCGTGCGCACGACGCTGGACGCCGCCGACAGGATCCGGGCCGCGGTGACGGAGACCCACGGGCTGGTGGTCCTGGGTGACCCGGTGCACCACCTGTTGGCCATCTCGGCCGACCCCGAGGTGGGCGGCGGCGACCGGATCGACCCGTACTCCCTCGCCGACGCCATGGCCACCCGGGGCTGGCACCTGGACCGGCAGGGTCCCCCGCCCAGCATCCACCTGACCGTCAGCGCCGGCAACGCCAAGGCGGTGGAGGACTTCGCGGCGGACCTCTCGTGGGCGGCGGACGAGACCAGGGGCTCGTCTGGTGGAGGCGCCGGCAACTACGCCACGCTTGAGTGATTCCGGGTCGGACTGATCCACTTACTGAATCTGACAACGTTTACCGATGCGTAGACTGCATGGGATGGACGTACGACAGGTCCGGGCCTTCGTCGAGGCGGCCTCCGCAGGCGCCGTCGGCCGTGCGGCTGAGCGCCTCCACGTTTCGCAGTCGGCCCTCTCCCGACAGATCCAGAGCCTGGAGTCGGAGGTCGGCGTCCAGCTCTTCGATCGCATCGGGCGCACGGTCAGGCTCTCGGCGGCCGGAGCTGCCCTCCTCCCGCGGTGCCGTGACCTGCTGACGGCCGAACGCGACATCCTGGAGGCCGGCGACTCCATCAGGTCCGGCCTCTCGGGAACCCTGTCGATCGGGGCTACGCCCCAGACGATCGAGCGCCTCATCGTGCCGTTCATCGGGTTGTTCACGCCGGCCCACCCCGGCGTCGAGCTGGTGGTGCGGGAAGCCGGAGGGTCCCAGGCCTTCGAGCTGGTGGCGGGCGGCGACCTCAGGGTCGGCGTGGCCGTGTCCCGGGCCGACAGCGGCCTCGACCAGCGCCACCTGCTCAGCTTTACGCTCTGCGCCTCGGGTCAGGAGGCCGTGCTGGGGTCCGGCGACGGTCCTGTCGCCCTCGAGGAGGTCGCCGACCTGCCGGTGCTGGTCCTCGGCGGTTCCTTCGGCAGCCGCCGCCTTTTCGACACGACGATGGAGGCAGCCGGCCTCTCGCCGCACATCGCCTTCGAGAGCAGCGCCCCCGACGCAGTCCTGTCCCTGGCGGCGGCCGGGCACGGCGTGGCCGTACTGCCGTCGTCGGTTCAGGTGCGCGGCAGGTCCCTGGTCACCCGCCCGATGGCCGACAGGACCGGACCCCTCACCCTTGACCTGGTGGCGGTCACGCATCCGGAGGCCCACGACCCCGGTTTCGTGGCTGCCGCGGTCGACCTCCTGGCCGCGACCGCAGCGTCGATCCCTGGCTGAAACCCTCCGGCGCGCTCAGCCGGCCCAGCCACCAGATCCAGGTCCAGGTAGCCGTCTCGCGTCTGAGGAAGCCTCCTGTCGAGGATCCTGGATGCCACGAAGGTGCGCAGGATCTGTGCCGTGCCGCCCCCTATGGTGAACATCCGCACGTCGCGGTAGATGCGCTCGAGGGGCCGGTTCCTGGAGTAGCCGGCAGCGCCGAACACCTGGAGGGCGTCGCTGGCCACCCCTATGGCGGTCTCGGAGGTGAAGAGCTTGGCGTGCGCCGCCATGGTCGGGTCCGGGTAGGGGCTGCCGCCCGGGCCGTGCGACGCGGCCGCCGTGTAGGTGAGGCACCTGGCAGCCTCCAGCCTGGTCGACATGTCGGCCAGCATCCACTGGAGGCCCTGGAACTCGGCGATCGGGCGCCCGAACTGCTCCCGCTCCCCCGCGTACGCCAGGGCCTGTTCGTAGGCGCCCGTGGCGAGGCCCAGGGCCACCGTGCCGGCACCCACCCTCTGGGTGTTGTAGGCGTTCATGAGGTGTCCGAAGCCCCTGGCGAAGCCCGCCGGGGGCACCACCGCCATGTCGGCACCCACCTCCGCGTCCTCCAGGATGATCTCCGTCTCGGGGATGCCCCTCAGGCCCAGGGTCGGCTCGCGGCGGCCGACCCGCAGGCCCGGCGTCTCGTCTCGCACGGCGATGAAGCCGCCTATGCCCAGTTCCTCCCCGCCCTCGTGGAACACCCGGGCGAAGACCAGGTGGAGCCGCGAGACGCCCCCGCCGGTGATCCAGTGCTTCGTCCCGTTCAGCACGAAGCGGTCGCCCCGGCGGTCGGCACGGGTGGTCATCATCGACGCCGCGCTGCCGGCACCCGGCTCGGTGATGCAGATGGCCGGCTTGTCGCCGTCCAGCACGAACTCGGCCGCCATCCGACGCTGGGCGTCGGTGCCGTACTCGAGGATCGCCGAGATGGCCCCCATGTTGGCCTCGACCGCTATCCGGCCCGTCACCCCGCAGACCTTGGCCATCTCCTCGACCACCAGGACCGCCTCGAGCAGGCTGTGCCCTGGCCCGCCCAGGTCGGTCGGGACGGTCATGCCGGTGAACCCCGCCTCCTGCAGCGCCCCCACGTTCTCCCAGGGGTACTCCTCGCTCCGGTCGGTCTCGGCGGCCCGCGGGGCGATCACCTCCCGGGCCAGGTCGCGGGCGCGTTCCCGTATCTCCAACTGGTCATCCGTCAGGTGCCACATGCTCCACCCCGCTGCTTCCGTCCTGAACTGTCAGGCCCGTTCTCCGTCCAGGTGAATCTAGATGTGACATCACGATTGTTCTATGAGCTGACCATGTGAATCCTGCATGGGTTGGATGTGTGCCGGGCGAAGGAGCAGGGCCGGCCCGCGACCACTGTGTGGAGCCCACCTGGTTGGCCTGGGAGTGTGGTGGCTCAGGAAGAGGGAACAACCACGCTGGCTGGCCGGGGAGGGCTCGAACCTCCAACCTCCTGATCCAAAGTCAGGCGTTCTGCCAGTTGAACTACCGGCCACCGCCGGGCGCCAAGCACGGCCCGGACAGGTGCAAGCGTAGTGGCAGGGCGCCTTCCGCCTGCCTCCCGACCGCACCGCACGCTCCGGCCGGTACCCTGCGGTCCGTCATGGGATCGCTCATCAAGAAGCGCCGCAAGCGCATGCGCAAGAAGAAGCACCGCAAGATGCTCAAGCGCACCCGCGCACAGCGCATGCGGGGCAAGTAGCCGGCGATCAGGCCGGCGATCAGGCCGGCCCGACCGTCCGGACGACCCGCCTCCCGCCTCCCGGGTACTCCCCCTCCACGAACCAGGTACTGCCGCTCCCCGCCAGCCTCGGCCGCCGGCCTGTCGCGTCTGCCAGGCGGTCCCGCCACGACGCCAGATCCGGGTACATGTCCAGCGCGGCCGGCTCCAGGTCGTTTCCGTGGTCCCCCGACGGGCCGCCCATGGCGTCCCACCGCCCGTAGACCCTCCGGGTGGAGCACCCGTACGGGGGTGTGAGGAGCGTGAACACCCGCTCCTCGAAGGGCAGCGTCCACACCACCTCCCCGATGCCGCCCACGCGGGCGCGGCCGCCCACCAGGCAGAACGCCACGTCGGCTCCGATCGCCGAGGCCGCAACCGGGTCGTCAAAGCCAGCCCACCTCAGCACGGCCGCCGCGTCCGAGGAGCCGCCGCCGAGGCCGGCTCCCGCCGGGATGGCCTTCTCGATCCTGACAGCCGCCCGCCTATCGACCATCTCCAGGGCTCTGGCCACCAGATTGTCGCCACCGGCGCCGATCTCGAGGCCCACCTCCAGGGCAACCACCTCGAGGTCGTCACCCTCCCCGACCGTGATGCGGTCGGCCAGGTCCACGCTGACCAACTCGGCGTCGACCAGGTGCATGCCGTCCCCCCTGACGCCGGTGATACGCAGCGACAGGGTCAGCTTGGCCGGAGCCGTCAGCACTGCCGCCATCAGCCCGCTGCCGCCCTGGCCAGGTTCACCCACTGCCCGAGGCCCAACTCCTCTGCCCGGGCCGTCGGGTCGATCCCGGACCCGATCATCGTGGCCTCGTCCACCCGGCCGGCCAGCGAGCGCCGCAGCATCTTGCGACGCTGGCCGAACCCGGCCCGCACCAGCACGAACAGGTCGGCCGGATCCACGTCCGGGGCCGGCGGCGACCGGCGCACGACCTCCACCAGCGCCGACTCGACTCGGGGGCGGGGCAGGAACACCGTCGACGGCACCCGCCCGACGATGCGGGCCTCGGCGTGGAAGGCCACCTTCACCGACGGCACGCCATAGGAATCGTCCCCGGGGCCGGCCACGAGGCGCTCCGCCACCTCCCTCTGCACCATGACCAGCATCGGGTCGACCGCGGGCACATCGTCGAGGAGGTCGCAGACCAGCGGGACCGAGATGTTGTAGGGGAGGTTGGCCACCAACTTCCAGGGCCCGTCGGCGAGCAGGCCGTCCCAGTCGACGTCCATGGCGTCGGCGTGGACGATGCGCATCCTGTCCGGGGAATGCCCGCCGGTCACCTCCCCCAGCACCCCAACCAGGACGTCGTCGGCCTCAACCGCCGTCACCGAGGCGCCGGCCTCAAGGAGGGCGAGGGTCAGCGAACCGACTCCCGGGCCGATCTCAAGTACCCGGTCACCGGGCTCGATCCGGGCCAGCTCCGCGATACGCCTGACCGTGTTGGGCTCGACCACGAAGTTCTGTCCCAGCGACCGCTTGGGGCGCACGCCGTGGCGGTCGAGCAGCGACCGGACCTGCGTCCGGGTGAGGGTCACCCCGTCGAGGCTACGGGAGGTAGCGGCCGCACACGGGCCACTGGCCACGGCCCCTCAGGTCGTAGAGGGCCTGGGCCATGCGATCCTGGTCGGCGGGAGCCGCCTCGGCCGGGTCCACGCCGACCAGGCGCTCGAAGTAGAGACCGGCGATCCAGTCCCAGGTCGTCCTCGAGAACTGGTAGGCGCCGCGGTAGCGGCCGGTCGGGTTGACGGCCGTGTAGTCGCCGGTGGCCTCGCAGTACCTGAGGGCCTCCCACTGCTCCGGTGACGGCCCACCCTCGACGGGCTTCGTGTCCCATGGGATCGTGGTGGTGGGGCCCGGGGTGCTCATCGCCGTTGCGCGGCGGTGGTCCTCCTCGGCCCGCAACCTCGCCCTCTCAGCCTGCCTCTCGGCCTCCTCCTGCTTGGCGGCCAGGATGGCGTCCAGGGCGGCCCTCTCGGCGAACTCCGTCGCCACGATCTCCTGGGCTATGGCGATCGCCTCAGCCTCGTGCAGCCGGGCCGCCTCGGCCAGGCGCTCCACGGTCGGCAGCTTCGAGCGGGCGACGTGCCACTGCCGTGCCCGCCCCACGAGGGTCGACACATCGGCTGGTGAGGAGCTGGGCGTCCAGATCTGGTCGGGTTCGGCCCGCGCCGGCTGGACGGCTGCCACCGGCGACGAGGAGGCCAACGCCACGGCGCTGGAGGCGTCGGCAACACCCGTCAGGGAGCCAGTCGAGTCGGGGTTCTCCATGACGAACAGGGGCAGGGCAGCCACCGTGGCCAACGCCACCACGACAACCCGCCAACGCTCGACGGCGAACTCGGCCACCTTGGGATCTGCTCCTGTCTCGTCGAACACCGCCGGTTGGTTCCACCCCTCCGGGCATGAACGCGCGCGACCGACGGTGAACAACGGAAGTTACGGAAAGCCGGGGAGGATCGCAACCCGACCCGGCCGCCCTGTGGGCACGCCACCACGGGGCGCGCGAGGCCCGGATCAGGACCCCCCGGTCGGGTCACCCAGACCGTAGAAGCGCCCGGCGTTGGCCGTGGTCGCTGCCGCCAGGTCCCCCACCTCGAGGCCCATGGCCCCAGCCAGGGCGGCACCCACGAGGGCCACGTTGGCCGGCTCGTTGGTGCGGCCCCTCAGGGGCACCGGGGCCAGGTACGGCGAGTCGGTCTCAACCATCACCCTCTCGACCGGACAGACGGCCGCCGCGGCCCTGACGTCCTCGGCACCGGCGAAGGTGACAATGCCGCTGAACGACAGCATTGCTCCGCGCTCCAGCCCCGCCAGGGCCTCGTCGGGTCCCCCCGTGAAGCAGTGGAAGACCGTTCGCTCGGGGACGCCCTCCGAGTCCAGCAGGGCGAAGGTCTCCTCCCAGGCCTCCCTGGTGTGGACGACGAGGGGCATGCCCCGCTGGTTTGCCATGTGGACCTGGGCGGCGAAGACGTCGGCCTGGCGTCGGCGGGGCGAGTGGTCGTAGTGGTGGTCCAGGCCCGCCTCGCCCACCGCCACCACGACCTCCTCGTCCAGCAGGTCGGCGATGCCGTCGAGACCGTGCCGGGCCTCATGGGGATGGACACCGGCCGTCGCCCAGACATCCGCGTGCGCTGCCGCCAGGCCGATGGCCGCATGGCTGCTCCTCAGGTCGGTGCCTACCGCGACCATCCCGCAGACACCGGCCTGGCGCGCCCTCTCCAGGACCGGTCCAGGCTCCGGCTCCAGGTGGCAGTGGTTGTCGAACCAGGTGTGGCCCGATTCCGTCGCCACGACCAGCTCAGCCGTCGGTCGGCCCGTCAGCCGGTCCATCGGAGACGAGGGCGTCCACGTCCACCTTGGTGAACAGCGGCGACGGCTTGCCTACCGGCGTTCCGGGCGCCGGCTCCTTCCGCTGCCACCCTGAGGCCGGTCCCAACACATCGTCCAGCTCAGCCGTCGAGAACGGCAGGTAGGGGGCCAGGGCCAGGCGGACGCCGCTGACCGCGGCCAGCGCCGTGGCCAGCACCACCACCGCCCTCTCTGCGTCGGACTTGGCCAGCTTCCACGGCTCCGTGGCGTTCAGGTAGGCGTTGACCGCGGCGGCGGCCTTCATGCCAGTCCGGAGGCCGGCCCGCAGCTCCACCCTGTCGATCTGGCGGCCCACCGTTGCCAGGGCATTGTCGACCTCGGCCAGGACCGCCAGGTCCTCGTCGGTCCGAACTCCCGGGTGTGGCACCTCTCCGCCACAGGTCCGGTTGACCATCGAGAGCACCCTGTTCACGAGGTTGCCCCACGTGGCGACCAGCTCCTCGTTGATGCGGCGGGCCACCTCGTCGACCGAGAGGTCGGTGTCGCTCTGCTCGGGCAGCGACGCAGCCAGGGCGTACCTCAGGGCGTCGGGCTCGAACAGTTCCAGGCCCTCGCCGATGGTCAGGCCCACCCCGCGGCTGGCCGAGGCCTTGCCTCCGCTGAAGGTCACGTAGTTGTTGGCCGGCACGTCGGTCGGGAGGTTCAGGCCGCCGTAGCCGAGGAGCATCCCCGGCCAGATGATGGTGTGGAAGGGGATGTTGTCCTTGCCGATGAAGTAGACGCTCCTGGCGGCCTCGTCCTCCCACCAGTCCCGCCACGCCTCGGGGTCCCCGCTGGCCTGGGCCCACTCCTTGGAGGCCGAGAGGTAGCCGATCACCGCCTCGAACCAGACGTAGATGCGCTTGCCGGGCCCCAGGTCGTCGACGGGCACGTCTATCCCCCACTCCAGGTCTCTCGTGATGGCCCTGTCCTGGAGGCCCTCCTCGATCCAGCCCCTCGAGAAGTTCAGGACGTGCCGCCGCCAGCCCTCCCTTGTGTCGAGCCAGGCTGCCAGCTCGTCCGAGAAGTCGGAGAGCCGGAGGTAGAAGTGCTCCGTGGGCCGCAGCTCCGGACGGGACCCGCTGATCTTGGAACGCGGGTCGACCAGCTCCTCGGGGTCGAGGGTCCGGCCGCAGTCCTCGCACTGGTCCCCCCGGGCGTCGGCGTACCCGCAGTGCGGACAGGTCCCCTCGATGTAGCGGTCGGGCAGGAACCGGCCCGCCTCGACGTCGAAGTACTGCTCGCTGCTGCGCCTGTCGATGTGGCCGTTGTCTAGGAGCCGCAGGAACAGGTCGTGGGTGACGTCGGCGTGGTTCCGGGTCCCCGTGGAGGTGTAGAGGTCCCAGCTGATCCCGAGGCGCTCCCAGTCCTCCACGAACTCGGCGTGGTAGCGGTCGACGATCTCCGCCGGTGTAACACCCTCGGCATCGGCCCTGACGGTGATCGGGGTCCCGTGAACGTCGGACCCGCTCACCATGAGAACCCTGTTGCCGGCCAGCCGCTGGTACCTGGCGAAGATGTCGGCCGGCAGGTAGGCGCCAGCCAGGTGGCCGAGGTGGCGGGAGCCTGACGCATAGGGCCAGGCGACGGCCACCAGGATCGGTACTGACATGGCCTCCGAGGCTACCGCTGGGCCCCCTGCTCCGGAGCCTGCGCCTCCAGCGCCAGCCGGTACGCCCGACGGCGGGACACGCCGAGCCTGCGCGCCACCTCGTCGGCCGCGTCACGCGTCGTGGCTCCCGTGTCCAGGGCCTCGACCACGAGGGCCCTGATCCGGTCGTCGGCGGCGTCGTCCGGCGGCGGGGCCCCGCCCACGACGACAACGACCTCGCCTCTGGGCGGTGGGTGAGCCCAGTCCTGGGCCCCGCCGAGGGTCCCCCTCCACACCTCCTCGTGGAGCTTCGTCATCTCCCGCGCCACCGCGACCGGCCGTTCCGGCCCCATCACGGCGCAGAGGTCGGACAGGGTGCCGGCCAGGCGCTGCGGAGACTCGAACAGCACGATCGTGCGGTCCTCCACGGCCAGCTCGCCGAGCCTCTCAGACCGCTCCCTGCCCCGGCGGGGCAGGAACCCCTCCATGCACCAGCGGGACGTGGGTAGGCCGCTGGCAACGAGTGCGGCAACCGGAGCCGAGGGCCCGGGTACGACCGACACCTCGAAGCCCTCGTCCAGCACCCGCCTGACCATGCGCTCGCCCGGGTCCGAGATTCCCGGCGTGCCGGCGTCGGTGACCATGGCGACCGTTGCACCCGCCGCCAGGCGGCCGACCACGCGCTCGGCCGCCCTGCCCTCGGTGTGCTGGTCGACGCGCAGCAGCTCGGCGCCGGCCACCCCCGCGTGCTCCAGCAGGCGGCCGGTCCGCCTGGTGTCCTCGCAGGCGACCAGGTCGGCTGTCGAGAGGACCTCCACCGCCCGGGGCGGTAGGTCGCCCAGGTTCCCGATCGGGGTGGCTACCAGGACCAGCAGGCCGGGATCCCCTCCGGACGTCACCCCTTCACCTCGAGGCGGTCCCCCACCCCGAGCCCCCACCTCTCGAACGATCGTGCCTCGGCCTCCAGCACCGCCCGCGCCCGTGGGACGGGGAGGCCGACCCGGTTGCGGGCCATGGTGGTCGTCCGCAGCACTCGGAGGTCGGCGTCGAGGTGGGCCACGTCGACCGCGAACCTCATCCCGACGGTGTGGACGGCCCGGGCCGGCCGCAACAGGATCGCCCCGTCGATTCCGTCCCTTCCGAGCAGGCCCCTCAACCGTGTCCGCGGCGTGTCGGCCACCTCCAGGCTGGCCATCACAGCGTCGCCGCACACCAGCCATGTCATGGCCGGATCGTAGATGGCGCCGACCTGACCGGGCACCTGGAACGAGCGGGTGCCGAGCACCGGGGGCAGGCGCTCAAATGTCAGCCAGGATCTCCCTGCACCGCTCGGACGACGGGAACGAGGTCTGGGTGCCCGGCCGGGTGACGCTCGCACCGGCGCAGACCGTTCCGAGGCGTATCGACGCGGCCTCGCCGAGGTCGGCGGCCATCCCCACGGCGAACGCCCCCACAAAGGCGTCGCCGGCGCCAGTCGTGTCCACGGGGTCCACCTCGTCGGCGGCGAACCTCGAGACCGAGCCGTCCGGCCCGACCAGGGCTGTGCCCTGCTCTCCGAGTGTGACCAGCAGCCTGCAGCCCGTCAGGTCGGCGAATGCCAAAAGGTCCGAGTCGCACGCGTGGTCGCCGCCACCCAGCAGGCCGAACTCGACCTCGTTGGGGATCAGCCAGTCGCTGGCAGACAGCAGGTCCGGCTCGAGCGCCGCCGCCGGCGCAGGGTTCAGCACGGTGGTGGCACCCTCCTCCCGGGCCGCCCTGAAGGCCGCGGCCGTGACCGGCTGGGGGATCTCCAGCTGGCCCACCACCACCGACAGGTCGTCCTGCGACCGGACCGCTGCCACGGCCTGGTCGGCGGTCATGCCGTGGTTGGCGCCCGGGACGATGATGATCCTGTTGGTGCCGTCGGGCTCGACCCAGATCGGGGCCACGCCGCTGGCGCCGGACACGGCGTGCACGTGGCCGACGTCGATCCCGAACGAGGCCAGGTTGTCGAGGGTCATCTGCCCGTATGAGTCCTCGCCCACGCTATTGGCAATGGAGACCCTGGCCCCCAGCAGCGCCGCCATGACGGCCTGATTGGCACCCTTGCCACCGAACCCCATCTGGAAGCTCTCTCCCACAATGGTCTCGCCCGGGCCGGGGACGCGGCGGGTGTAGGCGACCAGGTCCATCATCGTGGAGCCGACCACGAGGATGCGGCAGGCACCGGCGACAGCACCCGCAGCACCACCCGCAGCACCACCCCCACCCGCTTCCGCCGCCATCTCGCCTCCGTCCTCCTGGAACCCGCCGGCTGGATCCCGCCGGGTTGAACATAGCTGGGTGGGTCCCGGCGCTACCTTGCCCGAGGGGTCGCAACCCCGCCCGTCCCTGCGGGTCGGACGACACGAGGAGGACCGCGGTGTCCAGGATCAGCGCATGGGAGGGCCCGGTGCTCCGGTCGGTCCTACCGGTCATCGGCTCGTCCCTGCACGTGCGGACCGACGAGGAGGCGATCGACAGGGTTGCCAGGTGGATGGCCTACGAGGAGTTCGCCATGCCGGACGGCTCCGTTGAGGGCCCCTTCGACTTCGGACCCGAACCGGAGACGATCATCGACGCCACCATGCTCACCTCGTCGCTGAACTTCGCCTACACAGACTTCGACACCGGGGAGCGGTTCGAGGCCGACTACGACGGCCGCACCTGGGCTGACGCCGAGGCCATGTACGCCAGGATCCACCGGGCCCACCGCGGGGGAACGCCCGTCTTCGACGGTGCCTACCTGGCCTCGGTCGGCGTCGAGGACCTGGAGCAGATCTTCCAGGGGAGCATCAGGATGCCGATGCTGGAGGAGCGTGCCCGGATCCTCAACGAGGTCGGCGGCGCCCTGGTCGACCGGTACGGGGGGCGCTTCCACAACTTCGTGAGGTCCTGCCCGCAGGCCGCCTACGCCAACGGCGACGGGCTACTGGAGCGCCTGGTCGAGGAGTTCCCGCGGTTCAGGGACGAGAGCACCCACGGTGGGCACACGGTCCGGTTCTACAAACTGGGCCAGCTCTGCCTCTGGTCGATGCATGTGGCCATGGCTTCCACGGGCACCTTCGCCATCACCGACCTGGACCGCCTCACCGCCTTCGCCGACTACATCCTCCCGGTAGCACTGCAGGTGATGGGAATCCTTGAGTTCTCCGACGAGCTGGACAGCCGCATCAGGGCGGAGGACCTGATCGGTCGGGACTCGGCCGAGGAGGTCGAACTGCGGGCACACACCGTGTACGCCACCGCGCTCCTGACCGACGCCATCAACGGGAGACGACCGGCCCACGCCCAGGTCGTGACACCACAGGTGGACTACAGGCTGTGGAGCACCTACCACACCACCTTCCCGACCCTGCGGCGCCACCACCTGACCCGGACCACCATGTACTGAGCCGGGGCGGTCAACCGGCTCAGACGTTGAACCGGAACTCCATCACGTCGCCGTCGTCGGGGCGGTAGTCCCTGCCCTCGCTTCGCACCAGGCCGGCCTCCCGTGCCGCAGGCCAGGATCCCTGCTCAAGGAGCACGTCCCACCTGATGGTCTCCGCCCTGATGAACCCCCGCTGGAAGTCGGTGTGGATCCGGCCGGCGCACTCGGGTGCGGTGGATCCGGCCCTGAACGTCCACGCCCGGGTCTCCTTCTCACCCGTGGTGAAGAAGGTGCGCAGGCCCAACTGGTGATAGGCGGCACGCACGAACCGCGGCAGGGCACCCTCGCCGAGGCCCAGCCCCTCGAGCATCTCGGAGCGGTCGGCCTTGGGGAGCAGGGCGGCCTCGGCCTCCAACTGCACGCACATGCCGATCACCTCGGCCCCGTCCAGCTCCTCTGCCACGGGGTCCGTCACCGCAGCCGGATCGGCCAACTGTCCCTCGTCCAGGTTCACGACCGCAAGCACGGGTTTGTCGGTCAGCAGGAAGAAGTGGGCCAGCAGCGACCGGTCCTCGGCCGCGAGGTCGCTCCTGTAGAGGGGCACCCCTGCACCCAGCCTGTCCACGGCCAGCGCCAGCGCATCCACGGTGGGCCGCAGAGCCGGGTCTCCCTTGGACGCCCGCCTGGCCTTCTCCAACTGCCGCTCCGCCGTCTCCAGGTCGGCCAGCGCCAACTCCACCTCGACCACCCCCAGGTTCTCCAACGGGTCGCTGGATCCCGGGACGTCACCGTCGCGGAAGGCCCTAAGAACGAAGACGATTGCGTCCACCTCGCGTATCCCGGCCAGGAACCGGTTGCCAAGGCCCTCTCCCCTCGCAGCACCCTCGACAAGGCCGCCGATGTCGGCAAACTGCACCGTGGCCGGCACGACCCTTGCCGAACCGCTCATCTCCGCCAGCCCGGCCAGCCGCCCGTCCGGCACGCGGGCGACACCCACGTTCGGGTCAGTGGTGGCGAAGGCGTACGGGGCCGCCAGGGCACCGCCGCCGGCCAGGGCGTTGTAGAGAGAGGACTTCCCTGCGTTCGGGAGTCCCACGAACCCGAATCTCTCCATTGCTGCTCCCAGGTGCCTCGCCGGCCCAGCAGGCTACGGCCCCCGGGTCCGGGCCGGACGCCGTCCCGATAGCCTTCCCGCCATGTCCAAGCGCACCTCCAAGAAGCGCGCCAAGGCACGGCGCAAGAAGGCCAACCACGGGCGCAAGCCCAACGTGGGCCGCAACAGCTGACCGCCGCCCGGCGGAGCTGCCTCCAGGCCAGTCCGGCCACGCACCGCCATCCCGACCGTCCGTCCAGCAGGTACCGCTGACGGCCCGCGCCCACGGCCCCAATACACCACTGACACTCCGGCAGGTGCGCCCGGGACGACGATGCGCTACGGTCGCGCCCCCGCGGCGGGTCGTTGACTTCGCGCGGACGCAAAGTGCGACTATCCCTCGGAGGGGGTCATGAACAGACGATTGCATCGGCTGCTTGCCGTGGTGCTGGGGTCCGCCCTGGTGTTCTCGGCGTGCGGCAGCGATACCGAAGAGGCCAAGCCCGCCGCCACCACGGCTGCGGCTGCGCCTGCCACCACGGCTGCGGCTGCGCCTGCCACCACGGCTGCGCCGGCTCCGGTTGAGCCGGTCAGCGTTGGCCTGGTGTTCGACATTGGTGGCCGCGGCGACCAGTCGTTCAACGACGCGGCGTACGCGGGCCTGGAAAGGGCTGCCAACGAGTTGGGTGCGTCCGTAAGTGACGCTTCACCCAACAGCGACGGGTCCAACCGGGCTGAGTTGCTGCGCCTTTCAGCCGACGAGAACGACCTGGTCATCGGCGTCGGCTTCCTGTTCGGTGACTCGATCGCCGAGGTGGCCGCCGAGTACCCGGACACCAACTTCGGGATCATCGACGGCTGGGTCGAGGCACCCAACGTGGCCTCCCTGGGCTTCGCCGAGCACGAGGGTTCGTTCCTCGTGGGCGCGGCTGCGGGCCTCAAGTCCTCGTCGGGCACGATCGGGTTCATCGGCGGCGTCTCGATCGACCTGATCGGCAAGTTCGAGGCCGGCTTCGCCGCTGGCGTGGCTGCCACCAACGCCGACGCCAACGTGTTGGTGGAATACATCAGCGAGCCGCCTGACTTCTCGGGGTTCAACGCCCCTGACCGGGCGCGTGAGATCGCCCAGTCGATGTTCGAAAAGGGCGCCGACGTGGTGTACCACGCTGCCGGTGGTTCGGGTGCTGGCCTGTTCGAGGCCGCAAAGTCGTTCTCCGAGGACTCAGGGTCCAAGGTGTGGGCGATCGGCGTGGACTCCGACCAGTACCTGACGTCGGACGAGTCGGTGCGCGACTACATCCTCACGTCGATGCTCAAGCGGGTCGACGTGGCGGTGTTCAACACCATCAAGGCCCAGGCAGAGGGCAGCTTCGCCGCCGGCGGCCAGTCCTTCGACTTGTCCGTCGACGGTGTGGGCTACTCCACCACGGGTGGCTTCGTGGACGACATCACCGGCACCCTCGAGGACCTCAAGGCCAAGATCGTGTCCGGTGCCATCTCGGTGCCGACCACACCGGGCGAGAAGGCAGTCGTGCTGCCCGACCTGGGCGGCCGCACGGTCACAATCGCCGTCGACAACGCCTACCTGCCGTTCAGCTATATCCCGGCTGACACCGGCGTGGCCGAGGGCTGGGACTACGACGCCATCGGCGAGATCTGCCGCCGCATCAACTGCGTTCCCAGCTTCCAGGAGTTCGTGTGGGACGGCACGATCATCGCCACCGGCGAGGGCCAGTTCAACATGGCGGCCGGAGGCATCACAATCACGGCCGAGCGTGACAAGGTCGTGGACTTCTCCGACAGCTTCATCAGCACGGACCAGAAGATCCTGATCCAAAAGGACAACACCGAGATCGGCTCCCGTGCCGACCTCGAGGCGTCCGACTGCAACGTCGGCTCCATGACCGGCACCACCAACTACGACCTCTCGGTCGATGTGGTGGGCGAGGCCAGGATCGTGGCCTTCGAGTCCTTCGCCTTCGCCGTCCAGGCCCTGATCTCCGGCGACGTGTGCGCCGTGATCATGGACGACGTGGCAGGCCAGGGCTACCAGGGCGAGAACGCCGACCAGGTCTCAATGGTCGACGAGGTCCTCACCTCTGATCCGCTGGGGTTCGCCTTCACAGAGGGCAGCGACCTGGTGGAGCCGTTCAACGCCGCTATCCAGTCCATGAAGGACGACGGCACCCTGGCAGAGCTGAACACCAAGTACTTCGGCCTGGCGTTCACGATCACCTATGACGACATCGGCGAGGGCGCCTACGCGGCTCCTCCGATCGTCTACGACTTTGGTGTGACTGAGGATGTGATCAGGGTTGGTGCGATTGCTGACTTGTCGGGGATCTTTGCTCCGTTGGTGATCCAGAT
>CAYFOV010000020.1:0-36403 GCA_964344855.1 uncultured Candidatus Nemicrothrix sp.
AGGGCCGCCACCGCTGAGCGCAGACGCTGACAGGCCACCACCAGTACGTCCACACCACCCAGGTCCACCCCGTCGACACACACCGAACCCACCGCCGCCGCCACCACACCCAGATCCAACCCCGCCGTACCGCCACCCGTACCGCCACCCGGGTTCTCGACCATCACCTCGACCATGCCCACACCCTAAGGACAGGGTGTGACAACGACCGGAAACACCCCAAACCCACCGTGAAACCACCCAAACGGCCAGCCTGTCACAGGCCGCCGGTACCTTCGCCGCCATGCCCTCCAGGACCAGTACCTCCAGCCCAGCTCCCTCCAGGACCGACACGGCCATGGCCCAACCAGAGCCGTCCGTCGCCCTCTCCATCGACGACGCCGGGGTCGGCCTCCGACGTGGGCCGTCCCGCCGGGGCCGGCGCTCCTTTGTCTGCGGCTCCTGCGGTGTGTCCCAGCCCAAGTGGGTGGGCTGCTGCCCCGGCTGCGGCGCCTGGAACACCCTCGACGAGGTGAGGCAGGAGGCCCCGGCCGGTCCGGGGGCCCCGGCCCCCGCCGCCTCACCCATCACCGGGGTTGGGGCCACCCCCCTGCAGGCCGTGCCCACCGGCCTGGCCGAGTTCGACCGGGTGCTGGGCGGGGGCCTCGTGGCCGGCTCGGTCACCCTCGTCGGCGGCGAGCCGGGCATCGGCAAGTCCACGCTCACCCTCCAGCTGGCAGCCGGGGCTGTCGGCGGCGGGAGCAGCGTGCTCATGGCCTGCTCCGAGGAGTCCCCCGTCCAGGTCGGGGGGCGAGCGGAGCGCCTCGGCGCAATGCACGATGACATCTGGGTCACCGACGAGGCCTCGGTCGAGGGCATCCTCGGCCTCGTCAACCAGCGGCGGCCCGACCTGCTGATCGTGGACTCCGTGCAGACGGTGCACATGGAGGGTGTGGCGGGCCAGCCCGGCAGCCCCTCCCAGGTGAGGGCTGCAGCCCAGCGCCTGGTCTCGGCTGCCAAGGGGAGCGGCACGGCGGTGGTGCTGGTGGGGCACGTCACCAAGGACAGCTCTCTGGCCGGCCCCAAGGCCCTTGAGCACGTGGTCGACACCGTCACCGAGCTGACGGGCGACCGGCACCACGCCCTGCGGCTGCTCCGGGTCGCCAAGCACCGGTTCGGCCCGACCGGCGAGCTGGGGCTCTTCGAGATGGGTGGGTCGGGGCTGTGTGCCGTCGACGACCCGGGCCGCCTCTTCCTGGCCGACCGGTCCAGCGACCCGGCCGGGTCTGTAGTGCTGCCTGCTATGGAGGGCAACCGGACGATCCTCGTCGAGCTGCAGGCCCTGGTCGCTACGGCCACCACCCCGCACCCCCGACGCTCATCGCAGGGAATCGACCCCCGCCGGCTGGCCCTGCTGTTGGCCGTGCTTGAGCGCCGGGTGGGCCTCGACCTGGCCCGCCTCGACGTCTTCACCACGGCTGTGGGAGGTGTGCAGGTGACCGAGCCCGGCGCCGACCTTCCCCTGGCCCTGGCAGTGGTCTCGGCGGCCGCCGACGAGGGCCTCGGGTCCGACGTGGTGGCCTGTGGCGAGGTGGGCCTGGGCGGCGAGGTGCGCCAGGTGGCCGGCATGGAGCGGAGGCTTAGTGAGGCCCGACGCCTGGGCTTCAGGCGGGCCATCCTCCCGGAGTCGGCGCCTGAACCACCGCCGGGCCTCGAGGCCGTGAGGGTGAGGACGCTGGCCGAGGCGACTGCCTGCCTGCCGGGCGGTGTTCGGCACGGGGCCGCCGGTGGGCTAAGCAGGGGCCCGTGAGGATCGAGTTGCCGTCAGGGACCACTGCCGAGCTGGTCCACCCGTCCTCCGGTCCGGCAGGTCGCGGTGTGGTGGTCGTCCCCGACGTCATGGGCATGAGGCCGCTGTTCGACGAGATGGTCGCCAGCCTGGCCGAGGAGAACGGCTGGTCCGTGTGCGCCTTCGAGCTCTATCCGGGCCTCGAGCACCTGGGGGTGGCCGACCGCCTGGCCGCGGCGTCGGGCCTGACCGACGACCGGGTGCTGGGCGACGCCGCGGCGGCTGCCGATGCCACCGGAGCCGAGTGCGTGGGGGTGCTGGGCTTCTGCATGGGGGGCATGTACGTGCTGAAGGCCGTGGCCACGGGCCGCTTCGACCGCCACTGCCCCTTCTACGGCATGGTCAGGGTTCCCGAGGCCTGGCGGGGGCCGGGCCAGGGCGAGCCCCTCGACGCCCTGGCCGTGGGGGACGCCTCGTCGGTGCTGGCCGTGATCGGTTGCGACGACGCCTGGACACCCCCTGCCGACGTCGACGCCCTGGAGGCGACCGGCGCCACGGTGGTGCGCTACGAGGGGGCCGACCACGGCTTCGTGCACGACCGCTCACGACCGGCGCACAGGCCCGACGCCGCCGCCGATGCGTGGGCGCGGGTGACGGCCTTGCTGGCCGGCGGGCCTAGCGGGCCCTGATGGTGAGCTGCTGGCGGTTGGTGATCCGGTAGGTCCGGTCGATCTGTTCCATCCAGCCCAGCCTGATGAACGAGGCGATGGCCTTGTTGACCCGCTCGCGTGAGGCGCCAACCATGCCGGCCAACTCCTCCTGGGTGACCGGAAGGAAGAACTCGTCGGCCTCACCGGCCATCTCGAGGAGGCGTTTGGCGGTGCGGCCGGTGACGTCCAGGAACACCGAGTCGGCCAGGGCCTGGTCCATGTTGCGCAGGCGTCCGGCCAGCATCTCGACCACCGGCCACAGCAGCGACGGGTCCTCCTCGTAGAGGCCCCTGACGGGTCCGTAGGGCACGGCGGTCACCACCGAAGGCTCGAGGGCCCTGGCCTCGGCCGATCTGCCCCGCCCGCTGAACAGGCCCATTTCGCCGAAGAGGTCGCCGGCCTCCATCAGGGCCACCATCGACTCGCGGCCGTCGATGGACCTGTTGGCGATTGCGATCCGGCCCGAGACGACCACATAGAGCTCGTGGGGCTCCTCGTCCTCCCTGAAGATGACGTCGCCGCGCCGGAGGTCGCGGTCGGACGAGGCCGCCATGACGGTGTCCAGTTCGGCCTGGCCGAGGCTGCCGAAGAGCGTGGTCTCCCGGAAGAGGGTGGTGTCGGGCATGTCGGGTGGCCATGCTACTTAGGTGGAGAGCCGCCCATCAGCATCGACGCACCTCCCTGCCACCCGTCGTGGGGCCGGGAGGTGGAGCACGTGAGCGTCTGGACGGTGGTGGTGGCCGCGGGGGCCTCCGGCCGCTTCGGCTCGGACAAGCAGGCCGCGGAGCTGGCCGGTGCGACGGTCCTGGAGCGTTCGGTGGCCACCGCCAGCCGGGCCTCCAATGGTGTCGTGGTGGTCGTGGCGGCTGACCGGGTCGGAGAGGTGCAGGGCATGCTCGGCGACGCCGCGGAGGTCGAGGTCGTAGCCGGCGGCGACACCCGCTCAGCGTCGGTGAGGGCCGGCCTGGCGGCCGTTCCCGACGGGGTCGAGGTGGTGCTGGTGCACGACGGCGCCCGCCCGCTGGCCTCGGAGGCACTCTTCGGGCGCGTCGTCGCTGCGGTGCTGGACGGCGCCGAGGCGGCCGTCCCGGCCGTGGCCGTGAGCGACTCGATCAGGTCGGTCGACGGCGGCCCGCTGGACCGCGACCGTGTGCTGGCGATTCAGACCCCGCAGGGATTCCCGGCGACGCTGCTGAGGGCCGCACACGCCCGAGGGGGCGACGCCGGCGACGACGCAACGCTGGTGGAGGCGGCGGGTGGCAAAGTGGTCATCGTGGACGGAGAGCCGGGCAACCTGAAGATCACGACGCCGGCCGACCTGCAGGCTGCCAGGGGCCTGGCGTGCGGAGGGCCTGAGGGTGGCTGACATGCGGGTTGGGCAGGGCTTCGATGTGCACCCGTTCTGCGACGATCCCGGGCGCCCGCTGGTGCTGGGAGGGGTCGTCCTCGAGGCGGCTCCCCGGGGCCTGTCAGGGCACAGCGACGCCGACCCGGTGGCCCACGCCTGCATCGATGCCCTGCTGGGAGCCGCCGGCCTTGGCGACATCGGCGGGCGCTTCCCCGACGACGACCCCGCCCACGAGGGGGCCGACAGCATGGCGCTGCTGGCCGAGACCGTGGCTGCCGTGTCGGCCGAGGGCTGGGAGGTCTCGAACGTCGACTGCACGGTGGTCCTGGAGGCCCCGAGGCTGGCGCCGTACCGGGAGCAGATGCAGGAGCGCCTGGCTGCCGTGGTCGGCGCGCCGGTCTCGGTGAAGGCCAAGCGCGCCGAGGGCCTGGGCCCGATCGGCCGCGGTGAGGGCATCGCCTGCACGGCGGTGGCGCTCCTCTGCCGGCCGTCACCACGGCCGTCAACCCGACCGTGAACTCCCGGGGCGGGCGCAGGGGGCCGGGTGGCCCCAGGCGGGGCCAGAAGGGGCGTGGGGCCGGACCCCGTGGCGGTGGGCGCGGCCAGCGGGGCAGCACACCGGTCAGGAGGGGCGGGGAGAGTGGGGGAAGCCGGGGCCTGGGCGGCGAGCAGGTGGAGGGTCGCCAGGCCGTCCGCGAGCTGTTGCTGGCGGGGACCCGCCGGACGCGGGAGGTCATCTTGGCCGGCGACCTGGATCCGGCCCCGATCCTGGACCACATAATCGACCTGGCCGACGAGGGCCGGGTTCCGATCAGGGAGGTCTCCCGGTCCAGGTTCGAGTCACTGGCACGCACCGACGCCCCGCAGGGCGTGCTGGCCATGGCCGCGCCGCTGCACGACCACGGCCTCGAGGCGCTCATCGAGGCGGGCCCTGGCGATCCGTTCCTGCTTCTGCTGGATGGTGTGACCGACCCGGGCAACCTGGGTGCGATCCTGCGGTCGGCCGAGTGCGCCGGCGTGACCGGGGTGGTGCTGCCGAGGCACAGGGCTGCGAGGGTCACCGCCACGGCGGCCAAGGCTGCGGCGGGGGCGGTGGAGTACCTGCGCCTGGCGTCGGTCCCGGGCCTGCCCAAGGCACTCGCCCGCCTGGCCGACGCAGGGATCTGGTCGGTCGGCCTGGATGCGGCGGGCGAGGTGGCCGTCCACGACCTGAGGGTGGCCGACCAGCCCGTCGCCCTGGTGCTGGGTTCGGAGGGGGCCGGCCTGTCGCGCCTGGTGCGGGAGCGCTGCGACGTCCTGGCCAGCATCCCGCTGGCCGGCACGCTGGCGTCGATGAACGTGTCGGCGGCGGCGGCGGTGGCCCTCTTCGAGGTGGCACGCCACAGGAGCGCGGTGGGGGCGGTGGAGCCCGAGGTCGGATTCGAACCGACGACCTGACGCTTACAAGGCGCCTGCTCTGGCCAACTGAGCTACTCGGGCGGGATGCGTGCGGTTCCCGCCCGGCAAGGCTACTGAGCCGGTCGCGCCGGCAGAGGCCCGTAAGGAACAGATCCGCGAGTGAACGGGAGCAACCCGGCCAGGGGGGTGCTTGTAAAGGCCCTCCGGCTGGATGATGATCAGGCCGTGCCCCTGACCCAGAGAGACCGGGAGATCCTGGACTTCGAGCGATCCTGGTGGGAGTCCGACACCCCGAAGGACGCCCAGATCCTGGAGCGCTTCGAGTTGTCGGCAACCCGCTACCAGCAGTTGCTGGCGGCGCTGCTGGAGGACCCGGAGGCCATGGCCTACGACCCGCTCGTGGTGCGTCGCCTTCAGCGCCAGCGCACCAGGCGCCGCAGGGCCAGGTTCCAGGACCCGGCCGTAGAGGAAACCCGGTGAACGTGCCGGGCCGGGGCCGAAACTCGGGCCTGGGCCCGAGCAACCCGGCTGCCACGCCGCGGGCGGTGCTCCTGATCGCCGTGGCCGTGGTGCTTGGCGCCGTGCTGCTCTGGAAGGGGGTCGACTCCGAGGTGGGCACAGTGGCCGGCCCGGAGGCCCCGGCCGCCGATGAGACCCCACTGGCCGACGAGCAGGCCCCCGCCGACGAGGGCGGCGCAGACTCGGCCGCCGACACCACCGACGACGTAGCGGCGGCCACGACGACGGCGGTGGCCACCACCACGACCAGCTCACCCCTCTTCCCGACGCGACCTGCCTACGAGGTCAAGGTCCTGGTGGCCAACGGTTCCGGCATCGGCGGGGCAGCAGGCGCCGTGACCGGCATCCTGAACCCGCACGGCTACGCCCTGGAGTCGCCGGCCAATGCCAACCGCACCGACGTCTCGGGCATCTACTACAGAACCGGCTTCGCAGACGACGCCCGGATGGTCATGGAGATCGTGGCGCCGGGCAGCCCCAACCTCCTCTCCCAGATGCCCACCGGCGGGCTCTCGGTCCCCGACAGCACCCTCGACCGGCTGGCCAACGCCGACATCGTGCTCATCCTCGGCGCCGATGGCGTCATCTACTCGGGCTGACACCGCCGCAGACGACGCCCCAGGAGGCTTCCGCCCGCGCGTGGTGGCAGCCCCGGACAAGTTCAGGGGAACGGCCACAGCCGGTGAGGTGGCGTGGGCCGTGGCCAGGGCCGTCGAGGCGGCGGGGGGCGTCGCCGTCCTGGTACCGATGGCCGACGGGGGCGAGGGGACCCTCGACGTGCTGGGCGGCCCCAACCGGACCACCACCGTGACCGGCCCCCTCGGTGAGCCCGTCGAGGCGGCGTGGCGGCTGGACGGCCGCACGGCCGTGATCGAGATGGCCCGGGCCTCGGGCCTGGACCTCGCAGGCGGCAGCGACGCCAACCAGCCCCTCGATGCCACCACGGCCGGCACCGGCGAGCTGATCCTGGACGCCGTGGAGAAGGGGGCCGACCGGGTGATCGTGGGCCTGGGCGGCTCGGCCACGACCGACGGCGGCCTGGGTGCCCTCGAGGCCATGGGATCGCCGGCCCGCTACAGGGGGGTCGAGCTGCTGGCTGCCTGCGACGTGCGCACCCGCTTCACCGACGCCGCCGAGGTGTTCGGGCCCCAGAAGGGGGCCAGCCCCGCCCAGGTCAGGATGCTGAGCGGGCGCCTGGAACGCCTGGTCCAGGTCTACGCCGAGGAGTACGGGGTGGACGTCGGTGGCATGGCCCGGGCCGGGGCGGCCGGCGGGCTGGCCGGTGGCCTGGCTGCGTTCGGCGCCGAGCTGGTCGACGGCGTCGACCTGGTCGCCGAGGAGGTGGCCCTGGACGAGGTGGTCGCAGGGGCCGACCTGGTCGTCACGGGCGAGGGTCGCCTCGACGAAGCGTCGTTCGAGGGCAAGGTGGTCGGCGGGGTGGCGGCGTACGCCGCCGCCGCCGTGCCCGTCCTGGTGGTGGCGGGGCAAGTGGCCCCGGCCGTGGCGGGGCGCATCGACGTCGTATCGCTGGTGGAGGAGTTCGGCGAGGAGCGGGCCCTGGGCAACACCCTGGCCTGCATCACCGAGGCGGTGGCCGCCAGGCTGCCCGATGGTGCGGAATCCTGACTGCTTTGGTAGGGTTTACCCCAGACAGGGGTGGTTGCGACGCGGCACCGCCCCGAGGACGACCACAGCACGACAGGCAGGAACCATGGCAGTCACCATCCGCATCCCGACCACGCTGCGCCCGCTCACGGGCGGGGCGCCTGAGGTGGCCGTCGACGCCGGCACCGTGGGCGAGGCGCTGGCGGCCCTCGACGCATCGCACCCCGGGTTCGGCGAGCGCATCCTCGACGAGGGCGGCTCCCTGCGCAGGTTCGTGAACGTCTTCGTGAGCGACGACGACGTGCGTTTCCTGGACGGCCTCGCCACACAGGTTCCCGACGGCGACACCGTGGCAATCGTCCCGGCGGTGGCCGGAGGCTGAGCCCCTCCCGGGATTCCCCGGGAATCCCCGCTGGGCCGCCCTCCGCGGCCCTCCAAGGTTGTGATTCGCCGCTGCTGCTGGTTGGATTGGCACTCGCGCCACGAGAGTGCCAACGGCTCCGCGTTCTCCCGTATGCCGGGCGGTCTCAGGTGCGAAGGGCCACGAGGGCCCGACAGGTGAAGACCTGCTTGACACAGACCCATTGAGGAAAGGCATCCGCTGATGGCCAAGATCATCACGTTCGACGAGCAGGCCCGCCGGTCTCTCGAGAAGGGCATGAACCAGCTGGCCGACGCAGTCCGCGTCACCCTGGGACCCAAGGGCCGCAACGTCGTGCTCGACAAGAAGTGGGGCGCCCCGACCATCACCAACGACGGCGTCTCCATCGCCAAGGAGATAGAGCTGGAGGACCCCTACGAGCGGATCGGCGCCGAGCTCGTCAAGGAGGTCGCCAAGAAGACCGACGACGTGGCCGGTGACGGCACCACCACGGCGACCGTGCTGGCCTGGTCCATGGTGCGCGAGGGCCTGCGCAACGTGGCGGCCGGAGCCAACCCGCTTTCCATCAAGAAGGGCATCGAGGCCGCCGTCGAGGCCGGTGTCGACTCGATCCGCGACGCCTCGGTCGACGTCTCCAGCGACAAGGACCAGATCGCCAACGTGGCGGCCATCTCAGCCGCCGACCCCGAGATCGGCGCCATGATCTCCGACGCCATCGACAAGGTCGGCAAGGACGGCGTGATCACCGTCGAGGAGGGCCAGACCTTCGGCATGGAGATGGACCTGGTCGAGGGCATGCGCTTCGACAAGGGCTACATCTCCCCCTACTTCGTGACCGACGCCGAGCGCATGGAGGCCGTCCTGGAGGACCCCTACGTGCTGCTCGTGGGCTCCAAGATCTCGGCCGTGCGCGACCTCGTGCCGGCGCTGGAGAAGGTCATGCAGGCAGGCAGCCCCCTCGTGGTCATCGCCGAGGACGTCGAGGGCGAGGCCCTGGCGACCCTCGTCGTCAACAAGATCCGCGGCACCTTCACCTCGGCGGCAGTCAAGGCCCCGGGCTTCGGCGACCGCCGCAAGGCCATGCTCCAGGACATGGCCATCCTGACCGGTGGCCAGGTGATCTCCGAGGAGGTCGGCCTCAAGGTCGACGGCGTGACCCTCGAGATGCTGGGCCGTGCCCGCAAGATCGTGGTCACCAAGGACGAGACCACCATCGTCGAGGGTGCCGGAGACGAGGCCGACATCGCAGGCCGCATCGCCCAGATCAAGGGTGAGATCGACAACACCGACTCCGACTACGACCGCGAGAAGCTCCAGGAGCGGCTTGCCAAGCTCTCCGGCGGCGTGGCAGTCCTCAAGGTCGGCGCAGCCACCGAGGTCGAGCTGAAGGAGAAGAAGCACCGCATCGAGGACGCCGTGAGCACCACCAAGGCGGCCATCGAGGAGGGCGTCGTGGCCGGTGGCGGGGTGACCCTGCTGCGGGCACAGGAGGCGGCGACCGCCGCCGGTGAGGGCCTTGCACGCGACGAGGCGACCGGCGCCCGGATCGTCGCCAAGGCCCTGGAGGGTCCGCTGACCCAGATCGCGGTGAACGCCGGCATGGAGGGCGGCGTGATCGTGGAGAAGGTGAGGGCCCTCGAGGGTCCGAACGGCCTCAACGCCGAGACCGGCGAGTACGAGGACCTGATCGCTGCCGGGATCATCGACGCAGCCAAGGTCACCCGGTCGGCGCTGCAGAACGCGGCATCCATAGCGGCCCTGTTCCTCACCACCGAGGCGGTCATCGCCGACGCACCCGAGGAAAACGCGGGCGGTGGCGGCGGAATGCCCGACATGGACTTCTAGGCTGGCGGGCGACAGCCCAACCCAATACGGACCGGAGCGCCCCTCGGGGCGCTCCGCCCCGTTTTGGCCCCACACCGTGTTGACTGGTGCCCGTGACGCTGCGACCGTCGGTTGGGGACCGCTGAGGTGGCCGGCAGGGGGCGGACCGCCCGGGTCCTGACGCGCCGGGTCGACGGGGCCGACAGCCGCCGGGCGCCCGACGAGCTCATCGTCGAGGAGCCCATGTCCATCCGCCTCGACGGCGAGCTGGTGGCCACGACCATGCGCACCCCCGGCGACGACTTCGAGCTTGCCGTGGGCTTCTGTGTCACCGAGGGCCTGCTGGCCGGGGCACCGGTCAGGACCGTCAGGTACTGCGGCGAGGGGTCCGCCTCCGAGTGGGCATACAACGACGTGACCGTCGAGACCGGGGACCTGGCTCCGACCCCGACACCCCGCCTCGGCCCGGCCTCCTCCTCGTGCGGGATGTGCGGGTCCATGGCCATCGACGAACTGCGTGGGCGCCTGTACCCCCTCTCCGTCGAGCCGTTCGACCCGGCGGTGCTGGCCGGCATGGCCGACAGCGTCGACGGTGACCAGGCGCTCTTCGGAGCGACCGGGGCGGTGCACGCGGCGGTGGCCTTCGACAGGTCAGGCGAAGCCGTGGTGCTTCGGGAGGACATAGGCAGGCACAACGCCGTCGACAAGGTCGTGGGGCACCTCCACCTGGCCGGCGGCCTGCCGGCCGGCGACCTGGGCCTCTGGGTCAGCGGCCGGGCCTCCTTCGAGATAGTCCAAAAGGCGTGGGCGGCGGGCTTCGCGGCGGTCGTGGCCGTGAGCGGGCCTTCGGCGCTGGCGGTAGAGGCGGCCCGCTCGGCGGGGCTGCAGCTGGCCGGCTTCGCGCGGGGAAGCCGCCTGAACCTCTACACCGGCGACTGACACCGGCGACTGACACCGGCGACTGACACGCGGCCGGCGGCTGTCCCTAGAATTCGCAGCGATGTCCGAACCCGTCACCCCCTCAGAGGGCCTCTGCGTCCTGCACCTGTTCTGCCGCGTCGGCCAGCTGCCCGACCCCGACGCCGTCCGAGCGGCGGTCGTGGCCGCCACCGACGCCGGCGACCAGGTGGTTCCCGTGGCCCTCCTGGGCCACAAGGCCGACCTCGCCCTCATGGCCCTCGGCGACGACCAGTGGCGCCTGCGCGACCTCCAGACGGCCGTGGCGGCCGCGGGCCTCGAGGTGGTCGAGAGCTACGTCTCGCTGACGGAGGTCTCCGAGTACGCCGCCGGCGTGCCCGATGAGATGAGGCAGGCACGCCTCTACCCGCAGCTCCCGCCAGAGGGCAAGCCAGCCTGGTGCTTCTACCCGATGTCCAAGCGACGGGCGGTGGGCGCCAACTGGTTCATCCTCCCGTTCGACGAGCGGATGGAGCTGATGCACGAGCACGGGGCCTCCGGTCGCAGGTTCGCCGGCCGGATCCTCCAGGTGGTCACCGGCTCCACCGGCGTCGACGACTACGAGTGGGGGGTGACCCTGTTCGGCCAGCGCCCCGACGACCTCAAGGAGGTCGTCTACACGATGCGCTACGACCGGGCGTCAGCCGTCTACGGGGACTTCGGGCCCTTCTACACGGGCATGGTCGGCGACCTCGACACGGTCCTGCGCCGGGTCGGCTGCGCCTGAGCGTGGAACCGTCCGGCCTGGCCGACCTGCGGCTGGCCCTGGCCGACGTGGACCGGGCAGTGGTGGCCTTCTCGGGCGGTGCCGACTCCGCCCTCCTCGCCAGGGTTGCCAACGACGCCCTGGGCTCCGCCCGGGTGCGGGCGGTCACGGCCGTCTCACCGTCGCTGGCGGCCGAGCAGCTGGCCGACGCGGAGGAGTTGGCCTCCGAGATGGGCCTGCGCTGGACCACCGTCGAGACCGCCGAGATGGAGTCCAAGGCCTACCGGGCCAACGACCAGCAGCGCTGCGCCCACTGCAAGGACGCCCTCATGGACGTCCTCCAGCCGATCGCAGCGGCTGAGGGCGCCACCGTCCTCCTGGGCGTCAACGCCGACGACCTGCATGACCACCGCCCCGGCCAGGAGGTGGCAGCAGGCCGCGGGGCCAGGTTCCCGCTGGCCGAGGCGGGCCTGACCAAGGCCGCGGTGAGGGCCCTCTCCCGGAGCCTCGGCCTGCGCACCTGGGACAAGCCGGCGGCGCCCTGCCTGGCCTCCCGCGTCCCCTACGGCACGGCTGTGACCGTCTCCGTGCTGTCGGCGGTGGAGCGCGCCGAGTCGGCCCTGCACTCCCTGGGCCTCGGCGACCTGCGGGTTCGCCACTACGGCGACACGGCCAGAATCGAGGTCCCGGTGGAGCACCTGACGGCCGTGGTCGACGCCAGAGAGGCCGTCGTGGAGGCCGTCCGCGGCGCCGGCTACTCGTACGTCACCCTCGACCTGGAGGGCCTGCGGTCCGGCAACCTGAACGGAGCCGTCACCGAGGCCTGACCGGGACGCCTCCTCCCGTTGGGAATCGTTCACACAGCCGAAACACGGCCGTGACCACGTGAACACGTTGTGACGACACGCTCTCGTCGGCGGGATCGACGGACGACGACCAGACGACGAGGTGGACGAACGTGAACTCCGGAGACATCGCATGGATGCTGACCGCCACGGCCCTGGTGGTCTTCATGGTGCCCGGCCTGGCCCTCTTCTACGGGGGCATGGACCGGTCCAAGAACGTCCTCAACATGCTCATGATGAACCTCTACTGCATCGGGGCCGTCCCCATCGTGTGGGTGCTCGTCTCCTACTCCCTCGGGAACAGCAGCGACGGCGAGGGCGTCCTGGGCGGTGAGTGGCTGGGGAACCTGGACGCCGTGGGCCTCAAGGGCCTCAGCGGGGACGCCGACAGTCTGGTCATGGTGGCGTTCCTCATGACCTTCGCCTCGATCACCCCGGCGCTCATCTCAGGGGCTGCCGCTGACCGAATGAGGTTCTCAGCCTGGGTGGCCTTCGTCCCGGTCTGGCTGCTGCTCGTCTACACGCCGGTGACCTACTGGGTCTACAGCGGCTGGCAGGCTGGCAACGGCGCCCTGGACTTCGCGGGTGGCACCGCCATCCACGTAAATGCAGGGGTGGCCGCCCTGGCCCTGGTGCTGGTGCTGGGTCCCAGGAGGGGCTGGCCCAACGAGGCCATGCCGCCCCACAACATGCCCCTCGTGGTCGTGGGAACGGGCATCCTCTGGTTTGGCTGGTTCGGCTTCAATGCCGGTTCGGCCGGTGCCGCCAACGGCCAGGCCGTCCAGGCCCTCCTCAACACCTTCCTGGCGGCAGCGGCCGGGATGGTCGGGTGGATGCTGGCCGAGAGGGCCAGGGGCGGCCGCCCGACCACGCTGGGTGCGGCCTCCGGGATCGTGGCGGCCCTCGTGGCCATCACGCCGGCCGCCGGCTTCGTCGGGGGCATGGCCGGCATCGTGTTCGGCCTGGTGGCGGGGGCCGGCTGCTTCCTCGCCATCTCGCTGAAGGCCCGCTTCGGCTACGACGACAGCCTCGACGTGGTCGGAATCCACGGCGTCGGCGGGATCATAGGCGGCCTGCTGCTGGGGCTCTTCGCCGACGCCAGCGCCATACCGGGGGGCGACTTCGACGACGGCCTGTTCTTCGGCGGCGGGGTGGAACTGCTCCTCGACCAGGTTGTGGCGATCGGCTCGGTCATGCTCTTCTCCTTCGTGGTCACCGGGGCCATCGCCCTGGCCCTGAAGGCGACAATCGGGCTGAGGGTCGACGAGGAGACCGAGTTGTTGGGCCTGGACCAGGCGGTGCACGCCGAGTCGGCCTACAACGAGCCGCCCCTGGGTTCGGTGGTCTCCTGAGCACAACCCGGACCCCACCCCAGCGTGGGATCCTGAACCGGTGAGCGCCTACGCCGTCGAGGACCTGCTGGCCGACCGGGATCTCACCGGCTCAGCCTTCTGTGCCGCCCTCACGCGGCGGACCGACGCCCACCTGGCATCGGTCTTCGAGGCCGCCCGCCCGCCCGCCGGCACCACGCTGGTCGCCGTGGGCGGCTACGGGCGGGCCGAGCTCTGTCCCGGCAGCGACGTCGATGTGATCCTGCTGAGCGAACCCGACGTCGACATGGAGGAGTTCGCGCAGAGGCTCTGGTACCCGCTCTGGGACGCCGGCATGAAGTTGGGGCACAGCCTCGGAACGGTCGACCAGGTGGTGGCCCTGGCCCGACAGGACCTCGACACGGCGACCAGCCTGTTGGCCGCACGCCCAGTCGCAGGCGACACGACCCTGGCCGACGCACTCGCCGACCGGGCCGGGCGGCAGTGGTCCGAGCGGGCGCAGCGCAACCTGGCTGCCCTGGACGCCAGGGTCCGGGACCGACACACCCAGCACGGCGAGGTGGCGTTCCTGCTGGAACCCGACCTGAAGGAGGGGCGGGGAGGGCTTCGCGACGTTCAGAGCCTCGAATGGGCCGCGGCCACCGGAGCCACGTTGCGGGCCTCGGAGGCCGGAGGCCTCACGGAGGCGTTCGAGGTGCTCCTCGCCGTGAGGGTCGAGCTGCACCGCGCCACGGGCGGGCGTTCAGACCGGCTGCTGCTGGAGCTCCAGGACGAGGTGGCCGCCCGCATGGGCCACGGTGACGCCGACAGGCTGATGGCCGACGTGGCCGCCGCCGCCGGGGCCGTGGCGTGGGTGGGCGACGGGGTGTGGCGCAGCCTCCGCCTCGAGGCCCGGGGGGCACGCCGCTGGCCCGGACGCAGGCGGTCCCGCGATCTCGGCACGGGAATCCGCGTCGACGGCGACAGGCTCCACCTGGTCGGCGACGGCGAGGCCGACGGCGATCCCCTGGTCGTGCTGAGGGCCGCGGCAGCCGCCGCCACCAGCGGTGCCTACCTGGATCGCCCGATGCTGGAACGCCTGGCCCACGACCCGCCACCGCTGCCCGAACCCTGGCCCGACGAGGCCAGGCACCTCTTCGCGGAACTGGTGTCGGCCGGGCCCGGCCTGGTGCCCGTCATCGAGGACCTGGACCAGGTGGGGCTTCTCGTCCACCTGGTCCCCGAGTGGGAACCCTGCCGCCACCGGCCCCAGCGCAACGCCTACCACCGCTACACGGTCGACAGGCACCTCATGGAGGCTGCGGCCGAGGCCTCCCGCCTCAGCGCCACGGTCGATAGGCCCGACCTGCTCGCAGTCGGGGCGCTCCTGCACGACATCGGCAAGGGCTACCCCGGCGACCACACCGAGGCCGGCACGGGCCTCGTGCGCCGGATCGCCGAGCGCATGGGCTACCCGGCCGACGACGTCGACGTCCTGGTGGCCATGGTCCGACACCACCTGCTGCTCCCCGACGTGGCCACCAGGAGGGATCTGGACGACGTGGGCACGGTCATGGGCGTGGCCGAGGCGGTCGGCGACAGGGGCGTCCTGTCCCTGCTGGCCGCCCTCACCGAGGCCGACTCGATCGCCACCGGCCCGTCGGCCTGGAGCAGGTGGAAGGCCGACCTGGTCGGCGACCTGGTCGCAAGGGTCGACCACGTGCTGGCGGGCGGCGACGTCCACGAGGTGGTGGGGGGCTCCTTCCCCGACCCCGGGCAGCGCGCCCTGCTGGAGGCCGGCGAGGACGTGGTCGTGGGCGACGGCCGGACCCTCACGGTCACGACCGCCGACAGGCCCGGGGTGTTCTCCAAGGTGGCCGGGGTGCTGGCCCTGAACGGGCTGGACGTGCTCGACGCATCGGCCCACTCGGAGGGGGGCCGGGCCCTGTCGGTCTTCAGGGTGGAGGGGACGTTCGGCCAGGAGCCGGTCTGGGCCGAGGTGGGCGAGCAGGTGGGCCGCGCCTTGGCCGGTCGCCTGGCCATCGCAGCCCGCCTGGGCGAGCGCTCCCGCACCTACCAGCAGGCCCCCAGGTCGGCCCGGCCCGCTGAGCCGAGGGTCACCGTGGACAACGCCTCCTCGGTCACGGCCACGGTCCTGGAGGTGAGCTGTCCCGACGGCGTTGGCGTCCTCTACAGGATCACCCGGGCATTCGCAGAACTGGACCTCGACATAGTCAGCGCCAGGGTCCAGACCATCGGCTCTGACGTGGTCGACTCCTTCTACCTGCGGGACGGCTCGGGATCCAAGATCACGGACGCCGAGCACCTGGTCGAGATCGAGCTGTCCGTCCTGCGCTGGGTGGCTGTGGACTTCTGACCCGGGCAACCCTTCGCCTACGGTCAGGTCCATGGCCACCTCCCCGGAGCCCACCCGTGCCGAGTTGCTGCGCTGGGCCGAGACACTCGCAGGCATCGCCCGGACCGGCCTCGGCTTCACGGAACTCCTCTACGAACGGGAGCGCTTCGAGGAGGTCCTCAAGGTCGCCGCCGACATAAGGGCCAGGGCCGAGACCAGTGGCGAGCCACCCGACCCTGACCAGCTGGTCGAGGAGTGGATGGCCTCCGTGGGGGAGGGGGTGCCCGGCTACGTGACGCCCAAGTCCACGGTCGGTGCCGTGGTCGGCAACGACGAGGGCGAGCTGCTGCTCGTGCAGCGTGCCGAGTCGGGGCTGTGGCTGTACCCGACCGGATGGGCAGACGTGGGCTACTCGCCGGCGGAGGTCGTGATCAAGGAGGTCTACGAGGAGACCGGAATCCACTGCGACGTGGTCCGGCCCGTGGCCATCCTGGACGGGTTCAGGCTGGGGTTCACCGGAATCCCCCTCTACTCGCTGGTGTTCCACTGCAGGATGACCGGCGGAAGCCTGAAGCCCCATCCGCTGGAGTGCAGGGACGTGGGCTTCTTCGCAGAGGGCGAGCTGCCCGATGAGACGATCCTGCCCGAGGAGTGGGTGGAGGACGCCTTCCGGGCCATCAGGGGGGAGCCCGTGGAGGTCCGCTTCGACCGGCCGCGCCAGCCGCCCTGGCAGGGGGAGGCCCCCGCCTGAGGGGTTGGTCCCGGGGCCCGGCTCAGGCCTGGCCGGGTTGGTTCCGCAGGAAGGCCTCGATGTCGGCGACCAGCCGCTCCGGGTTGTCGTCGGACGCCTCGTCGAAGTCGGCCTCCAAGCGCTCCACGTACTCGGCCGTGTCGTCGTCCTCGGCCACCAGGTCGCTGACCTGGCGCTCGTAGGAGGCTGCCGCTATCTCGAGGTCGGTGCACGGGATCGGCGTGCCGAAGACGGTCGCCAGGCGCTGGACCAGGGCCAGGGCCGCCTTTGGGGACGGCGCGCTGGACACGTAGGCCGGCACGCTGGCCCATAGCGACGCCGTGGGCACTCCCGCTGCCCTGAGGCCGGCGCCCAGCACGCCGACGATGCCGGTAGGGCCCTCGTAGTCGGAAGGCGCCATGCCCAGCTGTTCGGCCAGCACCGGGTCGTCGGAGGTTCCGTAGACCTGCACCGGCCTGGTGTGGGGGATGTCGGTGAGCAGGGCCCCGAGGGTCACGGCCAGGCTGGCCCCGACCTCCTCGGCGGTGGCCACAACGTGCTCCACGAACGAGCGCCAGCGCAACTGGGGCTCATGGCCGGTGAGCGTGACCAGGTCGTGGTGGGTGCCGTCAATGCGGGCGGCGAAGACGCTGGTGGAGGGCCAGGAGATGTGGCGGCCACCGGCGTCGTCCAGGTGCACCGTGGGCCTGGCGACCGTGAAGTCGAAGAAGTCCTCGGCGTCGACCGTGGCCACCTGTACCGACTCGAAGTGGTCGCGTACGTAGCGCGCGGCGGTGGATGAGGCCTCGCCGGCGTCGTTCCAGCCCTCGAAGGCCGCGATCAGGATCGGGGCCTCGAGGCCCTCGACCCGGCCGGCGTCGCTCCAGTGCAGGTGGGGGGCACGCCCTACCTGGTCGTCGGAACGGTTCCTGTCCACCATCCTCCCGGAGGCTAGCGGTGGCCCCCGCAACGCGCGCAGGGGCCCGGCCCCGGCCAGACCGCCGTCCAACCGCCTCCTACACTCGCCCGGATGGGAGAGCCGAACGTCGTGATCCGGGAGGCAACGGAGGTGGACGACGCCCTGGTAGCGGCCATGGCCCGCCTGGTCCCTCAGCTCTCCCGGTCGTCTGCTCCTCCCGGGGCCGACGACCTTGCGGAGATGGTCGAATCAGACGCCACCGTCCTGCTGGTGGCCGAGGAGGGCGACCACATCGTGGGGGCAATGGCGCTTGTCCTGTTCCGGATACCGACCGGCGTGCGGGCCTGGATCGAGGATGTCGTGGTCGACGAGGCGGCCAGGGGAAGGGGTGTGGGCGAGGCACTCAACAGGGCCGCACTGGAGATGGCACGCGCTGCCGGGGCCAGGACGGTGGACCTGACCTCCCGGCCGTCGCGCGAGGCCGCCAACCGGCTGTACCGGCGCCTCGGCTTCGAGCAGCGCGACACAAACGTCTACCGGCTGGATGCCTGACCGCCATCCCCGGCTCCGCGTGGACGGCGACCGGCCCCCTCAGGGTGCCTGGCTGTCGGAACCGGGCGGGGTGCTGAGGCGCCGGCAGCGGTTCCTGAACGGTCCGTAGCGCCAGATCATGGCGTCGCCGGCGAGGCGGCGGGAGACCATCACACGTCCTCCGTCGGGGCGCAGGTCCAGGCGGCCTCCCGTGTACTCAGCCACCACCCTGATCGGCCGACCCCCGGGGTCGACATCCTGCACGCCGTTGGCGAGGGTGCCGTCGGCTCGCATGTCGTGCACCAGCCGCCCGGCCGTGATCACGACCCGGTCGCCGGCCTGCTCGATCCGCTGGACCAGTCCCCGCATTGCCCCGCGTTCGACCACCCACACGCCCCGGAGGTCCGGCGCTCCGTCGGGCAGGGCCTCCAGGCATCCTGTCAAGACCGCCGGCGGGAATCCGGCGTCCTGCCCAGGGTCGGTCCGTGCCACCGGGATCGAGCCCACCGCCGGTCCGCTGCCGTCGAGGACATCGAGCCGGTAGTCCCTCGGGTCGGACGGATAGGAGGGCCTGGCCCTCCCGAGGCGCAGGGCGGCGACCGCCCGTACCAGCGACAGGATCGGTGGTGTGCGCATGGAGGAAGCATGGCACTGACGGCAATGCGCTGCGGCCGGGCGCTCCATGGGGCACCATGTTGGCGTGAGCCCACACCCTGAGGTCGACTGGGCGGCGCTGCGGGCCGTGGCGGCCGAGGCGGCCGCCAACGCCTACGCCCCCTACTCCCGGTTCCCCGTCGGGGCGGCGGGCCTGACCGACGACGGCCGGGTCGTCTCGGGTTGCAACGTGGAGAACGCCTCATACGGCCTGACGCTGTGCGCCGAGTGCGGGATGGTGGGCGACCTCCACCTCACCGGGGGCGGGCGCCTGGTGGCCGTGACGGCCACAAATCCCGACGGCGAGCCGCTGGCCCCCTGCGGGAGGTGCAGGCAGCTGCTCCTCGAGGCCGGCGGGCCCGACCTGTGGGTCGACGGCCGCAGCGGCCCCAGGACCCTCGTCGAGCTGCTGGCCGACCCGTTCTCGCCCGCCGACCTGGCCTGAGGTCCGCAGATGGACGCCGTGGAGATCATCAGGGCCAAGCGCGACGGCCACAGGCTCACCGACGACCAGGTCAGGTGGTTCATAGGCAACTACGCGGCCGGCGGCGTCATCGCAGACGAGCAGGCCGCGGCCCTGGCCATGGCCATCTTCTTCAACGGGATGGAGCCCGGCGAGCTGGCCACCTGGACGGCGGCCATGGTCGACTCGGGCCGCCGCCTGGACCTCAGCAGCGTGGGTCGGCCAACCGTCGACAAGCACTCCACGGGCGGCGTGGGCGACAAGGTCTCCCTCGTGCTGGTCCCTCTCGTGGCTGCCTGCGGGGCGGCCGTGCCGCAGCTCTCGGGACGGGGCCTGGGGCACACCGGCGGGACCCTCGACAAGATGGAGGCCATCCCCGGTTGGCGGGCCTACATGACCTCCGCCGAGATGGTCGAGCAGCTGCGCAACGTGGGCGGGATCATCGCCGGCGCCACCGAGGACATCAGCCCCGCCGACCGGCGACTCTACGCCCTGCGGGACGTGACCTCGACCGTCGACTCGATACCGCTGATCGCCAGCTCGATCATGTCCAAGAAGATCGCCGAGGGCACCGACGCCCTGGTCCTGGACGTGAAGGTGGGATCGGGGGCGTTCCTGCCAGAGGTGGACAGGGCCAGGGAGCTGGCGGCCACCATGGTGGGCCTGGGCGAGTCCAACGGGGTGCGCACAGTGGCACTGCTCACCGCCATGGACACGGTGCTCGGCAGGACGGCGGGCAACGCCCTGGAGGTGGCCGAGACCCTGGAGGTTCTGGAGGGCGGCGGCCCCGCCGACCTCATCGAGGTGACCCTGGCCCTGGCCGAGGAGATGGTCGCCCTGGCCGGCCTCGACGCCGACCCTGCCGCCGTGCTGGCTTCGGGCCGGCCCCGCGAGGTGTTCGCGGAGATGGTGGCCGCCCAGGGTGGCGACCTGTCATCCGGGCTGCCAGTGGCCGACCACGTCGAGACTGTCGCCGCCGGGAGGTCCGGCTGGCTGGGTCGTCTGGACTGCCTGTCGGTGGGGGTTGCCGCCTGGAGGCTGGGGGCCGGGAGGGCCCGCAAGGAGGACCCGGTCAGCGCCGCCGCCGGCGTGGTCTGCCTGGCCAAGCCGGGCGACCGGGTCGAGGCCGGCCAGGCCGTGCTGGAGCTCCACGCCGACGATCCGGGCCTGTTCCCCGCAGCACTGGAGGCCCTGGAGGGCGCCATCGGGGTGGCTGATGAGCGGCCCGCGCCTGCTCCCCTTGTCGTGGACAGGGTGGAGGCCGGGTAGGTCCCCTCGCCCGGGAGGGTCAGCGCCCGATCGGGTGCCAGACGGTCTTCATCTCGAGGAAGTCGGCGATCGTCCACGGGCCACCGTCATCCCCGCCGCCCCGCACTATCCGCTTCAAGTTCTCGGCCGCCAACTCGACAGCCGAGGCATCCAGGTCCGACGGTGCCCCCGTCAGGTCCACCGAGTTGACGTCCAGGTGGCCGAGGGCCCAGGGCAGAAGCTCTGACAGGTCGCCGGTGAGGATGTTGGCCACCCCGGCCGGGACGTCGGAGGTGGCCAGCACCTCGGCCAGGGTGACGGCGGCCAGCGAGGCACCACCCCCGGTCGCAACCACGGCGGTGTTGCCGGAGACGATCACCGGGGCCAGGCGGGACAGCAGGCCCAGCAGCGGCGGCTCGTCTGGTGCCGCCACCACGACCACCCCGGTCGGCTCCGGGAACGTGAAGTTGTAGTACGGCCCGGCCACCGGGTTGACCGTGCCGAGCACCTGGTGGTACTTGTCCGCCCAGCCCGCGTACCAGACCCACCTGTCGATCGAGGCGTCCACCTCGCGGCGGGCTGCCCTGGCCGGCCGACCCACTGAGCGCAGCACCGAGGCGAACTCGTCCCGCCTCGACTCCATGACCTCGGCGACCCGGTAGAGGACCTGGCCGCGGTTGTATGCGGTCCGGCCAGCCCAGGCCGGCTGGGCCGCCCGCGCCGCCTTCACGGCGTCGCGCAGGTCCTTGCGGGAGGCCCTGGCGGCGTTGGCCAACAGGGCGCCGTCGGCCGACCTGACCTGGAAGGTGCGGCCCGACTCGGAGCGGGGGAACGCCCCGCCGATGTAGAGCTTGAAGGTCTTGTCGACCGGAAGGTGGCCGGCCATCACGCACCACCTCCCCCGGGTGCCCCGGATCCCCGCAGGTACGGGGCCAGGCCGTGCAGGCCGCCCTCGCGGCCGAAGCCGCTCTCCTTGTAGCCGCCGAAGGGGCTGGCCGGGTCGAACTGGTTGTAGGTGTTGGCCCAGACCACCCCCGCCCTCAGGCGCTCCGACATCCAGAGGATCTTGGAGCCCTTCTCGGTCCAGATCCCGGCCGACAGGCCGTAGGGGGTGTTGTTGGCCTTCTCCACGGCCTCCTCGGCCGTGCGGAAGGTCTGGACCGCCAGCACGGGACCGAAGATCTCCTCCCTCGCGACCCGGTGGCTCTGGTGGACCCCGGTGAGCACGGTCGGCGGGAACCAGAAGCCCCTCCCGGGCAGGTCGCAGGGCGGCTGGTGGAGCTCGGCCCCCTCGGCCACACCGGCCTCAACCAGCGAGGTGATGCGCTCCAACTGCTCCGCCGAGTTGATGGCACCGACGTCGGTGTTCTTGTCCAGCGGGTCGCCCAGGCGAAGGTTGGCGATGCGCCGGTCCAGCCTGGCCACGAAGTCGTCGGCCACCGCCTCCTGGACCAGCAGCCTGGAGCCGGCGCAGCAGACATGGCCCTGGTTGAAGTAGATGCCGTTCACCACGCCCTCTACGGCCTGGTCCACGGCCGAGTCCTCGAACACGATGTGGGCCGCCTTGCCCCCCAGCTCGAGGGTCAGCGGCAGCCCCCTCGGCGCCACCGAGCGCTGGATCGCCTTGCCCACCTCTGTTGAGCCGGTGAAGGCCACCTTGTCGATGCCGGCGTGGTCGACCAGGGCCGCCCCCGTGGCGCCGCCCCCGGTGACGATGTTGACCACCCCGGGGGGCAGGTCGACGTCGCGCAGCACGTCGGCGAGGAGCAGGGCCGTCAGGGGGGTGGTCTCCGCCGGCTTCAGCACGACGGTGTTGCCGGCCGCCAGGGCCGGTGCCAGCTTCCAGGCGGCCATCATCAGCGGGAAGTTCCAGGGGATGACCTGGCCGGCCACACCGTGTGGGGCGACGGGCCGGTTCGGGAAGGCGTACTCCAACTTGTCGGCCCAGCCGGCGTAGTGGAAGAACCATGCGGCTGCCAGCGGGATGTCGACGTCCCTGCTCTCCCTGATGGGCTTGCCCCCGTCCAGGGTCTCCAGCACGGAGAACTGGCGTGAACGCTCCTGAATCTGCCGGGCGATGCGGAACAGGTACCGGCCCCGGGTGCTGCCGGACATAGACCCCCAGGGGCCGTCGAAGGCCTGACGGGCGGCCTCCACCGCCCGGTCCACATCGGCTGCCGTGCCGTCCGCCACCGACGAGAGGTGCTCCTCGGTTGCCGGGTTGATCGTTGCGAAGGACCCGCCGTCGGCCGGCTCCACGAACCCGCCGTCGATGAAGTGGCCGTACCGGTCGGCCAGGTCGACCACAGCGGTGGACTCCGGCGCCGGGGCGTAGTCCAGGTCGAAGGGCTCGGTTGGCTGGTCGGGAGGGGTCATGGTCTCTCAGTCCACGGTTACATAGTCGGGGCCGCCGTAGCGACCCGTGTCCAGCTTGTGTAGCTGCATGAGCACGTCGTTCAGGAGGCTCGAGGCCCCGAGCCTGAACCGCTCGGGGTTCAGCCAGCCGGTGCCCAGGGTCTCGCCCACGACCACCAGGTAGTGCCAGGCCTGCTTGGCCGTACGGATGCCGCCGGCGCCCTTGAGGCCCACGGCCACCCCCGTCTGGTCGGCGTAGTCCCGGATGGCCTCGGCCATGCAGAGCACCATCGGATGGGTGGAGGCCCCGGGGATCTTCCCGGTGGAGGTCTTGATGAAGTCGGCCCCGGCCGCCATCGCCAGCATCGAGGCCCGCCTCACCTGGTCGTATGAGCCCAGCTCCCCGACCTCCAGGATGACCTTCAGGTGGGCGGGGCCACAGGCCTCCTTGGCGGCCGCCACCTCGTCGTGGGCCCTCACCAGGTCCCCTGAGAGGAAGGCCGACCTGTTCAGGACGATGTCGATCTCGTCGGCCCCCCGGGCGACGGCGTCGGCGATGTCGGCGACCCTCACTGCCGGGGCCGAGAGGCCCGCCGGGAAGGCCCCGGCCACGCTGGCCACGGCAACTCCCGTTCCCGCCACCGCCGCCACGGCGTGGTCGACCATCTCCGGGTAGACGCACACCGCCGCCACCGGCGGTATGCCCGGGTCCGACGAGTCGGGCCTCACCGCCTTCCGGCACAGCGATGCCACCTTGCCGGGGGTGTCGGCGCCCTCGAGGGTGGTCAGGTCGATGCACCTGATGGCGGTCAGCAGCGCCGCCCTCTTGCTGGTGGACTTGATGGAGCGGGTGCACAGGGAGGCCGCCCGGGCCTCGAGGGCCACCTCGTCGACCGGTGAGACGCGGAGCGGCACCCCGCCCGCGGGAACGTAGGTCGCGGCGGTCACCGGGGACGCCCCCCGAGCAGGTCCTCGGCCCCGTCCAGCAGGCCTTCGAGGTCGGCTCCGGCAGCCGACTCGGCCAGCTCCAGGTCACCGGCCACATCGGAGCGCACCACCTCGGCGTAGGCCTTCAGCATGGGCTCGGTGCCACTGGGGCGCACCGCCAGGCGGCCGCCCTCAAGGTCGAACACGATGGCGTCGGTGGGGCTGAGGCCCGAACCGGCGATCGCCAGGTCGGTCATCGAGACGACGGGCATGGAACCCACAGCCGAGGGGGGCCGCTCCCGCAGCACCTGCATCCGCCGGGCCATCTCGGCCGAACCGTCAGGGCCCTCGTAGCGGATGGTCCGCAGGGCTGTCCTGTGCAGGCCGTGGCGGCGCCACAGGTCGTGGAGGCGGTCCAGCACGGTCCTGCCCCCCGCCTTCTCGACTGCCGCCAGCTCGGCGAACGCCAGGGCGGCCGTGATCCCGTCCTTGTCCCGCACGAGGTCGCCCACGGCGAAGCCCGCGGCCTCCTCGTAGCCGAACACGAAGTCGGCCGAGGGGTCCAGCAGGCCAGGCCTGACGATCCACTTGAAGCCGGTGAGGGTCTCGGCGTGGCGTACGCCGTGGTGGCCCGCGATGGCGGCCAGCATCCGGGAGGAGACCACCGTGGTGGCCACAAGGCGGTTGTCCCCGGATCCGGCGGTGAGGACGTGGTCGGCCAGCAGGGCGCCCACCTCGTCGCCCGTCAGGGTGCGCCAGCCCCCGCGGTGTGGAACTGCCACCGCCAGGCGGTCGGCGTCGGGGTCGTTGGCCAGCACCAGGTCGGCCTCCAGACCCGCGGCCAGCTCCAGGGCCATGTCCGTGGCCCCGTCCACCTCAGGGTTGGGGTACTCGACGGTCGGGAAGTCCGGGTCCGGATCGGACTGCGCTCCGACGACCGCCGGCTCGGGGAATCCTGCCATCCCGAATGCCTCCAGCAGGACGTCGCGGCCCACCCCGTGCAGCGGCGTGTACACCACCGAGAGCTCCCTGGGGGTGTCCAGGGCCACCACGGTCGTGGCGGCCTCCTCGTAGCGCAGCACCTCGGCCCGGCCGGCCCTCGCGATGAGGGGGTGGTCGGGTGGAGCCAGGTCCGCGTCGGTCGGCAGGGGGGAGGCGTCGATCAGGGCCGACACCTCGGAGTCGATTGGCGGGATGATCTGGGCTCCGTCGGACCAGTAGACCTTGTAGCCGTTGTCGGCGGCCGGGTTGTGGCTGGCGGTGACCATGATCCCGGCGTCGGCGCCGCGGTCGCGCAGCGTGAAGGCCAGCACCGGCGTCGGCAGTGGGCCGGGCAGGAGCAGGCTGGCGACTCCCATGGCCGCCAGGATCCTCACGGTGTCCTCGGCGAAGTCCCTGCTCCCGTGGCGGGCGTCGAACCCGACGACGACCAGCGGCGGCCCTCCGGGACGGCTGCCGTTGGACCCACCATCGTCGAGCGTGGCAAGCAGGTGGTGTCCTATTGCCGCCGCCGCGCTCCTTACCACCACCCTGTTCATGCGCAGGGGTCCGGCCCCGAGGGGACCCCTCAGGCCGGCGGTCCCGAACTGCAGGCGTCCCCCAAAGCGCCGCTCCAGGTCGTCGCCGCCGGAGGCCAGCAGGTCCCTGGTCTCGGCCTGAGTGGCCGGGTCCGGGTCCACCTCCAGCCATTGCCTGGCCAGGTCGGCGGCCAGGCTCGTTCCGCTGGCGGTGCTCACGACCACGCCGGTCGGCAGCCGCGGCGCTGGGCTCTCACAGCCTCTCCAGCACCCCTCGCAGCAGCGCCAGCATCCTCGGCGCGGCATCCCTGGCGGCAGTCAGCACATCCTCGTGGTCCAGGTCCTCGTCCCCCATCCCGGCGGCGGCGTTGGTCACGAGGGACACGCCGAGCACCTCGGCGCCCAGGTGGCGGGCCGCGATCGTCTCCAGCACGGTCGACATGCCGACCAGGTCGGCTCCGAGGGTGCGGAGCATCCCGATCTCGGCGGGGGTCTCGTAGGCGCCGCCCAGCAGCCCCGCGTACACACCCTCGGGGAGCGATCCGTCGACCTCGTGGGCCATTCCCCGCAACCGCGAGGAGTAGGCCTCCGTCAGGTCCACGAAGCGGGCAGGCCTGTCGGGCGGGGGAGGCGGGCCCACCATTGGCGATGCGCCAGTCAGGTTCAGGTGGTCCGACAGCAGCACCGGTTGGCCTACCGGCCAGGCCGGGTCCAGTCCACCGGCCGCGTTGGTCAGGACCACGACGCCGCAGCCTGCGGCAATGGCCGTGCGGACGCCGTGGACCACGGTCGGGACGGGGTGGCCCTCGTAGAGGTGGCTGCGGCCACCCAGGACCAGGGCGCGGGTCTCGCCGACCCGCACAGAGAGGGCGCTGTTCCTGTGGCCTGCCACCGTCGGCGACGGGAAGCCGGGAAGGTCCCCCAACGCCACGTCGGCCACGACCTCACCCAGGCCGTCGGCGGCGGAGGCCCAGCCCGATCCCAGCACGAGGGCGGCGTCGTGCGACGGCACGCCCGTGCGGTCGGCCAGGGCTTCGGCTGCCTCTTCGGCCAGGGAGAAGGGGTCTGCGTGGGTGTCTGTCATCGTCGCAGGGGCACGCTCCACGGGATCCGCCCGCCTCGTGGTGCCCCGGGGGAACGGTAGCGGTAACCGGCTGGGCATTGCACCGGCGGACGGGCTCAGCCCCGGCGCTCCATTCGTTCGGCCAGGCGCCTGTCGTTGCGCTCCACGGCAGCCCTGGCCCCGATCATCAGGAGCTGCACCACCACGAAGATGGCAGAGAGGGCCGTGAGGACCGGCCAGCCCAGCAGCAGGCCCAGCACCACGAAGCCCAGGCCGACGAGGGTGGTGGGTATCACCCCCCGAACCCTAAGGCCTCCCGCGGTGTACCGCATGCAGGTCCTCCCCGGTGGGCGGACCGGGCCGACCTGTTGTTGACTGGGGCCGTGACCGAACCCGACCCCCTCCCGGACCAGGACCAGGTGGAGGCGTTCCGCCGCGATGGCGTTGTGCTCCTGCTCGGGATCCTCACGCCCGGCGAGGTCGGGGGCCTCAGATCGGCCGTGGACCAGGTGCTCGAGCACCCCGGCCCCCTGGCGATCCGGCTGACCGACGAGGACGACGAGGGTTTCTTCATTGAGGACTTCCGGCGCTGGCAGGACGTGCCGGACATCGGGTCGGTGGCCCGTTCCAGCCGCCTTCCGGAGGCGGTGGCGGCGCTCACGGGGTCGTCGACGGTTCGCCTCCACCACGACCACGTGCTGGTGCGCGAGGGGGGTACGCCGGCCAGGACTCCCTGGCACCAGGACCAGCCCTACTACGACGTGGACGGGACCATGACGGCCAGCTGCTGGCTGCCCGTCGACCCCGTCTCGGCCGGCGAGTGCCTGCAGGTGGTTGCGGGAACCCACACGGGCCCCTGGCTCATGCCCAGGACGTTCAGGGGCGGCGAGGCCAGGTGGTTCCCCGAGGGGACGCTGGCTGAGATGCCCGACGTCGACGCCGATCCCGGCTCGTTCGACATCAGGAACTTCGCCATGGAGCCGGGCGACGCCCTCTGCTTCAACTTCCTCTCCGTCCACGCCGCACCCGGGGCCCCGCCGGGCCGCCAGCGCAGGGTGGTCTCGCTGCGCTACGTCGGCGACGACGTGGTGAGGGCTGTGAGGCCGTGGCGGACGTCGCCGCCGTTCCCGGAGCTGGACGGGGTGGTGGCGACGGGACAGCCCCTGGACCACCCGGCCTGCCCTGTGGTCTGGCCGGCGGCTCCCGGCTAGAAGTCCCCGGCGGCCCGCCTGAGAGGTGTGAGGGCCCGGTCCACCGAGCCGAGGTCGCCAGCCGACATTCCGTCCAGGCCGAAGCCGACCTCGGCGAGGGAGCGTGCCGCGGCGACCACGACGCGGCGGCCCTCGGGTGTCAGCTCGGCGAGGGTGGTCCTGCGGTCGGTCGGGTGGGGCCTGCGTGCCACCAGGCCGTCGGCCTCGAGGCGGTCGACGGTGTTGGTGACGCTGGTGGGGTGGACCTGGAGGCGGTCGCCGATCTTGCCCAGCGGGAGCGACCCACGGCTGGAGAAGCTCAGCAGGGCGAGGGCCTCGAACCGGCTGAAGTTGAGGCCGTGGGGTTCCAGCGCCGCATCGATGCGCCGGAGCAGGATCTGGTGTGCCCTCGTGACCGAGGTCGCCGCCACCATCTCGTCGGAGGCACCCCAGCCGTGGGCCTCCCAGTTGCGGCGGGCCTCGGCTATGGGGTCGAACGGAAGCGGCACCGGCCCAGTCTAGGCATCCTGCCCTCGGGTGGCAGATAGTCGGATGTCCTAGTAATCTCGGGCCATGGAACCACCAGGCGACGACGGAGGGGAGCGCCGGACCCTCTCGGGCGTGCCCGTTGCTCCCGTCTACGGGGATGGGCCGCTGCCCGGCGAGTTCCCCTACACCCGCGGCGTACACCCCGGCATGTACAGGTCGCGGCTCTGGACCATGCGTATGTTCGCCGGCTTCGGTACGGCCACCGACACCAACGCCCGCTTCCGCGAGCTGCTCCGCTCAGGCAGCACCGGCCTGTCCACCGCCTTCGACATGCCCACCCTCATGGGCCGCGACTCGGACCATCCCTGGTCCCTCGGCGAGGTCGGCCGCGCCGGGGTGGCCGTGGACTCCATCGAGGACATGGCCGACCTCTTCGGGGGCATCGACCTGGGCGGGGTCTCCACGTCGATGACTATCAACGGCCCCGCCGCCATCCTCCTCGCCATGTACGTGGCCGTCGCAGAGGACGGCGGCGTTGAGCGCAGCCGCCTGTCCGGCACCCTCCAGAACGACATCCTGAAGGAGTACCAGGCGCAGAAGGAGTACATCTTCCCGCCCCGGCCGTCGGTGCGCCTCGTCACCGACGTGATCAGGTTCACAGCCGCCGAGATGCCGAGGTGGCACCCCGTCTCCGTGTCCGGATACCACATCCGCGAGGCCGGCTCGACTGCGGCCCAGGAACTGGCCTTCACCCTGGCCAACGGCTTCGCCTACGTCGAGGCGGCCACTGCGACCGGCATCGGGGTGGACGCCTTCGCCCCGCGTCTCAGCTTCTTCTTCAACAGCCACCTGGACTTCTTCGAGGAGGTGGGGAAGTTCAGGGCGGCCAGGCGCATCTGGGCCCGGTGGATGCGGGATCGCTACGGGGCACGTGACGAGCGCAGCCTCAAGCTGCGGTTCCACACCCAGACGGCGGGGGTATCGCTGACCGCCCAGCAGCCCGAGGTCAACATCGCCAGGGTGGCGCTGCAGGCCCTCGCAGGCGTCATGGGCGGCACGCAGAGCCTCCACACCGACAGCTACGACGAGGCCCTGGCCCTCCCCACTGAGGAGGCCGCCCGCATAGCCCTGCGCACGCAGCAGGTGATCGCCCACGAGACCGGGGTGGCGAGCGTGGCCGACCCGCTGGGCGGGTCCGCCTACGTCGAGTGGATGACCGACGAGTTGGAGGGCAGGGCGGAGGCGGTCTTCGCCCGCCTCGACGACCTCGGGGCGGGATCCATCCTCGAGGGCGTGTACGCCGGAATCCGGAGCGGCTGGTTCATGGGCGAGATAGCCGAGGCGGCCTACCGCTACGAGCGGGAGGTCAACTCGGGCGAGCGGGTGGTCGTGGGCGTGAACGCCTTCACCGAGGGGGGCGACGGGCCGCCCGGCGAGCTGCTCCGAATCGGACAGGAGACCGAGGAGGCCCAGCTCCGCCGCCTCGGCGCGGTGAAGCAGGGCCGCGACGGCGCTGCCGTCGAGGAGGCCCTGGCCGCCGTGGTTGCCGACGCGGCGGACCCGGGCGTCAACCTGGTCCCGGCGCTGGTCGACGCCGTGAGGGCCAGGGCCACGGTGGGCGAGGTGGTGGGTGCCCTTGAGTCGGTGTTCGGCACCTACGTCGAGACGGCGGTGGTGTGATGGGCGAGGGGGCCGGACCGCCCATCCGGGTGGTGCTCGCCAAGTTGGGCCTGGACGGCCACGACAGGGGCCTCAAGGTGGTCGCCAGGATGCTCCGCGACGCCGGCATGGAGGTGGTCTACATGGGGCTGCGCCAGACCACGGCGGCGATCGTCGATGCAGTCGAGGCCGAGGACGCCGACGTGGTCGGCATCTCCATGCACAACGCCGGCCACATGACCCTCGCTCCGGCGATGGTGGACGCCCTGGCCGACGCCGGCCTGGAGGTGCCCGTGGTGGTGGGCGGCATCATTCCCGAGGCCGACCTCCCAGGCCTGAAGGCTGCGGGTGTGGCGTCCGTGCTGGGGCCCGGGGCGCCCGTAGGGGAGGTCGTGGCGGCCGTCCGGGCGGCCTGCGGGCGCGATGTCGGCGCCTGACCCGAGCGCCGGGCCGTCGGGTGTGGCAGGCCTGGTCGGGGAGGCCCGCTCAGGGGGGCGCCGGGCCACGGCCCGCCTGCTCAGCATGGTCGAGCGGGGTGGCGCCGGATCCGAGGAGGTGGCCCTGGGGACCCTCCCCCACGCAGGCTCGGCCCACGTGGTCGGGGTGACGGGGGCGCCCGGATCCGGCAAGTCGACCATTACCGGGGCCCTCACCCTCCTCCTCGCCGAAGGGGGCGGCAGGCCTGCCGTGCTGGCGGTGGACCCGTCGTCGCCGCTCACCGGGGGGGCGATCCTGGGGGACAGGGTCCGCATGGACGAGGCGGCAGCGGCGGGGGTGTTCATCCGCTCGATGGCCACCCGCGGCCACCTCGGCGGGTTAGCCCTGGCGGTGCACGGTGCGGTCAGGGTCCTCGACGCCTGCGGTTTCGACCCGGTCGTGGTGGAGACAGTCGGGGTGGGCCAGGTGGAGGTGGACGTGGCCGGCGCAGCCGACACAACGGTCGTGGTCGTGGCGCCAGGGTGGGGCGACGCCGTCCAGGCCAACAAGGCCGGCCTGCTCGAGATCGCCGACCTGTTCGTGGTCAACAAGGCCGACCGGCCCGGGGCCGACGACGCCCGCAGGGACCTGGACCTGATGCTGGACCTGTCGGCCATCACCGGTTCGGTCGCCGGGGCCCGCCCGCCCATCGTCATGACCACCGCCACCGAGGGAGCCGGCATTGCTGAGCTGGCCACCGCGGTCGCCGACCATCGCATCGTGCTGGATGCCGACGGCGGGTTGGGCCACCGCCGCGAGCGGAGGCGCCAGGCGGAGGTGAGGGCGCACCTGGACCACGCCCTGGCGGCGGCGGCCCACCGGGTCGTGGCCGGAGACTCCACCGCCGGGGAGGAGGCACCCGTCGTCACCGCCAGGCGGCTGGCAGGGCGGCTGCTGGCGGGAGATCAGGGGACGGCACCCCTCCTCCAGGGCGAGTAGCCGGGCGAATCGCGCCCCACAGTGGCCGCGTGACCAGCGCCACGACCGGATGTCGGCCGCACGGGTAGGCTTTCCCGTCATGCCCTCCCGGACCATCCCTCTCCCCGCGCGCCTGTGGCGGGACTACGGACCGAAGTTGATGCGGTTCGCAGGCGTGTCGGTGGTGAACGTGGCCACCGGCCAGACAATCCTCGTGGTGCTCTACGGCCACGTCGGCTGGCCCGGTGTGGCTGCCAACGTCGTCGCCGTGGCGGTCGGCAGCATCCCCGCCTACCTGCTCAGCAGGCACTACGTCTGGGAGAAGGACAAGGGCGACCACAAGATGGGGGAGATCCTCCCGTTCTGGTCGCTGGCCTTCGCCGGCCTGGTCCTCTCGACCGCCCTCGTCGGCGTGGTCGACAGTTTCAGCGACCGCACCATCGCAGTCCAGGCCGCAAACGCCATTGCCTTCGGGCTGCTCTGGGTGATCCGCTTCGCGGTCCTCGAGCACCTCCTCTGGGGCGACCGGTCCGACGACGAGCTGGTCGGCACCTCGGGCTGACAGGTGGGCCGGCCGGTGGACGGGCGGCAGGCGGACCTGCTCGGCCTGGCCGGGGCCGCCCGGGGCTTCATGCCTCGAGACGAGGGGCTGGCCCTCCACGACCAGGCCATGGCAGCCCATGCCGACGGCCCGTTCCTGGAGGTCGGCGGCTACTGCGGGAAGTCGGCCCTCTACCTGGGTGCGGCGGCCGAGGAGCGGGGAAGGGTGCTCTACTCCGTCGACCACCACCGCGGCTCAGAGGAGAACCAGGCCGGCTGGGAGTGGCACGAGCCCGACCTGGTCGACCCAGCCACCGGCCTCATCGACACCCTGCCCAAGTTCCGCGAGACAGTCAGGGCGGCTGGCCTGGAGTCCACCGTCGTGGCCGTGGTGGGTGACTCGCCGACTGTGGCCGCGGCGTGGAGCACGCCGCTGGCCCTGCTGTTCATAGACGGCGGCCATGGGAGCGAACCGGCCCACGCCGACTACGACGGCTGGGTACCCCACCTGGCAGAGGGCGGCACGCTGTTGATCCACGACGTGTTCCCCGACCCGGCCGACGGCGGTAGGCCCCCGTTCGAGGTCTACATGCGGGCCGTGGGGTCCGGGGCGTTCGAGGAACTGGCCGCCGTCGGGTCGTTGCGGGCCCTCAGGAGGACCGGGCCAGGCACCTGACCGGTCGGCCTCAGTCGGGCTCGTGCACCGGCTCCCCGGTCTGGATGATGCCCGGCAGCTCGGTTCCCTCCACGAACAGGCCCGCAGCCGGGCTGGCACCGGAGAGGGCGTCGGCCGCCAGGACCACGGCTGCCGCCGTGTAGGTGGTGCACTCGCCGTCGGGGAAGGTGACGCCCTCCGGGTGGACCAGCCCCGTGAGGTAGCGGCCGTCGGATCGCCTCATCGTCTGCGCCCACCCGAACAGGTGCCCCGCGGTCGCGGCATCCCCGACGACCAGGTGGGCGATTGCGCACTCACAGGTCTCAGCCGCGGTTACCCAGGGCCGGTCGCTGACGCAGCGCACCCCCCTGCCCTCCATCACGAACTCGTCGAACCGCTCGGCCAGGCGCTGACGGCCGTCCGGCCCGTCGACCGTGCCCGAGAGGACCGGGTAGTACCAGTCCATCGCCCAGCGGTGCTTGGGGGCGAAGGCGCCGTCGGGCCTGGTCCGGACCGTGTGGGCCAGGTAGGCCAGGGAGAGCTCCCAGTCGGGCCGCTCGTGGCCCAGCTCCTCGGCGACCGCCACGGCGCACCTGAGGCTGTGACAGATGCTGGACGAGCCCGTCAGGAGGGCGAAAGACCACGGTGTCCCGTCGGGGTGGCGGGCCCACAGGATCTCGCCCCGGGTCGTCTGCAGGTCCAGGACGAAGTCGATGGCCGGTTCTACAACCCCCCACATGGACTCCAGGAAACCCCTGTCGCCCGTCATCAGCCAGTGGTGCCAGGTCCCCGTGGCAACGTAGGCCGTCACGTTGGCGTCGTGCTTGGGGTCCTCCACCCCGTCGGCGGTGTAGTAGTGGTGCCACGCGCCGTTGGCCAACTGCGTGTCGGCCAGCCACCGGTAGGCGGCCTCGGCCTCGTCCAGGTGGCCCGAGACTGCCAGCGCCATCGCCGCCTCGACGTGGTTCCACGGGTCGGCGTGGCCGCCCGGGAACCACGGGATCATGCCGGTCGGCAACTGCCACTCGGCGATCCCCGCAGCGGTCTGTCTCAGGTCGGCGGCGCCAAGCACCCCCGGTACGTCAGGCAACGGCACGCGAGCCCTCCTCCATCCTCCCCATCGGCCCGGCTGCGGCCGGCTTCGTGGCGTAGACCACGAGGCTCTTGCCCAACACGGGGTTCAGCGCCCGCTCCGCCAGCCTCGTGACCAGCGGCGCCCGGACGATGTCCCACTCCAGCAGCCGGTGGTAGGCGCCGACCAGCCGGTTCTCGTCGACCGGCCTGTCGGGGCCCACAGCGCAGCGCAGCCACCAGTAGGGGCTGTGCAGGGCGTGGGCGCGGTGCCTGCCGACCGGCCGCAGCCCGGCTGCCGTGAGCTTGGTCTCCAGCTCCTGGCGGCTGTAGATGCGCACGTGCCCTCCCGGTGCCTTCGGGGCGTGGTAGTCGTCGGAGAGGGCCCAGCAGATCCGTTCGGGCAGCCGGGCGGGAACGGTGGTGGCGAGCGTGCCTCCCGGCCTCAGCACCCGCACCAACTCCGACAGGGCACCCACGTCGTCGTCGATGTGCTCGAGCACCTCGGATGCGATCACGTGGTCGAAGGAGCCGTCTGCGAACGGCATGGCCGTGGCGTCGCCGTTGGCGGTACCGACCGCCGCCCCCCGGGGCAGCTCGCCGTCAGCGTGCATGGCGGCCACCACCCCGCGGACCTGGCGCAGCTCATCGAGGCCCAGGTCGCAGGCCACCACGGTGGCGCCGTGCCGGAGCACCTCGTAGGCGTGGCGGCCGAAGCCGCAGCCCAGGTCCAGGACCCTGTCGCCCGGGGCCAGGCCCAGGCGCTGGTAGTCGACGGTCAGCACGGCCTCACCCCGCTCGCCCCTCGAGGAGGGCCCGGTACTGCTCGACCGTGCGCACTGCCGTGTGGTGCCAGCTCCACTTCTCGATGACTCGCCGGCGTCCCGCGGCCCCGATCCGGGCGCGAGATTCGGGGTCGTCGAGGGCCGTGCGCATCATGGTCGCCATGGCGTCAGCGTCTCCGGGCGGGACCTGGTAGCAGGTCTCCCCGTGGGCGCCGGTCACCTCGGGAAGGGCGCCACCCGTGGTGGTCACTAGCGGCACGCCACAGGACATGGCCTCGATGGCTGGTAGTGAGAAGCCCTCGTAGAGCGACGGCACGACCGCCAGCTCCGACTCGGCGTAGAGCTCCACGATGCGCTCGTCGGGCACGCCGTGCACGTAGCTCACGCAGTCGGTCAGGCCCAGGCGCTCGAAGGCGTCAGTGGAGCTGCTGTCCTCCCTCGGTCTGCCGATGATGACCAGCTCCACGTGGCGCTCGGTGCGCAGCTTGGCCACTGCCTCCAGCAGGAAGCGGAGGCCCTTCATGGCCACGTCGGCACTGGCCGTTGTCACGATCCTGCCCGGGATGCGGGCAACGTGCCCGAGGGGCTGGAACAGCTCGGGGTCCACCCCCACCGGAACCACGTGGAGCCGATCGGGCCTGACCCCGTGGTCGGCCACGATGTCGTCCCTCGACGACTCCGACACCGTCATCACCCTGTGCATGCGCCGCGCCACCCTCGTCTGCATCCGGGTGAAGGCGTACCAGCGCCGCTTGCCGATCTGCTCCAGCAGCGAGCGCGAGTGCTGGATCTCCAGGCGCCGGTCCACGGTGATCGGGTGGTGGATGGTCGACAGCACCGGGAACGCCGCCCGGTTCTGGAGCAGCAGCAGGCCCCAGCCCAGGCACTGGTTGTCGTGGACCAGGTCGAAGTCGTGCCTCCGGCGCCTCAGGTGGTCCCATGCGCGCATGCTGAACGCCATCGGCTCCGAGAAGTTGCCGGTGGCGAACGACATGGCCTCGGCCACGTCCCACCGGGTCTTCAGTTCCCAGATGCGGGGCTTGCGCATGGGGAAGTGGTCGTTGTAGAGGTCGAGGCTGGGGAGCCTCACCATCGGGACCCGTTCGTCCAGTTCCGGGTAGGGCTGGCCGGCCAGCACCTCGACGTGGTGGCCCAGGTCGACCAGCGCCTTCGTGAGGTGCCTCGTGTACACCCCCTGGCCGCCGCAGTGGGGCTTGCCCCTGTAGGACAGGTAGGCGATGCGTAGTGCTCCCTCATCGGGCGTGGCGGGGCCGGGCATCCGGCAAGTCTGGCTGAAGCCGGGACGATTGCCACAAGGGGGCGGTGGGTAGGCACAGGTAACCGGGTGATTCGGTTACCCCGCCACTCCTCTGGACAAGTCAGTGGATAATGTCTATTATCCGAGGTCACAGGCCGCAATTGAGGAGAGTTGCTTTGGCAACGTCCTTTGGGTCACGTTCTTGCAGGGTTGACGTTGGGGCGCCACGACGGTCTCGAAGGTCCGTTAGCCGGCTGCGGGTCGCCTTGCTGACAGCCCTATCGGTGTTTGCTGCTTCGGTTGTTGCTGCACCGATGGCCGGGGCAGAGGCAGCGACGCCAGAAACCGTGCCGGTGTTTACTGTTGAGAGCGTTGACGGTGCGGCCACGGGCATATCGGCTCCAGGTGCTGCCACCTCTGTGTATGACCAGGTCAGCGTGTTCGTCGACGTGGCTGACGGCATCGACTTTGCCGCGGCGGCTGGCGACGGCGGCGTGCAGGGCCTGTTGTTGATCAAGCATGCCGATGCGCCTGACACGTTCAGGTTTGAGAACGCCATCCCGGATGGTTACGAGGGAGTCCTCCAGAGTGACGGTTCGGTAGCCATCTTGGGCCCGGACGGTGCGGCAGTTTCGTTGGTAGCGATGCCCTGGGCGTTTGACGCCACCGGAGTAGCAGTACCGACATGGTTTGAACTTGAGGGCTCAACACTCGTCCAGACCGTCGACCACACGGGCGGCGACTACGCCTACCCAATTATTGCTGACCCATGGCAGTGGAGGGTATCGATTGCCATGATCGGTGGCTTGGCGGTGGTAGCGGCGGCAGTAGTGGTTGCACCTATAACACTTTCAACTGCTGTAGTCCTGTTCGGCATCGGATATGTGTCGACGTACTCGATCTCTCTATTGACCGCCTTTTGACTCGCCGATCTATGACGACTCTGATCAGTCGCCGGCAGTGGTTCGCAGTCGGTCTGGTGTTCGTCATCTTCAATGGCGGCTATTCGGTGCTTTTCGCCACGGTCGGATTCGGACGGTTCACTTCGGTCCTCATAGCCAGCGGTGCTACTCTTGCCGTAGTTCTACTGTTGAAGGTTCTGTTTCGGAATCGATGAACCCGATCATCCTGACTTCCCCGCCGAGCCCCCAAGACGACAGCCGCCGGTAAGGGTGAATCTCCCCGGGTTTCGTAGAGGCTCTGGTTATTGAGTCACGGCCTCGGCG
>CAYFOV010000021.1:0-35870 GCA_964344855.1 uncultured Candidatus Nemicrothrix sp.
GCCTGTAGGTTCCTATGTCTCGCTACATGTGGTTCCTGTGTCCTGAACCACCACATCTCGCTACATGTGGTTCCTGTGTCCTGAACCACCACACCTCCTCGCGCACTCCCAGGCCGGGTGGGTTGGCGACCTCTACAGGCTCGCCGTCGTTCTTGCTGCTTCCCGCGCACTCCCGGGCTGATGACCGGTCAGGCGTTGACGTCGACCACGACGCGGCCGCGTACACGCCCGGCCAGGATCTTCTCGGCCACCCCGGCCACGTCGTCGAGGCCCACGGTCGAGGTCATCGTTGCGAGGTGGTCGGCGTCGAGGTCACTGGCCAGGCGCTCCCAGGCCTCGAGGCGGCGCGGCCTCGGGACGGTCACCGAGTTGACGCCCCTGAGGGTCACCCCCCGCAGGATGAACGGCGCCACCGTCGTCGCAAGGTCCATGCCCTGGGCCAGGCCGCAGGCAGCCACGCAGCCCTCCGGCATGGTCGCCGCCAGGACGTTGGCCAGGGTGTGGCTGCCGACGGAGTCCACGGCCCCCGCCCACCGGGCCCTCGAAAGGGGCCTGCCGGAGGGTTCCGAGAGCTCCGCCCGCTCCGCGACCACCGCAGCGCCCAGGTCCTCCAGGTAGGCGGCCTCCTCGGGCCGGCCGGTCGAGGCATGGACCTCGTAGCCGAGGCCCGCCAGCAGGGCCACCGACGTGCTGCCCACACCGCCGGAGGCCCCGGTCACGAGGACGGGTCCCGAGTCCGGTACCACGTCGTGCTCCTCGAGGGCCAGCACGCAGAGCATGGCCGTGAAGCCGGCCGTCCCGATGGCCATGGCCTGTGACGTGGTGAACGCCTCCGGCACGGGAACCGTCCAGCCGGCGCTGACCCTCGCCCGCTGTGAGTACCCGCCCCACTCCGACTCGCCCAGCCCCCAGCCGTTGACGACCACCCTGTCCCCAACCGACACGCCCGCGTCGCTGGAGGCCGCCACCGTCCCCGCCAGGTCGATTCCCGGGACCATCGGCCACGATGTGACGATCGGCGAGGTATCGGTCAGGGCGAGGCCGTCCTTGTAGTTGACCGTCGAGTACTCGACGTCCACCAGCACGTCGCCTTCGGGCAGGTCCTCGTCGGACAGTTCCCTTATGCCGAGCCTGAACTCGCCGTCCACCCTGTCGACTATGAGGGCCCTGAACATCTGCTTCTCCCGTCCTGTTGACACCGGAGTTCCCCGCCTCAGCGGCCGAACAGCCCCATCCACTGCTCGACCGACCTGGGCATGAACACGAAGTTGGTGCGTCGGGTGTCGCCCATCGGCGCCGAAGGCTCCGCCGAGTAGAGGTGGCCCGGATAGAGGATCGCCTCGTCGGACACCCTGGCGAGGCGGTTGTGGAGGCTGTCGTAGAGGGCTGCCGGGTCACCTCCCGGCAGGTCGGTCCGGCCACAGCCCTCCAGGAAGAGGGTGTCTCCGGCCACGAGCCGGCCGTCCACGAGGAAGCACTGGCTGCCCGGCGTGTGCCCCGGGGTATGGATCAGCTCGATCGACACGCCACCCACCTCCACCACGTCACCGCTCCGGTGGCTGACCACGTCGCCTGCTCCCAGGCCGGTCACCTTCCCTATGAACTCGGCCTCCTCCTGCTGGGCGTGCACCGGCACCGTGACCCGCTCCAGCAGCTCCCTGGCCCCCACTATGTCGAACCCCATCATCGAGCCGCCCACGTGGTCCGGGTGGTAGTGCGTGGCCAGGACCCCGGTGCAGCGCATCCCGTCGGCCTCCAACACGGCGAGGATGCCGTCGACGTCGTAGGCGGGGTCCACGACGACGGCCTCGCCGGTCCGGTGGTCCCCGATGAGGTAGACGAAGTTGACCATCTGTCCGGCCAGGGGGTCGTCGGATGCGAAATCCCGGCCCGACAGCAGCTGCCTGAAGTACAGGGGTTGGGGCTCGGGTCCGGTACCGGTCACGCCACCCATGGTAGGTAGCGGCTCAGGCCGGCTCGCCGTCGGGCGGCGCGGGCAGGCGTCCCGCCTGGGAGTCTGCAACCAGCCTGTGCCTCCAGGCCTCCTCGGCCAGGGAGACGACTTCCCTGAGCGGTAGGCCGGTGGCTCTGGCAGCCCTCGCCGCGTCGTCGTGTTCGACCTTGGCGCGGCCGGCCGTGACCTTCACGCCCACCGGGTGCCCCTCGACCTCCACCTGGTCCATGCTCCGGGCCGCCGGCCACCGCTCGATGGTCTGCCCTCTCACGCCCAGCGAACCTGTCTCGGCTGTGAGAACCGATGCCACATCGGACAGTGCCGCGGGGTCGCAGAGGGCGCTGACGATGTGTGCCGGCCTCCCCTTCTTCATGACGATGGGCGTCACCCAGGCGTCGTGGGCGCCGGCGGCGAGGCACTCGGAGACGGCGTGGGCGAGGGTCTCGCCGGTGGCGTCGTCGACGTTCACCTCCAGCAGGGCCACGGGCTGGCCCGGCTGGCCGGCGTCGGCCGAGACCCCCACCACCACCTGGGTCAGGTTGGGCCTCCCGTCCAGGTCCCTCTCGCCGGCGCCGAACCCGCTGGCCTCGACGACCATCGGCGGCATGGGCCCCCACCCCGTCGCCAGGGCCGACATGAGAGCGGCGCCCGTGGGGGTGGTCAGCTCGTTGGGGACCTCTATTCCGTGGGTGGGGGCGCCCTCCAGCAGCCCGACCACGGCCGGCGCCGGTACCGGGATGATGCCGTGGGCCGACCGAACCATCCCCCTACCGGTGGCGATGCTGGACGACCAGACCTCGTCGACCTCGAGCACCTCCAGGGCCGCGCAGGCGCCCACGACGTCGACGATGCTGTCGAGCGCCCCGACCTCGTGGAAGTGGACCTGCGACGGGGGCCGCTGGTGGAGCCTCCCCTCGACCTCGGCCAGGGCCCCGAACACCGCCAGGGCCCTGGATGTGACCCGGTCGGGCAGCGCTGCCTCCTCGATCATGGAGACGATGTGGCCAGCAGTCCGGTGGACGGTGGTCTCCTCGGCGTCTACCAGGACCCTTGTACCGGCCAGGCCGCAGCGCAGCACGGGCTCGGCGGCCAGCTCCCATCCGCCCACGGGCAGCCTCCGGAGCATTCCCCTGACCTCGTCCAGGTCTGCGCCGGCGTCCAGCAGGGACCCGAGGGCCATGTCGCCCGCCACCCCCGAGAAGCAGTGGAACCAGGCCAGGCGCCGCTCCATCAGCCACGCTCCGAACCGGGAGCGCCCAGCTGGCGCATCACCGCACAGGCCGCTCCGAAGCCGTTGTCGATGCCGACGACCGCCAGGCCGGAGGCACACGAGGCCAGCATCCCCAGCAGGGCGGTCACCCCCTCGAGGGAGGAGCCGTAGCCGACGCTGGTAGGCACCGCCACCACGGGAGCGGCGGTCAGGCCACCGACCACGCTGGCCAGTGCCCCCTCCATGCCCGCCACCACCACGGCGGCATCGCAGGCCTGGACCAGCCCGACGTCGGCGAGGAGCCGGTGCAGCCCCGACACCCCCACGTCGTCCAGGCGGTCGGCCTGGATCCCATGGGCCCAGAGCACGGCCTCGGCCTCCTCGGCCACCGGTCGGTCGGACGTACCGGCCGTGACCACCACGACGCGTTCCGGCCTGTCCGGCGCCCTCCGCCACACGGCGGTTGCCCCGAAGACCGAAGCCGAACCGTCGACGGCAAGGGCCGCGTCCACCTGGGCCTTGTCGGAGCGGGTCAGCACGACCGGTCCGGTTCCCCCCTCGAGGAGCTCGGCGACGACCAGCGCCACGTCCTCGGGCGTCTTGCCGGGGCCGTAGACGGCCTCGGGCATGCCCTGTCTGATCGCCCTGTGGTGGTCGACGCGGGCCACGCCCACGTCGGTGAAGGGAAGGCTCCTGAGGCGCGCCACGGCGGCGTCGGGTTCGACGGCTCCCGCCGCCACATCCTCGAGCAATCCACGCAGGGCCTCGACATCCACCTCACTATCCTCACCTGTCGTGACCGACATCGCACCTCCCGGCCGCCAGGTGCTCGCCTACCTCGGGCCCAACGGAACCTTCACCGAGCAGGCCCTGTTCACCCAGGACGACCTGTCGGCGCTGGACCTGAGGCCGGCGTCCTCCATCCCGGAGGTGCTGCGCCTCGTGGGAGACGGTGGCGCGGACCTCGGGTTCGCAGCCATAGAGAACTCCATCGAGGGGAGCGTGAACGTCACCCAGGACACCCTCGCCTTCGAGGCCGACCTGCTCATCCAGCGGGAGGTGGTGATCTCGGTCCAGTTGAACCTGTTGGCACCGCCCGGCACCCCCATCGACTCCATCCAGCGGGTCGTGTCGTTCCCGCACGCAACGGCCCAGTGCCGGGGCTGGCTGGCCCGAAGCCTGCCCGGCGCCGCCCAGGAGGCGGCCAACTCCACGGCCGACGCCGCCCGCCAGACCGCTGAAGAGGCCGACGGCCGGACCGCTGCCATAGCCCCGGCGAGGGCAGCCGACGTCTACGGCCTGGACCTGTTGGCCGAGGACATCGAGGACCACCCGGAGAACCAGACCAGGTTCGTCCTGGTGGCGAGGAACGGAATCCCCGCACCCAGCGGCCATGACAAGACCTCGCTGGTGGTGTTCCAGCGGGCGGACCGCCCGGGCTCCCTGCTCGGGATGCTCCAGGAGTTCGCCGCCAGGTCCATCAACCTGACGCGCCTCGAATCCCGGCCCACCAAGCAGGGCCTGGGCGACTACTGCTTCCTCATGGACTGCGAGGGGCACGTGGCCGACGAGCTGGTGGCCGACTGCCTGCGCAACCTCCACATGAAACACGGCCTGGTCAGGTTCCTGGGGTCGTACCCGGCCGACAGCCACAACGGCGACGAGATGCGGGTTGAGGCCTCGGCCGCGACAATCGCCGCCGACGGCTGGTTGGACGGCCTGCGGGAGCAGATCGGCTCCTGATCCAGGGGCTCCCGCCCGCAGGCGGGGGTGTTGGCGGAGGGAGGGGGATTCGAACCCCCGGAGCCGTGAGGCTCAACGGTTTTCAAGACCGTCGCAATCGTCCGCTCTGCCATCCCTCCGCCACGCAGCGTACCTGCGGGGCCCGCGCCCTCTCGGGGTGCCGGTAGCCTTCTCCCGCCGAGGAGAGGTGGCCGAGTCAGGTTGAAGGCGCTCCCCTGCTAAGGGAGTAAGGGCCCAAAAGCTCTTCGTGGGTTCGAATCCCACCCTCTCCGCCAACTCCGCCGAGTGGGCCCCGTCGGGGCCGCTCATACACTCGGATGCCTGCGCTTGTAGCTCAATTGGATAGAGCATCTGACTACGGATCAGAAGGTTGGGGGTTCGAGTCCCTCCAAGCGCGCTGAACCCCACCGGAACACCTGACGACCCGTTCTCGTGTCCCACAGGGCCTGCAGGATCCCGCCGCAGGCGCCCGAATCCCACCTCCCAACCGGCAGGTGGCCCCTAGGCTCCCCCGCCATGGCAACAGCGCCGCCGCCCGTCGACAGGGCCTACGTGGACCTGGCGGTCTCGATCGCCAGGGAGGCCGGGGAGCTGACCCTCGGCTGGTTCGGCCGGCCCTCCCTCACCGTTGAGGACAAGGGAGACGGCACGCCCGTCACCGCCGCCGACAGGGCCGCTGAGCGCCTCATGCGGGAGCGGATAGCGGCCGCCCACCCCGACGACTCGATCGTCGGCGAGGAGGAGGAGGACGTGGCCGGCGCCTCCGGACGCACCTGGGTGCTGGACCCCATCGACGGGACGGTGTCGTTCATCCAGGGGGTCCCCCTGTTCGGGAACCTGGTGGCGATGGAGGACGAGCACGGGCCGGCCGTGGGCGTCATCAACATCCCCGGCCTGGACGAGTGCCTCTGGGCCGGAAGGGGTCTCGGTTGCCACCTCGGCGATGAGCCGACGGGCGTCTCGGACAGGGTCGACCTGGCCGGCGCATGCATCGTCACCAGCGGCGTCGACTACTGGCTGGCGGCCACCCGCCTCGACCCGCTGATCCAGCGGGGCTGCGTCATCCGCACCTGGGGTGACTCCTACGGGTACGTGCTGGTCGCGACCGGCCGTGCGGACGCCATGGTCGACCCCATCGTCAACCGCTGGGACGTTGCGCCGATGCTCACGATCCTCCCCGAGGCCGGAGGGGTGTTCACGGACATGGCCGGCGAGGTGACCGCCGACGGTGGCGACGCCATAGCCACCAACGCTGCACTCCACGCAGACCTGATCGCTGCCGTCGGCCGCTGAGGCCTACGGCACGGCCATCGGGGCTGCCGGCGGCACGCCCAGGCCGCCCTCACAGGCCGCCCCCGGCTCAGGTGCCGACTCCGCGTCCGTGAACGCCTCGAGGAAGGCGACCAACCGTTCCCGGTCGACGCCGTCCATCTCCAGCCTCCGACCCCAGGCCGTCGCCACGACGGTCGCCATCTGACCACCGTGTGGGGAAACCAACGTCCGCTGCCTTCCCTCCAGCGCCTCGCGCAGTTCCAGGATCCGGCCGGTACCAAGGTCCGGCCGGTAGGTGATCCAGGCGACGCCGTGCTCGAGGCTGTGCACGGCCGCCTCGTCCAGCACCTCCACCGAGTAGAAGCCGCAGTTCTGCCAGATGCCGAGGTGGTCACCGCCCACGGGCGGCACGTGGGGGTAGGCCACGTCGGCCTCGGTGTGCTCGCGGGAGGTGACAGCCACATACCTGACGTCGTCCAGGAGGCCCTCTCTGTCCGCGGAATCGGGCACGGGATCGCCCCCGCAGGCAGCCGCAGCCAGCGCCAGTGCGGCCGCTGCAACCGCCGCTCGACCACCCTCAGGCAGCCGCACCGTCACCCTCGAACACCGCCGCCCTGAGGCCCCTGGCCTCGAGATCCCTGAGGAAGCCCATGGGCTCGACCGTCTCGGCCAGCCCTGCCGTGCCGCGCTCCGACACCCTGCCAGCCAGGATCCACTCGGTTGCCACCGACGCCACCGTCGCCGCCGCCACGGCGGGCCGCTCCGCTGCCCCCAGCACCACGGTCTCGTGGGCGGCGCCGCTCCTGCCCCTCAGCTCCACCCTCACGGCTCCCGAGCCGCCCTCGGCGTGCGCCGGGGTCAGCATGGGCATCGGCGCAGTCAGCCGGTCGCGCCGCGTGGCCGCCATTCGGGACGTGACCCTGTCCGCCTCCGGGAAGGCGTGGTGGAGCAGCACAGGGTCGGCGAGGGCGGCCCGGTAGCAGTCGCGGGGCCCGACAGGCTCCGGGAACCAGCACAGCTCCCTACCCGATCCGCCCGCCCGCCGGACCCAGCGGTCGTCCTTCCAGTCGAACGAGAACCGGCTGAGGGCCCGGTGGTGCACAAGGGCACACGCCGGACCACCCGTGCCGGCCTTGTACACGTGGATCTCGTCGACGCTGTCGAACCACGAGCGGCCGTGCGCGGCCAACACGCAGGTCAGCCCCGGGGCGAAGCCCGCCCCCACGACCACGGGCACGCCGGCGTTCCTTGCAGCCTCATTCAGGCGCAGCACGGCCACCGTCTCCGAGAGGCCGTCACAGGTCAGCACCGCGGGCAGGCCAGCCGCTATGGCCTCCTCCGCGGCCTGCAGCTGGGTTCCACGGGGGCTCGCCACGACCACGGCGTCGGCCTCGGGGGAGGCCCGGAAGGGATGGTGCTCGATGACGGCCCGCTCGCCAAGGTTGTTGGCGGCCCAGGCCAGGCGGTCCGGCGAGGTGTCCCGCAGCAGCACCTGGTCGACGGCGTCGGCTGCCAGCAGCTGGCGAGCGACGCGGGCGCCGACCGCTCCCGCTCCCAGGACCGCTACGCGCATGTCAGCGCAGGCACGGCCCCTCCAGCTGGCGCCAACCGCCCGACTGACGTGGCAACCGGACCCTTCCGCGGAGGCGCAGGACCGTGACCACCGCAGCCGCAACCGACAGGGCGGATACGGCCTCCCGGACCGCCCTCACGATGGCCCTCATGCTCGCCCTTCCTCCCGGTACCGACCGCCCATCCGAAGCTACGGCACTTTCGGAACGGCAGGCCGTCGAAGCATCGGCGTGGGGCTAGCTGGAATCGAACCAGCGACCTCACCCTTATCAGGGGTGCGCTCTAACCGACTGAGCTATAGCCCCGCAGACCGTGAAACGGTATCGCCCGGCCCAGGACCCGGCTACCGGCCCACGGACGGCCCGGTTCGTGCCTCTCCCGGCTCGTGGCCGGCCTGGTCGTGCCCGTACGCCTCCTGGTCCCCCGACCGGTAGCGCCGCCTCCGGGCCGCCGTCTCCTCCTCGACCATCGTGAAGCGCACGCCCCCCATCAGGTCGCTGATCAGGTTGAACAGGACCACCAGGAGGACCGTCAGGCCCGTGCCGCCAACGACCAGCACCAGGCCCCCGAGGGTGAACACCCTCATGATCTGGCTGGCCTCGAACTCGAAGGTCTCCAGGGTGAACAGCTCCTCTATGAAGTGCTCGACCTTGGCGATGGTGCCCGCATCCTCCGCCGCGTTCCAGAGCATCCTCGAGGAGATGACCACCAGCCCCCACACGCAGAAGTAGAAGACCAGCGACACCTTCAGCACCGACCAGGGCTCGATGTGTCGCAGCAGCCGGCGGACCCGTCGCACCCGGTAGCCGCCCCCTACGGCGGCAACCGGGCCCTCCTCGGCAAGCCGCTGCCTCACCGAGGTCGACACCGCTGACACAGACCGTCCACGTTGGGGGCGCGCGGTTGGGCGGGGGCGGCGGGTCCGCCCGACGGCCGAGAACCGCTCACCGATGCGGCTGCCGATCGAGGCTCCGGGTTGGGCAGCCCCCGGGCTGCCCGCTCCCGGCGGGGGATCCTCGACACGTGTGGCGGCCACGCTGGCCAGCAGGTCAGCTGAGGAGCGGGGGGGCGGGGTGGGTTCCGGATCGCCGTGGCCGCCCGGGTCCGGGGAGGCCGTGCCGCCTGCCCCCTCGTCGGTCTCCTGGTCGGCCACGGCAGACGAGTCTACGGCCCGCCGAACCGGGCACAGGCGTCGCCCGCACCGCACAGCACGGCTACGGCGCGGGCCGTTGCACGGGCCCTCCCCACCCTCACTACCACCAGGACCTCGCCGCCCTCGTGGCCGAACGACTCCAGGGTCGCGCCGTTGGCAGCCGCGTACTCCCTGGCAACCGTGCGGCCGTCACCCCTCTCGGTGGCTGCCGCCAAAGCGGCCGCGTCCGCTGCCGACCGGGCCCGGGCCCTCTCGACGGCCACCTCCCCGAGTTCGGCCACCAGCACGGCCAGGGCGGCCGACAGGGCCAACAGCACCAGCACCAGCGGCATCACCTGGCCGGCCTCACGGGTCCTCTCTCGCACGGGCACGGGTCCCATCCCCTGTCGTCATCGGGCAGACGCCGTGGCGTGCCGCCCGGGGCAATGGTCGGGGAAGCCTTCGGGGAGTGGCCCAGCGGCCCGCCGGCGGACGGGGGCAACCGGTGTTGGCGGTGCGGGAGGAGGTGCTCCTAACCGTCCTCCTGGGCAGGGACGGGGGAGACAGCCGCCACCTCGTTGTCCTCCCCGGGTGACATTACGAGCACTCCGGTGGCGTCCCTGCCCTGCACCGAGATCTCCGAGACCGGCATCCGTACGATCATCCCGCTGGTCGTCACCGCGAAGACGTCGTCGGCCTCGTCCACCACCACCGCCCCGGCCACGAGGCCCCTCTCGGCGGTGGTGCGGATACCCCTAACCCCGAGGCCTCCACGGCCCTTCGTCGCGAACTCCTCGACCGGTGTCCGCTTGCCGTAGCCCTTTGACGTCAGGTGGAACACCGTCGCCCCGGGCCTGGCCACCGCACACGAGACCAGGGTGTCGTCGCCCCTGAACCCCATCCCCTTGACCCCGGCAGCGTCGCGGCCCATGGCCCGCACGTCGCCTTCGCTGATCCGCAGGGTCTGGCCTGTCTGTGACACGAGGAGCAGGTCGTCGTCGCCGCTGGTCGGCACCACGGTCACCAGCTCGTCGCCGTCGTTCAGCTTCACGGCGATGAGCCCGGCCTTTAGCGAGGAGTCGTAGGCGGTGAACAGGGTCTTCTTGACCCTGCCCGACCTGGCGGCGAAGAACAGGTACCGGTGGGTCTCGTAGTCGCGTGTGCCGACCACGGCCTGGATCCGTTCGTCCGGCTGCAGGGGCAGCAGGTTGACGATGGAGGTACCCCTCGCCGTCCTGCTCGCCATGGGGACCTCGTGGGCCTTGAGCCGGTAGACGCGGCCGGTGGTGGAGAAGAACAGCAGGTAGGCGTGCGCCGTGGTGTGTATCAGGTGGGCCACGGCGTCCTCGTCCTTGAGCCTGGCCCCCGTCACGCCCTTGCCGCCCCGCCCCTGGGTGCGGAACCCGGAGACCGACATGGTCTTCACGTAGCCCGAGGTGCTCATGGCGAACACCATCTCCTCGTCGTCGATGAGGTCCTCTATGTCGAGCTCGCCCGGATCGCTCACGATCCGGCTGCGCCTCTCGTCGCCGAAGCGTTCCCTGATCTCGGACAGCTCGGCCTTGATGACGGCCATGAGGCGCTCCTCGTCGGCCAGCACCGCCTCCAGTTCGGCGATGGCCTCCCCCAGCTCGGCCAGGCGCTCCTCGAGGTTGGTCCGGCCCAGCCGCGTCAACCTGGCCAGTTGCATGTCGAGGATGTGGTTGGCCTGCACCTCGGTGAAGCCGAACCCCTCGCCGGTAAGGCCCTCGCGGGCCGTTGCCCTGTCGGCCGACCCACGGATCAGGTCGATGACGTCGTCTATCAGCCCCAGCGCCCTCACCAGGCCCTCTGTTATGTGGGCCTCCGCCCGGGCCCTGGCCAGGCGGTGCTCCGTGCGCCGGCGCACCACCACCACCTGGTGGTCCACGTAGGCCTTCAACAGGTCGCGCAGGTTCAGGACCCTGGGGACGCCGTCCACGAGGGCCACCGTGTTGACCGAGAAGGTGGTCTGGAGTGGCGTGCGCTTGAAGAGGTTGTTGAGCGTCACCAGGGCCGCAGCATCGCGCTTGAGGGTTACCACGATCCGGGTCTCACCCTGAGCCGACTCGTCGTTCACGTCGGCGATGCCGTCCAGCTCCCGGGCATCGACCAGGTCGCGGATCTTGGACATGATCAGGTTGGGGCTGGCCTGGTAGGGCAGCTCGCTGATGATGATCCGGCTGGACCGGGGACCCTCCTCGATCTCGGTACACGCCCTCATGCGGATGGCCCCGCGCCCTGTCCGGTACGCCTCCCTGGCCCCGCTGCGCCCCAGGATCAGGGCCCCGGTCGGGAAGTCGGGTGCCGGTAGGTGCTCCATCAGGTCGTCGGGCGTGGCGTCGGGGTTGTCGATCAGGTGGATCGTGGCGTCGACCACCTCGCCCAGGTTGTGGGGGGCGATGTTGGTGGCCATGCCCACCGCAATGCCCTGGCTGCCGTTGACCAGCAGGTTGGGGAACCGGGCCGGCATGACCTCCGGCTCGGTGAACTCACCCGAGTAGTTCTCGGTGAAGTCGACGGTGTCCTCGTCGATGCCGTCGAGCAGGGAGAGCGTGATGTTCTCGAGGCGGCACTCGGTGTAGCGGGCCGCCGCCGGGGAGTCGTCGGGCGAGTAACCGAAGTTGCCCTTGGGGTGGACGAGCAGGTGCCTGACGCTGAACTCCTGGCCCATGCGTACCAGGGCGTCGTAGATGGCCTGGTCGCCGTGGGGGTGGTACTTGCCCATGACCTCGCCCGTGACCCTGGCGCACTTCATGGTCGGACGGTCGGGCCTGGCACCCAGGTCGTACATTCCCCAGAGGATCCTGCGGTGCACCGGCTTGAGGCCGTCGCGGACGTCGGGTAGCGCCCTCGACACGATCACCGACATGGCGTAGTCGAGGAACGACCGCTCCATCTCCTCCTGGATCTCGATGGGCTGGATGGACCCGGTCGTGGTATCCACACCCCCGGGGGATCCCGGCCCGGCCGACCCGGCCGCCTGCTCGTCGGTCACGTCGGCCATCAGATGTCCAGGAACCTGACGTCGCGGGCGTTGGTCTGGATGAACTTCTTCCTGCTCTCGACGTCCTCGCCCATGAGGATCGAGAAGGCCTCGTCGGCGATGGAGCCCATCTCAACCGACACCTGCAGGAGGCTGCGGCTGGCCGGATCCATGGTCGTGTCGCGGAGTTCCTCGAAGTCCATCTCGCCCAGCCCCTTGAGGCGCTGGAACTCGCCCTTGTGGCCGGGGTTGTCGGCCGTGAAGGCCGCCTTGGCGTGGTCGTCCTTGAGGTAGAGCTTCTCGCGCCCCACGACCGTCGAGTACAACGGGGGTTGGGCGATGAACACGTGGCCGGCGTCCACAAGCGGCCTCATCTGGCGGAAGAAGAAGGTCAGCAGAAGCGTCCGGATGTGGCTCCCGTCGACGTCGGCGTCGCAGAGCAGGATGACCTTGTGGTAGCGGATGCGGTCCAGGTCGAACTCGTCTCCGAACCCTGCTCCGATGGCCTGGATGAGGGTCTGGACCTCGTTGTTCTTGAGCATCCGGTCGGACCGGGCGCGCTCCACGTTGAGGATCTTGCCCCTGATGGGGAGGATCGCCATCGTGCGTGGGTCGCGGGCCTGGACTGCCGAGCCTCCGGCCGAGTCCCCCTCGACGATGAACAGCTCCGACTCCCTCGGGTCGCGCGATGAGCAGTCCTTGAGCTTGTCGGGCATTCCGGCGCCGTCGAGGGCCGACTTGCGCCGCGCCGACTGCCTGGCCTCCTGGGCGGCTATCCGGGCCCGCTGGGCGCTGATCGACTTCTGGGCGATCCGCCTCGCCTCCGACGGGTTCTCCTCCAGCCATTCGGCCAGCTTCTCGTTGGTCGTCTTCTGGACCAGCGACCTGATGTCGACGTTGCCCAGCTTGGACTTGGTCTGGCCCTCGAACTGCGGTTCGGGCAGGCGCACGCTGATGATGGCCGTGAGGCCCTCGCGTATGTCCTCGCCCTTCAGGTTGTCGTCCTTGTCCTTCAGGAGGCCGCGGTTCCTGGCATAGCGATTGAGGACGCTGGTCAGGGCGCTCCTGAATCCCTCCTCGTGCATGCCCCCCTCGGTGGTGTTGATGCCGTTGGCGAAGGAGTGGAGGCCGTCGGTGTTAAAGCCGGTGTTCCACTGGAACGCCACCTCCACCTCGTTCCCGTCCTCCCGCTGCTCGAAGTACCCGACCAGGGAGAACAGTGACTCCTTGGCCGTGTTCAGGTGTTCCACGAAGTCCCTGATGCCGCCCTCGTAGCAGAAGGTGGTGGCCTCGGAGCCGTTGGCCCCGGGGGACCGCTCGTCACGCAGGGCGATCTGGAGGCCGCTGTTTAGGAAGGCCATCATCTGGAGGCGCTCCAGCAGCGTCTGCGTGCGGAAGCGCGTCTCGTCGAACACCGTCGGATCTGGCCAGAAGCGCACCGTCGTGCCGGTGCGACCGTCGGGGGACGGACCCGTGTCGGCCAGTCGGGAGGTGAGGGTGCCACCGTCGGCGAATGCCATGTGGTGACGTCGACCCTCCCGGTCTATGTCGACCTCAAGACGGCTGGAGAGCGCATTGACGACCGAGATGCCCACACCGTGCAGGCCCCCCGACACCTTGTAGCCGTCGCCGCCGAACTTGCCTCCAGCGTGCAGGACCGTCAGGACGACCTCGGCCGCCGTCATGTCCGGGTACTGGTGGTGGCGGTCGACGGGGATGCCCCTCCCGTCGTCTGACACCTCGCAGCCGCCTTCGGCGAGGAGCACGACCTCGATCCGCGAGCAGTGTCCGGCCATGGCCTCGTCCACGGCGTTGTCAACCACCTCCCATACGAGGTGGTGCAACCCGGTGGGGCCGGTGGACCCGATGTACATGCCCGGGCGCTTTCTGACCGCCTCGAGGCCCTCCAGGACCGTAATGTCGGCCGCGCTGTAGGAGGTCTCTGCGCTGGTCACGAGGCACCCCCCGGAACCCGTGGGGCACTGCGGGCAACGGCTCCAAGACCGGTCTCTGCGCTCTTCATCTGGCACTCTCCGGGCGCATCGACGACACTTGGGGAAGTGGCGCCCTGCCGGCCCTGCAGACAACATGAAACCGCAGGTCAGAGGGCCAAATCACGACCACCGCAGTCTACCAGCCCGAGGCACCTGTCGGACGCCAGTCGGGACTGTCAAAAGACCCCGAGGAGCGGCCCGCCGGGATCCCCGCCAGACCCCCTCAACGGTCCCGGCCGCGGGCCACCCTCGCACGCACCGAGGTGATCCGACCGGGGCCCACCAGGTCGCTGATGCGTTCCAGGAGGCGTTCCTCCAGCCATGCCAGTTGGCTGGCCCAGGCTGGGTCCTCGACCCTCACGAGAAGTTCGTCGCCCCTGACGGCAACGGCCGCCACACCCCTGGCCAACTCCTCACCGACGATCTCCGGCCAGCGCTCGATGATCGCGGAGGTCGCCTCTATGCCCGGTGAGCCCAGGCCCGCCATGAGCCGCTCGAGCCCCTGCCGGATGGGTACCGGATCCCTGCCGCTCATCCGGCCGACACCGTCCCGTCGTCCACGTGGAAGACCGTGTCGGCCACGACACCATCGGGGAGCCCACCAGCGGTGGTCACGACCGTCTGGGTGGCGGGCAGCAACGACACCAGGGCAACCGACCGCTGTGGATCCAGTTCCGAGAAGACGTCGTCCAGGAGGACCACCGGGTGGCTGCCGGTTCGGGAGGCCACCACCCCGTGACCGGCCAACCGCAGCGCGACCGCCAGCGACCGCTGCTCACCCTGTGATGCGTGGCTGCGGGCCGGCAGCCCGTCGACCGTTAGGAACACCTCGTCCCTGTGCGGACCCACGGTGGTGGTGCCGCGCCTCAGGTCATCCCGCCGGGCCTCCGCCAGGGCCTCCGCCAGGCCGGCACCCGCCCAGGTCGCCTCATAGCTGGCCTCCACCTCGGAGGCCCCACCGCTCAGGCGGCCGGCAATCCCGGAGGTTGCCGGCGCCAACTCGCCTAGCAGCCCGACGCGTGCCTCGGCCAGGGCCCCGCCAACCTCCGCCAGCTTGGCGTCCCAGACGTCGAGGGTCGCCGAGACCTCGGCCGTCTCCCGTCCTCCAGCCTGCCGCAGGAGGCTGTTGCGCTGCCGCAGTATCCGCTCCAGGTCAGACCTCACGGCGTGGTACCTCGGGTGCAGGTCCACGAGCAGGTCGTCCAGGTACCGGCGGCGCTCTGCCGGGCCGCCCTTCACGAGGGCCAGGTCGTCGGGTCCGAAGACGGTGGCACGCAGGTTCCCGAGGAGGTCGGCCAGGCGCTGGACCCTGTTGTGGTTCACCTGAAGCCGGTTGCGTCCCGAGGCAACCAACTCGACCTCCAACAGCGTCGTCCTGGCCGCCGAGTCGACCTCCGCCCTGATGACGGCACGGTCGGCCCCCCTCCTGACCATGGCCTCCGCGGTTGCACCGCGGAAGGAGGATCCCCTGGCCAACCACGAGACCGCCTCGACGAGGCTGGTCTTGCCCTGGCCGTTGGCCCCGACCACCGCCGTCACACCCTCGGCCAGGTCCAGTTCGGCCGAGGAGTAGTTGCGGAAGTCGGCCAGCCACAGCCTCCTGACCAGCATCGGACGAAGCCGGCCGCGCCCCGGTCAGGAGACGCGTACGGGCATCAGCAGGTAGAGGAAGCCGTCGTCGCTGATGCTGCGCACGACCGCCGGCTTCAGGGCGTCGATGGTCTCGAGGCGGACCTCGTCGCCCGGACAGACCTCCAGGCCGTCGAGCAGGTACTCGGGGTTGAACGCCACGGTCAGGTCGCTTCCGGCATAGGCCGCGTCGAGGGACTCGTGGGCCTGGCCCACGTCCTGGGTGATCGCGATCAACTCGAGGCCGTCGCCGCTCATTGCCAACCGCACGGGTGTGGCGTCTCGGGCCAGCAACCCGACCCTGCGGACGGCGTCGATCAGGCCGGTGCGGTCGACGGTCAAGGTATTGGGATGGTCGCTGGGAATGAGGCCCCTGTAGTTGGGGAACTCGCCCTCGATCAGGCGTGTCACGACGGTGACGTCGTCGACCACGAACGAGGCCTCGCGTTCGGCCAACCTGATGGTCAACTCCTCGGCGTCGGCCAGGAGGCGACCGGTCACCTCGAGCGCACGCGACGGGACCAGCACCGTCTGGTCACGTCGGAGGACCGACGTTCCGGGAAGGTCCCGGACGGCCAGGCGGTACGAGTCGGTCGCCACAAACCTGAGGCCGTCGTCCTCGGCGGCCAGGAGCACACCGGTCAGGATCGGTCGGGAGTCGTCGCCACTGGCGGCCTTCACTACCTGCTCCAGCGCAGCCGAGACGCTCTCCGCTCCCAGGGTGACCGCCTCCCCGTCGGCATCCTCGAACCTCGGGAACTCGTCGGCAGCCATGGTCCTCAGGTTGAAGTCGGACCTACCCGAGGCCACACGGGCCCCCTCGTCGTCGACGGTCACCTCCACCTGGCCGCTGTCGAGGGCCCGGAGAATGTCGGCTGCCAGCTTGGCGGGAAGGACTGCCACGCCGTCCTCCTGCCCCCCGACCTCCGAGAGCACCCGGATGGTCAGGTCCAGGTCGCTCCCCACCACCGCCAGGCGGTCGCCGGAGAGCTCCAGGTGTAGTCCCGACAGGACTGGAAGCTGACCACCGCGGCTGCTAACGGCACGGCCGGCGGTCGAGAAGGCGTGGTCCAGGACATCACGCTCGCAACGGAATTTCACAGGGCTGCCACCTTCGGCTGGAGGTCCATCTGATCAGGTAATTGGGACAGTAGGCACTGTGGATTGTGGATTGTCGCCCATTCTGGCTGGTCGGCGTGACAATCCCTGTCCACCGGCAATCCACCGTCGTCCCCAACGACGGGACGGAGGCGGGAACGGCTGTGGACTGCAGGCTGGGATTCCACAGGCGGTGCTCCCGAACCTCGGACCGGCGACGGGCCGGTCAGTCCCCCGACTTGATTGCCGAGACCAGGGCTGTGACCTGGTCGTAGATCTCGCGCCGCTCCGACATGAGCTTGCCGATCTTGTCGACGGCGTGGATGACGGTGGTGTGATCGCGTCCCCCGAACTCCCTGGCGATGGCCGGGTAGCTCAGGTCGGTCAGCTCACGGAACGTGTACATCGCCACCTGGCGGGCGGTCACGAGGGGCCGTCGTCGGCTGGCACCCACCAGTTCCTCGATGCCGAACCCGTACATGGCCGAGGTCTTCGCCAGGATGAGCTCTGGGGTGATGGGCAGCGGAAGGCTGGTGCTGATGAGGTCCTCGAGGACCGTCAGGGCCATCTCGGTCGTGCACGGCACCCCGTTGAGGCTGGAAAATGCCGCCACCCGGGTCAGGGCTCCCTCCAGTTCCCTGATGTTGCTGGTGATGTTCTCCGCGATGAACAACAGGACGTCGTCGGGTACCTGTACGCCGTTGGAGGTGACCGCGGCCTTCTTGTGGAGGATTGCCAACCTGGTCTCGATGTCCGGAGGCTGGATGTGGGTCACCAGGCCCATCTTGAAACGGCTCCTGAGGCGGTCCTCGAGGGTTGGGATCGAGTCGGGCGAACGGTCGCTGGTGAGGACAATCTGGCCGCCGGCCTGCTGGATGGAGTTGAAGGTGTGGAAGAACTCCTCCTGGAGTCCCTCCTTGCCCTCCATGAACTGGATGTCGTCGACGAGGAGCACGTCGATATCCCGGTAGTGCTGCTTGAACTCGGGGAGCGTCTTGTTCCGGATGGCCTCCACGAACCGGTTCATGAAGGTCTCGCTGGACACGTACCTGACCTGGTGGTTGGCGTAATGGTCGTCCACGTAGGTGGCGACGGCCTGTAGCAGGTGGGTCTTCCCGAGGCCGGCGTCGCCGTAGATGAACAACGGGTTGTACGAGCGGCCCGGCGTCTCGGCAACGGCCTGAGCGGCCGCGTGGGCGAACCGGTTGGACGACCCGATCACGAAGTCGTCGAACGTGTGCCTGTTCAGGTAGGGCGGGGTCGCATGGCCGGGATCGACAGCAGCGTGGGTCAGTTGGTCGAGGGGCATCGGCGCCTGATCGGCCTCGACCGTGGCCTCGGCCTCCTGGGCGACCTCCAGCACAACGGGGTCGCCCCCCGGGAACCCACCCCGGAGTTCGCTGTCAACCTCTATGACGAGGTCGAGGAGGTCGTTTCCCGCCTCCGCCACGGCGTCGTGGACCATCTGGTGGTACCTCCCCTCGATGCGCTGCTTGACGACGGTGCTCGGGACGGACAACACGAGGGTGTCGTCATCGACGGAGACGGCCCGGGCTGAACTGAACGTCATCTGCCAGACCACGTCAGACACCTGGGCCCTGATCGCCGTGGCGCAGGTTCCCCATAGCCGTGCTGCGTCCGCCATGCATGCTCCGATCGACTTGTCCACAGGTGTGGAATCTGTTGTGGATTGTGGTCGAAACGCGTACCGGATGGCCCGACGGGCCCGCGTCCCCGTTTCGGTGGGCCGGGCAACGTAGCACCACAACCAGCGGCGCGCACAAGAGCCACCGGATCGATCCGAAACTACAGTTCAGACGGGGTTTTTCGGAGACGGCCCGATCCGGTGTCCGACCCGGATCGGGGCAGCGGCGACGGCCCGGGAAGGACCTGCGACCCTGTGGATAATGTGGATAACCGGCTTCCGCAGGGGCAATCGGGCCAGGCCGGCTCCTGTGCTGGTTGGCGCGTGCCCGCGGTTGCCCGTAGCCTCACGGGTGCGATGTCGTTTCCGTTCCGGACACGGGCGGACGACATCCGCCCCCGGCCCCCAGGCTGGGACCCTCCGGGGTGTGCCCCAACCATTTCCGGGCACATCGCGGCGTGGTCGGTAACAGAATCGAAGGCACCCGGGCGCTCCCCTTCCTGACGACGCCCGATATGCCACCAGGAGCAAGCAGATGAAGCGCACCTATCAGCCAAACGTTCGCAAGCGGGCCCGGAAGCACGGCTTCCGACGTCGGATGCGCACCAGGGCAGGCCGGGCAATCATCAGGGCCCGGCGCCAGAGGGGCCGGACCAGACTGTCGGCTTGATCCGCCGGCTCAGCCACCGAGACGACTTCAGGGCGCTGCGTCGTGATGGCCGGACCGTCCGTCGCGGGCCGCTCGAGGTCAGGTTCAGGCCGGCGGACGCGGCCGCGCAGGGCTCCGGCCCAGGCGGGATCCGCGTCGCCTACGCCATCGGTAGGACCGTCGGCGGTGCGGTGGTCCGAAACCGGATCCGCCGGCAGTTGAGGGCCGTGATGTCCGAGGTTGAGGCGATGGACCCCCGACCCCGTGACGGTGACTACCTGATACGGGTCATGCCGCAGGCAGCCGGAATGGGCTTCGCCCAGTTGAGGTCCGACGCCCTCGACGCTGTCAGCGAACTGGCGGGAGGCGGTAGCGGGTGACCGCGGTGGTGACGGGTAGAACCGCAGTTCACAGGGGCGTTTCTGGGATCCTGTGTGGCCTCGTGAGGGCCTATCAGCGCCTCACCGACGGCAGGCCGACCCCCTGCAGGTACGTTCCGACGTGCTCCAACTACGCGCTCGACGCCATTGAGCGCCGAGGCGCCCTCCGGGGGGTGTGGCTCACCGCCAGGAGGCTCTTCCGCTGCCATCCCTGGGGGGGCCACGGCTGGGATCCGGTGCCGCCGGCGTCCGGTGGTGCCCACTCCGCTGACGACCTGGAGCGACCCTGATGTTCGACTTCATGTTCGATCTGATCGCCTCCGTCCTGGCCTGGTTCTACGACCTGGTTCCCTCGTATGGGCTGGCCATCGTCCTGTTGACCCTCGTGGTGATGGTGGTGGTGACCCCCCTCACGCTCAAGGGCACCCGGTCGATGATCAAGATGCAGCACCTGCAGCCCGAGATGAAGAAGATCCAGGCCCGGCACAAGGGCGACCGGGAGCAGATGAACAGGGAGTTGATGGCCTTCTACCAGGCCAACGAGATCAACCCCATGGGCGGTTGCCTGCCGCTCTTCGTCCAGGCCCCCGTGTTCATAGTCCTCTACAACGTCCTGCGCGGCCTCACGAGGCGCCTCTCGGACATGGGCGAGGGCGTCGGGTGGGTGGCCGGCCGGTTGGGCGGTGGCCTGACGCTGACAGGCCAACCCAGCGATGCCAGGGTCTTCTACCCCGACTACCTGGCCGCCGACTCCAAGCTGTTCGTGGACCTGAGCCACGAGACGGAGATGGTCTCGTGGGGGGTGGACCTGTCGCGCTCGGCCAGCGAGGCGCTCTCGGCCGGGCTGGTGACGGCCCTCCCCTACTTCTTCCTGATCCTCGTGGTGTTCGCCAGCTCGTGGATCCAGCAGCAGCAGATCCGCGGCCGCAACAAGGACGCCCCTGTCAACCCGCAGCAGCAGATGATCATGAAGATCATGCCGTTCTTCCTGCCGGTCATCTCCTACACCCTGGACGCGGCGCTGGTCCTCTACTTCGTGGTCTCGAACCTCTACCGGATCGGCCAGCAGGCCTACATAACCCGGAAGCTCTACGGCCCACACGCCACCCAGCCGGCCGTCGTGATGCCATCCACGGGCGGCAAGGACAAGGGCTCCGGCGGTAAGGACAAGGGCTCCGGGAAGAGCGGACAACCGGGCTCCCGGAAGGCGTCGGGCACACGGAAGCCGGGATCCGGGGGCGGTTCCAGGGCGCGCTCGTCGAACGCCGCCAGGCAGGGACGCACGACGGCGGGAGAAAACAGTAATGAGTCTCAAAATAAGTCCGGAGACGACCCTCCGGCCGGCGCCGAAGCCGATGCAGGCCGGCGCATGGGCCGGCGGAGGTCCCGGGCAGGGAAGAAGCAGGCGGACGGCCCAGGGAGGTCGGACGACGCAATGAAGAGGCCACCGGCAGGCCGCAGGAGCGGGGGCAGGACGACGCCTCCCGGCACCTCTCGGTCCGGTGGGCGCAAGAAGAAGCGGAGGAAGTAGAAGGTGGAGTGGATCAAGACGACCGGCGCGACGCTGGACGAGGCCAAGGAACGGGCCCTGGACCGCCTGGGGGTGGCTGAGGACGAACTGGAGTACGAGGTGCTGGTCGAGGCCGGTCGCACCATGCTGGGCCTCAGGCGGACGGAGGCCAGGATGAGGGCCCGGGTGAGGCCGACAAGCCCGCGCCCCAAGGTGGACCGCAGGGACAGGAACCGGCGGGGCGACCGCAAGCGGGGTAGGAACGGCGGTTCCGGCAAGAACGCCAGGTCAGAGGGCAGGTCCGAGGCTTCCGGCAAGAACGCCAGGTCAGAGGGTAGGAACGGCGGTTCCGGCAAGAACGCCAGGTCAGAGGGCAGGTCCGAGGCTTCCGGCAAGAACGCCAGGTCAGAGGGTAGGAACGGCGGTTCCGGCAAGAACGCCAGGTCAGAGGGCAGGTCCGAGGCCTCCGGCAGGGGCCGGGGGTCCAACGGCGGCGGCAGGGACGGAGGCCGGTCGGGTGGCCGCGGCGGCAATGGCGGGTCTGGCGGCAGGGGTGGCAAGGGTGACAAGATCCAGACCTCGGCCGGTAACGGCCGCGACAACCGTGAGGAGAAGGCAGACGTGGAGAAGATGGACCTGGAGACCCAGGCGGAGATCACCGAGGGCTTCCTGACGGGCCTTTTGGACCGGATGGGCCTGGATGCCAGGGTTGCCAGCAGCGTCGACGAGGACAGGCTCACCGTCGAGGCCCACGGCCTCAACCTGGGCCTGGCGATAGGCCAGGGAGGTGAGACTGTGCGAGCCATCACCGAGTTGGCCCGCACGATCGTCCAGCGACGCTCCCATGGATCAGCGGCCGGTTCCCTGGTCGTGGACGTCGGCGGATACAGGGAGCGACGCCGTTCGTTCCTCGAGGACTTCACCAGGAGCCAGGCGGAGGCCGTCCTGGCCGATGGCAGGGCCCGTGCACTCGAACCAATGGCGGCAGCCGACCGGAAGGTCGTCCACGACACCGTGGCCGAGATGGACGGGGTCGTGACCGCCTCCGAGGGCAGCGATTCCGACCGCAGGGTGGTGATCCTGGCCGATACGGCCGGCTGACCAGTTGTCGGACGCCCTTCAGGAGGTCCTGAAGGTTGCCTCGGCCGAGGGTTTCCTCACGGCGACGGCAGCCGCAGGTGGGGTTGAACACAGCCGGGGGTTCCTGCGGACCGGTGGTGCGACGGACTTTCAGCCTCCGGCAGAGGCCCTGGCACTGGACCTGGGGTCCGGGGGAGGCCTGCCGGGCCTGGTGCTCGCCGGGCTGACCGCCTGCCGCTGGGTGTTGCTGGACCGGGCCACCCGGAGGTGCACGTTCCTCACCTGGGCAGTACGGGAGTTGGGCCTCGAAGGCCGTGTCGAGGTGCTCTGCAGCGACGCCGTTGAGGCGGGCAGGGGAAGCCTCCGCGGCTCCGCCACGCTGGTCACGGCCAGGGGCTTCGCAGGGCCCGCCGTCACTGCCGAGTGTGCAGCCCCGTTCCTGGCATCGGGCGGCTCGCTGGTGGTGAGCGAACCGCCCGACGCATCACCCAGGTGGCCGGTCGAGTCCCTGGAGCTCCTTGGCCTCTCCGACACCGGTTCGTGGCGTACGGGATCGGGCAGTTACCGGGCCCTGGCGGCTACGGGGCCCTGTCCCGAGGTGTACCCCCGCCGCCACGCCCGTCAGGTGGCAGACCCGCTGTTCTGACGCCCGTTGGCGGTGTCTGGGCCTGTTCCACGTGGAACAGGGGGTGCTTGCACTGCGCACCCCGCGGTACAAGAATCCGGGCAATGGCATCGCAGAGCCCGCGCTCGAGGGTCATGGCAGTGGCCAACCAGAAGGGCGGCGTTGGCAAGACGACGACCACCATCAACCTGGGTGCTGCCCTGGCGGAACAGGGTAAGTCCGTTCTCATTGTTGACCTCGACCCCCAGGCCAACGCAACCACGGGCCTGGGGGTCGCCAGCCGGGACCTCGAGACCTCGGTCTACGACGTCCTGTTGCAGCAGGTGCCCCTGGAGGAGGTGGTGATACCGCTCGAGGTCGAGGGGCTGTCGCTGGTCCCGTCCAACCTGGCGCTGGCCGGAGCCGAGATCGAGCTGGTGACCGCCTTCAGCCGCGAGCACAGGCTGAGCAGGGCGTTGGAGGCCGTCGTCGGCGACTACGACTGGATCCTGGTGGACTGCCCGCCGGCCCTGGGGCTCCTGACCGTGAATGCCCTGGTGGCGGCCGACGAGGTGCTCGTGCCCATCCAGTGCGAGTACTACGCGTTGGAGGGCCTGGGCCAGCTGGTGGGAAACGTCGACCTGGTCAGGGCGAACCTGAACCCCGACCTGGCCGTCTCGACGATCGTCCTGGTCATGTTCGATGCCAGGACCAACCTGTCCGAGCAGGTTGCCGAGGAGGTGCGCGCCTACTTCGGGGACCGGGTCTGTCGACAGGTCATACCGAGGTCGATCCGCCTGTCCGAGGCGCCCTCGTTCGGCCAACCCATAACGGTCTTCGACCCGGCGTCCCGGGGGGCGCTGGCGTACAGGCAACTCGCACTGGAGGTAGCCGCATGAACCGACGTACGGGGCTTGGCCGGGGCCTGGCAGCGCTCATACCCGAGGCCGGGGTGGAGGTGGTCGCCGAGGTTGACGAGGAAGGTTCAAATGATGAGAGTCATTCCCGTTATATCCAGTTGCCGGTGGACGCCATCTCGGCCAACCGGTTCCAGCCGAGGAGCGGCTTTGACGACGAGAAGCTGGATGAACTGACGCGCTCCATCGCCGAGGTGGGGGTACTCCAGCCGATCCTCGTGCGGGAGACCGGCGGCGGGTACGAGCTGGTGGCGGGGGAGCGTCGCTGGCGGGCGGCGAGGCGGGCCGGGCTCTCGACCGTGCCGGCGATAGTCAGGTCAACGGACGACCGCGCGGCGCTCGAACAGGCGATGGTCGAGAACCTGCACAGGGACGACCTCAACCCCCTCGAGGAGGCCCACGCCTACCACAGGCTCATGGACGAGTTCGAGATGACCCAACAGCAGGTCGCCGTGCGCGTGGGTCGCAGTCGGCCGGCGGTAGCCAACTCCCTGCGCCTGCTCCACCTGCCCGACCGGCTCCAGGGAATGCTGCGCGACGGTGCCCTCTCGGCGGGCCATGGCAGGGCCCTGGCCGGGTTGGGCGACCGTCAGGTCCAGGAGACCATCGCCGAAAGGATCCTCTCCGAGGGCCTCTCAGTTAGGCAGACCGAGGACATCGTGAGGGCCGTCGGCGATCCGGTGGTGGAACCGGCGGCGCCCGTCCGGGCTCCCGGCGAGACTGGCGAGGCCGACCTCCTGGAGGTCGAGAGGATCCTCGCCACGAGGCTGGACACGACGGTCAGGGTGACGACAAGGGGCAGGAGGGGTCGCATAACCATCGAGTTCGCCGACCGTGACGACCTGCGCAGGATCCTCGACACCCTGGGCGGTGGGGGGCCTTCAGCACCTGACCTGCACGTTCAGTAGCTGGCCGGCTGGCCCGGCCCATGGGGCGGTGGGGCCGGTCAGGACGGGTCGGCCGCCGGATCCGCCACCCACGACACGACGGCTCCGGCAACGGCGCGGGCCACATCGGCTGTGGCCTGCACCACCCCTTTAGGTGGTCCCAGGGAGCACAGGACCGCCGGCATGCGCGTTCCCCGCAGGATGGGCAGGCGCATCCCCTGTACCGGCATCACGTCCAGGCCCGATGCAGCGAGGGAGGTCGAGCAGCGGTGGGCCAGGCGGAGGCCGCCCTCGCTCCTGAAGCCGTCCGTCTCGAAATAGGCGATGCGGCACCGCGGGGAGTCCTCGATGGTGAGGCCCAGGTAGACCTCGGCGTCGAACCGGTTGGCCGTGTCCGCCTGGGTTCCGTCGTTTGGGTGATCAAGGACGACGACGTTGGCGCCACGGGCCCGCAGGATGCGGGTCAGGGCGGTGGCCAGGACGCCTGCGCTCCCGAACTGGCCTATGGCCAGGCGACGGTCGTCCAGTTCGGGCCTGCTGCGGCGGAGTGCCTCAAGTTCACGGACCTGGGCCACGGGGGTCCTGCCGGGGGAGCGGCCGGCCAGGTTGGCCAGGGCCGAGACGGTGGAGGGACCGGCGATGCCGTCCGAGACCTGGCCGGTGTTGCGTTGGAAGTTGAGGAGGGCACCGGCGGTGTCGGGGCCGAAGATCCCGTCGATGCGGCCGGCGTCGAAGCCCAGGCTCCCCAGACGGAGCTGGAGGTCGGCAACGTCGTCGCCACGGAGCATCGGGGCATGCAGGTAGAGGTTCCGGTCGCCCAACCGGTGGCCAGCCTCGACCAGTGCAGCAGCCGTGGCAGTGTCCAGCCTCCCGTGGCTGTCGAGGCCCCGCTCGGCCTGGAAGCCGGCGAGGCAGGCCGCGGTCCGCTCACCGAAGACCCCGTCAGCGACCTCGGGGCCGTCGACCGGGTGGGAGGCCTCGGCCAGCCTGCGGTGCAGGTCGCGTACGCCCTCACCGCTGGTCCCCGGGAGGAGGGTGTCGCCAGGGGTCAAGGGGTGCCTCGTACCTGTCGGCCGCCGGCCCCGAGGTCCTAGATGAACTCAGCCAGTTCCTCGAGGAGCTGCGGCTTGCCCTTTGCACCCACCAGGCGCTTGGCCGGCTCACCGGCGTCGAAGAGGATGAGCGTGGGGATGCTCATGACCCCGAAGCGCTGGGCCAGGCTCGGGGCGTCGTCGACGTTGACCTTGGCCACGTTGAGGGAGCCGGCCTGCTCGTCGGCGATCTCCTCGAGGATGGGGGCGATCATCTTGCAGGGACCGCACCATTCGGCCCAGAAGTCGACGAGGACCGGCTGGCTGGCCGACCCGATCTCCTCGTCGAACGTTGCGTCGGTCAGGTTGGTTATGGCACCGGCCATTTGGCTTGTCTTCTCCCTGGTATGTCCTGTTGGCTTCAGTTCTACCCGCCCACTGGGCTGAACCGGTGGGGCCGTGACCGACACCACCCACGGCCGGCCCTCCCGGTCAGAGGCTCTCCAACCAGCGCTCGGCGTCGATGGCCGCCATGCACCCCGAGGCGGCGGCCGTGATGGCCTGCCTGTAGGTGTGGTCCTGCACGTCACCGCAGGCGAAGACCCCCTCCACGTTGGTCGTCGAACGGTCCGGCCCGGTCACCAGGTAGCCGTTCTGGTCCATCTCCAGCTGGCCCTCGAAGAGGGAGGTGTTGGGCCTGTGGCCTATGGCGACGAAGACACCGGTCACGGGCATCTTCCGCTGGTCACCCGTGAGGGTGTCGCGCAGCAGCAGGCCATCCACGGTTTGGTCGCCCAGGATGTCGTCGACGACGGTGTTCCACGCGAACTCGATCCTGGGGTTGTCGAAGGCCCTCTGCTGCATGATCTTCGAGGCCCTCAACTCGTCGCGCCGGTGGATGATCGTGACCCTGCTGGCGAACCTGGTCAGGAAGGTCGCCTCCTCCAGAGCCGAGTCGCCGCCCCCGACCACGGCGATCTCCTGGTCCCTGAAGAAGAAGCCGTCGCAGGTGGCGCAGGTGGAGAGTCCGTGGCCGATCAGGCGCTCCTCGGCCTCAAGGCCCAGCATCACCGACTGGGCACCGGTCGAGACGATCAGGGACTCGGCCAGGTAGGTAGGCGTGGCCGCATCGGGATCGCCCACCCACACGCCGAAGGGCCGTTCGGACAGGTCCACCCGGGTCACCCTGGAGGTAAGGAACTCTGCTCCGAACCTGGCTGCCTGGGCCCTCATGTCGGCCATCAGCCCTGGACCCGTCACCCCGTCGGGGAACCCGGGGAAGTTCTCCACGTCGGTGGTCAGCATCAGCTGGCCTCCGGGCTGGTCGCTCGTCGACGAGGGTTCGCCCTCGATGACTAGGGGTTTCAGGTCGGCCCTCGCACTGTAGATGGCGGCCGTCAGGCCGGCCGGCCCCGAGCCGATGACGACCACCTTGTGGATTGGGGGGGACATGGGTTCTCCAGTCGGTCCGGAATTGCGTCAGCAGCCTGGGCGCCCGGACGACCTTCGTGACCACAGGAAGCCGCCGGCAGCGCACAGGAGGCCACCCGTCACCAGGTGGGCCGACCAACTCTCACCGGGTACAACAACGTCGAGCAGCCGGAATATTCCCAGGACGAGCAGGACCAGCACGGCCACCGAGCAGATCAGGGCCACCAGGCCGTACACGACCCCGCGTGCGGCCGTTATGGCTGGTTGGGTTGTGGCCGACCTGATGCGGTCCACGACGTCGACGACCCGGTCCGTGGCCAGGGACGCCCAGTCGCGTCCGTCGTCGGCCCCGTCGCGCGGAGTGTCGGTCCCACCTGGGTCGGGCATGGGTCGAGCCTACAGTCGGCCCCCATGGACACTCCGGCAGCCTGGAGGCGTCCCCCGGTCGACCTCGACCGGGGCGGGAAGGCGTCCCCTCAGCCGGCCTGCTGTTCGACCCCGGCCGGGTGGCTGCCCCGGGTTCCCCCTCCATCGAGGATCCTGGAGGCAGCCGCCGCCACGGCGACCGTGGCCACGATGGCAGCGACGGCCACAAGCCACCGGCCGGTACCGCGGCCCGCTCCGGGCTCCACCGTCCCATCGGGATGGTCCAACGCCAGGCGGAACTCGAGGAGGCTGACGGGAGCGGCCCGGCCGGTCGGACCGCGTCGCTTCGCCAGCCGGGACAGGTGGGGTGGGGTTGAGCCGGGCGGACAGCGCTCCAAGAGGTCGGCGAGTAGGCGCCCCAGGGCCTCCAGGTCCGGTGCAGGGTCGAGGCGGCCGGCCCCTGGAGGCCTGCCCCGGAAGTCGCTCAGGTGAACGCCCCCATCATCGGTCAGCAACACGTTCGAGGGACGGAGGGCCCCGTGTGGCACACCGCGGGCATGCGCTTCGGCCAGCACGTCGGCCACCCCGGCGACGATCCGCACCACATCACCCGGGCGAATCGTCACCCCCTGGTCGAGGATCCCCTCCAGGGACCAGGCCTCGACCCGCTCGGTGACCACGGCCGCCATGCTCCCGTGGTCCACGACGTCGTAGACGTCCAGCGCACCGGTGACCGAGAGCCTTGAGGCCGCGGTGGGGACGTCGTCGGGGTGGGCCAGCCTCACTCGCACCGGGCGTTCCAGGACGGTGTCCCACGCCTCCCAGACCTCCGAACGGTCCGAGCCCGAGACCCGTCGGGAGAGCCGGTAGCGGCCGCCGATGGTCGGTCCGGCGCAGCCGCCGGCGGGCTGGAGTAGGGCCACCGGCACCGACGCTACAGACGGGCGCGGAACCGTTGGTGAATCAGTCCGGGTGGGTCCTGCCCCGGCCTCAGGCGTCGAGGGTGAAGCACATGCCGACCACCCCCGGTCCACCGTGGCTGGCCACTACGGGTCCGATCACCCCGACCCTGGTGTCGGCCGGGTCGACGAGGGGCTCCAGCATCTCCAGCAGGACGTCGATGTCTTCCGCCTGGGCGTGCATCACGGCCAGGTTCGAGATCCTGTCGCGGTGTTCAGCCACCTTGTCCCGCAGCCAGGCCAACGACTTGCGACGGGTCCGCTGGCGGCCGGCCTCCTCAACCACCCCGGAGCTGATGTCGATGAGCGGCTTGATGGACAGGACGGATCCGAGGAGGGCCTGGGCGTTGCCGATGCGGCCCCCCTTCTTGAGGTTCTCGAGGGTGTCAATGGCGCCGTAGACGCGGGTCCTGGAGCGGAGGTCCTCGACCAGCGACACGACCTCGTCGGCGTCGGCCCCGGCCGAGGCGGCCCGTGCCGCCTCCAGCACCATCGTGCCCAGGCCGCCCGTGACCGAGCGGCTGTCCACGAGGCGGATGTCGCCGTCTACGCCCCTGGCGCCGGCCTCTGCTGACTGGAGCGTGGCCGAGACCCCGGCTGAGATGTTGATGCAGACGACCGAGTCGGCCCCCTCCCCCAGGCGCCGGCGAAAGACCTCCTCGAACGCCCCCGGGGCCGGGGCGGCGGTCTGGGGCAGGTGGTCGCTTGAGGCCATCATGTTGTAGAAGTCGTCGACTCCCAGCTCGTCCCGGTCGAGGTACTGGGTGTCCCCGAAGCGGATGCTCAGGGGCACCACGTCGATTCCGAGCGTCGAGGCCTCCTCCTGGGTCAGGTCGCAGGCACTGTCGGTCACGATTCGGACGGTCATGTCGCCTCCCCGGGTCGGCCGGAGCGTAGCCCGACCAGGCGCCCGGTCGGGATTGCCGACCGGCGGGGAGCTACTGCGGGGTGTACCGCAGCACGGCCAACCCGTCGGGGTTCTCCACGAAGCCGAAGTGGCCGTAGAGGGCCAGGGCCCGCTCGTTGTCCGGCTGGGTGTTGACCAGCACGTTCCCGGCACCCCGCCTGCGCAGCCAGGCCAGGCCGTCGGCCAGCAGCGAGGAGCCGATGCCACCCCCCCTGCCCGAAGGGTCGACGGCCAGCCTCTGGACGAAGCCGGTCGACCCGGCGTGGCCCGTCACCGCGTAGCCGAGCACGGCGCCCTCCCGGCGTACGACCCGGCACCTGCTGACCGGCGTGGCCGAGCCTGCCTCGGCAAGGGAGTCGGCGTCGAACTGCCAGAACGGCGTGAACGAGGCGGAGTCGATGGCCAGGACCCCGGCCAGGTCCCGGCGCCTCATGCGCCGGGTGCGCAGGGCCGGGGGTGGGGGCCTTTCCCCCAGGTCGGCCTCGAGGAGCCTCAGTGGCTCATGGTGCAGGTAGCCCCACTCGAGGAAGGGGGCCTGCTCGCGCGGTCCCAGGGCGGCGGTGAGGACCTCGGTGAAGCCCATGCCCACGATGGCCTCCGACACCTCCGCCACGGCATCCACGTCGACCGAGCCCCCTGCCAGCGGAACCACCAGGCTGGTGGAGCACGAACCCTTCCAGGGCCCGTACCGGAAGCGCGTCCCCCCGGCGGTCACGTGCTCGGCCCTGGCCACAGGCCCCCGGAACGGTGGTGGGGATCGGTCGGCGATCGCCCCACCCTAGGATCCGCCACCCGGCGCATGCCGAGCACGCGTCGTCGACGCCCTGACCCCGTGCACCTGGCAGGACCCGTCGCTTTCGGACCTGGTGGCATGGACAGGGCCGGCCGACGGGGCCACAACAGCCGACCCGCCGGTCCCGGGCGAAGTTACGCTCGTCGGGTGGGCGTCCTGATGGTGACCGACGAGCGGTTCCTCGAACACCGTCCGGCCCGGAAGCACCCCGAGAGGCCAGCCCGCCTGGAGGCCGTGTGGGCCGGAATAGCCGAGGCCGGGCTGGTCGAGGCAGTGAGCCGGCGGGGGGCGGTGGCTGCCACCGACGACGACCTGCTGCGCTGCCATGCCCCCGGACAGCTTGAGCGGTTGGCGGCCCTGGGCTCGGCGGGTGGGGGGGCTGTCGACGCCGACACCTACATGGGCGCCGGCTCCTGGGAGGCGGCCCGCCTGGCAGCCGGGGCGGGCCTGCAGGCGGTCGACGCCCTGCGTGCCGGCGAGGTAGACCTGGCCTTCTGCGCCGTGCGCCCGCCGGGACACCACGCCACCCCGACCACGTCGATGGGGTTCTGCCTCCTGAACAACGTGGCGGTGACCGCGGCCTCGCTCGTGGAGGCGGGCGAAACAGTTGCGATCGTCGACATAGACGTCCACCACGGCAACGGGACACAGGACGCCTTCTACGCCGACGGCAGGGTGCTCTTCGCATCGTTCCACCAGTGGCCCCTCTACCCGGGAACGGGCCGCCTCGACGAGGTCGGGGAGGGTGAGGGAGCCGGAACGACGGTGAACCTGCCGCTGCCTGCCGGAGCCGCCGGCGACACCTACCGCCACGGCATGGAGGAGGTAGTGGGACCAATGGTGGAACGGTTCGGGCCTGACTGGCTACTGGTCTCGGCCGGGTTCGATGCCCACAGGGCCGATCCCCTCGGGGGCATGGGGCTGACGGCGGGGGACTACGCCGACCTCGTGTCACGGCTAATCGGGTTGGCGCCCCGCCGACGCTGCATCCTCTTCCTGGAGGGAGGCTACGACCTGGATGCCCTGGCGATGTCGTCAGCGGCGGTGCTGGCCTCGGCACTAGGGGTGGAACAACAGACCGAGGCGGCCAGCAGCGAGGGGCCCGGGCGCGAGGTCGTCGACCAGGCGGCGCGGCTACACGGAGTGCGGGCGTGACTGCGGAGTTCAGCGAACAGCGCCGCCTGGTGGAACCCCTGGCCGTCCGCTTCCACGAGGCCGGCCACCGGCTCTACCTGGTCGGCGGGGTGGTCAGGGACGTCCTCAGGGACGCAGGTGCGGACACCCCCGACATGGACCTGACCACCGACGCCACACCGGAGCGGACAAGGGACCTCGTGGAGGGCATGGTCGAGGCCGTGTGGCTCCAGGGGCAGAGGTTCGGCACGATAGGGGTCCGCCTGGACGGGCACACGGTGGAGATCACCACGCACAGGGCCGAGGTCTACTCGGCCGGGTCCAGGAAGCCCGACGTGTCGTATTCCACGGAACTGGAGGAGGACCTGGTCCGACGCGACTTCACCGTCAACGCCATGGCGGTGGACGTGCTGGACGGGACCCTCCACGACCCCCACGGCGGCCGGCGCGACCTCGAAGCGGGACTGCTGCGGACACCCCTCGACCCTGAGAGGTCCTTCGCCGACGATCCGCTCCGGATGATGAGGGCGGCACGCTTCGTGGCCGGTCACGGCTTCACCCCCGTGGACGGCCTGGTGGCCGCCGCGCGGCGGCTGGCGGGCCGGTTGGAGATCGTGTCGGCCGAGCGCCTGCGCGACGAGCTCTTCAGGCTCCTGGCCCTGCCCGACCCCGGGCCCGGCCTGGACCTGCTGGTGGACGCCTGCCTGCTGGAACACATCCTCCCGGAGGTGGCCGCCCTGGACCCAGCGGCCCTCGAAGGGGTCCTTGGGCGCATCGTCTCGGCCCCGGCCGAACCCCTGTTGCGCATGGCGGTCGTCGGCATGGAGATGGAGGCGGTCCGGCTGGCGGCCCGGGCGGACGCCCTGCGGATGTCCGGTAGGGACACCTCGGACCTGATGGCGGTCGTCGGGGTCCTGCACCGCGTGGCCGGCCACGGCCGGGAGAACCCGTGGACCGACGAGCAGGTGCGCCGCCTGGCGGCGGCAGCCCGGGACCAGCTGGGGCCGGCCCTCGACACCGTCACCGCCCTGGGCGTCGACGACGGACACCTGGCGGAGGTCGTGGCGAGGCTCACCCGGGAGGGCGAGCTGGACGACCTCGGGCCCGCCCTGGACGGGGCTGCGGTCATGGAACTGCTGGGCCTGGGTACAGGACCCGAGGTCGGCGTTGCGCTGACGTGGTTGTCCGAGCTGCGCCTGACGGAGGGCCGGCTGGCGGCCGGCGAGGCAGCGGACCGGCTGGAAGCGTGGTGGGCGCAGCGGTGACCGCCCCGGGTTGCCGGTTCGTGCATGTGGCCGGGGCGGGCTGTCCTACAGTGGGGCGATGGCGAGAGGCCAGACAGGTAGGGCCGGCGAGGCGAGGCAGGGGGTGGTCCCGGCCAGGCGCCCGGCCGACGTCGACTACAGGCTGGCCCGGCAGAACACCCTGAACGCCTGGCGGGAGGGAAACCTGGGCCTGGACCTGGTGTGCGACGCCCAGCCGATGCTCCGGCGCAACGCTGCAGAGTGCGGCGAGCCGACGACCGAGCCCTGTCCTGTCTGCGATGACCGGGCCGTCGCCCACGTCACCTACGTCTTCGGCCCGCGCCTGCCTGCCCACGGTCGCTGCATCTCGACGCCCGGCGAGCTGGCGAGGCTCGACCAGCGCTCCGGGAACCTCAGCGCATACGTGGTCGAGGTCTGCCCCGACTGCGGCTGGAACCACCTGGTACGGGTCACCTCACTCGGCAGGGGGCTGCCCCAGGCCTAGGAGGCTGTTAGCCTGACCCCACCGCCGGCAGCCGAGTGGCGCCGGACGGGAAGGAGGCCAGCCATGGCTGCGCAGATGACCGTTCCCGCTGTCCGCCAGCGCAAGGTCGCCGGCGGAGGCGACCCCCTCGTGATGGTCACGGCCTACGACGCGCCCGGCGCGCGCATGGTCGACGAGGCCGGTGCCGACCTGATCCTGGTGGGCGATTCGGTGGCCATGGTGGTGCTGGGCTACGACGACACGCTCCAGGTCGGGGTCGACGACATAGCGCACCACACGGCCGCCGTGGCCCGGGCCAGGCCCTCGGCCCTGGTAGTGGCTGACATGCCGTGGATGAGCTTCCACGTGTCGGTCCAGGACACCGTGAGGAACGCTGCCAAGCTGGTCCGCGCAGGTGCCGGAGCCGTGAAGCTGGAGGGGGGCAGGCGGCGGCTGCCGATGGTCGAGGCCCTCATCGCAGCCGAGATTCCGGTCATGGGCCACATCGGCCTGACGCCGCAGTCGGTGAACGCCATGGGCGGCTTCAAGGTCCAGGCCAGGGACGCGGGGGCGGCTCTGGACCTCGTGGCCGCAGGCAAGGCCCTGGCCCACGCGGGCTGCTTCGCCATCGTGCTCGAGGGCGTCCCTGACCAGGTGGCCAGGATGGTCACCGAGGCGGTGGACGTACCGACCATCGGGATCGGGGCGGGGCCCGACTGCGATGGCCAGGTCCTCGTCTACCACGACGTGCTCGGGATAGAGCAGGGCCTGCGGCCCAGGTTCGTCCGCCGCTACGCGGACCTCCACTCAGCGGGGGTCGACGCCCTGGCCCGGTATGCGGCCGACGTGAGGTCGGGGGCCTTCCCGGCCGCCGAGGAGAGCTACCGCCTGGGCGACAGGGCGGCAGAGGCCCTGGGCCTGTACGGGGCAGGCTGACCGAAAGGGGAGGGCGGTGCCCCGGCTCCCGGCCGAGGCCCTGTGACAGGATCCCCGGCTGGCCCAGCGGGCCCTGTCACAGGCCGTCGGCATGATGTCGGCGTGGATGTAACGCCTCCGCCGGTAGCCTTTGAGCGCTCCTCTCCGGAGGTGCCAAAACCCAGTCCCCCTGCCCCACGAGGGGCCCCGGGCCCGAAGGGGTCCGAGTCCACAGGAGGTGAGCACCTGCAATGCGGGTCTACGAACTGATGGTCATCTTTGACGGCGACCTCGACGAGGAGGCCGTGTCGGCCTGGCGGTCGAGGATCACCGAGAACATCGAGGCCGAGAACGGGCGGGTCGCCACCGCCCTCGACACGGAGCCGTGGGGTAGGCGCAGGTTCGCCTACCGGATCAACCACAAGTGGGAGGGCTTCTACGTGGTCCTCGAGGTGGTGACCGAAGCCAACGACCTGGCTTCCACCGACCGGATCCTCCGGCTTGCAGACCGCAGTGAGGTGGTCCGCCACAAGATCCTCCGACTTCCCGACGACGAGGCCGCCAGGCGCGGCCTGATCGGCGAGGCCGTGCCGGCCGAGGCCGGCTGACCAAGGAGAACAACATGGCATTCGACAACACCGTCACCGTCGTAGGGAACGTCACCCGCGACCCCGAACTCCGCTTCACCCCGGGTGGTGCGGCTGTGGCCAACTTCGGCCTGGCCTGGAACCGCAAGAACCAGGACGGCGAGGAGACCGTCTCGTTCTTCGACGTGACCTGTTGGCGCAACCTGGCCGAGAACGTGGCCGAGTCGCTCAGCAAGGGCAACCGCGTCGTCGTGTACGGTCGCCTCGACCAGCGGTCCTGGGAGAGCCAGGAGGGCGAGCGGCGCTCGAAGGTGGAGATCATCGCCGACGAGGTCGCCCCCAGCCTGAGGTGGGCCACCGCCGAGGTCACCCGCAACGAGTTCAGGGGCGAGGGCGGCGCACAGGCCCCATCCGGCGGCGGCCAACCCGCAGCCGGCTACCCGAGTGACGAGGAGCCCTTCTGATGGCACGCAGGTCCCCTGCCAGGCGCGGCAAGGGCAAGAAGATCACGAGGCGCGGCAAGAAGAAGGTCAGCGCCCTGACCATCGCCAAGGTCGACTACGTCGACTACAAGGACACCGAACTGCTGCGCAAGTTCGTCTCGGAACGGGCCAAGATCAAGGCCCGCCGGATCAGCGGCAATGACGCCGGCCAGCAGCGGGAGGTGGCCAGGGCGGTGAAGAACGCCCGCGAGATGGCCCTGATCCCGTACACGAACAGGGTCACCACCCAGCGCCGAGATCGTCGTGGCGACGACCGGGCACCAAGGGCTGACGGCCCACCCCCGCGGCCGACGGCGCCGCCGCCCGGCACACAGGCCGACGCCGCACCGGACCCGGCAGCCTCCGAGGCACCGGAGGAGTTCGTTGACACCGGCTCGGGTGAGAACACCGAGCCGGCCGGCGTGGGGGGTGAGGGGTGAAGGTCCTCCTGCGAAGCGACGTGGACGGCCTCGGCCGGACCGGCGACATCGTCGACGTGGCCCGCGGCTACGCGCGCAACTACCTGGTTCCTCACGGCCTGGCCATCGAGGCTGTCCCCGGCGTGGCGGCCCAGGCCGAGGCCATGCAGCGCAAGCGCGAGCTGGCTTCGATCGCCGAGCGGGCCGATGCCGAGGTCGTGGCCGGCCGCATAGCCGGGCTTGTGCTGACCGTTGCCGCCAAGGCCTCGGCCGAGGGCCGGCTGTTCGGATCGGTGGGCCCGGCCGACGTGGCCGGCGCCCTGGCCACCCAGGCGGGGATCGAGATTGCCCAGGCGCAGGTGGTGGGCCCGGCGGTGAAGGACACCGGCGTGCACGAGTTCACCGTCCAACTCCACCCGGAGGTGGCCGTGCCGATCGGCGTAGAGGTGCAGGCCGAGGGCTGAGCCCGTGCACCCTGGCTGTTGTCCCCAGCTGTCGGCCGGAGTCCACAGCCGGCTCCACAGAACCACCCCTGGTCCATCCCCCGGTTTTCCCCGTGATTGCAGGGGTTTTCCCCTAGCGACCCACAGGGCGATCCGGCCAGACTGCCCTGCGATGTGCGCTGTGGGCATGGGGGCCGGAGGATGAACGCGTTCCACACTGGAACCGGAAGGTGAACGCGTCGGGCATGGACACCGGAGGCGCGGACGGCATCCCACAGCCACCAGACGACAGCCCTGACTCCCGAGGGGAGACGGCCGAACCACCGTTCGAATCCCTCGGCGAGCCCCCGCCCGTGGAGCCCCCGCCCGTGGAGCCCCCGCCCGTAGAGCCCCCG
>CAYFOV010000022.1:0-34863 GCA_964344855.1 uncultured Candidatus Nemicrothrix sp.
ACGTCGTCTACGAGTTCACACCCGGAGGCTCCAGCCTCGGCCAAGGCCACCTGGTGGTGCCTGGCCTGCGGCCCAAGGCTGGCGGCACGCTGGTGATGGCGACCAACCAGGTGGGCCAGCACGTCAACCACGGCGTGCAGTCCGGCGTCGGAATCGGCTGGCCCAGCTCCAAGGTCTTCGCCGCGCTGGTGACCCTGGACCGCGACTGGCAGGCCCATCCGTACCTGGCCGAGTCGTGGGACATCTCCGACGACCAGCTCACGGCCACCTTCAACCTGGTGGCGGGGGCGACGTTCCACGACGGCGAGCCCATCACCTCGGCTGACGTGGCCTACTCGATCGCCGTGACGCAGGCCAACCACCCCTTCACGGGGATGCTGGCCCCGATCGAGAGCGTGGACACCCCCGACGACACGACGGTGGTGCTCAACATGAGCAACCCCCACCCGGCGCTGCTGGTGGCCCTGTCGGACGTCCTGTTGCCGATCATCCCGAAGCACATCTTCGACGACGGCACACCCATCGAGGAGATCAAGGGACACGCCCGCAACAAGGAGGACGTGATCGGATCGGGTCCGTTCGTGCTCACCGAGTACGCCCCCTCCGAGAAGATCGTGCTCACGAAGTACGACGACTTCTTCATCGAGGGCCGGCCGCACCTGGACGAGATCATCCTGAACATCACGCCCGACGAGAACACGATGATGCTGGGCCTGGAGAACGGCGAGATCGACGCCGCCGGCTTCGCCAGCGTGCTGAACAGCCAGCGGGTCGCCGAGAACCCCGACCTGGTGCTGGACCCGACGGCCATGTTCGGCGTGGGCTCGACGAACGCCGTGCAGTTCAACACGGCCCATCCGGTCATCAGCGACCTGCGGGTGCGCCAGGCCATCGCCTACGCCATCGACCGCGACCACATCATCGGCCAGCTGCACCAGGGCCAGACCCAGGAGCAGTTGGCGGGCATCCACCCGGGAAGCCCGTTCTACAACCCGGACGTGGAGCGCTACGACGTGGACCTGGACAAGGCACGGGCCCTGCTGGCCGAGGCCGGCTACGCAGACGGCCTGGACCTGACGATCAACTACATCCCGGGTCCCGACGAGCAGCAGCGCAACGTGGCCGAGTACATCGCCCAGGCCGTGGCCGAGGTTGGCATCAACATGGAGGTCATCCAGGCCGCCGACCTGCCCTCGTGGGCCGGCATCTTCTTCGGAGGACCCGAGGCCTGGCACATGACCATGACCGCCTACTTCAACTGGGGCGACCCGGTCATCGGGGTGCAGCGTGCATACGTCTGCGACAACATCAAGCCCGGTGTGTTCGTCAACAACTCCTCGTACTGCAACGAGCGGGTCGACGAGCTGCTCTACGCCGCTGCGACAGAGCCGGACTTCGAGGCCCGCAGGGATATGTACAACGAGTTCCAGGCGATCACCGCCGAGGAGCTGCCCTTCTACTACATCAACGCCCTGCCCATCTACGGCGCACACCAGGCCGACGTGATGGGGATGCCGGATGGCCCGTGGGGGACCCTGACCTCCATGCACGACACCTGGCTGAACCGGTAGCCAACGACCGGACACGATCAGACAAGGCAGGTACCTGCTAGAGAAAACGAGGTGAAGGCACTCGCCCGGGGCATCGGGATCAGGTTGGGTCAGGCGATCGGACTGCTGTTCGCGGTCGTGGTCCTGAACTTCCTCTTGATCCAGATAGCCCCGGGCGACGCCGCCCTCGTGCTGGCAGGCCAGCAGGGCTCGGGCGACCCGGAGTTCCTGGCGCGGGTCAGGGCCGACTACGGCCTGGACCGCCCCCTGCTGGTGCAGCTGCTGGCCTACCTGGGCAGCATCGCCAGGCTCGACCTGGGTGAGTCGTTCTTCTTCAACTCACCTGTCCTGGACCTGATCCTGGACCGCCTCTTCGCCACCGTGCTGCTGGCTGCGACGTCGCTGGCGGTGGCCATGACGTTCGGCGTGCTGCTCGGGGTCTTCACCGCCCGCCGGCCCGAGAGCCTCACCTCGCACGGCGTCACGGTGATGAGCCTGGTGGGCTACGCCCTGCCGGTCTTCTGGACGGGCATCATGCTCATAGTCCTGTTCGCCTCCAAGTGGCACCTGCTCCCCGTGTCGGGAATGGAGGACGTCCGCTACGAGGGAAACTGGTTCGGCGAGACGCTGGACCTCATCGAGCACCTCATCCTTCCGGCCGCAACCCTCGGCATCATCTACCTCGCCTACTACTCGCGCCTGGCCCGAGCCTCGATGCTGGAGGTCCTGGAGTCGGACTACATCCGAACGGCCAGGGCCAAGGGCGTCAGCGAGCGGGTCGTCGTCTACAGGCACGCCCTGCGCAACGCCCTCATCCCCGTGGTCACCATCGCCGGCCTGCAGTTCGGGGCCCTGTTCTCCGGGGCGGTGCTGGTGGAGACGGTGTTCAACTGGCCCGGGCTGGGACGCCTGGCGTTCGAGTCGATCATGCGCCGCGACACCCCGACCATGCTCGGGCTGCTCATCGCCTCGGCGGCGCTGGTGATAGTCGCCAACCTGCTGACCGACCTGCTCTACCGGCTGATCGACCCGCGTATCAGGGTGGGGGGCGCCCGGTGAGGCGGCCGGCCGGCGGGCAGGCGAGGCCTGTCGCGGCCGTGGGGGCTGTCCGATGAGACGCATGACCCGTGGTCAGGAGTGCCTGGGCCGGGGAGCCGCCCGGTGACCGACATGGGCGTGGCCCTCGAGGCCGTGGAGGCCAGCGGACGCGGTGCCTTCCGCATGTTCCTGCGGAACAAGGCGGCCGTGGTCGGCCTGGCCATGTTCGCCTTCATCATCCTGGTGACGATCTTCGGCCCCGGCATCTACGGCACCGAGGCCAGCAAGATGATCGCCCGGCCCTTCTCCCCTCCCGGCGACCCGCTCGCCCCCAGGCTGGGCACCGACTACCTGGGCCGAGACATCCTGGCCGGCATCATCGGAGGCGGCCGGACCACCCTCGTTGTCGGCGCCGTGGCGGCCAGCATGAGCATGACCATCGGCCTGGTGATCGGAAGCCTGGCCGGCTACTACGGCCGCTGGATCGACTCGGCACTCATGCGCCTCACCGAGATCTTCCAGGTGCTGCCTGCCCTGCTCTTCGCCATGGTCCTCGTGACCCTGCTGGAGCCCTCGGCCCGCACCGTGGCCCTGGCGATCGGCCTGGTGTCATGGCCTGCGGCGGCCAGGCTGACCAGGGCCGAGTTCCTGCGGGTCCGCGAGATGGAGTTCGTCAAGGCGGCCAGGGCCATCGGCTGCGGCGACATCCGGATCATGCTCCGCACGATCCTCCCGAACGCCATGCCCCCCCTGCTGGTGGCGACAACGCTCACGGTGGGCATCGCCATCCTGTTCGAGGCCGGCCTGGCCTTCCTGGGCCTGGGCGACACCAGCACCATCAGCTGGGGCTCGATGATCGGCAACAACAAGGGCTACATCCTCGAGGCCTGGTGGACCGTGACCTTCCCGGGTTTCGCCATCTTCTTCACGGTGCTGTCGATAAGCCTGATCGGCGACGGCCTCCAGGACGCCTTCAACCCCAAGCTGAGGGGGCGCTGATCGTGGCGCTCCTCTCGGTGGACGACCTCACGGTGACCTTCGACGAGTTCACAGCGGTCGAGGCGGTGGGCTTCGACATCCAGCCGGGCGAGACGCTGGCCGTGGTTGGCGAGTCGGGCTCGGGCAAGTCGGTCACCGCCCTGTCGATCATGCGCCTGGTCGAGTTGGGCACCAGGGCCAGGATCACCCGCGGTCGGGTCGACTTCGAGATGCCCGACGGCGAGGTCATCGACCTGTTGGCCCAGAGCGAGCGGACGATGCATGACATCCGGGGCAACCACATCTCGATGATCTTCCAGGAGCCGCTGACCAGCCTCAACCCGGTCTTCCCGGTCGGAGAGCAGATCGCCGAGGCCCTGCGCGTCCACGAGGGCCTCGACAAGGCGACCGCCACGGGCCGGGCCAGGGAGATGTTCGACCTGGTGCGGATACCCGAGGCCGACAAGCGCATCGGCCAGTACCCCCACGAGATGTCGGGCGGCATGCGCCAGCGGGTCATGATCGCCATCGCCCTGTGCTGCGGGCCACGACTGCTGATCGCCGACGAGCCCACCACGGCGCTGGACGTGACCATCCAGGCCCAGACCCTGGGCCTCATCAGGCAGCTGCAGGTAGAGACCGGGACGGCGGTGATGCTCATTACCCACGACATGGGCGTGGTGGCAGAGGTGGCCGACCGGGTGGTCGTCATGAACCGCTCCTGGGTGGTCGAGCAGGGTGCCGTCGAAGCCATCTTCCACGATCCACAGGAGCCCTACACGCAGGCCCTGTTGAGTGCCGTGCCGCGCCTCGGCAGCATGGCCGGCAAGGATCAGCCCGAGCCCTTCCACCTGGCCGGGAGCCTGGCGTGACCGGGACGGCCTACCCCCCCGCTACGGACACTGGTCCCACGACAGGTCCCGACACCCGGACTGGACCAGCCGACGCACGGGTTCCCCTGGTCGAGGTGCGCGATATTTCCAAGAGGTTCCCGGCTGACGGCCACGCCGTCGTGCACGCCGTTGTGAACGTGTCGCTCCACGTCGACCACGGCGAGACCCTCGCCGTGGTGGGTGAGAGCGGCTGCGGCAAGTCCACCCTGGCCAACCTGATGGTGCGGCTCCACGAACCCGACTCAGGTGCCGTCCTCCTGAAGGGGGCCGACATCACCCACCTCGGCCCCAGGGCCATGAGGCCCCACCGGCGAACCCTCCAGATCATCTTCCAGGACCCGTTCGCCAGCCTCGACCCCAGGGTCCGGGTAGGCAGGGCGGTTGCCGAGCCGCTCGAGGTCCACGGCATCGGGAAGGCCGGCGATGTGGAGGACCAGGTTGGACGGCTGTTCGAGCTGGTCGGCCTCCAGCGGCGAATGATGAAGAACTTCCCCCACCAGTTCTCCGGCGGCCAGCGGCAGCGCATCTGCATAGCCAGGGCCCTGGCCCTCAACCCTGAACTGGTCATTGCCGACGAGGCCGTGTCGGCCCTGGACGTCTCGGTGCAGGCCCAGGTCATGAACCTGATGCTGGACCTGCAGCGGGAACTGGGGCTGTCCTACCTGTTCATTAGCCACGACCTGGCGGTGGTCGAGCGCATCGCCCACCGGGTAGCCGTCATGTACCTGGGCCAGGTGGTCGAGATCGGCAGCCGTTCCCAGGTGTTCGGCAACCCCCGGCACTCCTACACGAAGCGGCTGCTGGACGCCGTCCCCATCGCCGACCCGCGCCAGCGGCGGGAACGCCCGCTGCTGACCGGCGAGATACCCAGCCCGGTGTGGCCGCCGGGCGAGGGCCCGGAGCTGGTCACGCTGGAAGAGGTGGAACCCGGCCACCGGGTGGCCAGGGAGTAGGTGGCCGGGGTGAACCGGGTGCCCAGAGAGTGTGTAGCTGGGCTTTCGGGGGCGCCCGGAGAGTGGCAGGCCGGCTGGTCAGCGGGAAGCGGGTTCAGCAGGCGGCGTCGTCGCCGGGCTGCTCCGGTGCCGGGCGGTGAAGTACAGCGCTCGTGGGGGTGATCACGGCCACCTCGCCTGCGGCCGTGCCCGAGCCGTCGACGAGCATGCTGAAGCCATCCTCGGCCGGTCCGGGGAACACCAGCGTCACCGGCGCGGGCGATCCCAGGTTCCGCAGCGTCCCGCCACCGGGCGTGCAGCGCAGCACCTGGCCGTCCCACGCCACCGGGACGTGGACCACCTTGGGCACGCCCCCGTCACCCACCGTGACCACGAAGGCCGCTGCGCCGTACTCGTCGAGGCGCTCGGCCAGCTTCTTCAAGTGGACAGGGTGGCTCATGGGCGCACCCTAACTCTGATGGCCGCGGGCAGCACCCGGCCGCACGGGTGGACGCCGGCCCACCGGTAACCCCCACGGCAGGATTCTCCCCGGTGGCACGACCCGGTGGGAATGACCTTCGCCGAGACACGGATCCACCCACGGCAGGATTCTCCCCGGTGACCCGACCCGGTGGATCCGGTGCACCCTGGACGTCCCGCTGCAACGGCCTACTCGGTTTCTTGCTAGTTTCTCGTGCATGTACCAGTTTCGAATGGGTGAAGCTGCGCAACTGCTGGGTGTCAGCCCGGACACCATGAGGCGCTGGGCCGATGCCGGCCGCATCGCCACCACCCGCACCCCCGGGGGCCACAGGCTGGTGGACGGTGCCGACCTGGCCGTCCTAGCCCAGGACCTGGCGGACGAGCCGGGTGGCGGAGGTGGCGGAGCCTCTGGAGGCGCCGGGGGTGCCCTGTCGGCCCGCAACCGCTTCACGGGCCTCGTGACCAGGGTGGTGCGCGACACGGTGATGGCCCAGGTGGAGGTGCAGGCGGGGCCCCACAGGGTGGTCTCGCTCATCTCCGCAGAGGCCGTCGACGACCTGGGGCTGGAACCGGGAGTCCTGGCTTTGGCGGTCGTGAAGGCCACCAACGTGGTCGTGGAACGGCCCGGGTGAGGAGCTGGGCGGCAGCCCTGCTCATGGCTGTGCTTCCCATTGCCACGTTGTCGGCCTGTGGCGGATCCGGTGCAGACGACGTCACCGGCATCACCGTGCTGGCGGCATCCTCGCTCACCGACGTGCTGCCCGAACTCGCCGCTGCCTACACGGCCCAGACCGGAACGGGCGTCACCGCCGTCTACGGGGGCTCGAACCACCTGGCAGCCCAGATCCGCGACGGTGCCCCCGCCAACGCCTTCCTGACCGCCGACCCCCGCCTGCTCGACGGGATGGCCACCGCTGCACCTGCGTCGGACTTCGCCTCCAACCGGCTCGTCGTCGCCGTTCCTGCGGGCAACCCTGCGGGCGTCACCGGCAGGGGCGACCTGGCACGGCCGGACCTGCGGGTCGTCGTCTGCGACGAGGCCGTCCCCTGCGGCAGGGCCACGGCCGGGATGGGCGTGGACATCCGGGCCGACTCAATGGAGGCCAGCGTCAGGGCCGTCCTCTCCAGGCTGGTCCTGGGCGAGGCCGACGTCGGGGTGGTCTACGCCACCGACGTGGCTTCTGCCCCGAGGGTGGAGGAGGCCTGGCCCCAGTCCGACGACTGCCCCTGCGTCACCTACTCGGCCGCGGCCACGACCGCCAGGGCGCTCCCCTTCCTGGCGTTCCTCGGCTCGGCCCGGGCCCGGGAGATCCTGGCCGGCCACGGCTTCGCCACGGGCGGGACCGGCTGATGCGGGCTCCCCGGTCGGTGGTGGCCGTGGCCACGGCGGCCGTGGCGTTCCTGGCCCTTCCGCTGGTGGGCCTCGTCCAACGCACCCCCTGGTCGGGCCTGGGCGACCTGCTCACCAGGGAGAGCGTCGTGGAACCGCTGCTCCTGTCCCTGGCCGTGAGCCTCCTCGCCGCGGCCGTTGTGGTGGTGCTGGGCACCCCCCTGGCCTGGGTGCTGGCCAGGGCCGACCTGCCAGGTCGCAGGCTCGTGAGGGCCCTGGTGCTGCTGCCGATGGTCCTGCCCCCGGTGGTCGGCGGAACCGCCCTGCTGTTCGCCCTGGGAAGGCGGGGCCTGGCCGGACAGTGGCTGGAAGCCTGGTTCGGGGTGACCCTGCCCTTCACGACGGCCGGGGCCGTGGTCGCCGCCGTGTTCGTGGCCATGCCGTTCTACGTGCTGGCCGTCGAGGGTGCCCTGGCGTCTGGAGGCGACGAGCTGGAGCAGATGGCCGGCACGCTGGGCGCCGGCCCCATCAGGGTAATTCGCCGGGTCACCCTCCCGAGGCTGCTGCCCGCCATGGCGGCCGGCACGGCGCTGGCCTGGGCCAGGGCCCTGGGCGAGTTCGGCGCCACGATCACCTTCGCCGGCAATCTGCCTGGCCGTACCCAGACGCTGCCCCTGGCCACCTTCCTGGCCCTCGAGCGTGACCCTGAGGAGGCCCTGGCCCTGAGCCTTGTGATGCTGGCCGTCTCCCTGGCCGTGCTCCTTCCGATGAGGGACCGGTGGGTGCCGGGGATGCGCTCGAGGCCCGGGTCCGGGGCGTCGCAGTCGTGAACGCCGCGGTCGCGGGCGGCGGGGCCGTTGGGGGAGGCCCGGCAGGGGGAGGCCCGGCAGGGGGAGGCCCCGTGGGCGGCATCAGCCTCTCGGGAACGACCCGGCTCGGCGACCTGGAACTCAGGGTGGGCCTGGCGGTCGGACCCGGCGAGACGGTGGCCCTGCTGGGACCGAACGGCGCCGGCAAGAGCAGCCTCCTCCGGCTGCTGGCCGGGCTGATGGCCCTGCACGACGGGCGGCTGGACCTGGACGGGACGACGGTCGACAGGCCCGGCACCTCCACCTTCGTCGAGCCCCACCGGCGCTCGGTGGGCTGGGTTCCCCAGGACCGCCTGCTCTTCCCCCACATGACCGTGGGCCAGAACGTGGGCTTCAGCCCCAGGGCCACCCCGGAATCGGTGGCAGCGGCAATCGACGTCCTCGACCTGGGACGCCTGGCAAACCGCAACCCGTCGGCCTGCTCCGGCGGTCAGGCACAGCGCGTGGCGCTGGCCAGGGCCATCGCATCCGAACCGGCGGTGCTCCTCCTGGACGAGCCGTCCACAGCCCTCGACGTCGACTCGCAGCATCTGATCGACGGGTTGGTTGCCGCCGGCGGCAGGACGACGCTGCTGGTGACGCACGACCCGGTGGAGGCTGCGACAGTGGCCGACCGCCTGGTCGTGCTGGAGGGTGGGCAGGTCACCCATGACGGCAGCCCGGCCGAGGTCAGGTCAAGGCCGGCGACCAGGTACGCGGCCTCTCTGGCCGGCCTCAACACGATCGACGCGGTGGCCGACGGCGACACCGCCACCACCGATCGGGGGGCCCTCGTGGTGCTGGGGGAGCCGGCCAGAGGACCGGTGCACCTCGTCGTGCCACCGGTTGCCGTGGCCCTCTACAGGACCATCCCCGACGGGAGCCCCCGCAACGTGTGGCGTGCGACGGTCGCCGAACTCGAACCAGCCTTCGACAGGGTCCGCGTGGTTCTCGAGGGTCCGCTCCCCCTCGTGGCCGAGGTGACGCCGGCGGCCGTGGACGCCCTGGAGCTGGCGCCCGGGGCCAGGGTGTGGGCGGCTGTGAAGGCCACCGAGATCACCGCCCACCCGGCCTAGGGCCGCGGCCGAGGCCCGCTGGCCGGGGACGCTGGCCGAGGCCCGCTGGCCGGAGGGCCGAACCACTACCGCCCGCGTCCGGGAGCGCTAGCCCGCCCACCACCGGCCGGATGGGCCCCCCTACCGGTCCACCCATCACCGCCCGGCTGGCTGGTTGGATCGGCCCCGATGCCTGGCGCTCCGCCGCTCTGGTGCCATCTCCTGGCCGGTCGGATCGGTGAACACGAGTCGGCCCGTCGCCGGGGTTCTTCGGTCGGCGTGGGCGAGGGCCCAACCGCCCTCGTGGACGGCACGGTGGTGGGCCGAACACAACAGCACCAGGTTCCACAGGCCGCTGGGGCCCAGCTCGAGCCAGTGGATCACGTGGTGCGCGTCGCACCACGACTCGGGCCGGTCGCAACCCGGGAAGATGCAACCACCGTCCCTCACGACGAGGGCCGCGCGCTGGGCGGGCGTGACCGTGCGGGTGCGCCGACCCAGGTCCAGCACCTGGCTGAAGCCTCCCATGACGGCCGGTATGACGCCTGCCTCGCAGGCCAGGCGCCTCACGGCAGCTGCCGTGAGCGGGATGCCGTCGGAGGTCTCACAGCGGTGGGACCCGTTGAGCGCGCCGACCGACCCATCGCCAGATGCCTCCAACCCACCCGACCCGTCGTCGCAAGCCTCCAGCCCGCGAGACCCGTTGGACCCACCCGTCGACACGCCACCGGACACCTCACTCCCGCGCGACCCGTCGAGCACACCGGCCGACCCATCGCCGGAAGCCTCCAGCCCGCGAGACCCGTCGGACACACCGGCCGACACGCCACCGGACACCTCCAACCCACGGGACCCGTCGAGCACACCGGCCGACCCGTCGCCGCAAGCCTCCAGCCCGCGAGACGCGTTGGACCCACCCGTCGACACGCCACCGGACACCTCCAACCCGTGAGACCCCTGCACCCGGGTGGCCAGGGCGTCGTTGTCGGCGATGACCACCAGGTCGACGCGGGGCGGCCCCGACGGGCCGTCGGCGCCGTTGACCAGTTCGGCCATCTTCAGGACAGCGTCGGCGTTGCGCTGGGCGACGCTGCGACCCCGGGCCGGATCGGACGGGTCGACCTCGCGGTCGTCCTCCCGCCGCCAGAGGCGTTCGGAGGTCGACCTGAGCGCCCCGACAACGACGGCGCCTGCATCAGGCGCCAGCTCGGCGCGCAGGTGGACCATGCCGTCAGGGGCGGTGTGCCAGCCGGCGCTGCGCCTGGCCTGCTGGCTGGCGGCCAGGCGCCTGCCCTCGACGTCGCGGTCGACGTGGGCCTTCCACCCGCGAACCTCGGCCCTGAACCCGTCGACGCCGCTGGCCATGGCCGAGGCCAGCACCGCCGGGTCGGCCATGGCCGTGCGACGGTGGTCGGCGGGCAGGTCACGCGACATGGCTTCGACATGGCCCGTGGTGATGGCTCCGGAGGCCAGCGCCCCGACCACCGCGGGCGCTGCGGTCAGGGCGTCGGCCACCTTGACGGCCGCTGCGGCGTCGCGGCCCGACATGCCGGTGGCACGCACCAACTCGGCCGTGCGCTCGGCGGCACCCTTGCTGCCGGCATCGTGGGCGATCGCCCTGGCGCGTGTGGCGGCCACGGCACCCTCGACGTTGGAGAGAACCGCCAACCACTCGCTGCGCGTTCCAGGCGGCATCGAGCCCCAGTCGAGGCCACCGAGGATGCCCGAGACCCTCGACCAGAACGCCCCCGGGCCCTGCACCTGCGGGGCCCTATCGCCGCTGGTATCCATGGCCACACCGTACGGACAGGGTGTGACACCGCCTGGAACCATGTGATCAAGGTCTGCACTGTCCGACATGGATCCATCATGTCCAAGGGGTGTGACAGCCGCCCCGGAACAGGCCCGTGGCCGCAGGTGCCCACGGCGCCCGGGCGAAGCTCCCCTGCCTCACGAGCCCGACACCCGACCTGACCAGCAGCGCCCGCGCAGGCCACGGCACCCGGGCATGCCGGCCGCGCACGGATAGGTCCTAGTGTCTGCCCCCATGGCCACAGACCAGCCCGCCGGCCCCTCCCAGGGCCAATCCACCGACCAGCCCACTGACAAGCCCCGCAACCAGCCCACCGACCAGCCCCGACCCCAGCCTCCCGACCGGGCCCTCGACCGCTTCAGGCTGGACGGCCGGGTCGCCGTGGTAACCGGCGCCAGCTCCGGCCTGGGTGAGCGCTTCGCCAGGGTGCTGGCCGGCGCGGGCGCCAGGGTCGTGCTGGCCGCCCGCCGGGTCGAACGCCTGGAGGCCCTGGCCGCCGAGCTCCCCGACGCCCTGGCCGTCGGCGTCGACGTGGCCAGCCCCGACGGTCCCCAGCACCTCATCGACACGACGATTGACCACTACGCCCGCCTGGACGTGCTCGTGAACAACGCCGGCATCTCGCGTGTCGTTCCGGCGGTGGACGACGACGCCGACGGCTTCCGCCACGAGCTCGAGGTGGACCTTGTCGCCCCCTACGAGCTGGCCCGCAGGGCGGCACGATGGTGGATCGCCAACGACCACCCCGGCGCAGTGGTGAACCTGGGCTCGATCCTGGGCGAGGGGGCCGGTGGACGGCTCCGAGTCCCGGGCTACGCCGCGGCCAAGGGCGGCCTCCACAACCTGACCCGGGAGCTTGCCGCCCAGTGGGCCCGCAGGGGCATCCGCGTGAACGCCCTGGCACCGGCCTGGTTCGAGACCGAGATGAACAGCGACGAGATGTTCCACGACGACGCCGGACGAACCTACGTGGAATCTGGTACCCCGATGGGCAGGGGCGGCCAGCTGCACGAGCTGGACGGCGCCCTACTGCTGCTGGCCTCCGACGCCGGCTCCTACATCACCGGGCACGTGCTGCTCGTGGACGGAGGCTGGACGGCTGTCTAGCTGCTGCTGGCCTCCGACGCCGGCTCCTACATCACCGGGCACGTGCTGCTCGTGGACGGAGGCTGGACGGCGCCCTAGCCAGCGCTGGGGCGGGCGTCCCTGGCTACAACACCTGGGCCCGTGACGGGCCGAGGTCCAGGGCGTCCTCCAGGAAGTCCAACTGCACAAGCAGGAGGTTCTCGGCCACCTCCTCCTGTGGGGTCATGTGCGTGACCCCCGAGAGGGGCAGCACGCTGTGGGGCCGCCCGGCCTCCAGCAGGGCCCGGGAGAGGGACAGCGTGTGGGCCGCCACAACGTTGTCGTCGGCCAGGCCGTGGATGAGCAGCAGCGGTCGGGTCAGCGACGCAGCCTCGGCGCACAGGCCTGTGCGCTCGTATGCACCGGGGTGCGCCTCCGGATGGCCCAGGTACCGCTCGGTGTAGTGGGTGTCGTAGAGGCGCCAGTCGGTCACGGGTGCCCCGGCCACGGCCGCGTGGAACACGTCGGGCCGCCTCAGGACGGCCAGCGCCGCCAGGTAGCCCCCGAACGACCAGCCCCGCACGGCCACCCGCGACAGGTCGAGGCGTGGGTCGGCCGCGGCCAGGGCGTGGAGGGCGTCCACCTGGTCCTCCAGGACCGGTGAGGCCAGGTCTCCCCACACGGCCCGCTCCCACTCCGGGCCCCTACCGGGGGTACCCCGTCCGTCGGCCACCACCACTGCGAAGCCCCGGTCGGCGAACCACTGAGAGGTGAGGAACTGCCCCCGGGACCGCTGCACCCGCTGGGCGTGGGGCCCTCCGTAGGGGTCCATGAGCACCGGCAGCGGCGACCCGTCGTGGTCGGAGGGGAAGAGCACGGCCGCCCTGATCGAGCGCTCCCCCACCACGTGGAACCCCGGCGAGGGGGAGACAAACGGCTCCTCGGCGGCCGAGGCGACCATGTGGCCCGCCACTGTCAGCGACTGACCGCCCATGCCCTCCACCAAGACGGCCACAGTTCCCCCACCCACCACGGCCGAGCGGACGCCGCCCCCGGCCGACACCACGTCGACCGATCCGTCCCTGGCGACCGCCACGACATCCACGTCCAGCGGGTCCGTCGTGGCACACACCAGCACCCTGTCACCGACCACCCCCACCACTGACCGGATCTGAAGGCCCTCGGGGGAGAGCGGCTCGCCGTCCAGGACCAACCGACGGGTATCGCCGAGGTCCTCGACGGTCAGGAGGCGCCCCTCCCACCAGCGGGGGACGCCCTGCACCAGCTCCACCCAGCGCCCGTCGGCCACCCTGTAGCACTCGGTAGCGAGCCCCGAGCCGGGGTCCACGGTGAGCACGGCCATGGTGCGCTGGTCGCGGGTCTGCACGGTGAGCGTGAGGGGTTCTCCCGCCTCCCAGCGCACCCCCGCCAGGTACTCGAACTCCCCCTCGCCGGTCCATTCGACGTCTACGAGACCGTCGACGCCACCACCGACGGTACAACCGCCAGGGGGCATCAGCGAGAGGCTGACCCGGGCGTTGGCCTTACCCGCCGCCGGATAGCGGATGGGACGGGCCGGCTCTGCGGGGTCCACCGGAGAGGAGATCCACCACTCCTCCACGCCCGAAACGTCCACCCTCGACACGAGGAGGCGGTCGCCCCCGGGGGACCACCAGTGGCCCCGGTTGCGCCCCATCTCCTCGGCCGCCACGAACTCGGCCCTGCCCCACGAGACCGCCACGTCGGCCCCACCCACCAGGTGGTGGTCGCCGGCCGAACCCGTGACCCGGAGGCTCCTACCCGAGACGTAGGACACGGACGTCCCGTCCGGGGAAAGCCGGGGGTCGAAGGCCGCGCCGCCTGAAGGCAGCTCGACCACCCGCCCGTCGCCCGAGACGTCGGCCAGGAACACCCGTCCATCGAGCGCGAAGCAGGCCCTTGAACAGTCGGGCAGGGCGTCGTAGGCCACGATCCCGGCGCCCACCTCCCGCACCCGCTCCCGGCGTGCCAGCTCGGCAGCCGGCAGGTTGCCGCCGGGCCCGGCCAGCAGGTCGGCCGGATCGGCGACCCGGGCCTCCTCCCCGGAGACCGGGTCGAGCACCCAGAGTGCGTTGACGGGGTCGTCACCTGCGCCCGAACGCAGGAACAGCGCCCGGCTGCCGTCGGAGGCCACCCTTACGCTGCGAGGCGCCCCGCAGGTGAACCTGCGGGTGCGTGCCTGCTGGCGCGGGAAGGTGTCAGCCACCGCCGGCTTCCGCCACCGGTTCCAGCCGGGCTGTGAAGTGCCGCAGCCAGGGAGCCTGCTCGACTATCCGGTAACCCCCGATGGAATCGGCCCTGGCCGCCACGTCCAGGATGACCTCCGAGACGTAGTCGGTGTGGCTCTGCGTGTAGAGCCGCCTCGGGAAGGCGAGGCGCACCAGTTCCATGGCTGCAGGCTGTTCGGTCCCGTCGTCCTGGGGGGCGCCGAAGGTCAGGGAGCCGATCTCGGATCCGCGCACGCCGCCCTCCCTGTACAGCTCGACCAGGACCGCCTGGGCCGGGTACTCGCTGGGCGGGACATGGGGCAGGAGTGCCCTGGCATCGATGTAGAGGGCATGTCCCCCTGCCGGCAGGACCACCGGCACTCCGGCCGCCGAGACCCTTTCGGCCAGGTACTCGATCGAGCGGGTGCGGTACCGCAGGTAGTCCTCGTCGAGCACCTCGACCAGGCCCTGGGCCACGGCCTCCAGGTCGTAGCCGGCCAGCCCCCCATAGGTGGGGAAGCCCTCGGTGAGGATCAACAGGTTGCGGCACTCGGTGGCCAACTCGGAATCGTTGAGGGCCAGGAAGCCACCGATGTTGGCGAGGCCGTCCTTCTTGGCCGACATGGTGCAGCCGTCGGCCAGGGAGAACATCTCCTGCGCTATCTCCTTGGGCGTCCGGTCCGCGTACCCCTCCTCCCGGGTCTTGATGAACCAGGCGTTCTCGGCGAACCGGCAGGCGTCCAGGAAGAGGGGAACGGCGTACTCGTCGCAGACCTCCCGCACGGCCCGCAGGTTGGCCATCGAGACCGGCTGTCCACCGGCAGAGTTGTTGGTGACCGTCATCATCACCAGCGGGATCCTGGATCCGTCGGCCTCAAGGGTGGCCCGGAGGGCGTCCATGTCCATGTTCCCCTTGAACGGTGCCACGTGGGAGGGCACCAGGCCCTCCGCCGCCACCAGGTCCCGGGCCTCGGCCCCCTGGTATTCGACGTTGGCCCTGGTGGTGTCGAAGTGGCTGTTGTTGGGAACGACCTGGTCCCCACCGACCAGCGTGGTGAAGAGGATCTTCTCGGCGGCCCTGCCCTGGTGGGTGGGTATGACCTGGCTGTAGCCGGTGATGTCGCGCACCACCTCCTCGAACCTGAAGAAGGAGCTGCTGCCCGCATAGGACTCGTCGCCCAGCATCATCCCTGCCCACTGCCTGGTCGACATCGCACCGGTTCCGGAGTCGGTCAGCAGGTCGATGGTGACCTCGCCGGAGGTGAGGCCGAAGAGGTTGTAGTCGGCCCGCCTGAGGGCCTCCTCGCGCACCTCCCTCGACGGCATGGCTATGGCCTGGACTGTGTGCACCCGGAAGGGCTCGATTATCGGTCGGCTGGTCACAGCGCTGCTCCCTGGTCAGGCCCCACCGGGCCGCACGGTACTGCCCCGGCCGCCGGCGGGTCCGACTTGGACCATGGACTCGGGTAGCGGCAGACTCCCGCCATGCAGCTGGGTCTGGTGTGGGGATACTGGGGCGCAGGGCCGCCGTCAGACCTGGTGTCGCTCACACAGGAGGCCGAGCGGCTCGGGTTCGACACGGTGTGGAGCGCCGAGTCGTGGGGTTCGGACGCCTTCTCGCCGCTGGCCTACCTGGCCACCCACACCGAGCGGATCCGGCTGGGCACCGGGATCGTGCAGATGGCGGCCCGGACGCCGACCGCGACCGCCATGCACGCCGTCACGCTGGACCACCTGTGCGACGGCCGCCTGATCCTGGGCCTCGGGGTGTCGGGCCCGCAGGTTGTAGAGGGCTGGTACGGGCAGCCGTCCAACAGGCCGCTTGCCCGCACGCGCGAGTACGTGGAGGTCCTGCGCCGGGCCTTCGCCCGCGAGGAGCATCTGGCCTACGACGGCGAGTTCTACCAGCACCCGTACACGGGTGAGGGGTCCCAGGGCCTGGGAAAGCCCCTCAAGGTGATGACCCATCCCCTGCGGGCCGACATCCCCATCTTCATCGGGGCGGAGGGACCCAGGAACGTGGCCCAGACGTGTGCCATCGCAGACGGCTGGCTGCCCCTCTACTACTCGCCGTACAGGCAGGAGGTCTACGAGGAGGCCATTGCCGGCCGGCCGGAGGGATTCGAGATCGCCGTCTACGTGACCCTCCAGGTCACCGACGACGTGGAGGCCGGGCTGCTCCCGGTCAAGTCCACCGTGGCCCTCTACATAGGCGGCATGGGAGCCAGGGGCCAGAACTACCACACCCGCCTGATGGGCCGGATGGGCTTCGAGGAGGAGGCCCTGCGCATCCAGGACCTGTTCCTGGAGGGCCGCAGGGAGGAGGCGGTGGCAACCGTGCCCACCGAGTTCGCCGACGAGATCAGCCTGGTCGGCCCGCCGGAGCGCATCCGGGACCGCCTGCAGGCCTGGGAGGACAGCCCCGTGACCATGCTCAACGTCTCCACCCGCAGCCCCGACGACCTGCGGCAGGTCGCCGAGGTCGTTCTGGGCTGAGCCGACCGGGCCAGCCACCCGGCACGGCGGCCACCCCCGGCCTTCCTGGATCCGGCTCGGCTGGGCCCACCGCGCCACGGGACTAGCGTGCGCGCCGTGCCGGGCGAAGGGAGCGTTGAGGTGTGGGCCGCCGTGACCCGCGGTGCGGGTAGGCCGACCTCCATCGAGCGCCTGGTCCTGGCCGCGCCCGGGTCCGGCGAGGTCGCGGTTGCCGTGGAGGCCTGCGCCGTGTGCCACTCGGACCTCATGTACGCGGACGGCGCCTGGGCCGCCGACTTCCCCGTGGTGCTTGGACACGAGGCGGCCGGACGGGTGGTGCGTGCCGGCGAGGGTGTGGACGACCTGGCCGTGGGCGACAGGGTGGTGGTCTGCCTGGTCAGGTCCTGCGGTCGCTGCCGCGCCTGCCTGCGGGGCCATGAGGTGGCCTGCACCGGCGACCTCACGGTCGGCGGCGGCAGCCCGCTGGCGACCGCCGGAGGAGAGCCGGTCGCACAGGGCCTCAACACCGGGGCCTTCGCGGAGCAGGTGGTGGTACACCGTTCCCAGGTCGTCCCGATCCCCGACGGTGTCCCCGCTGCATCGGCCTCGCTGCTCGGGTGCGGGGTCATGACGGGCGCCGGGGCCGTGCGCAACACGGCCGGGGTGGCAGCCGGTGACACCGTGGCGGTGGTGGGCTGCGGTGGGGTCGGGCTGGGGGCCGTGCAGGCCGCCCGGATCGCAGGAGCCGGTCCGATCGTGGCCATCGACCCGCTGCCGGACAAGGGGCAGGCCGCCCTGGCCATGGGGGCGACGCATGCGGCCTCCCCCGACGGGGGCGTTGCCACGCTCCTCGAGGCCACCGGAGGCCACCTGGCCGACCATGTCCTCGTGACGACCGCGGCAGCAGCTGCCTTCACCGGGGCCGCCGACCTGCTGGCGCCGATGGGCTCGATCGTGCTGGTCGGAATGCCGGCCGACGGGGTGACCGTGGAGGTGGACCCGGGTTCGCTGGCCGGTTCCAACCAGTCGATCCTGGGCTCTAAGATGGGAACGGCCCGGCCTGCGGTGGACGTGCCCCGCCTGGTCGGCCACTACCTGGACGGCAGCCTGGACCTGGACGGGATGGTCACCACCACACACGCCCTCGACGACATCGACCTGGCCTTCGAGCAGGTCCGCCGGGGCGAGGTGGTGCGTTCCGTCATTGTGTTCGATGGGCTCGACGGGCTCGACGGACTCGGCGACCGGGAAGGGAATCGCCTGTGAAGGTCGACCAGGTTGAGACGTTCGTGGTGGGCAATCCGCCGCCCCGCCACGGTGGCAGGTACTTCATCTTCGTGACGCTCACCACCGACGGTGGGGTGAAGGGTGTGGGCGAGGCCTACGTGTCCACGGTCGGGCCTCACCTCGTGGCGCAGATGATCGAGGACGTGGCCGAGCGGCACCTCGTGGGCCGCAGCCCCTTCGACGTCGAGGCCTTCTGGCGCAGGGCCATCGGCAGCGGCTACTCGCTGCGCCCCGACCCCACCCTGTGCGGGGTGGCCAGCGCCCTCGAGACGGCCTGCTGGGACATCATCGGCAAGGAGGCCGGGAGGCCGGTCTACGACCTGCTGGGCGGCCGGGTGCACGAGGGCCTGCGCTCGTACACCTACCTGTACCCACCGGAGGACGACGCCTACGCCCCCAAGGACGGGCCCAACCTCTACGCCGACCCGGACCTTGCGGCCGAGCAGGCGGTGAGGGAGGTGGAGCGCGGCTTCACCGCCGTGAAGTTCGACCCTGCCGGCCCCTACACCGTGTTCGACGGCCGCCAGCCGTCGCTCCAGCGCCTGGACCTCTCCGAGCGGTACACGGCCGCCATCAGGGAGGCCGTTGGCGACAGGGCCGACCTGCTGTTCGGCACCCACGGCCAGTTCACCCCGTCCGGTGCGCTGCGCATGGCCCGTCGGCTGGAGGCCTACGACCCACTCTGGTTCGAGGAGCCGGTGCCGCCCGACGACGTCGACGGCATGGCCCGGGTGGCCGCGGGCACGACCATCCCGGTGGCCACCGGCGAGAGGCTGACGACGGTGGGCGAGTTCGCCGCCGTGCTCAGGGCCGGGGCGGCGTCCATCATCCAGCCAAACCTGGGCAGGTGCGGGGGGATCCTGCAGGGCAAGAAGGTGGCGTCGCTGGCCGAGGTGCACCAGGCGCTGCTGGCGCCGCACTGCTACTGCGGCCCGGTGGTCGCGGCCGCCAACATCGCCCTGGCGACCTGTTCGCCCAACTTCCTGATCCTGGAGTCCATCGGCAACTGGAGCGGTTTCCACGCCGACCTGCTGACCACCCCGATCTGCTGGGAGGAGGGGGTGGTCATCCCCTCGACAGAGCCTGGCCTCGGCGTCGAACTGGACGAGGAGGTGGCACGCGCCCACCCCTACGAGGGCGACGAGCTGCACCTCGTGGCCTCGCCCGACCCGCAGCCCACGACGGAGGACCTGCCCGGCTGACCCACCGCCCCTGCTGTTCCCGACCAGCAGGAAGGGGTTGCACTATTTCCGTATTCCGGTAATGTGCCCCCCCGGCATGGGAACAGTGCAGAGCGTCGAACGCGCCCTCTCGCTCCTGGAGGAGGCAGCGAGGCAGCCGGGGGGCCTGGTGGAACTGGCGGCGCGCGCCGACCTTCCCGTGAGCACCGCGGCCAGGCTGCTGGGAACCCTCGAGGGCGCCGAGGCGCTGAGTCGCGCCGGTGACGGCACCTACCGGATCGGCCCCCTGGTACGGGGCATGGGCCACGGCACCAACCCCGGAATCGACCTGATCACGGCTGCCGAGCCCCACCTGTCCGAACTGGCGGCCGGCCTCAACGAGGCCGTGTGCGTGGCTACCCTCGTCGGACGCGACACGGTCACCGTTAGGCAGGTGGACGCCCCCAAGCCGGTGCGGGCGGAGGACTGGACGGGAACCAGCGTCCCGCTGCACGCAGGATCGGCAGGAACAGCCGTCATGGCCACCTGGGCCGACGAGGATGTCGAGGAGTTCCTGGCCGGTGACCTGGAGGCCTGCACCGAGGCGACCATCACCGACCCCGACAAGCTCCGCGAACGGATCCGTAGGACCAGGGCCGAGCGGGTGATCTGGACCGACAGCGAGTACGTGACCGGCCTGGCCAGTTGTGCTGCGGCCATCCTGGACACCCGCGGCAGGGCGATCGGGTCGCTCTACGCCTACGGGCCCAACTACAGGTTCCCGACGCCACGCCTCGCAGACGCCATTGCGGCCGTCATCCTGAAGAGAGCCGATGCCATCTCGGCAGAGCTGGGTTACAGGCCAGGCTCGGGGACCAGCCGGTGACCAGGCGCGGTCGCAGCGCCGGGGGGCGCCCCAGGGGGCGCGACATCGTGGCCGAACAGAGGCCGTTCGCCCAGCCGCGCATGCGCTTCGAGCCCATACGGGCCGTCTCCGACGATGAGTTGGAGGCCATCCACCTGGCCTCCCTTCGCGTGCTGGCCGAGACCGGCATCGACTTCCTGGACGAGATGGCCAGGCGCCAGTTGGCCGAGGCCGGGGCGGACGTGGACGGCGACAGGGTGCGCTTCGACGCCGACCTTGTCCAGGCACTGGTGGCCACCGCACCGGCCGAGTTCACGCTGCACGGGGTCCGCCCGGAGCGCGACCTGACGATCGGCGGGGACCGCATTGCGATCACCACTGTGGCCAGCCCGCCGTTCGTCACCGGCCTCGGACGCGACCGGCGCGACGGCAACCGCGAGGACTTCCGGAACCTCATCAAGATGTCCCAGGTCCTCAACATCATCCACACCTCCGCCGGCTACCCGGTTGAACCGATGGACCTGCACCCCTCGGTCAGGCACCTCCACGCCACCCACGACAAGCTGACGCTCTCCGACAAGCCGCCGTTCGTCTACAGCCTCGGTCGCCAGCGCAACCTGGACGCCATCGAGATGACCCGCATAGCGAGGGGCGTCGACGAGGCCACCATCTGCGAGGAGGCGTCGATCACGTCGGTGATCAACGCCAGCACGCCGCTGCGCTACGACACCGTGATGCTGCACGGCATCCAGGAGATGTCGGCCAGGAACCAGCTGATCGTGATCACACCGTTCACCCTGGCCGGTGCAATGGCCCCGATCACCGTTGCCGGCGCCCTGGTGCTCCAGAACGCCGAGGCCCTGGCCGGCATCGCCTACACGCAGGTCGTGAGGCCGGGGGCACCGGTCATGTACGGGGGCTTCACCTCCAACGTGGACATGCGCTCGGGTTCCCCGGCCTTTGGGACCCCCGAGTACTGGAAGGCCTGCCTGGTGGGGGGCCAGCTGGCCAGGCGCTACGGAGTCCCCTACCGGTCGTCCAACGTGAACGCCTCCAACAGCGTCGACGCCCAGGCGGCCTACGAGAGCGTCTTCTCGCTGTGGGGGGCGGTGATGGGTGGCGTGAACCTGCTCCTCCACGGCGCCGGCTGGCTGGAGGGCGGCCTGCTGGCCTCCTACGAGAAGCTGGTCATCGACGCCGACAACCTGAACATGGTTGCCTCCATGCTCGAGCCCATCACCGTCGACGACGCCAGCCTCGCCGTCGAGGCCATTGCCGAGGTGGGCCCGGCCGGCCACTTCTTCGGCACGGCCCACACCCAGGAGCGCTACACCACCGAGCACTTCGCCCCCATGGTCTCGGACTGGCGCAACTTCGAGAGCTGGGACGAGGGCGGCAGGGTCGAGGCACACCAGCGGGCCGAACGGATCGCCCACCAGCTCATCGACGCCCACGAGGAACCCCCGATGGACCCGGATCGCCGGGCCGAGTTGGACGGGTTCGTGGAACGGCGAGTGGCCGAGGGCGGCGTGGAGACCGACTACTGAGACCTGCCGGCCGTCCGGCCGGCCACCAGGAGGAACATCCCATGAAACAGCACGCGCAGGTGGTGGTGATCGGCGGCGGGGTCGTCGGCTGCAGCGTCCTCTACCACCTCACACGCGCCGGCTGGACCGACGTGGTGCTGGTTGAGCGCAAGGAGCTCACAGCCGGCTCCACGTGGCACGCCGCCGGGGGCATGCACACCATCAACGGCGACCCCAACGTGGCGGCCCTGCAGCGCTACACCATCCAGCTCTACAGGGACCTGGAGGAGGCCTCGGGGGTGTCGTGCGGCATCCACCTGACCGGCGAGGTGATGCTGGCCGAGAACGAGGAGCGCATGGACTGGCTGCGCATGGCCCACGCCCGGGGCCGCTACCTGGGCATGGACACGCACCTGATCTCCGCGGCCGAGGCCAGGGAACTCCTCCCCTTCATGGAGGAGGAGCACTTCGTGGGGGCCATGTTCGACGAGGTGGGCGGGCACGTGGACCCGTCCGGGGTCACCAACGCCTACGCCGCCGCTGCCAGGCAGGCGGGAGCCCAGATCCACCGCAACACCTGGGCCCACGACCTGGTCCAGAGGACCGACGGCACCTGGGACGTGGTGACCGAGCAGGGCACCATCAACGCCGAGCACATCGTGAACTGCGGCGGCCTCTGGGCCCGTGAGGTGGGCCGGATGTGCGGCATCGAACTGCCCGTGCTGGCCATGGAGCACATGTACCTGCTGACCGAGGAGATACCCGAGCTGCAGCCCTGGCTGGACGCCACCGACGGCGACGGCCGGGGGGCCATCGACTTCGGCGGCGAGATCTACCTGCGGGCCGAGGCCGGTGGCCTGCTGCTGGGCACCTACGAGCAGGCCTGCGTGCCGTGGCAGACCAGGGAGACCCCGTGGGACTTCGGGTCACAGTTGCTGGCGCCCGACCTGGACCGCCTGGCGCCGTCGCTGGAGGTGGGGTTCGCCCACTTCCCGATCTTCAACGACGTGGGCATCAGGCAGGTCATCAACGGCCCGTTCACCTTCGCCCCCGACGGCAACCCGTTGATCGGGCCGGTCAGGGGACAGCGCGGCCACTGGGTGGCCTGCGGTGTCATGGCGGGGCTGAGCCAGGGCGGAGGGGTGGGCCTGGCCATGGCCAACTGGATGACCACGGGCGACCCGGGCTTCGACGTCTGGGGCATGGACGTGGCCCGCTACGGCGACTGGACCACGCCCGCCTACACGCGCGAGAAGGTGATGGAGAACTACAGCAGGCGGTTCAAGGTCTCCTTCCCCAACGAGGAGCTGCCCGCCGCCCGACCCCTGTTCACCTCGCCCGTCCACGGCCGGATGGACGCTGCCAACGCCGTGTGGGGCGCCGCCTACGGGCTGGAGATGCCCCTCTGGTTCCAGTGGCCCGACGAGGAGCCCGTGGAGGACGTCACGTTCAGGCGGTCCAACGCCTTCGACGTGGTGGCCGAGGAGGTGCGTGCGGTCCGCGACGGCGTCGGCATGATCGAGACCACCGGCTTCGCCAAGCACGAGTTCACAGGGCCCGGCGCGAGGGAGTTCCTGGACCACCTGATGGCCAACCGCATCCCGGCGGCGGGCCGCATGGCCCTGACCCCGATGCTCAACCACCAGGGCCGGCTCATCGGCGACTTCACGGTGGCTGCCCTCCCCCGCGAGGCCGGCCTGGACGAGCGGTTCCTGGTGTTCGGCTCGGGCGTCGCCGACGGTTACCACGAGCGCTGGTTCAGCCAGCACCTGGCCGACTTCGGCGACGGCGCCAACTACCGGTCCCTCGGCAACGAGTTCACGGGCCTGTCCATCGCCGGGCCGGCCTCCCGCGACCTGCTGGCGTCGGTGGCCGAGGACGACGTCTCGGGCGATGCGTTCCGGTTCCTCGACATCCGACCCATGGCGATCGGCATGCTCCCGACCCTCGTGGGGCGCATCACCTTCACCGGAGACCTGGGCTTCGAAGTCTGGGTACCTGCCTCGCTGCAGGCACAGCTCTTCGACCTGCTCTCGTCGGCAGGCGAGGCCTTCGGCCTGCGCCTGTTCGGGCTGCGGGCGCTGGACAGCATGCGCTTCGACAAGAACTTCGGCGGCTGGGCCACCGAGTACCGGCCGATCTACGACCCGTGGGAGGCGGGGATGGGCCGCTTCGTGAAGCTGGACAAGGGCTCCTTCATAGGCCGCGACGCCGCCGCAGCCGCCCTGGAGGCCGGACCCGAGCGCCGGCTCACGGCCTTCACGGTGGAGGTCGAGGACGCCGACGTGATCGGCGACGAGCCCATCTGGCACGACGGCGAGGTGGTCGGCTGGGTGACCTCAGGTGGGTACGCACACTGGTCGCAGGCCTCCTGCGCCCTCGGCTACGTGCCGACGGCGGTCGCCGACGCCGATTCAGGCTTCGAGGTCGAGGTGTTGGGGGTGCGGCGCCAGGCCACGAGGCTGGCGGAGCCGCTGTTCGACCCGACCGGTGAGCGCATGCGCTCCTGACCCATAGGAGGACCCGTGGGGGCACCAGGCACACAGCGCGACGACCCCGACGACCCGCTCGTCAGGAGGGCTGCCACCATCGGCAACCGGGTTGTCATGGGCCCCGGGGAGCCTGCGGTATCGGAGTGGAGGGCCGCCGGGCTGGCCCTTCCCGACCTGGACGCCATGCAGCGCTACCGCCTGGACCGCATCCGGGAGCGGCTGGTGGCCGAGGACGTGGCAGGTGCCCTGCTGTTCGACCCCCTCAACCACATGTACGCCACCAACGCCCCAAACATGCAGCTCTGGTTCACCCACAACCACGCCCGCTGGGTGTTCGTGGCGACCGAGGGGCCGCTGATCCTCTTCGACTACCAGGCCTGCGAGTTCCTCTCGGCCCACAACCCCCTCATCGACGAGGTCAGGCCCACCACGGCCTTCACCTACTTCCCGGCCGGTGGGAGGGTCGACGAGAGGGCGGCCCGGTTCGCCGCCGAGATAGCCGACCTGGTGCGCACCCACGGCGGGGGCAACATGCGCCTTGCGGTGGACGTGATCCCTCCGGCAGGCTCCTCGGCCCTCATCGCCGAGGGCCTGGTGCTGACCGACGGCATGGCCGTGATGGAGCGGGCCCGGGCCGTCAAGGGCCCCGACGAGCTGGCGGCCATGCGCTGCTCGGTGGAGGCCACCCGGATCTCCTGCCAGAAGATGTTCGAGGCCATGAGGCCAGGGATCACGGAACAGGCACTGTGGGCGGTGCTCTGGGCCGAGATGCTGGCCCGCGGGGGTGAGTGGATGGAGTGCCGCCTGCTGGCATCAGGACCACGCACCAACCCCTGGTTCCAGGAGTGCAGCAGCCGGGTGGTCGAGGAGGGCGACCTGGTGGCCTTCGACACCGACCTGGTCGGCGCCTACGGGATGATGACCGACATCTCCCGGACCTGGATCTGCGGCGACGCCCGGCCCACCCCCGAGCAGCGCCACGTGCACGAACTGGCGGTCGAGCAGGTCGGCCGCAACATCCACCTGCTGCGGCCGGGCACGACGTTCAGCCAGCTCACCCACGAGGCCTGGTCGCCCCCGGTTGATGAGTACCGGCACTACTCGTGCCTCTTCCACGGGGTGGGCCAGTGCGACGAGTGGCCCGACATCAAGTTCCCCGGGGACTGGGAGGCTGGAGGCTACGACGGGGTGCTGGAACCCGGGATGGTCATGACGGTGGAGTCCTACGTCGGGGCCAGGTCCGGCGGGCCCGGCGTGAAGCTGGAGAACCAGGTGCTGGTGACCGAGGGTGAGCCTGAGAACCTGTCGCCCTGGTCCCTGGACCTGGACTCCTTCCACGTGCTCTGACCGGACCCGGGTGCAGCCGGGCCGACTCGGGATCCACGCGGGCCTGTCTGTACCCTCGTGCGGTCCGTCCAACCAGGCTGGAGAACCCGATGAGCAAGCTGTGTGAAGGCCGCGTCGCGATCGTGACCGGCGCCGGAAGGGGCATCGGGCGCGAACACGCCCTGATGCTCGCCGAGCAGGGGGCCAGGGTCGTGGTCAACGACCTTGGCGGCGACGAGGCCGGCGGCGGAGCCGACCTGACGCCTGCCCAGGAGGTAGTGGGCGAGATCCAGGCCATGGGCGGCGAGGCCGTCGTGAACGGCGCCAACGTGGCCGACTTCACGGCCGCTGGTGAGATGGTCCAGCAGGCCCTTGACACGTGGGGGAGCCTCGACATCGTCGTCAACAACGCCGGGATCCTGCGTGACCGCATGGTGTTCTCCATGTCGGAGGACGACTGGGACTCTGTCATCGCCGTGCACCTGAAGGGCACCTTCGGGCCCAGCCACCACGCCGCCACCTACTGGCGGAACCACGTGAAGGGAGGCGGAGAGCCCTTCGGCCGGATCATCAACACGGCCTCACCCTCGGGCATATACGGCAACGTGGGGCAGACCAACTACGGGGCGGCCAAGGCCGGCATCGCCGCCTTCTCGGTGATAGCCGCCCAGGAGCTGGTGCGCTACGGCGTGACCGTGAACTGCCTGGCACCGACGGCCCTCTCGAGGCTGACCGCCGACCTGATGGGGGGTGAGGAGAACCTCTCCGACTCGGCCAGGGAGGCCATGTCACCCCGCTGGATCGCCCTCATCACCACCTGGTTGTGCAGCGAGGAGGCCCAGAAGGTGACCGGCCGGGTGTTCGACATCCGCGGCCGCCACCTGGGAATCGCCGAGGGCTGGCACCTCGGGCCGACAGCCGAACAGCCCGACGAACCGGGCGACCTGGGCCCGGTCGTGAGGGGCCTCATGGAGCAGGCCCGCCTGAACGCCGACATGTCCGGCGGAGACCACGAGGGCCCGGGCTTCCCCAGCCAGGGCATCTGACACGCTGCGGGCCACCCGGCTGCCGGGCTGCGTCGGCCTGTCAGCGTGTCCGGGGCAGGCGGCATCCCAGGCCCCGCAGGACGACCTCCACCACCAGTTCAACGAAGTCGCGCCCGACCCGCGGACCACCGGCCACCAGGCGGGCCAGCACGGGTCCGATCAGCATGTCGCGCACTGCCTCCACCTCTACGGTCCGGCGCGGCGGGTAGGTCTCCAGCACCCTGTCGAGTGCCTGGTCGAGGGACACGCTGAGGCGCTCCAGCACGGCGTCCAGGTCATCGTCCAGACCGCTGCCCGCAGCCCTCGCCTCCAGCAACCGCATGACCGGCACGGCCTTCCTGGACCGGCGCGGGCCGCCGGCCCAGGCCATCAGGGCTATGACCAGGTCGTCCAGCGGGTCGTCGCCGACCCTGAGCAGGGGCGGCGCAACGCCCGCAAGGACGTCGGCCAGCAGGGGCTCAAGCGAGGTCCACCGGCGGTAGAAGTTCCCCTTTCCCGTCCCCGCACGCCTTACGATCGCCTCAACGGTGGTGCCGAACAGCCCCTTCTCGGCGACCTCCATGGCGGCAGCCTGCAGGATCCGCTCGCTGATGCCTGTGTCCTGGGGCCTGCCCATACGCCGCCTGCCGCTTCCGGTGGAGGCGGCTTCACCCGAAGCGGTACCGGCCGCCTCACCGTCTGATCGTTCGCCTCCGGACATCTGCCTACTGCCTCCCCGGGGAAGCGACCCCCGGCCTCTTCCGGCCGGCTGGTTCCTGCCACCCGCTCAGTCTACAGGTGGCCGTGCAGCGCGCCCAGGCCGACGGTGCACCGCTGGACGCCTCAGCCCACGGCCTCCAGGTCACAACCCACGGCCCTGAGGGCGCCCCGGACCACGGCCTGCACGAACTCCTCGTCGCAGTCCTCGGGCACCAGGAGCCAGCGGCCGATGATGGGACCGCCCAGCAGGTCGTGGAAGGTGTCCATGTCGACCGGATGCTGCGGCGGGTGGGCCTCGAACACCGCCTCTATCGCTGCGGTAAGCGTGGCGCGGTGCTCCGCCGCGATGGCCAGCAGGGTCGACCGCTCCTCGGGATGCATGTGGTCGTCGGCCGCGAGGGCATACTTGAGCCTGAGCCGGGTGGCTGTCTCCCCCCCCCTGGGCTGTCGGCCACGAAACTGAGGCAGGCCAACTCCAGGTCCCGGACCGGCTCGCCGGTGGTCTCGACGAGTCCCGGCCCGATCCACCACAGGGCCTCAACGAGGAGGGACCGGAGGGAGGGCCACCAGCGGTAGATGGTGGCCTTGCCCACCCCGGCCCTCCGTGCCACACCGGTCACGGTTGTCCCGAAGAGGCCCTCCTCAGCGTACCCCACCAGGGCTGCCTCCAGGATCCGCTCACGGGTGGAGGAACACCTTGGCCGTCCGACCCGTCTGGGCTTGGCCTCTTCGTCCGGGGCGGCATCGGCAGCCACAGGAACCCCGACGACAGCAACCTCCGCTGAAGCCCCCCTGCCCGTCACGCCTCCCTGTCCGTCACGCCTACCTACCCCGTCTTGGTCTAGGCAGACACCGCGTCCCGCTGCCGCCCTGGTTTCCATGCTGGCTCCGCTTCCACCGTTCCCGCCCGGCAGTCGCGCCTTGCAGTTCCAGTCCCCGATGTTCCGGAAAGGGTAGCCGGTGGCACCCCCCCCCGGCAAGATGGCGCGGGTCGCTTACGGACGATCACCCCTCTGCACCCAGGCGAGACCCTGAGGGCGCCCCTCACGAATGCCCGCACAACGCCGACACGACCCGGTCAGCGGCCCTCCAGTTCGGCGTCGCGCCTCTCCAGCCTGACGGAGCACAGGACGGGCCCGGTGCTCAGCGGCCCTCCAACTCGGCGTCGCGCCTCTCCAGCCTGACGGAGCACAGGACGGGCCCGGTGCTCAGCGGCCCTCCAACTCGGCGTCGCGCCTCTCCAGCCTGACGGAGTACAGGACGGGCCCGGTGCTCAGCGGCCCTCGAACTCGGCGTCGCGCCTCTCCAGCCAGGCCCTGGCGGCTTCCCGCACGTCGGCCGTTCCGAAGTTGGTGCTCTGGGCCAGGCCCTCTGCCTCGAGGGCCTGTGCCATGGACGAGGCCGCCCCGTTGTTCAGGAGGCCCTTCGTCATGGACAGCGCCAGTGGCGGCCCGGCGGCAATGCGCGACACCACGTCGTCCACGTGGGCGTCCAGTTCGGCGTCGGGCAGCACCCGGTTGACCAGGCCGATCCGGTCGGCCTCGTCAGCGTCCACGACCTCAGCCAGGAGGGCCAGCTCCTTGGCCCTGTGCAGCCCCACCCGTCGGGGCAGCAGCCAGGAACCGCCAAAGTCCAGGGACAGGCCCCTGCGGGCGAAGATCTCCGAGAACCTGGCCCCGTCGGAGGCGTAGACAAGGTCACAGCCCAGGGCCAGGTTCAGCCCGGCGCCGGCCGCCACCCCCCTGACCTTGGCCACCACGGGGTGCTGCAGGTCGTGTAGGGCCATGGCCGCCTCGCGGATGCGCCTCATGTTCCGCAGCGGCACCACGGGCTTGTCGCCTGCCGCCCGGGAGGCCTGATCCGAAACGTCGGCCCCCGAGCAGAAGTTCCCGCCGGCTCCCGTCACAACGACCACCCTCAGGGTCTCGTCCCGGTCGGCCTCCCTGCAGACGACACCGAAGCCGGCGAACATCTCCGAGGTCATGGCGTTCATGACCTCGGGCCTGTTGATTGTCACCGTGAGGACGGAGCCGTCCCGGTCGACCAGCAGTTCCTCGGATCCCCCAGCCATTAGGCGACCCTAGCCCCGGGCGCCCTCCCCAACCTGATCCACCACAGGACTACCACCCACACCGGGTCTGGAGGCCGCTAGCCGACGGTGGCCATAACCTCCTCGGCCTCCGGCGTCAGGTGTTCGTCGTCGTAGACCTTCTTCCTGCGGAACTCGTTCAGGATCGGCCTCGACGTGACCATCAGGAAGAAGCCGCCACAGACCACGAGGAACGATCCCGCCCCCGTCACGATCAGCACTTCGCCAACGCGCAGCAGCGACAGCACCCAGCCCAGGCCGAGGAGCATCACACCGCTCCCGACACCGGCCACAATGGCGCTCCAGCGCCATCGCATATGTTCGTCGAAGCCGAACACCCCCACGGCCGGCAGGACCAGTAGCGCCCCGACTGCACCGCCCACGACCGCCAGCAGGCCCAGGCCGCCGCCGTCCTCGTTCCAGCCGTCCAGGATGATGAGGCTGCTGAGCCGAGCCTCGTTGTAGATCTTGCCCACCGCAAGGGTGTTCAGGGCGGCCGTTTCCGGCTTGTCCTTGGCCTCCTGCTGGAGGCGGTCCACCTCGGCCTGCTGGGCCGTGGTCAACTGGCCCGACAGGCGCTCGTCGAAGGTCCAACCCGAAATGGTCCCCACACCAATGACGATCAGGGCAATCACGGCAGCAGCCACCCTGCCCCACGCGATGTTCAGGTCGAGGGGGCGCAGGGGGGCGTAGGGCGCCGACCAGAGCGCGTACACGGCCCCAGCCACGGCGATCAGCCCGCCCAGTGCTGCCATGTACACGCCCACGCCGTGGCTGTAGGCGACGGTACCGGGCGCCGTGTCGACGACCAGGTAGGTGGCCGCCAGGGCAAGCAGGCTGATGGAGGCGATGGTGGCGCCGTCGGCACTGAACCAACGCGAGCCGCTTCCGGGCCGCCTCAGGAACATCGCGCCCGACAGGGCCAGGAAGACCCCAAGGCCCAGCACGCCATAGCCGACCCAGGAGCCGCCGGAGGCGTCCAGGCCGCTGAATGACTGGCCCGTCAGGTCCAGATCGGCGAAGCGCGAGTGCCCGGCCAGCAGGCCGGCATCCCTGCCCCACGGCAGGAACGTAGAGATGGCAGCCAGCAGACCACCTGCACCGGCCAGGCCCATGCCGATCCGCTCCGCAGGTGTGGCCGGTGCGTCCCGCTCGCCGGTGTCATCCCCAGCCTGGCGCTCCACAACGCGCTCCTCGACATCGGCCAGAACTGCCTCAGGGTCGGCGCGGTGGGTCCAGGCCTTCTGGATCCGCGAGAAGAGGCTGCCTGTGTCCGTGTCCTCCGGCTGCGACAGCCTGTCCATTACCACGGCCACCAGGAACAGGGCCAGGCCCGAGGAGGCGGAGGCTGCGATGTCGAAGTTCTGCACGGCCTTGTAGACCAGCCGGCCCAGGCCGCCCGCTCCCATGATGGCCGCGATCCCGATCATGGCTATTGACATGAGCAGGGTCTGGTTCAGGCCCGTCATCAGTGCCGGCTTCGCCAACGGCAACTGCACATCGGTCAGGACGCGCAGTTCGGTTGCCCCGTAGGCGCGGCTGGCCTCGACCACGTCCTCGGGCACCTGCCTGATCCCCAGGTTGGTCAGGCGTATCAGGGGCGGCAGGGCGAACACCATCGTCACCATGGTCCCCGGCACGACGCCAATGCTCCAGAAGAAGATCACCGGCAGCATGTAGACGAAGGCGTGGACGACCTGCATGGCGTCCAGGATCGGCCTCACAACGTTCCACACCGAGTCCAGGCGTCCGCAGGCAATGCCCAGCGGTATCCCCACGAGGGCGCACAGGAACACCGCCACCAGCACCATGCCCACCGTCCGGATGGTCTCCAACCAGTACTCAGGTCCGAGGAACCCGCACAGGGCCATGGCTATGCCGGCCGACACACCCACCTTCGGGCTTCGCACGAGCGAGCCGATCACGATCGTGGCCAGCACCACCCACACCCACGGGACGGCCGCCAGGAAGTCGTCCACGAAGTTCTGGAGCAGAAAGGCGAACGGCCAGCGGATGGCATCCAGCAGCCAGTCCAGGTTGGCGTCGATCCAGTCCACCATCTGGTCGACCCACGCTCCGAAGGGCAACTCCCAGTTGTCCAGGATCTCCTGGTCGAAGAAGCCGACGGGCTCGGAGCCCGCCCGGGCCAGAGTCCGGATCACAGGAACACCTCCCGCTCGAAGCCGTCGGCCAGCCTCTCCACCCTTCCCATCTCCTCCATGATCTCCCGGGGCTCCAGCTCGCCGACCAGGCGCCCCCCCTCGTCGATGACGGCGATCGGCATGCCGCGTCCGGCGGCCGCGTAATTGTCGTTCAGTCTGGCCTCGGTCGTGGTCGTCTCGAAGTCCGACCTGATCACCTGCGACAACTCCGTGGTGCCGTGGGCCAGGGCCGAGCCGGCGTCGGACAGGGCCACCAGCCCTGTCGGCCTCCCGCCGTCGTCGACCGTGAAGCCGCCCCTCCTGTTGCCAAGGGCCTCGATGGCCTGGGCAACCGACAGGCCGGGATCAACGATTACGGCCGGCTGCATCACGGCCTCGACATCGATGACGCGCCCCTGGTCCACGTCCTGGGTGAACTCAGCCACGTAGCCATCGGCCGGTTCGGTGAGGATCTCCTCGGGCGTGCCGATCTGCACTACGTAGCCGTCACGCAGGATGCAGACCCTGCTGCCTATGCGCAGTGCCTCGTTGAGGTCGTGGGTGATGAAAAGGATCGTCTTGTGGAGCCGCGACTGGATGGTCATCAACTCGTCCTGCATCTGGCGCCGGATGAGCGGGTCCAGGGCACTGAAGGCCTCGTCCATCAACAGGATCGGAGGATCCGAGCAGAGCGCCCGGGCCAGGCCCACCCGCTGCTGCATGCCACCCGAGAGTTCCCTGGTGGAGTTGTCGGCGTAGGCCTCGAGGCCCACCATGGCAAGGGCCCGCAGCGCCGCCTCCTCCCTCTCCCTGCGGGAAAACCCCTGGACCTTGAGGCCGTAGCTGGTGTTGTCGATGACGTTCCTGTGGGGGAACAGGGCGAAGTGCTGGAAGACCATTCCCATCTTCTCCCGCCGGAACTGTTGCAGTGTCGATCCCCGGAGGGCCTGCACGTCGGTGCCCTCGACGGTGACCTTCCCGGCCGTGATCTCGTGGAGTTTGTTGACCGTCCTGATGGCGGTGGACTTACCAGAGCCCGAGAGCCCCATCACCACGAAGATCTCCCCCTTGTTGACCTCGAAGGAGACATCGGTCATCCCCACCACATGACCCGACAGGCGCTGCACCTCGTCCTTGGGCACACCGGCCCTGCTCAGGTCGTAGGCCCTGCCGCGCGGGTCAGGACCGAAGATCTTGTAGACGTGCTCAAGCGAGATGATCGCCTCGCCAGCCTCTGCCATCTGGGTTCCCTTCCCCTCACAGCGCCCGCCGCCACCCCGGCAGGGCCGACCCCTTCCCGGCGGACACTAACAGTACCGACCAGGGCACCTGCCAGGTTCTCCCGCTGGTCGGGAGGCCAAAGGAGAGGGGCGGGGCCTTGCGGCCCCGCCCCGTCTCACAGGTTGCTACAGGTTGTCAGCCCGGACTACTGGCTGGCCGCAGCTGCTGCTGCGATCCATCCGTCGACGTCGGCTGCGTTGTCGTTGATCCAGCCGGTGGCCAGCTCCACGACGTGAGCCTCAGAACCGTCACCGTTGGTCTGCTCGACCTGCAGGATCGAGATGTCCAGGATCGACGGCCTGATCAGCGGGAACAACGAGCGCAGGTACGGGTTGGCGTCCAGCATCTCGGTGCGGGCACTGACCTGGATGTCGGCAGCCTGCCAACCCAACTGGCACGGCCACTCCGCGCTCTGCGTGCACTGGTCGGGACCGAGGCCCGTGAACCCCGAACCCTGCGCATGGCTCTCACCACCCGGCTTGCCCAGCGGGTTGGAATCGTCCAACACCTTCTCAACGGACAACCAGTACACATCCACGCCCGGAACCATCTCGACCACGTACGACGCAGGCGTCCACGTGTACATGACAGCCGCATCACCGCCACGCACCCGGTTCACGAACTCCGCGAACATGGCGTCGTAGCCGGCCTTGGTCTCAACCAGGTTGTCCCAGCCCGCAAACGCGATCTGGTTCTCGATGATGTCGTCACAGGTCCAATCCTCGGGGCAACCCAGGATCTCGCCCTTACCGTCACCATCGGTATCCAGGGCCCCGTAGAGCGCCGGATCCCGGTTGATCTGGTCCATCGTCACGATGCCGTTCTCATCGGCCCACGACTTGGTGATGAGGAAGCCCTGGACACCGGAGTCCTGGAACAGACCGTCCAGGGGCTCCACGTGGTCAGCCACCAGGCTGCCATCGGGCAACTCGTTCTCGTACCACGAGAAGTGGCCCGGATACCACGAGTTCGCCCAGAACTCGCACGTACCCTCGGCCATCGTCGAATACGCATTCGACGGGCCAAGTTCGATCGCAGACGGATCAGACACGTTGTAGCCAGCCCTCTCCAGGACCTGCTTGACGATCTCAGCCTGGATGTAACCCGAAGCCCAGTTCGCACGACACATCGTCAGATCCACACCCGTGCCCGGTGTGAGGTTCAGGGGAGCAGCCGCTGCTGCGATCCATCCGTCGACGTCGGCTGCGTTGTCGTTGATCCAGCCGGTGGCCAGCTCCACGACGTGAGCCTCAGAACCGTCACCGTTGGTCTGCTCGACCTGCAGGATCGAGATGTCCAGGATCGACGGCCTGATCAGCGGGAACAACGAGCGCAGGTACGGGTTGGCGTCCAGCATCTCGGTGCGGGCACTGACCTGGATGTCGGCAGCCTGCCAACCCAACTGGCACGGCCACTCCGCGCTCTGCGTGCACTGGTCGGGACCGAGGCCCGTGAACCCCGAACCCTGCGCATGGCTCTCACCACCCGGCTTGCCCAGCGGGTTGGAATCGTCCAACACCTTCTCAACGGACAACCAGTACACATCCACGCCCGGAACCATCTCGACCACGTACGACGCAGGCGTCCACGTGTACATGACAGCCGCATCACCGCCACGCACCCGGTTCACGAACTCCGCGAACATGGCGTCGTAGCCGGCCTTGGTCTCAACCAGGTTGTCCCAGCCCGCAAACGCGATCTGGTTCTCGATGATGTCGTCACAGGTCCAATCCTCGGGGCAACCCAGGATCTCGCCCTTACCGTCACCATCGGTATCCAGGGCCCCGTAGAGCGCCGGATCCCGGTTGATCTGGTCCATCGTCACGATGCCGTTCTCATCGGCCCACGACTTGGTGATGAGGAAGCCCTGGACACCGGAGTCCTGGAACAGACCGTCCAGGGGCTCCACGTGGTCAGCCACCAGGCTGCCATCGGGCAACTCGTTCTCGTACCACGAGAAGTGGCCCGGATACCACGAGTTCGCCCAGAACTCGCACGTACCCTCGGCCATCGTCGAATACGCATTCGACGGGCCAAGTTCGATCGCAGACGGATCAGACACGTTGTAGCCAGCCCTCTCCAGGACCTGCTTGACGATCTCAGCCTGGATGTAACCCGAAGCCCAGTTCGCACGACACATCGTCAGATCCACACCGGCACCCGGGAGGGCGCCGCCGGCCGCCGCGGCTGCGACGTCGCCGACCTGGGTGGAGCCCAGGGGTGCGTATTCGTAGATGACGTTGTC
>CAYFOV010000023.1:0-32705 GCA_964344855.1 uncultured Candidatus Nemicrothrix sp.
CAAACCTCCCGAACCCCGAGGGTTCGGGAGGTTCCGATGTCTCGCGACATCACAAGGTTCGCCTTCGAGAGCCTGGACCTGCACAGGATCCAGGTGTCGATTGTCCCCCGTAACGCCCCCTCTCGGCGCGTGGTGGAGAAGCTGGAGATGCGCTGTGAGGGCCTGGCCGAGCGGTACCTGGAGATCGACGGCGTCTGGGAGGACCACCTCAGGTACGCAATGACGGTCGAGGAGTGGCGTGTGCGGAAAGCTGAGTTGACCTCAGTGTGGCTGGCGTGACCGGCCGGTCAGGAACTCCCTGAGATCCTGGCCTTCAGGCTGGAGACCATCTCCACGAAGGCCGGCTGGCCCATCGACCAGACCTGGGGTCCCAGCTCCAGCTCCACCGCCGGTTCGGATTCGTCGACCCCCGCCGTGGCATGCAGGGTCGCCTTGGTCCTGGCCACCAGCTCCTTCGGATGGGCGGCGGCCAGCTCCGCGTACCCGACCGCCCGGTCCACGAGCTCCTCGTCGCCGACGCACTCCCAGGCCAGCCCCCGCTCTGCCGCCTCCTCGCCCCCGAGCACCTGGTTGAAGAGCACCATGGCCTTGGCGGTCTGGAGGTCGGTGATGTTCCTCAGGCGCCAGGTGTGCCCACCGCCCGGGTGCAGGCCGATCGAGAGGAACCGGGTGTCGAAGCGTGCCGAGGCTCCCGCCACCACCAGGTCACAGGCCAGGACCATGTTCATGCCGGCGCCGACGGCTGCTCCGTTGACCGCGGCCACGGTCGGGAGTGGCGAGTGGGCGACCCGCAGGAAGCCGCCGTAGATGTCCGGGAGGTCGCCGGGGCTGCCCTCACGGGCCGAGAGCAGGCTGTCGAGGACCGCACCGGCGCAGAACGCCCGCCCGGCCCCGGTGAGGACGACCGCACCCACCCCGTCGTCGGCCTCCAGGTCGTCGAAGGCCGCTAGCAGGGCGGCGTTCAGCTCGTCGGAGACCACGTTGCGGCGGTCCGGGTCGTTGAAGGTCAGCACGGCCACGCGGCCGCGCCTGTCTGTCTCGAGGATGCTCATGGCCGGCATTCTCCCACGGCGCAGGTGGGACAGCCCCATCGCGGCCTGGCCGCAGCCTTGCAGTGGCCCTGTCCCGGCCACTTCCAGGCCCGGCCGGGCCCGTGGGTATGGTCGCTGGCGTGGACCCGGTCGACCAGGGGAGGTTCCCCGCGCTGCGAGTCCGCAACTACCGGCTGTTCTGGATCGGTGGCCTGGGCTCCAGCAACGGCCGGTGGGTCCAGTTCGTGGCCGTCTACTACGTGATCTTCCAACTGACCGGCTCGCCCGGCTGGATCGGGACGGCCGGGTTCGCCTCCTTCATCCCGATGCTGCTCGTGAACCCGCTGGCCGGCTCGATCTCGGACAACCTGGATCGACGCCGGGTCCTGCTCGTGGCCAGCGCGGCATCAGCCGGGGCCTCGTCGCTCATGGTCGTGGCGTGGCTGGTGGGAATCGCCAGCCCCTGGGCCTGGGTCACGCTGATCCTCGTGCGCGGTGTGGTGGCCGGCCTGCGCCTGCCGGTGTGGCAGGCGTTCGTGGCCGAGTGCGTTCCGAGGCACCACCTCCACAACGCCATCACGCTCAACTCCACCCAGTTCAACGCCGCCAGGACGCTCGGGCCGGCCATAGGGGGTCTCGTCATAGGGACCGCCGGTCCGGGTTGGGCCCTGGCGCTGGCCGTGCTGTTGAACCTTCCGGTGATTGCGGCCCTCGCGATGATGGAACAGTCGGACCTGCACAGGCCGGAGCCGGGGTCCGTCCAGCCGACCACGGCAAGGACGTCCGTGCTGGCCGAGTACAGGGAGTCGATCAGGTACGTCCTGGCCTCGCCCGGGATCCGCACGGCGATCCTGACGGTGACCCTCATATCCACGATCGCCAACCCGATCGTGACCCAGCTCGTGGTGTTCGCCGAGGAGGTGTTCGAGGTCTCCCCGTTCTGGTTCGGCGTCCTCGGATCGGCGCAGGGACTGGGGGCGGTGGTGGCGGCGCCGATCGTGGCGGGGGAGGTCGGCCGCATCCGGCGCTCACGCCTCCAACTGGGGGCCACGGTCGGCTACGGGCTGTCGGTCATGGCGTTCGGGCTGGCGCCCGTCTTCTGGGTGGGCTTCGCCTCCCTCTCGCTCATCGGCGCCATGCACCTGACGTCCGCATCGAACCTGAACTCATCGGTCCAGCTGCAGGTGGACGATGCCGTGCGCGGCCGGGTCATGGCCATCTACCTGATGGGGGTGCTCGGCACCACGCCGTTCTCGAACCTGGCAATGGGCTGGCTCATCTCGGCCTTCGGGCCCAGGACGGTGGTGACGACGGGCGGGCTGGTGCTGGCAGGCGGCGGCCTGCTCCTGGCAGCCACCGGCAGGCTCCGGCGCCTGGACGACGTCTGACTGCCGGGGCGTCATCCGTCGTCGAGGGCCTCCAGGTGGCCGGGAGCGTCATCCGTCGTCGAGGGCCTCCAGGTGGTCGGCACCGACCTCGCAGTCGTCCAGGGCGGGGCACCAGCGGCAGGTCGGGCCGGGCAGCCGCCCGGCCGTGCGCCCGCCGTGGAGGAGGGACACCAGCTTGCCGACCCCGTCGGCGACACGGGCCACGGTCGCAAGGAGCATCTCCTCGGTCACGTCCTCGGGGACGAACCTGGCCTGGTCCAGGTAGTACGAGGCCAGCAGGCGCGGGGGTACGCCGAGCCGGATCGTCTCGACCAGGGCGTAGAAGCGCAGGTCCTCCAGGTGGACCGGTACGAAGCCGCCGGTCTTCAGGTCGACCAGGACCTTGCCGGCACGGAGCCCCCGGGCCTTCCCGAGCGTGAGGTCCACCTTGCCGGCCAGGGTCAGGCGGCCGTCGCACAACTCGGCCCGCAGGCGGCTCTCCGAGACCGGCGTCCAGGCAGCCTGCAGGGGAGGCCAGCACTCCAGGTACTTGGAGAAGGCGTCGACCGAGATCGAACGCAGCTCGGCCCTGTCGGCCTCGCTGCACCCTCCCAGCCAGCGGCCCAGGCCCCCTGAGTCCTGCTCGAACTGGGCGAGGACCTCGTCGACGATCACGGTGGGCTCGGGCTCGCTCCGCCAGTTGACGGCCAGCTCCACCGCCTTGTGGACGATCGTGCCCCTGGCCGTGGGCACCTTCCAGGTGAAGCCCTCGGCCTCCTCGGCCAGTAGCTTCGCCTCGCACCCGTGGACCTGGGCCAACCGGTGCTTGTGGATGAACAGGTCCTCTCCGGGGGGCAGCGCGTCCAGGTGTGGTCCTGCTGCGGTCTCCAGGGCGGACCGCAGGTGGCGTCCCAGGTCCTCGGCGAAGACCGGCCGGTCGGCGACCGAGGCACCCAGCCTCTCGAGCACCTCCTTCTGGGCCGGGTTCAGGTCGTCACCCACCAGGGCATTGTCACAGGTGGTCGGGATACTCGCGGGTGATGGAGACGACGACGCTCAGGTTCGCAGAGGCGGCCCGCACCCTCGGCACGGCTGCCCGCCTGCGCGGCCTGCAGGTTCCCACCTTCAGGAGCCCGCCCTGCCTGGAGAGTGTCCAGAGGTCCATCCGCCGGGGCCGCGGATCCGCGACCGTGGCCGTGGTGCTTAGGGGGCGTCCGTGGGGGGCGGTGCTGGCCGACATGATCGAGGGGATCGTGGTCGCCAACGGCCTCGACAGCAGGAGGGCCGACGCGGCCAGGGCCGCTCTCTGGCTGGCGGTCGAGGACCCGGCCCTGGCGGCCTGAGCCTGGCGAGTGGGGCAGGCCGGCCGGTGGTGGCGCCTGGCCTGGTGCCCGCCGGTGGTCGGGCCGGGGCCGTGCATGGGCCGTGTGTAGCGTGGCCTGGACGCCCGGGTGGCGGAACTGGTAGACGCAGCGGGCTTAAACCCCGCGGCCGTTTCGACGGCGTGAGTGTTCGAGTCACTCCCCGGGCACGGCCTCCCCGCGCACGGCTTCCACCGGAACGGGCGACGGAGCGGCCTCCCCGCCTGCCTGTTGGTTCCGGCCGGTCGGCCCCCTCGGCTACCGTCCGGCCATGGTCGCCGACGAGCGCATCGTCTTCATTGACCGGGCCGGTGACCTCACAGCCGACGAGCGCCGGGACCTGCTTGGCGGCAAGGGTGCGTCGCTCGCCGAGATGTCGACGGTGCTGGCCCTCCCGGTGCCACCGGCCTTCACGGTCACCACCGGTGTCTGCCGCAGCCATCTCTCCGACGGCTGGCCCGAGGGCCTGGACGACGAACTCCGCAGGGCCGTGGCAGGCCTCGAGGAGCGGGCCGGCCGCCGGCTCGGGGATACGACCGACCCACTCCTGTTGAGCGTGCGCTCAGGTGCCGCCGTGTCCATGCCGGGGATGATGGACACCGTCCTGAACCTGGGCCTCAACGACGCGACCGCCGCCGGCATGGCGGCTGCAACCGACGAGCGCTTCGCCCTCGACTCGCACAGGCGCTTCGTGCAGTCGTTCGCCACGGTGGTGCTCGGCGTCGAGGCCGACCTGACCGGCGTGGTGGCAGCAGCGATCGAGCGGGCAGGGGTGGACCGGGAGGCCGACCTCGGGGTGGCCGAACTCGCCACCCTGCTGGCGGAACTCCGCGGGATCGTCGGTGGGGGTACCGGTCCGGCCATTCCAGACGACCCCTTCGAGCAGTTGCGGATGGCGGTGGCGGCGGTGTTCAACTCCTGGCAGGGGGGGCGGGCCGTCGAGTACCGCAGGAGGGAGGGCATCCCTGACGACCTGGGAACCGCCTGCACGGTCCAGGCCATGGTCTTCGGGAACCGCGACGATAACTCGGGCAGCGGCGTGGCATTCACCCGCGACCCGGCCACCGGGGACGGCAGGCCGACGGGCGACTACATGGTCAACTCCCAGGGAGAGGACGTGGTGGCCGGCACGCACAGGACCCTCCCCCTGGAGGAATTCGCACGGCTCATGCCCGACCTGGGCGCAGAGCTCTCGGAGGCCATGGCCACCCTCGAGGGCCACTACCGCGACATGTGCGACGTGGAGTTCACGGTGGAGCAGGGCCGGCTCTTCATCCTCCAGTGCAGGGTGGGAAAGAGGACCGGAGGGGCAGCACTCAGGATGGCTGTCCGGATGGTCGAGGACGAGCGGATCGGGCTGACCAGGGAGGAGGCCGTGGGGCGGATCGCGCCCGAGCACCTGGCCCAGGTGCTGCACGCCGGCTTTGCTGACAGCACCGACGCGGAGGACGATGCCGAAGAACCAGCCGAGGAGCTGACACGCGGGCTGGCCGCCTCCCCCGGGGCGGCCGTGGGCCGCGTTTGCCTCTCCACGCCGGCGGCACTCGAGGCGGTGGACCGGGGCGAGAGCGTGATCCTGGTCAGGCGTGAGACCTCGCCCGACGACGTCGCCGCCATGGCGGTTGCCGAGGGGATCCTCACGTCGCGTGGCGGCCTCGTCAGCCACGCCGCAGTCGTGGCGAGGGGCTGGGGGACACCGTGCGTCTGCGGGGCCGAGGAGATCCGGGTGGCAGACGACCACTTCATGGTCGGAGAGGTCGTCGTCTCGGAGGGGGACACCATCTCGATCGACGGGTCAACCGGATCGGTGGTGCTGGGCGCCCGAGACACCGTGGAGTCGGAGGTGCCGCCCGAGCTGGACACGCTGCTGGCCTGGGCCGACGAGGTGGCGGCCGGCCGGGTCTCGGTCCGTGCCAACGCCGACACCGCCGACGACGCAGCGGCGGCACGGGCCGCCGGAGCCGTCGGAATCGGACTCTGCCGGACCGAGCACATGTTCCTGAGCCCCGAGCGCCTGCCCCTCGTGAGGGCGGTGATCCTGGCCGAGGGCGAAGGGGACGAGGCCGAGGCGCTCGACCTGCTGGGCGCCGCCCAGCAGGTCGACTTCGAGGCCATCCTCCAGGCCATGGACGGCCTGCCGGTGACGGTGAGGCTGCTCGATCCGCCCCTCCACGAGTTCCTCCCCGACCTGGTCGACCTGGTCAGGGCCGAGGCCCTGGGTGAGCTGGACGACGAGGGTGAAGCCCTTCTGCGGGCCACCCGCCACTGGACCGAGGTGAACCCGATGATCGGCACGAGGGGGGTGCGCCTGGCCCACCTCCGTCCCGGCCTCTACCGGATGCAGGCCCGGGCCCTCTTCTCGGCGGTGCGGGCGCGGCGAGCAGCCGGGGGCCGGCCCGTCGTCGAGGTGATGATCCCCCTCACGGTCTCGGGGCCCGAGCTGGGCTCGGCCGTCGAGTGGGTGAGGAGTGCCGCGGCCGACGTGGGCCTGGAGGAGGTGCCGGTCGTCGGGACCATGGTCGAGACGCCGAGGGCGGCCCTGCGGGCGGGGGACCTGGCGGCCCACGCAGACTTCTTCTCGATAGGAAGCAACGACCTCTCGCAGCTCACCTTCGGGTTCTCCCGCGACGACGTGGAGGGACGCTTTATGGACCTCTACCTCAAGAACGGGTTCCTCCCGTACGACCCGTTCGAGCACCTTGACGAGGACGGTGTGGGGGAGCTGGTGGACCTGACCGTGGCCCGTGGCAGGGAGGCCAGCCCGGGCCTGAAGGTCGGGGTCTGCGGCGAGCACGCCGGCGACCCGCAGTCGATCCAGCGCCTCCTGGCGGCCGGAGTGGACTACCTGTCGTGCTCGCCTGCGCGCATCCCCTTCGCCCGCCTGGCCGCAGCGAGGGCGGTGCTGGCGACCTCTCCCGAGGGCCACTCGGAAGGGTCCTGACCCGCCGCTTCCCGGGAAGGCCGGTCGTCAGCGCCGGTTCTCGGCGCCGGTTGGGGGTGCCATTCCGACAGCAGGGTCCTGTGGGACCAGTCGGGCCCCTCGTCCTCGAAGCGGGCGGCGAACCTCTCGGCCGGCAGTTCGTCGGTCCAGCGGTCCTCGGCCACGAGCGAGGCCGCCAGGGCCCCGAGCGGCTCGGCCCACTTGGCCGACCGGCCGTTGCCGCCGACTGCCAGGTAGGTGCTTCCGGGCACCAAGGCGTCGATGTAGGGCAGGGCGTGGTTGGTGTAGGTGATGGCGCACCTGTGCGAGTGCCAGGCCATCGGCCGCAGGCCGGGGAAGGTGGCCTCCATGGAGGGCCGCATCATCGTGATGGCCCCGTCGCTGTCGCCTCCCCGGTACCAACTGCGGACCTCGGCGACGCTTCCGAGCCAGCGGTCGGCGACCGTGTTGGCCCCCCACTTCAGGAGCACCGAGCCGTCCGGGTAGGTGGTGGGTGGAGCCACGTACACGTCGGCCACGCTCCCGTCGACCACCGAGTAGTGGAAGGGCGGTATTCCGGCCAGCCGATCGGCTTCGGGCCCGCCCAGCTCGGCGAAGAGCACCGTCTCGGTCTTGATCCGCAGCGCCAACCGGCGCTCCAGGAGGCCGGGTGTGCCCGTGAAAGCGCCCGTGGCCAGGAGGACCTTCCCTGCTGCCAGGACCGTGCCGTCGGCCAGGGTCACACGGCGGTCGGCATCGTCCTCAACGGCCACCGCAGGGCTGCCCACGACCTCTGCTCCGGCGGCCACGGCACCCCGTAGCTGGGCGGCCACCAGGCCCCTGGGGTTCAGGGCACCGCCGGCACCGGGCTCCAGGTACCCGACCATGTCGTCCTGGAAGGCCATCTCGGGAAAGCGCCACCCGAGGTCGTCGCCGCCCAGCACCTCCACGCCGTGACCCTCCGGCAGGGCCTCGACTGCGGAGGCGATGCCGTCGTCGTCCCCTGGCAGGGAGACGTAGAGGTGGCCAGATCCGGTGTAGACGGGTCGCTCCGAGTGCTCCTCGACGTAGGCGACGGCGTCGCGGGCACGCCTGGAGAGCTCCGCCTCCACCTCCCCCGCGTACAGGGAGCGGGAGAGACGGGCCTCGTCGTAGTGGGCTCCGAACGGGCCGTTGTGGCCGGCCGGATCGGCCGGCTCCGGGGGGGCGACGACGGCCACCTCCAACCCCGACTCGGCCAGGTGGCGCGACGCCGAGGCCCCGATCATCCCGCCACCCACAACCACCACGTCGAACACGCCGGGGACGGTAGTACGCGGGGATGGTAGGACGCCGGACGGCCGTCGGGCATGTGCGAGGCTGGAGGAATGGAAGGACGAAGCAAGGGCGATGGAGCCCCACAACAGGGAGGTGGCTGCCACTGCGGAGGTGTCCGCTACAGGGTGGTCGGCCCCATGCGTGACGTCATCAACTGCCACTGCGACCCGTGCAGGCGCATCACCGGACACTTCTTGGCTGCCACCTCCGCGGACCTGGCCGATGTGGTGTTCGACTCGGACGACACCCTCGGCTGGTACCACCCGACCGACACGGTCCAGTACGGGTTCTGCTCCGGCTGTGGTTCGACCCTGTTCTGGCGGGCGGACGACAAGCCGTCCACGCTCTCCATAGCGGCCGGCACCCTCGACCAGCCGACCGGCCTCACCACCGGCCTGGCCCTCTTCGGTGACGCCGCCGCCGACTACCACAACCTGGACGAGACCGTCGAGACCCTCCCCGGCGACCATTAGCCGCAACCCTCCCCGGAGACTCCTGGCAGGGTGAGGGCCCGGTCCCTTCCGGGACCTCCCTGGAGGCCCACGGAACATACGCTTCCGGCGTGGAGCTGACCGCCGAGGACGAGGCCCGCCTCGAGGGCGAGGCCGGGCCCGGGGAGCAACTGGCGATGCGGATCGTCGTCGCCCTGGCAGGGGCGACCGGAGCCGCCGGCCTGCTCGACGTCACCGGGGCCCACATCGACTCGTGCCTCTACCACGGTCAGGCCACGCTGGACTTCGCCGGACGCCTGCTGGAAGGAGGTGCACGGGTGTCGGTGCCGACCACGCTGAACGTGTCGTCGCTGGACATGCTCCATCCCGAGCTCCATTCGGGGTATCCCGCCGCCGCCGGGGCCGCCCGCCGGCTGGCCGGCATGTACGAGGCCATGGGCTGTAGCCCCACCTGGACCTGCGCCCCCTACCACCTGGAGCAGAGGCCTGCCCTGGGCGAACACGTAGCCTGGGCCGAGTCCAACGCAATCGTGTTCGCCAACTCGGTGCTGGGCGCCAGGACCGACAGGTACGGGGACCTGATCGACATCTGCGCCGCCGTAACGGCTAGGGCCCCGGCCGCCGGCCTGCACCTGGATGAGAACCGGTGGGCGACCGTGCTGTTCGACGTGTGCGACCTGCCACGGGGCCTTATGGACCTCGACCAGGCCTACCCGCTGCTGGGCCTGGTGGTCGGAGCCGGGGCGGGAAGCCGTGTCCCCGTCATCGACGGCCTGCCCGCCGGCGTGGGCGAGGATCGCCTGAGGGCCCTGGGAGCGGCGGCTGCCTCGGCCGGTTCCGTGGGCATGTTCCACGCCGTCGGGTGCACCCCTGAGGCCCCGAGCCTCGATGCCGCGACCAACGGCATGCCTCCCGGCGAGGTGGTGCAGGTCACGTCGGAGGACCTCAGGCGGGCCAGGGCCACCCTGCACACGTCCCGGAGTGGGGACCTGGCCTGCGTTTGCGTGGGAACGCCCCACTACTCGGTCGGGGAGTTCGGGACCCTTGTGGACCTGATCGAAGGTAGGCGGGTCCATCGGGGGGTGTCCTTCTACGCTTCCACCAGCAGGCACGTGCTGGCCGAACTGCGGCTCCGCGGCTGGGACCGCGTGCTGGAGGAGGCCGGTGTGACCTTGGTCGTCGACACCTGCACCTATGTCGAGCCCGGCTTCGCCGGGATCAGGGGCCTGGCGATGACCGACTCCGCCAAGTGGGCCTGGTACGCACCGGCCAACCTGGGCGTCGAGGTGGTGTTCGCCAGCATCGCCGAGTGCGTCGACTCGGCTGTGGACGGACGCCTCCTGTTCGACGACGGGCTCTGGGGACATGGCTGAGCGGCCGCAAGTGATGGCGGCGGCCTCCGCATCGGGGACGGTGCTGAGGCTGGACGAGCCGCTCAGCCTCTGGGGCGGCTTCGACCCGGCCGACGGCACCGTCGTGGAGGTCCACCACCCGCAGGCCGGTCGGTCCCTCTCGGGAAGGGTCCTCGTGGTCCGGTCCGGCCGCGGATCCAGCTCCTCCAGCTCGGTGCTGCTGGAGGCCATCAGGGCCGGAACCGCGCCGGCTGCCATCCTGTTGGCCGAACCCGACGGGATGCTGGCCCTCGGGTCCATAGCCGCCGGTGAGGTCTACGGGCGGACGATTCCCGTGGTGGTCATGGACGGGGCCGCCTGGTCGGCCCTTGACACCGGCGACGAGGTGCTGGTGGGGGAGGATGGTTCCGTAGCTGTCCGGACCGGTCGTGTGGAGGACCAAGGTCCGTAGGGGACAGGCTCGCAGCGGGCTAGCAGAGGGAGGAGGTCACAGTGCGCTACCTGGGACCGGACGAGGTCAGGGCGGCACTGCCCATGCCGGAGGCGATCGATTCGATGGTCGAGGCCTTTGCAGGCGACAGGGAGGTGCCCGACCGGGTGATGCTCGGCGTGTCGCTGTTCAAGCCCGGCCGGCTGGGTTCCCACACCGGTGTCAAGGTGGTGTCGACCGTGCCAGGGGATCCGGCCGGGTTGGTCGCCGTCTTCGACGAACGCGGCCATCCGGTGGGCATCGTCGACGGGCCCACCCTCACCGCCATCCGGACGGCCGCAGGCCCGGGCCTGGCCACCGATCTGCTGGCCAGGGAGGACGCATCGGTCCTGGCGATGCTGGGGGCCGGCGCCATGGCTGCCGACCAGGTGGAGGCGGTGCGGGCGGTCCGTCCCATCAGCGAGGTCCTGGTGTGGAGCCGGACGGAGGCCTCGGCCGAGGCCCTGGCCGAGGCCGTCGGTGGAGAGGCCGTCGGCGACGTCGACGAGGCGGTGGCACGGGCCGACGTCGTCAGCACGGCGACGCCTGCCAGGCTTCCCCTGTTCGACGCTGCATCCCTGGGGACGGGCACCCACGTCAACGCGGTGGGGGCGTTCACCCCCGAGATGGTGGAGATACCGGCGGAGGTCATGCAGGGGGCGTTCGTGGTGGTCGACGACCGGAGCGCGGCAGCATCCGTCGGCGACCTGGCCAAGGCCGACCGGGAGGCCGACGCCGACATGGCCGAGGTGATAGCCGGCACCGCCCGGCCGGTGGACCAGCCCTGGACCCTGTTCAAGTCGGTCGGCATCAGCTCACAGGACGTGGCCGCAGCCGTCAGGGCGCTGTCCAACGCGGAGCGGATGGGGCTGGGCGTCCTGCTCTGACCGGCGGGGTCAGGAGCCGTCGGCGTACCAGCCCTCCAGCTCGACTCCCAGGCCGTCGGCGATCCGGTTGGCGTAGGCGTAGTAGGCGGTCACCTCGACCACATCGAGGATGTCCCGGTCCGACAGCCCGTTGGCCCTCAACGGGCCCAGATCGGATTCGGACATGTCGCCGGGGGTTGCCGTCAGCTTCACGGCGTACTCCAGGATGGCCATCCTCCTGTCCGACAGTCCGGCCGTCCGCCAGTCGGCCTCGATGTCGTCCGCCAGCCGGTCGTCCCTCAACAGCCGGCGCAGACCGCGCCGATGGTGGGCAACTCAGTAGTGGCACTCGTTCTGGATGCTCACCACCAGGGCGACCAGCTCGCGGTCCACCTTGCGCAGCGACCCGGTACCCGCCATGGCAGAGGTGTAGAGCCGCTGGTGGGCTTCCAGCCCGCGCGGGTTGAGGGAGTGGACCGCCATGATGTTGTCGACCCGGCCCTGCTCCCTGTCGACCACCTCACCGTGGATGGCGGCCAGCGGACCGCCGTCCTCCTCCCACTCCCCGTCTGGCACGGTCTCGATCCAGGGCATCAGGGGATTCTCGCGTACCGACGCCTGGTGCTGCGCCGGGAAGGCTCAGGAGGCGCCTATGGCGTGCCGGAGGAGCCGGTCGTAGAGGGAGCGAGCCTCGTCCAGCACCGGCTCCAGCCCCGCCGGCAGGGGGGCGTCGCTGGGCAGCCCGGCCTGGAATCCAGTGGAGGCGTGGGCGTTGGCGTACCAGTGCACTGACCACACGCCGTCCTCCGGCTTGGGTCCCGGCGGCCACGACAGCATCTGCACCTGGAAGGGGATTCCGAGCCGGGAGCAGAGCTCCTCGAGCACGCCCCTGGGGTCGGCCAGGAGCATGGCTGAGTCGATGACGATGGGCTCGGCACCTTCGGCCAGGATCGACTCCAGCAGTTGCACCTGGTTCCGGAGGCCGGTGTCGCCGACCCCGACGTCGGGGAGGTTCGCGTGCAGCGACCTCAGCACGTGGCGGGGGTCCCGGATGAGGAGCACGTTGCTGCAGTTCCCCAGGAAGCTCGTGTCGAGGTCCACAAGGTGATGGCTCATCTGCTTGAAGAACAGCACGGAGCTGTCGTGCTCGGCCAGGATCACGTCCCGCACCACGGCCTCGCCGTCCGGGTCCTGGCTGGCCAGAGTCTCGTCGCGGCCCGGGTGCTCCCTTCCCGTGACCCTCAGGTAGTGGGCGTAGATGGGCTCGTCGAAGACGGTCGTGTCGCTGCGCTGTCGGAACGAGTACATGAGCGCGGTCGAGATGTTCCGTGGCCCCGACCAGCAGTTCAGCCTCAGGGTCATGTGCTCAGGGTCATGTGCTCACGGTCATGTGCTCACGGTCATGTGCTCAGGGTCATGTGCTCACGGTCATGTGTTCGGGGTCATGAGCTCACCCGCCGACCGAGGCCGCCACCGCATCCCGGTACAGCCCGCCCAACCTGGCGGTCACCGGGCCCGGCAGCTCCGGGGCCAGCCCGCCCGAACTGCCCGCCCCGCCGGCTCCGGCCACTGCTCCTGTTGCTCCGATCACCCGCCCGTCGACCTCGGCTACGGGCGTGAGCCCTCCGAAGGTGCCGGTAACGAAGGCCTCGTCGGCCGAGTACACGTCGGTCAGCGAGAACGGCTGCTCCCTCGTCGGGATTCCGGCAGCCCCGGCCACCTCCAGGACGACCTGGCGCGTGATCCCGTGAAGGCTGTAGTGGCCGGTGGACGTCCAGACCTCACCCGACCTGACCACGAAGAAGTTGGTCGCATTGCAGGTGGCCACGGCACCGGTGGGGTCAAGCATGAGGGCCTCGTCAGCGCCGGCCCCCGTCGCCTGGATGAGCGCTATGACCTCGTGGAGCTTCGAGTGGGAGTTGAGCCGCTGGTCGAGGGTGTCGGGCGGGGGACGCCTGACCGTGGCGGTGAACAGCGAGATGCCGCCGGCGGCCACCTCCGGGTCTGCCACCTTGTGCTCGGCGATGATCACCACGTTGGGTCCGTTCGCCACGTTGGCCGGGTGCTGTGACGGGGTCGTCTTGTCTCCCCTCGTCACCATCAGGCGAACGTGCACCGAGTCGTGCATTCCGTTTCGCTCCACGGTCTCGGTGAGGGCTTCGGCCACCTCCCGTCGGGTCATGCCCAGGTCCAGGTGGATCGCCGCCAGGCCGGCGAAGAGCCGGTCCAGGTGCCTGTCGAGGAAGGCGAACCTCCCGTTGTGGAGCCTGATCCCCTCCCAGACCCCGTCGCCCACGAGGAACCCGCTGTCGAAGACCGAGATACGGGCGTCGTCCCGGTGGTGGAACCCGCCGTTTATGTAGACCTGCACGTCAGCGTTGCGCGGGTCTGGAAGGGCTCGGTGGGTGCTGCGTCCCGGTACCCCGGCCACACCGGCCACCTCTCTGGGTTCCATCGCCGGGATGCTAACCGTGGACCTCCCGGGCACACGGGCCGGAAGCGTGGAGGTGGCAGCCGGACAGGGCCTGGCCGATGCCGGGACGAAGGGTTGGACGGGAACCCGTGCTGCGCTACGGTTGCGCCCCGGTTCGCCGGGGCAGACCCGTCGCCGAGGTCGGGTGCCCTGAAGGGCCGTCCGGCGTGGTCGACGTCAGGGTCAGCCGACGGAGGGCGACAGAGGGGGTAGTTGGTTGACCGCGACGATCGAGAGGGAGTCTGCTCGGCAGGTATCCAAGATCGACCGGTTCCTGACCCTGATCAGGGTCTTCCTGGTCGGCCTGATCGTCGTAGGACTCCTCGCCTTCATCGCCCAGCAGGTGGCCCCGGACAACCCCTTTGCGCGCTGGCGCAACCCCAACGCCGTCGGCCTGACCGGCGACCAATTCAAGGGCCTGCTCATGTCGGGCCTGTCACAGGGGGCCATGTACGGCCTCATTGCTCTCGGCTACTCGATGGTCTACGGAGTGCTGGGCTTCATCAACTTCGCCCATGGCGAGGTCTTCATGGCGGGCGCCATGACCGGCTTCATAGCCTCCGACAAGTTCGCGGCCAGTGGGCTGTGGGAGAGCAACTTCCTGTTCTGCCTCGTGGCGATCATCGTGATGGCGATCATGGTGTCCACCCTCACTGCGGTCCTCATGGAGCGGGTGGCCTACAGGCCCCTGCGCAACTCTCCAAGGCTGATCCCGCTCATCACCTCGATCGGCGTCTCGTTCTTCATCCAGAACGCCGTCATGGGCCTCCTCGGACCGGCCACAAAGAGCTACCCGCAGTTGCCCAAGTGGCTGTCCAAGCAGCGGTCCATCCTGACCTTCGAGATCGCCGGCACCAAGCTGCTGGTGATGGTCGTGGCGGCCGTCTCCATGGCCGCCCTCTGGTACCTGGTCGAGCGCACCAAGACCGGAAAGGCCATGCGTGCGGTGGCCGAGGACAAGGAGATCGCGGCCCTGATGGGCATCAACGTGAACCGCACGATCGTCACCACGTTCGCCGTGGGCGGGGCCATGGCCGGAGTGGCCGGCATCCTCTGGGGCCTGCTGTTCCGCAGCGTCACACACATGACGGGCTTCCTGCCCGGTATCAAGGCCTTCACCTCGGCGGTGGTCGGCGGCATCGGCAACATGGGCGGTGCGATGGTCGGCGGCATCTCGCTCGGGTCGGCCGAGTCGATCGCTCCGATGGTCATCCTGGAGCCGCTGGGCGTGCCCGGTGTCTCCCAGCTGAAGGACGCGGTGGCGTTCACGGTGCTCGTCATGGTGCTCCTGTTCAAGCCCTCCGGCCTCTTCGGTGAGCAGCTCTCAGCGGAGGACCGGACGTGACCGCGACCCTCCAGCAGGGCCAGGGCGGCCAGGGAGGCCAAGGGAAGGGCATGGCGCCGCGCGCGGCGGTCATGGACCAGGACTGGCGGAAGGTTGCCCGCTGGGGTGCGTTGTGCGGTCTGGGCCTCGTGGCCGTGTCGCTCATAGGCCTGCCGGTGGGCCTGGACAGCCGCATCCTGGTGGACCCGGTCCTGAGCCTCGGGTTCCTCTCACTGCTGTGGATCCCCATAGTCATGGGCTACGTGGTGTCCGGTCAGGTGGAGTTGGAGGGGGTGGCGACCCCCAGGCCCGGCGGACGCGAGTTGCTGGCCGGCCTCTGCAGCGGCCTCCTCGGAGGAGCGCTGCTGGCCGTGCTGCTGTTTGGCATCGACACCTTCGACATCCGGGACCCGCTGGTCAACTGGAGCCCGAAGCTGCTCGACCTGCTCTCATACGACCGTGGCCTCGGCTTCGGGATGCTGGCCTGGGTCGCCACCGGCGCAGTGCTCGGGACGCTGGGTTCCGCCATGCACGTCGTCCCACCCCTGGTGCGTCGGGTCGTCTCCTACGCCGCCTACGGCCTGCTGGCCTTCTCCGTGCTGGAGAGCGCCGTCAGCGACCTGTCGGAGGGGTTCGGCCTGGAGGCCGCCACCGACTGGCTCTACGCCCCGAGGGGAGGCCTCACGGTTACGTCGGCGGTGCTGCTGGCCGTCCTCCTCGGAGCCTTCTCGGTGCTGTCGCGCGGCCGCGTGAAGGCGGCAAAGGCCAGGTACGCATCCATGGAGGGCGAGGAGCGACAGCGGACCTCGCGGATCCTTTTCGTGGTCGTGGCCCTCCTCTGCATCCTGTTGCCCATCTTCCTCGGCACGATCATGAACGAGTTGCTGGCCAACGTCGGCATCTTCCTGCTCCTGGCGCTGGGCCTCAACATCGTCGTGGGCCTGGCCGGCATCCTGGACCTGGGATACGTCGCCTTCTTTGCCGTCGGCGGCTACACCACCGCGGTCCTCACCTCGTCGGACTCCCCGTTCTTCGCCCCCGAGCTCCACTTCGGCTTCACCCTGGTGGTCGTGGTGGTCCTCGCCGGCCTCACGGGGCTGGTCATCGGGGCGCCGGTCATCCGGATGCGCGGCGACTACCTGGCCATCGTCACCCTCGGGTTCGGCGAGATCATCCGGTTGCTGTTCATGTCCGACTGGCTGAAGCCCTACTTCGGCGGGGCGCAGGGGATCACCAACGTCCCCGGGGTGGACCTGGGCTTCGCCACCGTGAAGGGCACCGACCCCAGGTCGGTCTTCTACCTGGTGCTGGTGTTCTGCGCGCTGGCCATCTACGTGTCGTGGCGCCTCCAGGCCTCCCGCCTGGGTCGGGCCTGGATGGCCATCCGCGAGGACGAGAAGGTGGCCGAGGCCATGGGCATCAACACGGTGAACGCCAAGCTGCTGGCATTCGTGGTGGGGGCGATCCTGGCCTCCTTCAGCGGTGCGGTGCTGGCCGCCAAGGTGGGATCGGTGTTCCCCAACAGCTTCATGATCCTGGTGTCGATCATCATCCTCGTGGTGGTGATCGTCGGGGGGATGGGGAACATCGCCGGCGTCCTGGTGGGTTCTGTGGTGCTCATCGGCGTGCTGGGCGGCCCCCGCCAACCCGGACTGCTCCAGGAGTTCCAGTCGTTCAAGCTGCTGATCTACGGGGCCCTGCTGGTGTTCATGATGCTCCAGAAGCCCGAGGGCCTGGTGCCGAGCGCCCGTCGCAGCCAGGAGCTCCACCAGGAGGAGTTCCTCCAGGACATGTGGCTAAAGGGCGAGGAGCACGAGGCCGAGGAGCACGAGGCTGAGCTCCACGAGGCGGAGTTGCGGGAGGCCGAGGTCCACGGCTCCGGTGAGGCCGGCGGGGAGGGCGGGGCATGAGCCACCTCATGGAGATCCGCAACCTGAAGATCACCTTCGGGGGCCTCGACGCCCTCTCCAACCTGGACTTCCACGTCGACGAGGGTGAGATCGTCAGCGTCATCGGGCCGAACGGGGCCGGCAAGACCACCTTCTTCAACGCCATCTCAGGCCTTGTCGACGTTGCCGAGGGCGACATCATCTTTGAGGACGAGTCCATCCTCGGCATGGACCCGCACCAGGTGACCGGCCTGGGCATAGCCAGGACCTTCCAGAACGTGCGCCTCTTCCCAAACATGACCGTCCTGGAGAACGTCATGGTGGCCCAGCACTGCCGGACCTCACAGTTGGTCTTCGGGGCCCTGCTCCAGACCGCGGCCTTCAAGAAGGAGGAGGAGGAGATCAGGGAGCGCGGCAGGAAGGTGCTGGGCTTCTTCGGCTCCCGCCTGGTCGGCTACCGCTACGACCAGCCGGCGTTCGTGCTCTCCTACGCCAACCGGCGGCGCCTCGAGATCGCACGGGCCATGGCAACCCAACCTCGCCTGCTTCTGCTGGATGAGCCGGTGGCCGGCATGAACCCCATGGAGACAGCCGAGCTGACGGGCCTCATCGGGAAGCTGCGCTCGGAGTGGGGCTTCACGATCGTCATGATCGAGCACGACATGCGCGTAGTGCGCGACGTCTCCGACCGGGTCGTGGTGCTGGACCACGGCGTGCCGATCGCCCAGGGCAGCTACGACGAGGTGTCCTCCAACCCGGACGTGATCGAGGCCTACCTGGGCAGGCCGGCGGAGAGCAGGGCATGAGCGACGAGGCCAGCACCCGGGAGGGCACCGACCAGGGCGCCGAGACGCCGCTGCTGGAGTTCCGCGAGGTCAACACCCACTACGGGGCGGTCCACATCCTCAAGGACGTGAACCTCTCCATCTACCGGGGGGAGTTGGTCTGCCTGCTGGGCGGCAACGCCAGCGGCAAGACCACCACGCTCAAGACGCTGCTCGGGATGGTCACCCCGACCTCGGGAGAGGTGGTCCTGAACGGCGAGGTGGTCAACGACAAGCCCACCAGCTACCGGGTGGCCAACGGTGTGACCATGGTCCCCGAGAACCGCCGGCTCTTCAAGAGGCTCTCGGTCAAGGAGAACCTGCTCCTGGGCGCCTACCTGCGCAACGACAGGGACGGGATCGAGTCAGACCTGGAGTACGTGTACGACCTGTTCCCCCGCGTGAAGGAGCGGCTCGGCCAGAAGGCCGGCACCCTCTCGGGAGGCGAACAGCAGATGGTGGCGATCGGACGGGCCCTCATGTCGCGGCCGAGGGTGCTCCTGATGGACGAGCCGTCGATGGGCCTGGCGCCGGCCCTCGTGCAGCAGAACTTCGACCTCATCGAGCAGATCAACGAAGAGGGCATGGCCATCTTCATGGTTGAGCAGAACGCCAACATGGCCCTTTCGATAGCGGACCGGGGCTGGGTGCTCCAGACCGGCATGGTCGTGCTGGATGACACGGCCGAGGCCCTGCTGGCCAACCCCGAGATGAGGGCCGCGTACCTGGGCGAGTCCTGAGCCGGCCTGCCCGGCTCAGATGATCGCTGCCTCCGGGAACGGCACCCCACTCGCCACTCGGGCGTAGCCCAGTTGGCCCAGGTCGATGGTGGTGTAGGAGCCGTAGGCGATCAGTTCGCTTAGGGCCCGACCCACCCCCGGCGCCTGCTGGAGCCCGTGGCCGCTGAAGCCGTTGGCCAACAGGAGGTTCGAGACCGGTACGGCCGGGCCGACGATGGCGTTCTGGTCGAGGGTGTTGAAGGCGTAGTGGCCGGCCCAGGACCGCTTCACGGACAGGCGGTCGAAGCTCGGGACGCGGTGGGCCAGAGCCGGCCAGATCAGCTCCTCGAACTCGGCGTGGACCACGCTCAGGTCGTCGGGGTTGGCCGGAGGGTCGACCGTCGGGGTGGCACCGGCCAGGAAGTAGGGCGGCTCGGACCTCAGGTACACGCCCGAGGGGTCGACCACCATCGGGAGGTCCCGCTCGTCGGGTTCGGCGGCGTCGAACACGAACACTGAGCGGCGCCTGGCCTCCACCGGCAGCTCCACGCCGGCCATGGCGGCGATCGAGGCCGCCCGAGGCCCGGCGGCGTTGACGAGCGTTCCACAGGCCACGCTGCGGCCGGACCCCAGCGACACGCCTGCGACCCGGTCGCCCTCCATGTGCAGGCCGGTGACCGTGTCGTCGGCGTACTCGACACCGTTGCGCCGGGCACGCTGCCTTAGGCCCCACATGAGGGCGAAGGCGTCAAGGGTGCCCTCACCACGCCTCCCGATGCTCCCGCCGGCGAGGTCGGCGGCCTCCAGGTAGGGGAAGCGTTCCCGCAGCAGGGGCTGGTCCAGCAGGTCAACCTCGGCCCCCGCCGCGGCCTGGACGGCGTTGCTGTTCCTCAGGGCGTCGATGCCGTCGGCCGTGGCCAGGAACAGGTAGCCGGTCTCCCTGAAGCAGAGGTCCGGTGAGTTGCCGTCGACCTCCACGTTCTGGTGGAAGGCGTCAATGAACTCGGTGGCGAAGAGCGAGAGGGCGACGTTGACGGGGTTGGAGAACTGGTGGCGGATGCTGGCGCACGAGAGGGTTGTCGACGAGCGTGCGTAGGTCGGATCCTGCTCGACCACGAGGACGGTCCCGGCGTGGTCCGGGTTCTCGGACAGGAAGTAGGCGGTGGCGCTACCTACGACGGCACCGCCGACGATGACGGTGTCGTACCGGTCTGCCGGTCGGGTGGAGGGCCTGTGTGGCATTGGCAGGTCGCCGCGGTGGCGGCCCTGTCAGGCCGTGTCGTCAGGGTCCGGGAAGTCGGACGGCGGCATGATGTCGACGGTGGCCGACCGCTGCTGCGCCAGCATCCCGCCGTCCACCTTCAAGATGTCGCCCGTCACGTAGCGGGCATCGTCGGAGGCCAGGAAGAGGGCCGGGCCGGCCAGGTCATCGGGGTCGCCCGGTCGGCAGAGGGGGATGTTCTCGCCCCGGAGGCGGCGGGCCTCCTCGTCCATGCCGACCGTGTCGATGGCCCCGGGCGCGAGGCCGCAGACCCGGATTCCGTAGGGCCCCAGGTCCAGTGCCATGGCCCTGGTCAAGGCCTCGATTCCGCCCTTGGAAGCGTCGTAGGCGGCGAAGGCCCGGTGCGCCCGCGTGGCCCCGCCGGAGGACATGTTGATGATCACACCCCGGCCCCTGGGTGCCATCGCCCTGGCCGCCCTGTGGGAGCAGAGGAAGTAGCCCGTCAGGTTGACGTCGATGATGCGGCGCCACCATGCCTCGTCGGCCTCCAGGAAGTGCAGCATGGGGCTGACCAGGCCGGCGTTGTTGACCAGCACGTCCACGGTTCCGTAGGCCTCAAGGGTGGCGTCGAACATTGTCGCCACCTGCTCAGCGTCGGAGACGTCGGCCACGGCGGCGATGGCCGTGCCGCCGGAGTCGGTAATGCCGGCCACGACCCCCTCTGCCGCGTCGGCGTCGACATCGTTGACCACGACCCTGGCGCCCGCCCCGGCGAACCGCTCGGCTATGGCTCTGCCGATGCCGCGGCCGGCGCCGGTGACGATGACGGCCTGTCCCTCGTGTGGCCTGGCTCTTCCCTCGCCCATGGCTGCTCCCCGACCTGCGACTCAGCGGCAGGCTAGCGGTCCGCCGGCGGCGAATGGGTGGCCAGTGGGCGGCTGGCCAGCGGTCAGTGGGCCCTTTCGGAGTTCGTCTACAGGCCGTCGAAGAAGCGGCGGACTGAGCTGACGAGGATCTCCGCCTCGTCGGGGCCCACGTCCATGTGGGTGACGATCCTCATGGTGGGCTTCCAGGCGCAGAGCAGGATGCCGTCGGACAACAGGTGGGCGGCCAGGGCCTCGTTGTGTTCGACTGGCGGGGTGATCCAGACCATGTTGGTGGCCAGGGCCACCCCCAGGTCGGGGACCCCCCGCAGCCCATCGGCGATGCTTGCGGCCAGGTCGTGGTCGTCGGACAGGCGGTCGACGTGGTTGTGAACGGCATGGAGGCCGGCGGCGGCCACGTGGCCCGCCTGGCGCATCCCACCGCCAAGGGTCTTGCGCATGCGGAAGGCCCTGGCCACGACCTCCCGGCTGCCCACCAGCATCGCTCCCAGCGGGGCACCCAGGCCCTTGGAGAGGCAGATGGACGCCGTGTCCACCCCTGCCAGCAGGGAGGCGACCGGTGACCCGAGGGCCACCGACGCGTTGAACAGGCGGGCGCCGTCCAGGTGCACGGCGAGGCCTAGGTCCGCTGCCGTGGTCGCCAACTCGCTGATCAGGCCGGCCGGCTGGGCCGAGCCGTTGACCGTGTTCTCCAGGCACAGCAGCCGGGTTACCGGGTGGTGCTGGTCCTCCTCCCTCACAGCGGCCCTCACCGCCTCCGGTGTCATGGACCCGTCCTCATCCACGTCAACCGGCCAGGGCGCCGCCCCACCGAGGGCCGAGGCTCCAGCCACCTCATTCAGGAAGATGTGGTAGGTCCGGCCGATCACGAACTCGTCGCCGCGCTGGCAGTGGGACAGGACGGCAGACAGGTTCGCCTGGGTGGCAGTGGGGAAGTAGAGGGCGGCCTCCTTGCCGGACAGTTCGGCCATCCGGTCCTGGAGGCGGTTGACGGTCGGGTCCTCGCCGTAGACGTCGTCGCCGACCTCGGCCGATGCCATGGCCTCGCGCATGGCGGGTGTGGCCCGGGTGACGGTGTCGCTGCGGAAGTCGGCGCGGGGGGCTGTCGGGTTCGTCACTGCTGCCTCGTCACCTGGGGTACCGCTCCGACGTCTGTGGGGCTGGGGTGCTGTGCGACGATACATCCATGGGAGACGAGGCCGGGGCGAGCCCCACAGCCGCATCCGGCGAGTTGCAGGGCTTCCCCCCGCTGGGCGTGCTGGCGCCCATGCTCACCCCCTTCGATCCGGACATGTCGGTTTCGACGGAGCGGTACGCGGCGCACGCCCGCCGGCTCCTCGACTCCGGCTGCGTCGGCCTGGTTCCGTTCGGCACCACCGGGGAGGCACTCTCCGTCGGGATGAGGGAGCGGATGGATGCCGTCGAGGCCCTGGTGGCCTCGGGCGTGGATCCCGGCGCACTCGTGGTGGGTACGGGCCTCAGCAACCTGCCAGGAACAGCCCACCTCACGGCACACGCCGTCGACCTGGGCTGTCAGGCGGTGATGGTCCTGCCGCCGTTCTACTTCAAGGACCCCCCGGCAGAGGGGCTGTTCAGGCACTTCGCCGCCCTTGTCGACCGGGTCGACGACGACCGGCTGCGCATCATCTTGTACCACATTCCCCAGGTGTCGGGGGTGGGCGTTCCCGTGGAGGTGGCCGCAAGGTTGCGCCGCGAGTTCCCCGAGGTGGTGGTGGGCATCAAGGACTCGTCCGGCGACTGGGAGAACACCCGGCTGCTGTTCGAGGTGGACGGCCTGGCGGTCTGGCCCGGGGCCGAGCTGCCGCTGATGGAGGCCCTGGACCTGGGCGGGCCCGGGTGCATCACGGCCACGGCCAACCTGAACGCCGGCCCGATAGCCGAGGTGGTTCGCCTCCACGCCGCCGGCGATCGTGAGGCGGCCGCCTCCCGCATGGCCGGGGTGGCCGCGTACCGGCTGGCATTGCAGGGCTACGCCGCCATCCCCACCCTCAAGCGGCTGTTGGCCCTCAGGCTGGACGACCCAGGGTGGGCCGTCGTACGGCCGCCCTTCCTGCCGATGGACGAGGCAGCCGGGCGGGAGCTGGCCGAACGACTGGCCGGCCTCTGAGCGGCCTGCTCTCAGGCGCTCTTCCAGGCCTTCCTGAGAGGCCGTCCTGACCCCTCCGGGGCCGGCGACCGCACGTTCCGTCCCAGTTCGGGTTTACTGGTCCGATGCGAACCGACGCCAACGAGGAGCGGATGGGCCTGTTCCTCGACTACGAGAACCTGGCCATCGGGGCGAGGGACAGCCTCGGCCTCAAGCGCTTCGACTTCGGACCGATCGCACGGGCCATGGCCGAGCGGGGACGGGTCGTGTACCGCCGGGCCTACGCGGATTGGTCCGGGTTCGACGACGACCGGCGCCACCTGACGCGCCACCAGGTGGAGCTGGTCGAGATCCCCCAGCGCATGGGGGCCTCCCGCAAGAACGCCGCCGACATCAAGATGGTCGTCGACGCCCTGGAGCTGGCCTTCGAGCGCGACTTCGTGACCACCTTCGTGCTCTGTACCGGCGACAGCGACTTCACGCCCCTGGTCCAGAAGCTGCGGGAGCTGGACCGCCGCGTGATCGGGATCGGCGTGAGGGACTCGACCTCCAACCTGTTGCCCCCCGCCTGCGACGAGTTCCTCTTCTATGACCGCCTGGAGGGGGTGGAGGCCAGCGTGGCTGCTAGCCGGGCCCCCCGGAAGGCCGGGACTGAAGAGGTGGCAGCGGAGGTCGGGGAGGGGGGCGTGCAGGCCGAGAACCCCAGCCTCGACGAGTTGGTCATCTCCACCCTGGCGGGAATGCAGGCGTCGCACGAGGACGTGCGGGCGTCAACCCTCAAGAGGGCGATCCTGCGAATCGATCCCACGTTCTCGGAGTCGGACCACGGCTTCAGGGGCTTCACCGAGTTGCTCCGTCACCTTTCGGACCGGCGGGTGGTGGACCTTGGAGGTTCAAAGCGCGACCCTGAGGTGGACCTGGTTACCGGCGACGGGCCCGCCCAGGCCGCTTTCGAGATGCTGGTTGCCGTTGTCGCCGAAGCGGCGGGCTCGGGTTCGAAGTCCAGGAAGAAGGGCGTTGCCATGTCCGGCCTCAAGACCGAGTTGCGCCGGCGGGACGAGGGCTTCAGCGAGCGGGCGCTGGGCTACAGCGGCTTCCTGCAGTTCTGCAGGGCGGCGGCCGCCCGGGACCTGGTGGCGATGGCCTGGGACGACAAGCGGGGCGACTACCTCCTCTCGCCGGTTGGCAGGCAGGCGTAGCCAGAGGCCGCTGAGGAGGTTCAGGTGGCAGAGTCGGCGGGAGGTGCGGGAATGTCGGGAGCCAGGAACCAGATCGGCCGCATGCCCGAACGCGGCGTGGAGGACCGGGCAGCCATCGAGGCCGTTCTGGACGAGGGCCTGGTCGCCCATGTCGGCATAGTCGCAGGTGGGGCGGATGGTGGGGCCGTCGGTGGGGGCGAGGCGGCGCACCCGGTCGTCATCCCGATGCTCTACGCACGCCAGGGCGACCGACTCCTGCTGCACGGCTCGCCTGCCAGCCGCCTGCTGAGGGCGGCAAGGAAGGGGGCCGAGGTGTGTGTCACGGTGACCCTGCTCGACGGCCTCGTGCTGGCACGCTCGGCCATGCACCACTCCATGAACTACCGCTCCGTCGTCGTCTTCGGAACCGCTACCGAGGTGACCGACTGGGACGAGAAGGTGGCCGCACTCGACAGGCTGACCGAGCACGTCATTCCGGGTCGTATGGCCGGCTTGCGGCCGCACACCGACAAGGAGGTGCGCGGCACGACCGTGCTGGCCCTACCGCTGGACGAGTGCTCGATGAAGGCCAGGACGGGCCAGCCCGTCGACGACGCCGAGGACATGGACGCCGACGTCTGGGCCGGGGTGCTGCCGATCGGCGTCTCCGTCGGGCAGCCAGAACCCGACCCGCTGATGGGCCCCCGGGAGGTTCCCGACCACGTGGCCGGATGGCGGCGGGACCGACGGGCGGAGGCCTGACCCCTCCGCCCGAACCGATCGGGCGGTCCGAGCGGATCGTCGCAATCGACGTGCTCCGCGGCTTCGCCCTGCTCGGCATCCTGGGCGCCAACATCACCCTGTTCGACGTCGGCGGAGCGGACGAGGTCGACCAGGCCTTTGATGACATGGTGGTCGGTGCGACAGGGGCACCGTTCATCGCGTTCTTGCTCGTGTTCGTCCTGAACAAGATGATGGCCGTGTTCTCGATGCTGTTCGGAGCCGGCGTAGTGCTCGTGACGCGGCGCATAGAGGGCCGCGGCGGATCGGCGATCCAGGTGCACTACAGGAGGAACGTGCTGCTGGGCCTCGTCGGGCTGGCCCACGGAGCACTCTGGTTCGGCGACATCCTGCTTGTGTACGCGGCGTGCGCCATGGTGCTCTACCCGCTGCGGAGGTTGTCGGCGCCGGCACTCTTGGGCGCAGGTGGCGCCGTGTGGCTGGCCGCCTTCGTGGTCGAGTCCGGTTCCGAGGCCGAGTACGTGGTGCGTTCCCTGGCCATGATGCTGGCCGGGATGGCCCTGTTCGACCTGGGCGTCATCGACGCCAGGCGCCCGGCTGCCTGGTACCGGCGGGCTGCTACGTGGTCGCTCGGGGTTGGCCTTCCCGCCTGCACGGTGGCGTGGACACTTGCGGGGCAGGACGAGGGTCTTGCACTCGACCTGAACAACGCCGGGGCCCCGTTCGTGGCGTTCGGGTACGTGTGCCTCGTCATGTGGGTCTGCCAGACCGGGTACCTGCCGCGGTTGCGGGCGCGGCTGGCCGCGGCCGGCCAGATGGCCCTGACCAACTACCTCATGCAGACGGTGCTCGGGATGGGCCTGATCGGGTTGCTCAACGAGGTCCGCGGGGAGCGGGTGACGGCCTTCTGGATGATGGTGGCGATGCTGGCCATCTGGGCCGTACAGCTGGCCTGGTCGGGGCGGTGGCTACGGGCCTTCCAGTTCGGGCCGGTGGAGTGGGCGTGGCGCAGTGCCACATACCGAAACCTCCAGCCGATGAGGAGGTAGGACGACCCGGGACCGGCACGGCCGCGGATGCCCCGGTGCCGGACTGCGCCGGAGGGGCGGCGCGTACGGCTCGGTGGCGGTCGGTGCCACAGACTGCCTACCGGCGGCCGGTTTCCACCCCGGGTCGTCCTCATGGGGCAGACTCGGCGGCGCCCGATCGCTTCGGACGGGCCCGACCCGTACAGGGGGGGTAGGTGGATCCATCACCCGGTGGAAGCTGGGACTACGTGATCGTCGGCGGCGGCTCGGCCGGTTGCGCGTTGGCCAACCGGCTCAGCGCCGACCCGTCCACCCGCGTGCTGGTGGTCGAGGCTGGCCGCCCCGACTACCGGTGGGACGTGTTCATCCACATGCCAGCCGCCCTCTCGTTCGGTATCGGCAACCGGTTCTACGACTGGATGTACGAGTCGGAGCCCGAGCCCGAGATGGGCGGGCGGCGTGTTCACCACGCCAGGGGCAAGGTGCTTGGCGGCTCCTCGAGCATCAACGGGATGATCTTCCAGCGCGGCAACCCCATGGACTACGACCGGTGGGCCGCTACCCCCGGCTGTGAGGACTGGGACTACGTCCACTGCCTTCCCTACTTCAGGCGCATGGAGACCTGCCTGGCTGGGGCGGACGACTGGCGTGGCGGCGATGGGCCGCTGGTGCTGGAGCGTGGACCTGCCACCAGCCCTCTGTTCCGTGCCTTCTTCGAGGGCGTCCAGCAGGCCGGCCACCCGCTCACCGACGACGTGAACGGCTACCGCCAGGAGGGCTTCGCCGCCTTCGACCGGAACGTGCACCGGGGCAGGCGGCTGTCGGCGGCGAGGGCCTACCTGCACCCCGTGATGGGCCGGCCCAACCTGGAGGTGGTCACCCGGGCGCACGCCACGAGGGTCGTGTTCGAGGGCACCCGGGCGGTGGGGGTCGAGTACGCCGCGGAGCGGGGCCGGGGCAGGAGTGGCGGCCGCAGGAGCGTGGCGACGGCGTCCGAGGTGGTCCTGTGCGGCGGGGCGGTCAACACGCCCCAGTTGCTGCAGCTGTCCGGGATAGGGCCGTCCTCGGTGCTGGCCGGGGCCGGGATCCAACCGCTGGTAGACCTGCCGGGCGTAGGGGAGAACCTCCAGGACCACCTCGAGGTCTACGTGCAGTACGCCTGCAGGCAACCGGTGTCCATGGCGCCCTACCTGGCCATGTGGCGGCGGCCGTGGGTGGGCCTGCAGTGGCTGTTCCGCCGTGGCCCCGGCGCCACGAACCACTTCGAGGCCGGCGGGTTCCTGCGCAGCAACGAGGAGGTGGGCTGGCCGAACCTCATGTTCCACTTCCTCCCCATCGCCATCCGCTACGACGGGTCCGTGCCGGCCGCCGGCCACGGCTACCAATTCCACATTGGACCGATGTTCTCCAACAGCAGGGGCTGGGTGAGGATCCGATCCGCCGACCCGTTCGACAAGCCGGCCATGCAGTTCAACTACCTGTCGACCCCCGAGGACCGCCGGGAGTGGGCCGAGGCCATCGCCATTGCAAGGAACATCATGAGCCAGCCGGCCTTCGACGAGTTCAATGGCGGGGAGCTGTCCCCCGGCCCGGACGTCCAGGGCGACGAGGCGGTGCTGGACTGGGTGCGGCGCGACGCCGAGACCGCCCTCCACCCCTCGTGCAGCGCCCGCATGGGCACCGACGAGATGGGCGTGGTCGACCCGATGTCGATGCGTGTGCACGGCACCGACGGCCTGCGGGTGGTCGATGCCTCGGTCATGCCCACGCTCACCAACGGGAACATCTACGCCCCGGTCATGATGGTGGCCGAGAAGGCCGCCGACCTGATCCTCGGCAACACCCCGCTGGCACCGTCCGAGGCACCTCAGTACAGGCACGGAGAGAGCCACGGCAAAGGAGAGGAGGGCCCGTGAACCTGCGAATCGGCCTGGGCTCGCGCATACGCAAGTCGCCCTACTTCGAGGCACTGGTTGCCCATGGGGTCACCCACGTGACCGTCTACAACAAGATGCTCATGCCGGGTTCATTCGGGGACCCGGAGGAGGAGTACAGGGCCCTGGTCGAGCGGGTCTCGCTGTGGGACGTCGCCTGTGAGCGCCAGGTGGAGGTAGTGGGGCCGGATGCCTTCGCCCTCGTGCAGTACGTATCGGCCCGCGACATGGACGGCTGCCCGGTGGGGCGGGCCCGCTACGCGCCCATGTGCGACCACGACGGAACCCTCATCAACGACCCGATGATCCTGCGCCTGGCCGACGACCGCTACTGGATCTCCATCGCCGACAGTGACGTGTTGCTGTGGTGTCGGGCCGTAGCCGCCGAGAGGGGCCTGGACTGCCGGGTGTTCGAGCCCGACGCCTCGCCGCTGGCCGTACAGGGGCCGCGGGCCGAGGATGTGATGGCCGACCTGCTGGGGGAGTGGGTGCGCGGCATCCCGTTCTTCGGGTTCGTCGAGACCACGATGGACGGCATCCCGTTCGTGCTGTGCCGCTCCGGGTGGAGCGGACAGGGGGGCTTCGAGCTGTTCCTGACCGACGGTTCCCGGGGGGTCGACCTCTGGGACAGGGTGTGGGCGGCGGGCGAGCCCTACGGCATACACCCCGGCGGGCCCACGCTCAACGAACGGATCGAGTCGGGCCTGTTCTCCTACCGGGCCGACTGCGGCGGGGAGGCCACGCCCCTGGAGGTCGGGTTGGAGAGATTCGTCTCCCTGGACCGCGCCGACGACTTCATCGGGAAGGCGGCCCTGCTGGCAGAGAGGGAGAGGGGTCCGGCCCGGCGGTTGGTGAAGGTGCTGCTATCGGGTGAACGGCTGGCGGCCACCAGCGAGCACCCATGGCCGGCCTACGCCCGTGTGGAGGGCGGCGGCGGGGACGAGCGGGTGGGCGAGAGGGTCGGCGAGGTGCGGGTTGCGGCCTGGTCACCGCAGCACGGCTCCAACCTGGCGCTGGCGCTGGTCCGATCATCGGTGGCGGGTGGTGCGTTCACGACGGTGACGCCCGCGGGCGAGGAGCTGGTGGCGACCCACCTGGCGTACTTCGGGGAGTAGCCCGGGGAGTACTTCGGGTAGCCGGCCGGGGCCGGTCAGGCGGCTGGCGAGAGGGTTGGCTGGGGGGATTGGCCGGGGGCGGGATCGGCCGGGAGCGGGCTCGGCAGCTTGCCTCCCGTCAATCTGTGTTGGTGGCAATGGGTCTGTTTCGGCCACTGTCACACCCCCTCTCTAGGGTTTGGCCATGTTCAGCTTCGATGGTGCCGTTGACCGGCTGGTGGGGGAGATGGCCGGTGACGAGCTCGCCAAGCTCTCACCCGACGCCGTCGACGGCCGTCTGGCCGAGTGTCGGCGCCTCCGGTCGGCCGTCACTGCCTACGAGGCCCGCCTCATCCGCCAGGGTGAGGAGCTGGCGGGCCGCATGGGCCTGCGGCCGGCCACCCAGGCCCACCTGACGGCCACGCTAGGCATGTCGGCACGCGAGGCGCGTGCAGCCGTGAAGGTCGCCGAGACCCTCGGGGCGGTGCCGGCCGCCCAGGATGCGCTGGCGTCGGGCCTGATCACGACGGGTCACGCCGATGTCCTGGCCAGGAACCTGCCTACCGAGCACCGGCAGGCTGCGGCCGCTGATCCCGGCCTGGTGGAGGCTGCCTGCGGCCAGGGTGTCGATGCATTCCGTCGAACCGTCGACGAGTTCGTCCGCGTGCAGTCCGGCGACCTGGATGGCGCCGGGCGTGCACGCCGCCAGCATGACCGCCGCCGGGCGTCACTCTTCACCGACGACGACGGCATGGTGCGCTTCGACGCCGTGCTGCCGCCCGACACCGGGGCCATCGTCTCCGCACAGCTGGGTGGTATCCAAGACGAGATGCACAGGGATGCCGGCCAGGTGCACGGCACCGCAGCCCAGCGTCTTGCCGACTCGTTCGTCGAGATGGCCAGGAGGGCGGCGGGTGGAGGCGGCGGCGGTAGCGCCCGGTCCGGTCGCTCAAGGACTGACATGGTCGTCACCGTCGACCTGGCCTGGCTCACCGGCCAGCTGGAGGCCGCCACAGCGGACGGTTCCCTGCCACCCTGCGAGATCCCGGGTGTCGGCCAGATTGCTCCTGCAACCGCCCGGCGGCTGGCCTGTGAGGCCGGCATCATCCCCATGGTGATGGGTGGCGCATCGCAGCCGCTCGACGTGGGCCGGCGGCGCTACCGGATCACGCCGGCACAGCGGCTGGCCCTGGTCGTGCGCGACGGCGGCTGCGTCTGGCCGGGCTGCGACCGCCCGCCCAGGTGGTGCGAGGCACACCACCTCGACGAGTGGCTTCGCGACGACGGCCCCACCGACCTCGTCAACCTGGCGCTCCTGTGCAGCCGCCACCACCACGACGTGCACGAGGGCGGCAGGATGCTGGAGCGAGACGAGCAGGGCGCATGGCACGTGCGCCTCGGCCTGCCTCCCCCCAGGGCCCCGGCGGCCCGAGGGGCGAGGTGAGGGAAGGTGAGTGACGAGCAAGAGTGACGAGCAGGAGTGAAGAGGAAGGAACGGGTCAGCCAGGCAGGGGGAAGGCGGGGAGAGCGGGTGTGTCCCCCGGGCCGGTGGGCGGCCGGCCCCTGGGCCGTAACCCTGGCGATGGCAATGGCTGGTGTGTCGACGGGGCGCCGATGGGACACGCGGGCTCGTGGAACCCGCTGCGACGGTCCCAGTGCCAGACTGGCCCTGTGCCAGGTTCTGCATCTGACGTGCGAGTGCGCCTCGCCGAACTCCGCGAACAGGGCTACACGGTCATCCAGCGGGCGGTGTCCGAGGACTTCCTGAGTGAGTTCCGGGCCGAGCTGCAGCCGTACCTGGACTCGGGCCCGCTGGGGCGCAACGACTTCGAGGGGTACCGGACCAAGCGGGTGTACGCCCTTCTGGCCAAGACACCCAGCGTGGCCGCCATGGTCGAGCACCCTGACGTGCTGGCGCTGGTCGACCAGGTGCTCCTTCCCGACTACCTGCTGTCGTCCAACCTGGCCATCGACGTGCACCCGGGCGAGACGGCCCAGGCCTTTCACTTCGACGACGGTGGGGTGCGGGTGCCGCGGCCGCGCCCGCCGGCTGGGATGTCCGCCATCTGGGCCATCGACGACTTCACAGAGGAGAACGGCGCAACCGAGGTGATTCCGGGGAGCCACGAGTGGGGTAGCGAGGTTCCAGGCAGGTCGTCCGAGGGCGAACCCGACCAGCGGGGGCCGGACCCCAGGGCCGTGAAGGTAAGCATGCCTGCCGGGTCTGTGGTGGTCTTCGCCGGCACCCTCTGGCACAGGGGTGGGGCGAACGAATCAGACGGACACCGCCTGGCGATCACCCCCCAGTACTGCGAGCCCTGGGCGAGGCAACTGGAGAACATGGTCCTGGCGGTGGGGTCCAGGGCAGCCGACTACTCGTCCAGGATCCAGGCCATGCTCGGCTACAGCATTCACCCTCCGTTCATGGGCTACGTGGACGGGATGCACCCGCTGCGGGTCCTGCACGATGACTACGACCCCGACGAGGCGGGCCACAGCGAGGCGGCGAGGATGTTCTGGGAGGGTCCCGGGAGGGCCCCGGGAAGGCCGCTGGAGGAGAGTGGGGCTCCCGGTAGCTGAGGAGGGACTCCAGGAGGGGAGAGCCGGGCTCCCAGTATTTGAGGAGGGTCTCCGGGGAGGAGAGCGGGGCTGTTTCCCAGTAGCTAGAGAGCCGGTCTACGTGCCGGGCCCTCAGACCCGCTGCAGAAGGGTCCCTGTTCCGATTCCTCCGCCACAGCACATGGTGACGAGGGCATGGTCGGCACCGGTGCGCTGCAGTTCATGGACAGCCTTGGTGGTCAGGATGGCGCCCGTGCCCCCAAGGGGGTGGCCCAGGGCGATGGCGCCGCCGTTGGGGTTCACCCTCTCCATGTCCGGGCCCAACTCCTTCTCCCAGGCCAGCACCACCGAGGCGAAGGCCTCGTTGATCTCGACCACGTCGATGTCGTCGATGGTCATGGAGTTGTCGGCAAGCAGCTTCCTTGTGGCTCCGATGGGGCCGGTCAGCATGAACTCGGGGTCGGAGCCGACGAGGCAGGTGTCGACGAACCTGGCGATGGGGGTCACCCCGAGCGCCTCGGCCTTCTCAGCGGTCATCATCAGCACCGCTCCTGCACCGTCTGAGATCTGAGAGGAGGTTCCGGCCGTGTGCACGCCGTCCTCACGGCCCGTGGGTCGCAGTCCGGCCAGGGCCTCCAGGGTGGTCTCGCGGAGGCCCTCGTCGCGGCTGACCGTCGTGGTCTCGCCGGTGGGCTCGTCCGACTCGTCCAGCACCGGTGCCTCGACAGGCACGATCTGGGTGCCGAAGCGGTCCTCCTGCCAGGCGAGTGCAGCCCGGTCCTGGGACGTCTTGCCGAAGGCGTCGCACTCCTGGCGGGTGATCCCCCAGTGGTCGGCCATCCGCTCGGAGCCCTCGAACTGGGTGGTGAACTCGAACTGCTCGAAGTAGTTGCGGTTGATCGGCAGGCCCGAGTCGGGGTCCTTGGGGGTGGTCGCACCGAACTTCACGCGGCTCATCAGCTCCACCCCACAACCAACGGCCGCATCGACCGTGCCAGAGGCGACCAGCGCGTAGGCCAGGTTGGTGGCCTGCTGCGAGGAGCCGCACTGGGTGTCTACCGTGGTCGCCGGCACCTCCAGGGGCAGGCCGGCGGTCAGCCACGCCGTCCGGGTCACGTTCATGGACTGCATTCCCACCTGGCCCACACACCCGCCGACCACCTGGCCGACCTCAAGCGGATCGACCCCGGAGCGGTCGAACACGGCCTTCTGGACGCTGCCCAGGACGTCGACGGAGTGGCAGGTCGAGAGACCCCCACCGCGGCGGCCGATGGGGGTCCTGGCGGCCTCCACGACCACAACCTGTCTGGCTGGCTGCCTGCCTGTCGGGCTGGCCTGGGGACTGCTGTTCATGTTCCTGCCTGGCCCGTTGGCCTGAGGGTTGCTGTTCATGTTCCTGCCTGTCCGGTGGGTGGCTGTCTGGGGGTTGCCTGCTGTTCCTGGGCGCATCCGGGTGCTCCCGGCTGATTCCGGAAGACGCTCCTGGGGATCACGCTCTTGGTTCCCGGTTCCCGGGTTCGCAATGGACCCTACAGTTGATTGAATCTCCCCGGGTCTGGTGGAGGCTCCAACCCTTGAGAGGATGGAGCCATGA
>CAYFOV010000024.1:0-30461 GCA_964344855.1 uncultured Candidatus Nemicrothrix sp.
TGTAGGTTCCTATGTCTCGCTACATGTGGTTCCTGTGTCCTGAACCACCACACTCTCAAACCGTCGGGGCTCCTAGTGGTGTCCCCGGTGGCCGTCCGCTCCTCCTACTGCGCAAAGTCGTTCGCTGCCGGCCAGTGTCTGACCGGGCGGGACGCCCGGCGGGTGCCCGCTCCTCCTACTACGCAAAGTCGTTCGCGTGCGCCCGCCGGGCGTCCCTCCCTACGGGAGGTGACCGCAGCCACCAACCCGCGCACACCTCGCTGACGTCCGACCGCCGCGGACACCACCGGCCAACCACTCACGGTTCTCCGGAACCCAGCTCAGGCTTGTTGGGAGGAGGTTGGCCTCGGGCCGGCGGCTGGGTCAGCCCTGGCCTCCGGAGGCCTCCTGCACCGAGACCCTGCCGGCGCTGATCCACGGCATCATCTGCCGCAGCTCCGCTCCCACCTTCTCGATGCGGTGCTCGTGGCCGGCCTCCTCCAGGCGCCTGAAGTTCTCCCGGCCCGAACGGCTCTCGGCCACCCACTCCTCGGCGAACGCACCCGACTGGATCTCGCCCAGTATCTCCCGCATGGTCGACCTGACGTGGTCGTCGATCACCCGCGGGCCGCGTGACAGGTCGCCGTACTCGGCGGTGTCCGACACCGAGTAGCGCATGCCGCCTATCCCCTGCTCGTACATCAGGTCCACGATCAGCTTCAGCTCGTGGAGGCACTCGAAGTAGCAGATCTCGGGCTGGTAGCCGGCGTCCACGAGGGTGTCGAAGGCGCTTCTCACCAGCTCGGTCATCCCGCCGCAAAGCACCACCTGCTCGCCGAACAGGTCCGTCTCGCACTCCTCGGTGAAGGTGGTCTCGATCACGCCCGCCCTGGCCCCGCCCAGGCCGTCGGCGTAGGCCAGCGCCAGGTCCTTGGCGCCACCTGTGGCGTCCTGCTCCACGGCTATGAGGCAGGGAACGCCGCCGCCCTCCTCGTAGGTCCGCCGCACCAGGTGGCCGGGCCCCTTCGGAGCAACCATGACCACGTCGACGTCGTCCGGCGGGTCGATCAGGTCGAACCGGATGTTGAAGCCGTGGGCGAACGCCAGGGCGTCGCCGGCCTCCAGGTTGGGAGCGATGTGCTGCTCGTAGACGGCAGCCTGCTCGGTGTCGGGCAGCAGCACCATCACCACGTCGGCCCAGGCCGAGGCGTCGGCCAGCGACCGCACCGTGAGGCCGGCCTCGGCGGCCTTGGCGGCTGACGACGAGCCGTCGCGGAGGCCGACGCAGACGTCCACCCCTGATTCCTTCAGGTTCAGGGCGTGGGCATGGCCCTGCGAGCCGTAGCCCAGCACGGCCACCTTCCTGTCGGCGATGGCCGAGCGGTCCACGTCCCTCTCGTAGTACACGTTTGCCACTGGAATCCCTCCTGGGGGTTGGTAGTCGTTCTCGGGGAGTCGACCGGCGGGGCCGGCTCAGCCGGCCTCGTCCAGGTTGGCCAGCGCCACCCGTCCGGTCCGCTGCAGCTCAATGATGCCGTAGGGACGCAGCAGGTCCTCGAAGTCGTCCACCCTCCCCGGGGGGCCGACGAGGGACAGCATCATGGCGTCGGTGCCCACCGACAGGACCTTCCCCCCGGCCCTGTCCAGGTGCTCGACCAGTTCGTCCCGCCTGTCCGGCCCGGCGGAGACCGTGACGATCATGAGCTCGCGCTCAACGGCGTGGCCGGGGTGGAGCTCCCTGATCTCGACCACGTTCACCAGCTTGTCCAGCTGCTTGATGATCTGGTCCAGGGGCGCCGACTCAAGGTCCACGACCACGGTGATCCGGCTGAAGTGCTCGTCGTCAGTCGGCGCCACCGCCAGGGACTCGATGTTGAAGCCCCGCCGCGAGAACAGGCCTGCAACCCTGGCCAGCACGCCCGACTTGTTCTCCACGGTCACGACGAGCGTGTGGTACCTGTACGCCGGCATGTGGTGCCCGCCGGCCTCCCGCTGTGCTGGCCCGGCGTCGGTACGGCCGTCGGTCGCGGCGCTCACCTCGGCAGGTCCCTCTGCGACGGCGGCACGACCAACTCGGAGTTGGAGGCGCCGGCCGGGACCATTGGGAAGACCTTCTCCTCGGCCACCACCCTGAAGTCGATGACGACCGGCCGGTCGTCCACCTCGTTGGCCTTGGCGATGGCCACATCGACCTCCTCGGGGCTGTCGACCCGCATGCCCACGCAGCCCATGGCCTCGGCCCAGCCCTTGTAGTCGGGCACGTCCCGCGAGAGGAAGACCTCGGAGTAGCGCTCGTCGTAGAACATCTCCTGCCACTGGCGGACCATGCCCAGGTAGGAGTTGTTCAAAAGGGCCACCTTGATCGGGATCTTCTCGACTGTGGCCGTGACCAGCTCCTGGCCGGTCATCTGGAAGCAGCCGTCGCCGTCGACCGCCCAGACCATCCTGTCTGGCCGGCCCACCTTGGCGCCGATGGCGGCGGGGATGGAGAACCCCATCGTCCCAAGGCCGCCCGAGTTGATCCAGGTGTAGGGGTGCTCGAAGCTCCAGTACTGGCTGGCCCACATCTGGTGCTGGCCCACGCCCGAGGCCACGATCGTGTCGTCGGGGGTGGCGTCGCGCAGTCGCTCGACGACCATCTGGGGCTTCAGGGCGTCGCCCGGGCCGGCTGCCTCGTAGGTCAGGGGGAAGCGCTCCTGCCAGCCGCTGATCCGGGAGCGCCAGGCACTGCGGTCGGCCTCGCCGACCCCTGCCGATCCGAACTCGGCCACCAGGGCCTCGATGGCTGCCCTGCAGTCGCCCAGCACTGCCACGTCGGGCCGGCGGACCTTGCCCAGCTCTGCCGCGTCGATGTCCACGTGGACAACCTTCGCCCCGGGGGCGAAGCCGTCCAGGCGGCCGGTGACCCTGTCGTCGAAGCGGGCCCCCAGGGCCACGAGCAGGTCGGCCTCCTGCATGGCGGTCACAGCCGTGAAGTTGCCGTGCATCCCGGGCATGCCGAGGCACAGGTCGTGGCTGTCGGGGAAGGCCCCCCTCGCCATGAGGGTCGTGACCACGTGGATCCCAGTCATCTCGGCCAGCTCCAGCAGGGCCTCGGCCGCCCTGGCCTTGAGCACGCCGCCGCCGGCATACAGCACGGGACGCTCAGCCGACCGGATCAGGTCGGCCGCCGCCGAGATGGCCGTCGGGTCCACCTCGGTCCTCGGGCTGTAGCCGGGGAGGTCCATCTCGACATCGTCGGTCCACTCCATCGCCGACCTGGGGTTGCCCGGGTCCACGATGTCCTTGGGGATGTCCACCAGCACCGGGCCTGGCCTGCTGGTCGTGGCGATGTGGAACGCCTCCTTGATGGTCCTCGGGATGTCCTGCGCCGACGAGACCAGGAAGTTGTGCTTGGTCACCGACTGGGTGATGCCCGTGGTGTCGCACTCCTGGAATGCGTCGGTCCCGATGGCCGCGTATGGAACCTGTCCGGTGATGACCACCATCGGCACCGAGTCCAGGTGGGCGTCGCAGAGGGGCGTCACGATGTTGGTGGCCGCCGGACCGCTGGTGACCATGGCCACTCCCGGCCTGCCGGTGGCATGGGCGTACCCCTCAGCCATGTGCCCCGCGCCCTGCTCGTGCCGCACCAGCACGTGGCGCATGGACGAGTCGATGATGGGGTCGTAGACGGGCAGGATGGCGCCCCCGGGAAGCCCGAACAGGACCTCGACGCCCTCCTCCTCCAGGGCCCTGATGAGGGCCCTTCCTCCGTCCATCTGCATGTTCGTGCTCCCGCTCGGTGGGATCAGTGTCTCTCTCGGGTTGTGGCTGCTGGTCTCGTGCTCGTATGTGTCCGGAAGTGCTCCGAAAACGGCGACGACCTCCCGCTACGGGAGGTCGGGCACGCAGGTCTGGGGCCGCGTGCCTAGCGGATTACCCGTACCTCGGTGGCTCGCGGGGCTTCCATGGGCCGCAATTATGCGCACCCCGACGGTCCGTCCACAACCCGGTTGGGTCCGGCGGCCCGCAGGTCCGGCCCGCGGGCGGGCCGGCAGGGCTCAGGCCTCGGTGACCGCACCCTTCTCGGCGCCCTGGGCCAGGGCCGCGTACTTTGCCAGGAAGCCCGTCGTGTAGCGGGCCTGGAACGGCTTCAGGTTTGCCCTCCGCTCGGCCAGCACCGCCTCGTCGACCATCAGGTCGATGGAGTGGGCGCGCACGTCAATGACGATCCGGTCGCCCTCCTCCACGAGGGCTATGGGGCCTCCGTCGACGGCCTCGGGTGCAACGTGGCCCACGCAGAAGCCGTGGGTACCGCCCGAGAAACGCCCGTCGGTGATCAGGGCAGCGTCGCCGCCGCGGCCGGCGCCCTTCATGGCGCCCGTGATGGCCAGCATCTCCCTCATGCCAGGGCCGCCCTTGGGGCCCTCGTAGCGGATGACCACGATGTCGCCGGGCCGGATGCCGCCAGCCAGGACCACCTCCATGGCGGCGTCCTCGCCGTCGAACACCCGGGCCGTCCCGTCGAAGTAATCGGTGTCCAGGCCGGCCACCTTCACCACGGCGCCCGACGGAGCCAACGATCCCGCAAGGACGGCTATGCCGCCAATGTCGTGGATGGGGTCGTCGAAGGCATGGATGACGTCGCCGTCTGGGCCCGGAACGTCGAGCAGCCCCAGGTTCTCAGCCACCGTCCTTCCGGTGACCGTGATCTCGTCGCCGTGCAGGATGCCCTCGTCGAGGAGCATCTGCATCACGACCGGGACGCCGCCGATCCGGTCGATGTCGACCATGTGGTAGGCGCCGTGGGGCTTGGTGTCTGCCAGGTGCGGGACCCGGGCTGCCACCCGGTTGAAGTCGTCCAACTCCAGCTCCACGCCGGCCTCGAAGGCGATGGCCAGGAGGTGCAGCACCGCGTTGGTCGAGCCGCCCAGGGCCATCACCACGGCTATGGCGTTCTCGAAGGCGGCCTTGCTCAGGATCTGGCGGGGCCGGATTCCGGCGGCCAGGAGTTGCATCACGGCCGTGCCGCTGGCGTAGGCAACGTCGCTGCGCCGCTGGTCCACCGCGGCGGCAGACGCCGACCCCGGAAGGGACATGCCCAGCCCCTCGCTAACGGCGGCCATGGTGTTGGCCGTGAACATCCCCGCACAGGAGCCGATGGTCGGACAGGCCTTCTGCTCGATGGCGAGCAGCTCTGCGTCGTCAATGTCGCCGACGGCGTGGGCACCGACCGCCTCGAAGACGCTGACGATGTCCAGGGACCGGCCCTCGTGCTCCCCCGGCATGATCGACCCGCCGTACACGAAGACCGAGGGGAGGTTGATCCGGGCCGCTGCCATGAGCATCCCGGGCAGGGACTTGTCGCAGCCGGCGAAGCTCACGAATGCGTCGAAGCGCTCGGCGTGCATCACAGCCTCGACCGAGTCGGCGATGATCTCCCGGCTCACGAGGCTGGCACGCATGCCCTCGTGGCCCATGGCGATGCCGTCGCTCACGGCGATGGTGTTGAACTCGATCGGGTAGCCACCGGCGGCCGCCACGCCCTCCTTGCAGCGGCCCGCCAGGTCGCTCAGGGGCATGTTGCACGGCGTCACCTCGTTCCACGACGAGGCCACCCCAACCTGGGGCTTGTCGAAGTCGCCCTCGGTCATGCCGATGGCCCGCAGCATGGCCCTGGCCGGAGCCCGCTTGGCCCCCTCGGTCACGTCGCGGCTGCGGGGCCTCATGTCGCCCCCGTGGTTCACGGTGGAAGTCATGTCCGCAGGCTAGGCCCACCGCCCCCGACCTCGCATCCCCGGAGTCGGTGCCGCAGCACCGGCCAGGCGGTCCGACCCACCTAGCCTTCCGGGACCATGCCCGGCCGCACCCGCCACGACCGTGAGATCCTGCGCCTGGCCCTGCCGGCCCTGGGCGCGCTCATGGCCGAGCCGCTGTACGTGATGGCCGACACGGCCGTGGTAGGCCGCATCGGCACGGTGTCCCTGGCCGGCCTGGCCGTGGCCTCGGCGGCCCTGATGGTCGGATACAACGTGTGCATCTTCCTGGCCTACGGTTCGACCGCGGCCGTCGCCAGGCTCACCGGCGCAGGCCGCCGGGCTGACGCGGCGCACCAGGCGGTCCAGGGGCTGTGGCTGGCCCTCATCCTCGGAGTTGTCATGGCGGTCGCGGGGACCCTCGTGGCCACGCCCCTGCTCCGGATGCTGGGCGCCGGCGGACCCGTCCTGGCCGAGGCCACCACCTACTTCAGGATCAGCCTGCTCGGGGCCCCGGGGATGCTCCTGATGCTGGCCGGGGTCGGCTACCTGAGGGGCACCAAGGACACCCTGCGCCCCCTCTGGGTGGGGGTGGGCACTGCGGTGGTGAACCTGGCCATCGAGCTGGTCCTCATCTACGGGTTCGGGTTTGGAATTGGGGCTTCGGCCGCGGCCACCGTCGTGGCCCAGTGGCTGGGAGCGGCCTGCTACCTGGCCTGGATCGGGGTCGAGGCGGGACACCACCGGGTGGACCTGCGCCCGGACCGGAGGGCCATAGCCAGGCTGGTGGTGGTCGGCGCCGACCTGCTCGTGCGCACCCTGTCGCTGGTGGGGACGTTCACGCTGGCCACCGCCGTGGCAGCCCGGACAGGCACCGCCGACCTGGCGGCACACCAGGTCGCCTTCCAGGCCTGGTTCCTGCTGGCGATGGCCATGGACGCCCTGGCCATCGCCGCCCAGGCCATGGTCGGGAACCTGCTGGGCGCCGACCGGGCCGACGAGGCCCGCCTCGTCGGGAACCGGGTCATCGCCTGGTCAATCGGGCTGGGAACGGGTCTCGGGGTCCTCCTGGCCGGGAGCCTGGCAGCCGGTTCGGCGGCCGGCGGCGACGCCATACCCGGCCTGTTCTCGACGGATCCGGCGGTCGTGGCGCTGGTCGGCTTCCTGTTGCTCCACGTGGCGGCCATGGCCCCCCTCTCGGGGCTCGCCTTCGCGCTCGACGGGATCCTCATAGGCGCGGGCGACCAGCGCTTCCTGGCACGGGCCATGGGCGTGTCGTTCGCCGTCTTCGTGGCGGCCGCCCTGCTGGGGAGGCAGGCCGGACTCGGCATCGGCTGGCTCTGGGCCGCCATATGGGCCTTCATGGTGGTCCGCTCGGTGCTGCTGTTGGGCCGCTACCGGGGCACGCGCTGGCAGGTACTGGGGGCCGGCGACGCCTCCCGGGGGCTCCCCGCCTGAGGCACGGCCGGCGGGCCGGCCGGGACGGAGCCGGCCGGTGCCTATCCCCCGGCCAGGCGCTCCAGGGCCTGGTTGACGGCCCTGCCGTCGGCCTGGCCGCGCGTGGCCTTCATGATCTGGCCCACGAAGAAGCCCGCCTTCTTCTTGCGCTCCGCCGCGTCGCCGTCCACGAAGGCCCGCCAGTCGTCCGGATGGTCCGCGACCAGGGCCTGCACCATGTCCTCCAACTCGGAGGAGTCCATGGCCTCAAAGCCCCTCTCGGCGGCGATGTCAGCAGGGTCGCCCCCTGAGGCCACCAGCTCGGCCAGTACCGCCTTGGCCTGGGTGGCCGTGAGCTGGCCGCCGGTCTCCATCGCCACGAGGGCCGCGAACGCGTCTGCAGTGAGGGCGCCCTCCCCGTCGGCCAGGTTGTTCTCCACGTGCACCACGACCCTCGCAGGGTCGGCCCCGCAGCCGATGGCCCCGAGGGCCAGGTCGTCCATGCCCCTCTCCACGGTCAGGGCTGCGTCGACCGGTTCCATCCCGGCCGCCTCGGCAAGCCTGTGGCGGCGCTGGCTGGGCAGCAACGGCATGGCGGCACGGATCTCGGCGATCCACCCGTCGGTCGGGGCCACCGGCACCAGGTCGGGCTCCGGGAAGTACCGGTAGTCGAAGGCCTCCTCCTTGGAGCGCAGCGTGTGGGTCCGGCCGTCCTCCTCGTTCCAGTGGCGGGTCTGCTGCTCGACCGCCTGGCCCGACGTGATCAGGTCGACCTGCCGGCGGGCCTCGTACTCGATGGCCCGGCCCAGCGAGCGCAGGGAGTTGATGTTCTTGACCTCGCAGCGGGTCCCGAACCCCTCCTCGCCGACGGGCCGGACCGACACGTTGCAGTCCACCCGCATCGAGCCCTCCTCCATCTTCCCGTCGGAGGCTCCGATGGCGACGAGGATCGCACGCAGCTCGGACACGTAGGCCCGGGCGTCCTCGGCCGACCTGAGGTCCGGCTTGCCGACGATCTCGATGAGGGGCACACCGGCACGGTTGTAGTCCACAAGCGAGTAGGCGGCCTCGTGGATGCGGCCGCCGCCGCCCACGTGGGTGCTCTTGCCCGTGTCCTCCTCAAGGTGGGCCCGCTCGATGCCGACCCGACGGCCGTCGGGCAGCTCCAGGAAGCCCTCACCGTTGATGGGCTGGTCGTACTGGGAGATCTGGAAGTCCTTGGGCATGTCCGGGTAGAAGTAGTTCTTGCGTGCGAACTCCGACGGCCGGATCTCGCAGTTCAGGGCCAACCCCACCCGGATGGCCAGCTCCACGGCCCTTTCGTTGAGCACGGGGAGGGAGCCGGGAAGGCCAAGGGAGACGGGGTCCACGAAGGTGTTGGGCTCGCCCCCGAACTCGTTGCGGGCACTGGAGAACAACTTGGTGGCCGTGGCCAGCTCGGCGTGGACCTCAAGGCCCACCACGGTCTCCCAGGCGGACATGTCGACGGCCACTACGAGCCCCCTGCCGCTGATTCCAGGACCGCCGCCGCCCGGAACATGGTGGGCTCCGCGTTGGCCGGTGCCAGCACCTGGACCCCGACGGGTAGGCCGTCGTCGCCCACCCCGAACGGCACCGACATGGCCGGATGCCCGGCCAGGTTGGACGGAATTGTGCACACATCGTTCAGGTACATGAGCATCGGGTCGTCCACCTTCTCGCCCAGCCGGAAGGCCGTCGTGGGCGCCGTCGGCGACAGGAGCAGGTCATAGGACCCGTAGGCCCTGGCGAAGTCCTCCAGGATGAGCGTCCTGACCTTCTGGGACTTCCCGTAGTAGGCGTCGTAGTAGCCGGCCGAGAGGGCGTAGGTGCCGAGCATGATGCGGCGCTTGACCTCGTCGCCGAAGCCGGCTGTGCGGGTGGCCGTGTTCATGTCGGCGGCGTTGTCGGCATCGACCCGCAGCCCGTAGCGGACCCCGTCGAAGCGGGCCAGGTTGCTGGACGCCTCGGCTGGTGCGATCACGTAGTAGGCGGAGAGCCCGAACACGGCCGACGGCACGGAGGTCGGCTCGACCACGGCGCCGGCGGCCTCGAGGGCCTTGGCGGCCTCGGCCAGGCGGGCCGAGACGTCGGTGGCGATGCCCTCCAGGCCGGTGGCCCCCACGCCTGAGATCTCGTCGATGACGCCCACCCGCAGGCCCTCCACGCCGTCGCCCAGCACCCCCAGCAGGTCCGGTGCCGGGGCCGGGATGGAGGTCGAGTCCCTGGGGTCGTGCCCGGCCACAGCCTCCAGCAGCAGTGCGGCGTCGGCCACCGACCCGGCGAAGGGACCGATCTGGTCGAGGCTCGATGCGAATGCCACGAGGCCGTAACGGGAGACCGCCCCGTAGGTGGGCTTCACCCCGACCACGCCGCAGAGGGCCGCCGGCTGGCGGATGGACCCCCCTGTGTCGCTGCCGAGGGCCAGCGGGGCGAAGCCGGCTGCCACGGCCGCCGCGGACCCACCGGAGGACCCTCCCGGCACCCGGGAGGTGTCACGGGGGTTGCGGGTCGGCCCGAAGGCGGAGTTCTCCGTCGAGCTTCCCATTGCGAACTCGTCCAGGTTGGTCTTGCCGATGACCACAGCCCCGGCAGCGTCCAGGCGCTCCACGACCGTTGCGTCGTAGGGCGGCCTCCAGCCCTCCAGGATCCGGGAGGAGCAGGTGGTCGGCACTCCCCTCGTGCACATGTTGTCCTTCAGGGCCACCGGCACCCCCGCCAGGGGTCCCGGGTCGCGGCCCCCTGCGACCATGGCGTCCACGGACTCGGCCCTCTCAATGGCCGCCTCGGCGGCCACCAGGTTGAAGGCGTTGATCTCGCCGTCGCGTTCGGCGATCGCCGCCAGGTGCTCCTCGGCGACGCTGCTGGCCGAGCGCGCACCCGACCTGACGGCCTCGGCCAGGTCCAGGGCGCTTGTGGCTGACCCGGCCGCGTTCCCGCTGGTGCCGCTCACGGCGACTCTCCCAGGACCGGAGGCACGCGGAATCGGGCCTCCTCGACAGCCGGGGCGGAATCCAGGACCTCATCGCGGAAGGCCGACCCGTCGACGCCCTCATCGGGCACGTCGGGCCGGAGGACGTTGTGCAGCGGCAGCGGATGCGAGGTCGGCTCCACACCGTCTGTGTCCAGGGCCTCTATGTCGGCGGCGTGGTCCAGGACCGCCGCCAGCTGCCCGGTGAACTCGTCCAGCTCGTCGTCGCCCAGGGTGAGGCGGGCCAGGCGGGCCACGTGGGCCACGTCGTCGCGCGTGATCCTGGCCGACCCGGCGGGCCCCGGCGACGGGGCTGGAGAATCCGTTCCCACGGCCAGAGAGGCTAGAGGCCCCGCCTGCGCCTCACTCGTACGCTCAAGGGCGGCTGCGGCGGCCGGCTCACCCTGAGGTGAGGGTCACACGGGTGTCGGGGAGGCCCATGTAGCCGGCGGCCGGGTCCTGGGACACGACCGAGCCGTCTGCCGGCCCGACCACCTCGACGACCCTGAAGCCGGCCGCCTGGAGCCGGGCGTCGGCGGCAGCCACCGACAGCCCCGTGAGGGCGGGGACCGGCCGCTGGGCCGGACCTGACGAGACCTCCACCTCGACCTCGGCGCCGATCGGCAGGGCCGTTCCGGGTGCCGGCTGCAGGCCCACGACCGTTCCGGCGTCCAGCAGGCCGGGCGCCTCGACGATCACCGGCACCAGCTTCAGGGCCGCCAGGGAGGCCACCACGTCGGCCAGCTGCATCCCCTCCAGCCCGCTCGGCAGGACACGCGGCGCCGGTCCCCCCGAGACCACCAGGTCCACCCCGGAACCCAGCGCCCGGCTGGTGCCAGCATCGGGGACCTCCACGACGAGGCCCACGCCGACCTCCTCGGAGTAGCCGGTGGTCACCTCGCCCACCGCCAGGCCGACGGCCTCCAGCCTTCGGGCGGCCTCCTCGGGGCCGGCACCGACCAGGTCGGCCGGGACGGGCACCTTGTCGGGGCCGAGGGACACCACCAGCACCACCGTGCCACCCTCTGCCAGGGCCGTGCCCCCGGCCGGCTGCATGTCCAGCAGCTCACCGGCCACAGTGCCGTCCCGCCGGTCGAACTGCTCCTCCACCACCCAGCCCAACTCGGTCAGCAGCGTGCCTGCGCTCTCGGCCGAGGAGCCGACCAGCGACGGGAGGCGCCTGGTCACGTCCCTCGTCGCCTCCCACAGGACCGTCCCACCTATCACCGCGCCCAGGACCAGCGCCGCCGTGAGGAGGGCGGCTGGCCAGCGTCGCCTCGGACCCACCGGTCGCGGTGCGGTTGGCACCCGGTCAGGGAACACGCTGGGGGTGACCGTGGCCGCCTCGCCGGCCAGCGGCGAGGCCCCGACCTCCCCCGGGCCCACCAACTGGAGGGGCTCCGGGCGCGGGAGCCGCTCTGCGACGCTGAGAAGCATCCTGCCGAACTCGGCGGCCGTGGGCCGCTTGTCCGGGTGGGCGGCGCCGGCTCTGGCGACGACCGGGGCCAGGGGCCCAAGTACGTCGGGGATCGGCACATCGCGGCCCTCCCGGGCCCTTAGGGTCCCGGCCACCGTGCTCTCCACGAAGGGCAGGTGCCCGGTGACGGCCTCGACGATGCACAGGGCCAGGGCGTACACGTCGGACCTGCCGTCCACGGCCTGGCCGCGGGCCTGTTCGGGCGAGGCGTACCTGGCCGTACCTGCCAGGCCCGAGCCCGCGGCGTCGCCCGCCATGGCGGCGGCCAGGCCGAAGTCGGCTATCCGCAGCCGTCCGTCCTCGCCGAAGAGCAGGTTGGCGGGCTTCACGTCGCGGTGGACCAGGCCCCGGCTGTGGGCGTGGTCCAGCCCGCGGCAGGCGTCGAGGGCCACGAGCAGGACCTGTGAGGGGCTGAGCGTCCGACCCGACGCCAGGATGCTCCTGAGGCTGCCACCTCCCAGGTACTCGGTGACCAGGTAGGCCTGGCCGTCGACCCCCCAGTCGTAGACGTCGACCACGTGCGGGCTGTTCAGGGAGGCCACCACCTGGGCCTCGGACCGGAACTGCCTGATGAACACCGGGTCTCCAGCCGAGGCGGTGTGCAGCACCTTCACCGCCACGCGGCGCCCCAGGCTGATGTCCTCGGCCAGGAAGACCGTGCCGGAACCGCCCGTGCCGATGGCCTCCCTGAGCCGGTAGCGACCGTCTATGAGCCTGTCGGCAGGCCCCGGGGGGGCGCCGGCGCCCGTGCCGCTTCCAGTAGGACCGTTGACCACGGGGCGAGGCTACTGCGGTGCGACGGCACTGGGCTGTAGGCATCCAGGTGGCCCACCGAGCGGAACGGGCCAGACCTTCGGGGACCCCAACCGCGCCCGGCGGCAGCCGGACAGGGACGGCAGGCCTGCCGGTAGCCTGCCGCCGTGGACCGCCGAAGTGCCCTGGTGATCAGCGTCCTGCTCGCCCTGGGCGTGGCGGTGCTGGTGCTGGCCGGGCTGGTGTCCGACGACGACCCCGGGGACGTGGTCGTCGAGTCGAACCCGGCCGTGGTCGAACTGCTGCCGCCGCGGGGTGACCGGGTGCTCCACCAGGCCGAGGTGGGCGTGGTCCTGGCGCCCGGCTGGTCGGGCGAGTTGCTCCACATCGGCGGCACGGTTATCCCGCTGGACCAGCAGCAGGTGCGCCCCGCCCTCAACTCGGTGACCTTCAGGCCGACCCAGGGCTCGGCGCTGGAGAGCCTGCCGCCCCAGGAGGTCTGCGCCTCCGTCCGCTACTGGCCCACTCAGGCCCCGGACCGGACGGGCACCATCGACTGGTGCTTCCGGGTGGACGGCTAGGTGCCGTAGCCGGGCGTCGTGCCAGGGCCGTACCGGCCCGTCGGGATCACTATCCCTACCCGGGGAGCCTGCCGGTCTCCAGCAGGTGGGCGAACTGCTCCTCGTCCAGGACGGGTACGCCCAGCTCCTCGGCCCTGGCCAGCTTCGAGCCGGCGCCGGCACCGGCCACGACCGCCGTGGTCCTGGCCGACACGCTGCCCGGGGAGCGCCCCCCGCGGGCCCTCACGGCCTCCCTCGCCTCGTCCCGGCCCATCGACTCGAGAGTCCCCGTCACCACCACCGCCATCCCATCCAGGAGGCCGGCCTGGGCAGGCGGGACCCCGGCTTCCGGGCCGCTGTCGGCAGCCGTGGTGTTCACGCCGGCCCCCCGCAGGCGCTCCAGCAGCGCCGCGTTCCGCGGATCGCCCAGCCAGCCGTGGACGCTTGCCGCAATGACGGGACCCAGGCCCTCGACCGCCTCAATGTCGGCGACGCCCGCCTCCTGGAGCCGCTCTAGGCTGCCGAACGCCCCGGCCAGCTGGTCGGCCACCGTGGTGCCCACATGGGGAATCCGGAGGGCGAACAGCAGCCTTCCCAGCGGCCGCTCCCTCGAGGCGGCGATGGCGGCCCTCAGGTTCCCGACCGAGGTCTCGCCGAACCCGTCGAAGCCGGCGATCCGGTCGTAGTCGAGGCCGTACACGTCGGCCACGTCAGCCATGAGTCCCTCGGTCACGAACAGGTCCACCCGGGACTCGCCGAACCCGTCTATGTCCATCGCCCCCCGGGAGGCGAAGTGCTCGATGCGGCCCCGCACCTGTCGGGGGCACGACGAGTTCACGCAGAAGGTGGCCGCCTCCCCCTCGTGCCTCACCAGCTCGCCGCCACAGGCCGGGCAGGCCGTGGGAAACGGCCACGGCGCGAGATCAGGCGGACGCTCAGGGAGCACCGGCCCGACCACCTCGGGTATGACGTCGCCGGCCTTCCTGACCACCACCAGGTCGCCGGGGCGCACGTCCTTGGCGGCCACCTGGTCGGCGTTGTGGAGGGTCGCCGTGGCGACCGTGGAGCCCCCCACGAACACCGGGTCCAGGCGTGCGAACGGCGTGGCCTGCCCACCGGGTCCGATCGAGACCTCGATGTCGAGCAGCCTCGTGGTCCGCTCCTCGGGGGGGAGCTTGTAGGCGACTGCCCAGCGCGGGGCCCTGGCCGTGCTCCCCAGTTCCGCCTGGATGGACAGGTCGTCGACCTTGACCACCACGCCGTCAATCTCGTAGTCGAGGTCGTGGCGGGCCGCCTCGACTGCCACCACATGCTCCACTACGTCGTCGAAGTCGGCCAGCCTCACGACCCTGTCGTTCACCGGCAGCCCCAGCTCCGCCAGCCAGGCGAGGGTCCCGCTGTGCCCGGACGGCTTCACCTCGGCACCGACCACCTCACCGACCTGGTAGGCCCAAAAGGAGAGGTCACGGGTGGCGGTCACAGCAGGGTCCTTCTGGCGCAGCGACCCGGCCGCCGTGTTGCGGGGGTTCACGAATGCCCTCCCACCGACCTCCTCCTGGGACCGGTTCAGCTCCTCGAACGCCCCCTTCGACATGTAGACCTCGCCCCTCACCTCCAGCACCGCTGGCGCCCCGGGCGAGAGATCGGCTGGGACGTCGCCGATCGTGGCCACGTTGGCCGTCACGTCCTCGCCGACTTGGCCGTCTCCTCGGGTGGCGGCCCTGACCATGTGGCCGTCCTCGTAGCGGATGGACACGGCCAGGCCGTCGAACTTCAGCTCGCAGACCCATGCCGGAGGGTCGCCGCCGAGGCGCCTGGCCACCCGCTCGGCCCAGGCCCGCAACTCGTCCAGGTCGAAGGCGTTGTCGAGCGACAGCATCGGCACGGCGTGGGCCACCTCCGAGAAGGTGGCCAGGGTCGGGCCGCCGACCGCAGAGGCCGGCGAGTCGCTGAGGGCCAGCTCGGGGTGCGCCTCCTCCAGCCCCCGCAGCTCCAGGACCAGGGCGTCGTACTCGGCGTCGGGGATCTCCGGGGAGTCGAGCGTGTGGTAGAGCTCGGCGTGGCGGCGGACCAGTTCGGCCAGTTGCCGGATCCGGGCACCAGCCCCCTCTGACGGCCTCGTGCCCACGGGCCGATTCTACCGGTGCCTACAACCTGGTCCCGGACGCCGCTCCTGCCCCTAGCGTTCATCCGATGGGGAGGCGACGGGAGCGGTCGACGGAGGCCTGGACCTGGGTCCTGCGCGCGGCATGGCTGTTCCTGCCGGTGGCCGTGGGGCCTGCCCTGGCCGACGTCCTGCACGGATGCGTCGACACCTTCCGGACCACCGCGTCGGTCGGACTCTGGGCGCTCTGGGCGGTTGGCCTGCTTGCGACCCTCGTGCCCCATCCGGTTTCGCTCACCGCGGTCCGCATCGGCGGCCCGGCCGTGGTGGCTGCGGCAGCCTGGGCGGCATTCGCCACCGGCGCGACCACGGCGGTGCTGGTGGCCCTGCCCATCGCTGCTGTGGCGGCCGCGGGCTCGCTCTCGGCGCCTGTCGGCGACCGGTTCGTGGACGGCGCCTCCTACGGCGACGAGCGCCGGTTCCTCCTCAGGGCCCCCGGGCCGGTCGTTCTCCTGCTCGGCCCCCTGGCATGGGCCGTGGTGCTGGCCGGCGCCACTTCCGGACCGCTGCTCCTGGCCAGGGGACTCTGGCCCGCCGGAGCCGTCGCCACGGCCGTCGGCCTGCCCCTCGCCCTCGGCGCCGTGCGGGCCCTGCACCAGCTGTCCCGCCGCTGGGTTGTGATGGTGCCGGCCGGCCTGGTCGTCCACGACCACCTTGCCCTGGCCGAGCCCACCCTGTTCCAGAGGTCCGGGCTGTCCTCGGTGGGCCCGGCTCCCGCCGACACCCGCTCCCTGGACCTGACCCAGGGCGCCAGGGGCCTGGCCCTTGAGGTCCGGTGCAACGAGCCCCACGACGTGGTCCCCGCCCCGGCGGGAATCCGCCGGAGGCGGGTTGTCGGAGAGGCTGTGGCGGTGGACGCCTTCATCCTCACGCCGGTCAGGCCGGACGCCCTGTTGGCCGAGGCTGCCCGGCGCGGGATCCCCATCGGCTGAACCGGCCGGAGGCCGGTCAGGCAGCCAGGGCTCCGCCCACGACCGTGTTGCCGTCGTAGAAGACGACGCTCTGGCCCGGCGCCACACGTCGACGGGGCACGTCCCACTCGACGGCCCCCGGTACGAGGACCGCCGGCAGCGCCTCACCGTGGGCGCTCGTCTGCGCCAGCACCCTGCCGCCCACGGGCCCGCTCGCCCACACGTGCTGTTCGACGGGCGTAGCGTCGACGAGCAGCTCCTCCGCGGGGCCGACGGTCACGGTCGCCTTCGCTGCGTCGACCGCGGTGGCGTACCTGGGCTGTCCTCCACCTGCCAGTTCCATGCCGCGCCGCTGCCCGACCGTCACCAGCTCGACTGCGGCGACCCTGCCGACCTGGGATCCCGAGGCGTCGACGACCCGCCCCGGCGTGAGCGGGATCCGGCTGCCGAGGAAGTCCCGCCTGCCGTTCCCGCCCCTCGACAGGCTGGAGATGAAGCAGACGTCCTGGCTGTCGGGCTTGTCGGCCGTGCGCAGGCCCAGGTCGGCCGCCCGCTCCCTCACCTCGGCCTTGGACATGTGGCCCACCGGCAGGTCCAGGCGGGACAGGACCCCCTGGCCGAGCATGTGCAGCACATACGACTGGTCCTTGGCCGGATCAGCCGCCCGGGCCACGCGCCGGGTGCCGTCGGCCATGTCGACGACCCTGGCGTGGTGGCCGGTGGCCAACCGCCCGAAGCCCAGCGCCCCGGCACGGTTCACCAGCCGCTCGAACTTGATGTGCCTGTTGCACTCGATGCACGGGTTGGGCGTGCGTCCTGCGGCGTGTTCGCCCACGTAGTGCTCCACCACGTGGCGCTCGAAGTCGTCTCCCATGTTGAACACGTGGTGGTCGATCCCGATGGCGTCGGCCACCCGGCGGGCGTCGTCGACGTCTGACACCGAACAGCAGCCCGAGTCCGACTCGCCCCCCCAGAGCCGCAGCGTCACGCCTACCACCTGGTGGCCGGCCTCCTTCAGCAGGGCCGCCGCCACCGACGAGTCCACGCCACCAGACATGGCCACCATCACCCGCCCGGAACCCATCAGGCGTACTCCGACAGGTGGCCCACGACTCCGGGGATCACCGACAGGGCGTGGTCGACGTCGGCCGCGGTCGTGGTGCGGGCCAGCGACAGCCGCAGGGATCCGGCAGCCGCCTCCCGCCCGATTCCCATTGCAGCCAGCACGTGGCTGGGCTCCTGGGCCCCGCTGGAGCACGACGAGGCGGCACTGGCACACAGTCCCTCCTGCTCCAGGAGGAACAGCAGGGCCTCGCTCTCGACCCCCTCGAAGCAGAGGTGGGCCACAGCGGGGGTCCGCTCGACGCCCTCGGGCACGGTCAGCCGTGCACCCGGAATGGAAGCCAGCAGGCCCCCCTCCAGGCGGTCGCGCATGGCCGCCACCCTGGCTGCGGTCTCGTCCCGGTCGACTGCGACCAGCTCGGCTGCGCGGCCCAGGCCCACGATGGCCGGGACGTTCTGGGTGCCGCTGCGCCGGTTGCGCTCCTGGCCGCCCCCGCACAGCATCGGGGCCAGGGTCGTGTCGGGGTCCAGGACCAGGGCGCCGGCTCCCTTGGGGCCGCCGAACTTGTGGCCGGTGAGGCTCACCAGGCCCGCTCCCCGGCACACCTCGGCCAGGTCCAGCCACGCCGTCGCCTGGACGGCGTCGGTGTGGACCAGGGCCTCCGGGGCACGCCCCGCCACCAGCTCGACCACCTCGGACACGGGGTTGAGGACGCCGGTCTCGTTGTTGGCCGCCATCACCGACACCAGCCTCACGTCGGCCACCGATTCAAGGGTGTCGGCAAGGGCGCCAAGGTCGATGCGGCCCCCCTCGTCGGTGGGCAGCACCACGCCGCCGGAACCCCTCACGGGCTCCAGCACGGCTGCGTGCTCTGCGGCGCTGCACACGGCCACGCCGCCGCCCGCTCCCAGCACCCCGAGGACGGCGAGGTTGTCGGCCTCGGTACCCCCACTCGTGAACACCACCCCGCCCGGTTCGCCGCCAACCAGGGCGGCAACGGCGTCCCTGGCGTCGTCAACGGCCCGGCGGGCCTCGCGGGCCAGGCGGTGCGACCCCGACGGGTTCCCCGGGTGGTCCGCCAGCCAGGGCAGCATGGCCTCGACCACCTCGGGGCGGGCCGGCGTGCTGGCGGCGTGGTCAAGGTAGACCTTCGGTGCGTCTCGGTCCTCCACGCCGACGAGGCTACGGGCAACCCGTGCCAGCCGCTTGGGGAGCACGGGCCAGAATGGCCGGATGGAGGGCTACGGACCGGAGACCTACGGGGACACCCACGCCGACGTGTACGACGCCTGGTACGGCGACGAGGGGGGCCTGGCCCTCAGCCAGGTGGGAAGCCCCGGGGAGGTGGCGGCCGTGGTGGCCGACCTGGCCGGCGGTGGCCGCGTCCTGGAGTTGGGGGTGGGCACAGGAAGGCTGGCCCTGCCCATGGCGGCCAGGGGCCTGGACGTGACAGGCCTCGACGCCTCGGCCGCCATGCTGGACGTCCTGCGCTCCAAGCCGGGGGCCGGGGAGCTGACCCTGGTCGAGGGGGACATGGCCGACCCGGGCGACCTCGGCGGGGGCTCCTTCGCCGTCGTCCTGATCGGCTTCAACACCTTCTTCAACCTGACGTCCGAGAAGGCCCAGATGGGCTGCATGGAGGGAGTGGCCCGGCTGCTGGAGCCGGGCGGCCGCCTCGTGATGGAGGCCTTCGTTCCCGAACCCGGAGCGCACGACGGAGTGTCGGTGAGGTCGGTGGAGGCCGACCGGGTGCTGCTGGAGGTCGCACGGACCGACCTGGAGTCCCAGGTCGTGAGCGGACAGCGGATCGAGATCACCGGGGCCGGCAACCGGCTCTTCCCCTTCCACCTGCGCTTCGCCACCCCCGACCAGATCGACACCATGGCGTCGGAGGCCGGCCTGGTCATCGAGCACCGGTGGGCCGACTGGTCCCGGGCGGTGTTCACCAGCGACTCGGTCGGCCACGTGTCGGTCTGGCGCCGCCCGGCCTGAGGCGGCGGGAGGGCTCAGTCGGGACGCCCCGTCACCAACGGGAGGTCCAGCTGGGGGCGGTCGGAGCGCTTCAGCTCGGAGAAGGCCGGGTTGGACGCCAGGGCCAGGACCGTGTCGAACAGTTGCAGGCACTCCTCGTCGGACTCTGGCACCGACGAGATGACGGGTCCGAAGATGGAGGGCCCGTCGGGTGGGTCGAAGCTCAGGATCGGGGTCCCGACGTCCCTGCCCGTTCGTCCGACAGCCTCCTCGGTCTCGGCCCTCAGCACCCCGTCGAGGGAGACGTCCTCCGCCGCCGCTGCGAACGCCGTGTCCAGCCCGAGCGAGTCGAGCACAGCTGAGAGGTGCTCCCGGGTTCCCACCGTCGCCCGGGGGTCCTCACCCGGCACGGGCACGCGGTGCCAGATGGACGTACCGAGGGCCTCGTAGAGGGGGCCCATCGCGCCGGCGCCGTGGTGGGCCCTCACGGCGGCGGCGACCCTGAGCATCCGCCGACCCCGGTCGTGGGACTCCCGGTAGCCCTCGGGGAACTCGGCGTCGTAATCCCGCTCCTCGTTCAGGATGGCCAGGTTGATGAAGCGCCATTCCACCTCGATTCCGCGCAACCCGGCGACCCTGCGCAACCAGCGCGACGTCATCCATGCGAACGGGCAGATCGGGTCCCAGAAGAACTCGATCCGTCCCGGACCGGCCTGCCCGCCGGAATCCCTTCCACCCATGTCGCCTCCCTGCTCAGCCCAGCAACGGGTCGTACCAGCGCCCGGCGGCCCAGACCGACGCCGCCGCGAACGCCAGCGCCATCAGGGCCGCCATGGTCGAGCCCACCACCCGCGGGGCCCTGCGGCGGTCTGCCTCGTCCACCAGCCATGCCACGAGGACCCCTCCCAGCAGGCCACCCACGTGCCCACCGATGCTGATGCCGGGTCGGCTTACCGTGAAGATGAGGTTCACGACGACGAGGCCGCCCACACCGGAACTCCACGGGTTGATGCCGCGTCGCAGCTGGTGGACCAGGGCCGCCCCCATCAGGCCGAACACGGCCCCGGAGGCTCCGACCGTGAGGGCCAGGGGGTCGAGCAGCATGACACCGAGGGAGCCGGCGGCGAGGGAGGCCGAGTAGAGGCCCACGAAGCGGGCCGGGCCCTGGAGGCGCTCCAGCTGGTGGCCCAGCAGCCAGGCCAGGAACATGTTGAACACGAGGTGCAGCAGGCCGCCGTGCATGAAGGCACCGGTGACGATCCGCCACCACTCGCCCTCAGCCACGCCGATGTGGACGATGGTGAAGCCCTCGCGGACCCTTCCGTAGCCGAGCAGGCCGAAGTCGACAGTGGCCTCACCCCCACCGCCCGCCAGGGAACCTCCCCTTGCGAGGGTCCACAGGAAGGCGGCCACGTTCAGCCCGACGACGGCCGTGGTGGCGGTCCGTCCGTCGGCGTGGCCCATTCCCTCACCGGTCGCGTACGGGCGAGACGGCCGGAGGCGGCGCCGGCGGGTGCCGCCCACCACCACCGGGCCGGCACACTCGGGACAGTGGAAGCCCACCGAGGCCGTGTGCATGCACTCGGGGCAGATGGCCCGGTCGCAGCGCTGGCAGCGCACCCCGGCCCGCCGTTCCGGGTGCCAGGTGCAGGTGCCGGCTTCGATCGGGGCGCTCACCGGCCGCACCGTACCGGTCGCAGGCCCCGAACCGCCGTCAGGCTCAGCGGTCCGCCGGAGGTGCTCAGGTTCCGGTGAACTCGGCCCTTCCAGGGCCGTGCTCGAAGAACGAGGCCACGCCGGTGGAGGCGTCGTCGGTGTCGAAGAGCTCGGCGAACAGGCCGAACTCCAGGTCCAGACCCGCCTCGAGGGGACCGTCGAGGCCCTCGTCCACGGCCCGCTTGGCGGCCCGGATGGCGAGCCTCGGCCCCCTGGCGTAGCCCGAGGCCCGCTCCACCGCCCGCTCCAGCACCTCGTCGTCTGGGACCACCTCGTCCACCCAGCCGATGGCCAGGGCCTCGGCCGCCGGCACCTGGGCCCCCGTGAGGATCAACTGCTTGGCCCTGGCCGGGCCGACCAGCCTGGCCAGGCGCTGGGTGCCACCCCCGCCGGGGATGATCCCGAGCAGGATCTCGGGCTGCCCCAGCACGGCGCCCTCGCCGGCGATGCGGAAGTCGCAGCACATGGCCAGTTCGGCCCCGCCGCCCAGGGCGAAGCCGTTGATGGCGGCGATGGTCGGGCAAGGAACGGCGGCCAGGGCCGGCAGGGACCTCCGGAAGGCCGCCAGCAGGGGGCCCCTCGTGTCCTCCGAGGTGAAGTCGGAGATCTCGGCGCCCGCCGCGAAGTGCCGACCTCCACCCGTCACGACCAGCGCCCCCGGAGGGTCGGCACTGCAGGCCTCCGCCAGTGCCAGGACGTCGGCCAGGACGTCGGCGTTCAGGGCGTTCACCTTGGGCCGGTCCAGGGTCGCCACCACCACGTCGCCGCCCCAGCCGCGCTCGCCGCCCGGGGCGCCGGCGGGGTGGCGGTCGATTCTGATCAGGTCCAGGTCGAGCACGGTCGGAGGGTATACGCCGGCCCGTGGATGGCGCGCCTCAGAGGCTGACGGCTGTGCCCCCGTCGGCGAGGGTCTCGCCCACGTTGCGGACCGTCGTCACGGCCGGGACCCGGTCCTTCAGGATGCGCTCGATGCCGGCCTTGAGGGTCTGGTCGGAGGCCGGGCAGGTGACGCACGCACCGACCAGCTCGACGGTCACCTCGCCCGTGGCCTCGTCGACCCCGTGGAGGTGGATGTCGCCCTCGTCGGCCTGGATGGCAGGCCGGATCACGTCGATTACGCGGCTGACCTGCGCCAGCAGGCCGCCCTCGGCCGCCACCGTGTCTGCTGCGTCACCCATGGGGGCAGTCTCGCAGCAGGATCTGTGGGCCACACCATCCTCCCGTGTCCGGTGGGCCGGGCGGCTCAGGGCCGACCGTAGATTGTGTGGCATGTGGGCCGTGTCTCTCCCCGGGGTCGGGGTCCTCGCCCACCAGGGCGGCTGGGACGAGATCCTGCTGGTGGCGCTTCCGCTGGGCCTGCTTGCCGGCCTTCTCTGGGTCGCCGACCGCAGGGCCCGGCGCCTGGGTACCGGCCCGGGCGGCCACGACGCCGGCGACGGCCCGTCCGGTCAGTCCCCGTAGTCGATCCGGGCCCCGAGGGAGGCCAGGTTCCCCACGAGGTCCTGGTAGCCGCGCTCGATGTGGTGGGCGTCGCCGATGAGCGTGCCGCCCTCGGCCACAAGGCCGGCAACCACCAGGGCGGCCCCGGCCCTTATGTCGGGGGCCCTCACCGGCGCACCCGACAGCGCCCCCACACCCCTGACCACGGCGTGGTGGCCCTCAGCGCGGATGTCGGCACCCATCCGTACCAGTTCGTCGATGTAGCGGAAGCGGCCGCCGAACACGTTCTCGGTGACGATCCCAACGCCGTCGGCCACGGAGAGGAGCGCCATCAGGAGGGGCTGGTAGTCGGTGGCCACCCCCGGGTACGGCAGAGTGGCGACGTCGACCGACCGCAGGCGACCGCCGGCGGCTACCCGGATACCACCACTGGTCGGCTCGACCTCCAGGCCCATCTCGAGGAGCTTCGCCAGCAACATGTCCATGTGCCCGACCCTGGCCCCCTCGACCGTGACGTCGCCCCCGGCCATGCCCACGGCGGCCAGGTAGGTGGCCGCCTCGATGCGGTCCGGTACGACGGTGTGCTCAACGGGTCGCAGCCGGCCGACGCCCCGGACGCTGATCGTGGAGGTGCCGGCACCCCCGACCTCTGCCCCCATGGCGTTCAGGAAGGCCGCCAGGTCGGCGATCTCGGGCTCCCTGGCGGCGTTGTCGATGACGGTCTCGCCGTCAGCCAGCACCGACGCCATGAGCAGGTTCTCGGTGGCACCGACGCTCGGGTACTCCAGCGTCACCTCGGCGCCGTGCAACCCGTCGGCCCGGGCCTCTATGTAGCCGTGGCTGGTCTCGAAGGTGGCACCCATGTCCTCGAGGCCCCTCAGGTGCATGTCGATCGGCCGATGGCCGAAGTCGTCGCCGCCGGGAACCGACACCCGGGCCTCCCCCAGTCGGCCCAGCAGCGGGCCCAGCACGGCGATCGAGGCCCGCATCCGCTCGACCAGCTCGTAGGGGGCCTCCGGGTTGACCGACTCAGGAACGTCGACGGTGAGGATGTCGCCCACGTGGTCGACCGTGGCACCCATCTGGTCCAGCAACTCCCCCATCCAACGGACGTCGGCTATCCGCGGCACCCCCCTGAGGGTGTGGAGGCCCGGGGCCAGCAGGGTGGCGGCCATCAACTTCAACGCCGAGTTCTTGGCCCCCGAGACCCGGACGACCCCCGACAGGGGCCCGGCGGGGCTGACGCGGATCCGGGGCGGCCGGACCCCCTTGGAGGTGGTCGTCACCGCATCAGTATGCTGCGCCCCCGACCTGACCGGAAGGCAGCCCGATAGCCAGCCCAGCCTCCAGCAGACCACCCTCCGGCAGTCCGGCCTCCGCCGCAGGTGGCCGCCGGACCAGGCGGGACCACTCGCTCGCCGTCAAGCACCGTCTCGACGAGGCGGGCCTCGCCGAGTTGCGCACGCCCAGGGACGACCTCGTCGGGGAGGTGCCGGAGGGCGACGACCGCTTCGGCCTGCGGGACGGCCCCTTCGACCAGTACCAGCGCACCCTCACCGTGCGGGAGGCGGACGGCCCCTCCGGGGCCGGCACCCACTACGAGGTGACAGAGCGCTTCAACTACCGGATGGCCCTGCCGCTCTGGTGGGTGGCCTTCTGGTGGCCCATGAGGAGGGGCCTGCGACACCGCAGGAACCCGTGGTGGGCCCCGCCTGAGAGGCTGGACTCCAGGGCGTCACGGGTTCTGAGCCTGCTGGCCTGCATCCAGCTGGTCGACGGCTACCTGGGGACCGTGATCACCCAGACGATCACGTTCGCCGCCGACGAGTTCGACAGGAGCGACGCTGCGCAGGGAGCCACCCTGGCCCTGGTCCGCCTCGGGATCGTGGTCGCCCTGGTGGTGGTGGCCCTGGCCGACAGGCAGGGGCGCCGCGTCCTGCTCGTGGGCACTGCCGCTGCCGCCGTGGTGGCCACGGCCGCCGGTGCCCTCTCGCCGGGGCTCTGGTTCCTCGGCGGCTCACAGCTGGTCGCCCGCGGCCTCACGATGGGCATGGGGATCCTCATCGGCGTGTTCGCGGCCGAGGAGCTCCCCCGCGGCTCGAGGGCCTACGGGGTGAGCATCCTGGCCCTCTCCGCGGCCCTCGGGGCCGGGATCGCAGTGTGGGCCCTGCCCCTGGCCGACCTGCACGCCCGCGGCTGGCGGGCCGTCTACGTGCTCCCCCTCCTCGTCCTTCCAGGCCTGTTGGCCGTGGCGCGCCGGCTGCCCGAGTCGAAGCGGTTCGCAGCAAACAGGCCCACCCCCGCACCGGGTGGACGGGTCGGGGGAGGCCTGGGGCCCGCCGGCAGGTCCGCCGAGCACCGCAGGATGCTCCTCCTGGCGACGACGGCATTCCTGCTGCTGGTGTTCGCCGCACCGGCCAGCCAGTTCCAGAACGACTTCCTCAAGGACCACCGGGGATACTCGGCCGCAGGGATAGCCCTTTTCACCCTGTTCACGTCGACGCCGGCGGGGATCGGCATCTTCGCCGCCGGGCGCCTGGCCGACACGAGGGGTAGGCGGGGGGTGGGCGCTGTGGGCCTGGTAGGCGGCACGGTGTTCGTGGTCGCCGGCTACTACGCCGCAGGGGGGCTCATGTGGGCCGGCCACCTGGTGGGTGTGGTGCTCGGGTCCCTGACCGTGGCCCTCGGCGTGTACGGCCCCGAGCTGTTCTCGACGACCCACCGGGCCAGGGCCAACGGGATCATCGTCACCCTCGGGGTGCTGGGCAGCGCCACTGGCCTGATCGTGGTGGGCAGGCTGGCCGACAGCCTGGGGAACTACGGGCACGCCATGGCCGTCGTGGGGGTGGGACCGCTGCTGGCCGCCGTGCTGGTGCTGGCCCGCTTCCCCGAGACTGCGCGGGTGGAACTGGAGACCCTGAACCCTGACGACCAACCCGTCGGGTAGGCGGGCCGGCCTGCTCAGAGGCCGGCCAGCCAGGCCTCCACCGCGTCACAAACGGCTTCCTCGGCTCCCTTCAGGTCGTGCCTCTTCCCCGGTATCCAGGCGGTGGTGACAGGGCCCCCCACCGACGGCAGGTGCTCGGCGAACTCGGCCGGGGAACCGAACTCGTCGCGGTCTCCGGACACGAACAGGCAGGGCACCGAGATGTCGGGAAAGTGGTCCACCCTCAGCTTCCGGGGCTTCCCGGCGGGGTGGAGCGGATAGCAGATGAGCACCAGGCCGGCAGCGGGAAGGCCCTCCGCCACGGCAATCGAGCACATGCGGCCCCCCATGCTGCGCCCGCCGAGCACCAGGTCGGCGGTGTCGACGCCCAGGTCGGAGGCCATCTCCGCGGCGGCGGCGCCCACCTCGTCCACCAGCACGGGCGCCCGGTCCGGGAAGCGCCGACCGGCCGACCTGTAGGCGAAGTCAACCCTCCTCACGGGCAGCGGGGCCAACCCCTCCTCGATCGCCACGAGGCCCGGATGGTCACGGCCCGAGCCCGCCCCGGGCGTGAGCATCAGGCCGGAGACGGGCATGGGGCGACTCTAGGAGCCACCGGGCAGTGACCGCTGCGTCACCCCCAACTAGCCTCTGGACATGTCAGGTCCGGCCGACCACGACGCCCTCGTGGCCTCGATGACCGGCGGTATGGCGCCGGACCCGGAGCCCTTCTCAGGCAGCCGGCGCCTCCACCCCGACGGCCGCCCACGCGCCGCCTTCCGCGACGAGCTGCGCACGGTGCCCGTGGTGCGCAACGTGGCGGCTGTGCTGGGCTCCGCCGCCCTTCCGGTTCTCATCGTGTGGGCGGCGGTCACCCTCGACCACCCGGCGGCCTGGGTGCTGGCCGTTCCGGCCATGGCGCTGGCCCAGAACAGGCTGTTCATCCTGCACCACGAGGCGGCCCACAGGGTGCTGTTCCCCGACCGGCGCATCAACGACCTGGTGGGCATCACCCTCATCGGCTGGCTCACCTTCGGCACCGGAAGCCACGGCTACCGGCTGGGCCACGTCCAGCACCACCGCGACGAGTTCGGCCCAAGGGAGCCCGACTTCCTGCTCTACTCCCTGTACCCGATAACCCGGGCGTCAATGCGTCGCAAACTGCTGCGCGACATCGGCGGGGTGTCGGCGTTCCGGATCGTGCGGCCGCGCTTCCAGCGCCTCGGCGAGCCGAGGCACCGGCGCATGACCCTCATGTTCCTGGGAGGGCAGGCCCTCATCGCCGCCGTGTTCGCGCTGGCAGGCCACCCGTGGCTGTACCTGTTCCTCTGGGTGGTCCCGTGGGTGTTCGTGTACCAGGTGCTGAACAGGCTGCGGGCCATCGCCGAGCACGGCGGCATGACCCGCTCTTCGGACCGACGCCGGGCAAGCCGGCACGTGCGCCAGACGCCGCTGGTGAAGGCGCTGCTGGTGCCGTTCAACGTGGGCTACCACGTGGCCCACCACGTCGACCAGACGGTGCCGATGTGGAACCTGCCGCGACTCCACACCGCCCTGGTGGAGGACGGCTACCTGACCGACGACCTGGTGTGGCCGTCGTACCGGGCGGTCTGGCGGGCCCAGCGCTCGCGCCCGGCCGCGGCGGCCACCGCCTGATTCGGACCCTCCCGGGGCCCGGGCTCAGATCTCGACCACCTCGACCGTGTCACGGCTCCCGAAGGTGACGCCGCTGGTCGACTCATCGACTGCCGTCGACCCGACGGTGGCAGAGGTTGGCCGCCGTCGCCTCCATCGCCTATCCGAGCTCAGCCTGTAAGTGCAGGCCTCCTACCGCCTGGGCCGGAACCCCATCAGTCTGCCGGCCGGTCTCCAGAACCATCCGACCAGCCACAGCATGGATGTGGCGGCGAACATGACACCAGCACCGATCGCCGACGCCACGACAATCCCATTCCCATCAAGCACAGTGGTGACGATCCCGCCCGCGAGTACAGCGGGGCCTGCAATGACCGCGAAGAACCGTCTTCCCGACCGGTGGTAAGCGGCAAAGGGCAATGCGCCTAGAACCACCACTCGACAACAGCGGCCGCTGTTCCAACACTTACCGCGCCGGCGCCGGCCGCTGCTCCAGGTCCAAAGACCGCTCCAGCAGCGGCACCGCCAGCCGCGCCCGCTACGGCACCGACGACGAGCGCTTCCACGACGCCTGCCAGACAACTCCAACCCCAACAGGGATCCACCAGGACGGGGTAGGCAATGTCGCCGTTGGTGTGATCAACGGTCTGGACAAGCGTCATGCCATCTAGTTCGAACCATGTCGGAACGGGCACGCCGTTGGCATCAACGGCCCACGGAGCCGACACCGCGCCCACCTCGACACCCGCCTGATCGAGGATCATCACTGCTCCGTCGGGTCTCAGTTCCCCGTGCGACCACTGGGAATCGCTCTCTCGAACCGGAACATCTCGTGTGCACCTGGGTGCCTGATGACAAGCAGACCCTGCACGCCGTCATCGCGGACGACGGTCGCGAAATCGACGCCGCTGGCCACATCTGCGAACACCGTCAGCTCATCTGGCGGAGAACTCGTCTCAATTGTCACACCAATGCCAGTGGCGTGTCCATTGACGTTCTCGACCGTGAACACAGGCGCTATGTCCGGCCTCCGTGCCTCTGCTCCCGCTATCGGAGCAGCGGCGACGGTTGCAGTGAACACCGCCAACGCTGTCAACAGACCGAGACGCAACCTGCCAACTGAGCTTCGAGGTTGCCGCGACACAGCGATGTGAGGCCTGCGGAACCGCCACGAGGAAGAGGCCAACACAATGACCCTCCTTGACCATGAGTGCTCTGGCTCACAGTAGTGATAACCCGCCTCTTTGTCACTTGCGCAGCGCTCCATCAAGACCCCGTTGGCACACCCCCGATGCCGACTCAACAGGAGTTCCGCCCGAGCCGATCCCCGACGCGTCAACATCGGCCCTTTCGTACTGGCAGGGTGGAAGACCGGTCCCGCCCGAACAGGTGGGAGAAACACCTTCCAGCCCACTCTTCTCCGAGGTCTCCCTCGGTCGGGAGCCCAGCCTGCCACAACGGGTAGCACCCGGCTGTGGAGCCATTCCGGTGGGGCGGCCAGGTACCGGGTGCCGTCCCACCGTTGGCTGATACCGGCCGGCCGGGCGGCCCTCAGGTTATCCGGCGCAGGGTCTCGGCCAGCTCCGCCGCCCGCTCGACCAGGTCCTCGCCGTCGACGCCGCCGTCGGCCAGCATCCCGGACAGGTCGCCCGTGCGCTCGCCGAGGGTGTTCCAGAGGGCCGGGTCGATGCCGAAGGGCGGGCGGTGGCCGGCCAGGACCGGCGCCAGGTCGACTACCCCCCGCACACCGGAGTCGTCGCGGGGGTCGCGGCGGACCCTGTCGCAGGCCACGAACAGGTCTGTAAGGAGGCTGTTGGCGTCGAGGCCCTCCAACTCGGGTCGCTCGTCGGCAGCCCCCTGGAAGGCGTCGATGGCCTGCTCGACCGTGTCCTCGTCGGCGGCCAGCACCACCAGGTCGCCCTGGGCGTCGAACTCGTGGGGAACGCCGAGACGGCCCAGCAGCTGGCTGAACCCGGTCTGCTCGTCGGCCCCCCAGCCCGAGAGCTCGTAGGCCAACTTCTCGGCGTCGGGGTCGAGGGCGGGGCCACCGGTCGACTCGGCCTCCTCCACCGCCAGGTCGACCGCCTCCTCGTCCAGCTCGCCCACCACCAGCGTTGCCCCCTGCCACACGTGGGCGATTCCCTGGGCGGTCAGCAGCTGGTCGAGTATCCGGCGGCTCTCACCCGCCCACTCGTGCAGTTCGTACGCCAACTGGTCGTCCACCGACACCTCGGTGGCCGGGGCCTCGTCGACCAGCTCGACCCCGCACTCGACGCAGTCGGAGACCCCGTCCGCGTACTCGATCCCGCACTGGAAGCACCACCTCATGGGGTCATCCTGACACCTCGGGGATCGGCCTCAAACCCGCCTGCGCAACTCCGGCGCAGATCCCCCGCGACGCCCCGCGCACCACAGGCCGCGGCCGCTAACGTCGGACGCCATGAGCGACCAGCCCCTGGCCCCCGACCGCAACCTGGCCCTGGAGTTGGTCAGGGTCACCGAGGCCGCCGCCCTGGCGGCCTCCCGCTGGATGGGAAGGGGCGACAAGGAGGGCGCCGACGGCGCCGCTGTCGACGCCATGAGGCACGTCCTCAACTCGGTCAACATGGACGGCCTGGTGATCATCGGCGAGGGCGAGAAGGACGAGGCGCCGATGCTCTTCAATGGCGAGAAGGTGGGAAACGGCAGGCAGCCCGAGACAGACATCGCTGTCGACCCCATCGACGGCACGACCCTCACCTCGCTGGGCCGGGCCAACGCCATAGCCGTGATCGCGGCCAGCGAACGGGGAACCATGTTCGACCCGGGCCCGTGCGTCTACATGGAGAAGATCGCCACCGGCTCCGAGTGCGCCAACGTGATTGACATCACCCGGTCGCCATCCGAGAACCTGAAGCTGATCGCCGAGGCCAAGGGCGAGTCGGTCAGGGACCTCACGGCGGTGATCCTGGACCGCGACCGCCACTCCGAACTGATCGACGAGGTGCGGGACGCCGGGGCCCGCATCCGGCTCATCCCCGACGGCGACGTGGCCGGGGCCATTTCTGCCGGCTGGTCGGGAGCAGGGGCCGACGTGCTGTTCGGCATCGGCGGTACCCCCGAGGGCGTGATAGTGGCGGCCGCCCTGAAGTGCATGGGTGGCGCCATCCAGGGCCGGCTCTGGCCGCGCAACGAGGCCGAGAGGAGGGCCTCCGAGGAGCAGGGCTACGAGATCGACAAGGTCCTCCACACCGACGACCTGGTGTCGGGCGACAACTGCTTCTTCGCCGCCACGGGGGTGACCGACGGCGACCTGCTCAAGGGGGTGCAGTACACCCCGGGCCTGGCCCACACCGAGTCCATCGTGATGAGGTCGCTGTCGGGAACGGTGCGGGTCGTCGAGGCCCACCACCGGCTGGACAAGCTGGAGGCCTACTCCTTCGGCTACTAGCCCGATACGGCGCCGGGGCCCGGTGTCCTGGCCGGCCGCCTGGAGTCGGCCGGATGGCCCGGTTCGGGCTGAGGGGCTCTGCCGGCTGGATTGGTGCGAGCCGGCCTGTAGCTGGCGAGGGCTGGTTGGCGGGGGCCCGTTCCAGAGTGGGTGTCACACCTGTTGGCCATGTTGGGTCCATGTCGAACAGGGCAGTTAGTGATCAGTTCCTGCCGGGCACTGTCACACCCTGTTCGTATGGTCTGGGCATGGATGCCGGTGGTGTGAACGGC
>CAYFOV010000025.1:0-24463 GCA_964344855.1 uncultured Candidatus Nemicrothrix sp.
CGGTCCCCGAGCCGGAGCCGGTCCCCGAGCCGGAGCCGGTCCCCGAGCCGGAGCCCGAGCCGGCCCCGGAGCCGATCCGCCAGCCGGCGCCCATGCCCAGGCGGGTCATCTCGTCCAGCGGCTCCGCGGCACCGCCCAAGCGGGCGCCGGAGCCCGAGGCCGAAGCGCCGGTCGAGCAGGTCAGGTCGGACGACGGCCCGGCCGTCCCCGACCCGGCCGCCCGGATCGACTCCGGCCCGCGCATGCCGCCGCCCGGATCCCGCCCCCCACTGTCGGCGTCGGGCAAGCCGATCCCGCCGCCTCCCGGCCCGCCCGTGTCCCACACTGGCAGGCCGATCCCGCCGCCTCCCGGCCCCGGGGGACGGCGTACGACCGAGCCGCGAGGCCAGCAGCCGGACCGACCGGGCGGCCCGCCGCCGGTGGGAAGGCGCCCGCCGATAGGTGGCGGCCCGCGCCAGTCCGTTCCCGGTGCCGGACCGAGGCCCGGTGGAGGCCCGGGTGGGCGTCCCGGTGGGCGTCCCGGTGGTGCACCCGGCGGCCGCCGGCCGCCGAGGCGGAAGGGGCGCCGTCGTCGCCGTCGCGAGGAACTCCAGCCCATGGACGTTCCCACCTACACGCCCGAGGACACCGAGGTGCCCGAGGGCGAGGTTGTAGTGGAGCGGGCCTGCACCGCCCAGGAACTGGGGCCCAAGTTGAACCGGACCGCCGCCGACGTGGTGCGCTTCCTGATGCAGCAGGGCGAAATGGTCACGGCCACGCAGTCGCTGTCCGACGACATGATCGAGTTGTTCGCAGCCGAGATCGGCGCCGAGATCAGGCTGGTGGACCCCGGCGAGGAACAGGAGGTCGAGCTGTTGAAACTGCTCGACGTCGTGGACGACGCCGAGGACGACGACGCTCCCCTCCGGCCACCGGTCGTGACCGTGATGGGCCACGTCGACCACGGCAAGACCAAGCTGCTCGACCAGATCCGCAACACCAGCGCGGTCGACGACGAGGCGGGCGGGATCACCCAGCACATAGGCGCCTACCAGGCCCGTTCCGACGGCAGGGCCCTGACGTTCATCGACACTCCCGGCCACGAGGCCTTCACCGCGATGCGCGCGAGGGGAGCCGGTGCCACCGACATCGTGGTGCTGGTGGTGGCGGCCGACGACGGGGTCATGCCCCAGACCATCGAGGCGCTCGACCACGCCAGGGCCGCCGACGTGCCGATCCTCGTGGCAATCAACAAGATCGACCGGGAGAACGCCGACCCTCAGAGGGTCCTCAGCCAGCTGGCCGAGCACGACCTGGTTCCGGAGTCCTGGGGTGGTGACACGGTCACCGTCGAGGTCTCGGCACTCGAGAACATCGGCATCGATGAGTTGCTGGAGCACCTGCTGGTCCTGGCCGAGGTGGAGGACCTCCGGGCAGACCCGGAGGGGCGGGCCCAGGGCGTGGTGCTCGAGTCGTTCCTCGACATCGGCCGCGGCCCCGTGGCCACCGTCCTTGTACAGAGGGGGACGCTCAGGGTCGGCGATCCGGTGGTGGCAGGAGCAGCGTGGGGCCGAGTGCGGGCCCTAGTCGACGACACGGGGGCACAGGTCGACGAGGCCGGGCCGTCCACACCGGTCCAGCTCCTCGGCCTGTCCGACGTCGCCGACGCTGGCGAGGGCTTCGTGGTCGCCCCCAACGACAAGGTTGCCGGGCGGGTCGCCGACAAGCGCGGCCACTGGCGTCGCGTGGCCAACATCGGCCGCGATGCGCACGCGCTCTCGGGCGGAGCCCGCCTGGAGGACATCTTCGAACAGATCCAGAAGGGCGAGGCGGCCAACCTGAACCTGGTCGTGAAGGCCGACGTGAACGGCTCGCTCGAGGCCGTGACCGAGAGCCTGCGCAAGCTGGAGAGGGACGACGTGAAGTTGTCGTTCGTCCACAGGGCGGTGGGCCGCATCACCGAGAACGACATCCAGCTGGCGGCCACCTCCAGCGCCACGATCATCGGCTTCAACGTGAGGCCGGAGCGCAAGGCCCGTGAGCTGGCAGATGCCGAGCACGTCGAGATCCGGTCCTACGAGATCATCTACAAGCTGATCGAGGACATTGAGGCTGCCATGCTCGGAATGCTGGCCCCCGAGTTCGAGGAGGTCGTGACGGGCGAGGCCGAGGTCAGGGAGGTCTTCTCCGTGCCGCGGGTCGGGAAGGTTGCTGGCTGCTACGTCACGAACGGGACCATCACGCGCGGTTCCAGGGTCCGGTTCCTGCGCGAGGGCACGGTCATCTGGAAGGGGGAGGTCAGTTCCCTACGCCGGTTCAAGGACGACGTGCGTGAGGTCCAGTCCGGCTACGAGTGTGGCGTCGGCCTCTCCGACTACCAGGACCTCAAGCACGGCGACGTGATCGAGACCTACGAGGACCGGGAGCTGGCCCGCACCTGAGGGGCCTGGCATGGCACGGGCACGACGTCGACCCGCCGGTGGGGCCAGGGGATACGAGCGCACCGACCGTCTCAACTCGCTCCTCTTCCGGATCCTGGCCGAGGAGTTCGAGGGCCTGGACGACGACCGTCTCGGCTTCCTCACGGTCACGGGCGTGGAGACCGACAGGGACCTGACCTCGGCGCGGGTCTTCGTTACCAGCGACGCCGACGAGCCGGGCCTGTCCGAGGCACTCGAGGAGCACCGGCCGCGCCTGCAGCAGGCAATCGCCGACCAGGCCCGCGTCCGCCGGGTGCCGCCGATCCGGTTCGTCTCCGACGAGACCGCCAGGTCGGCCGACCGGATCGAGGCCATCCTGCGCGACCTCGGCGACGGCGGTACCCGGGGGTGACCGCGGTCCCGGGCCGACGGGAGGCGGATCGCAGGTGAGCGGCCGGAACCCCGGTCCCGACGGCATCGCCGTCGTCGACAAGGAGGCGGGCTGGACCAGCCATGACGTGGTCGCAAGGACCCGGGGCGTGCTCGGGACCCGGAAGGTCGGCCACTCGGGGACGCTGGACCCGGACGCCACCGGGGTGCTGGTGCTGGGCGTCGGACGCGCCACCCGGCTGCTCAGATTCCTGACGGTCCTTCCCAAGACCTACACCTGCCGGATCCTCCTCGGGACCGAGACCTCCACACTTGACGCATCAGGTGAGGTGACTGCCCGACACGACATGTCCGGCGTGGGCACCGACGACGTCGTGTCCGCGGCGACCGGGTTCCTGGGTGAGATCCAGCAGGTTCCGCCCATGGTGTCTGCGGTGAAGGTGGGCGGACGCCGCCTCTACGAGATCGCCAGGGAGGGCGGCGAGGTGGAACGCGAAGCCCGTCCTGTCACGATCCACAGGTTCGAGGTGGCAGGGACGGACGATCCGGGGGTCTACACGGCCCTTGTCGAATGCTCGTCGGGTACCTACGTCAGGACCCTGGCAGCCGACCTGGGCAGGGCCCTGGAAGGGGGAGCCCACCTCGACGACCTGCGGCGCCTGGCCGTGGGGTCCTTCACGGTCGATGAGGCCCACGGGGTGGAGGACCCAGTGCTCCTGCCCATGGCGGATGCGTTCAGGGACGGACCCCTCGTGGAGGTCGGTGAGGACGTGGTGGCCGACGTGTCGCACGGGAAGGTAATGGATCCGGACCGCCTCGGCGTCTCCGGTGACGGCCCGTGGCCGGTGGTGGCGCCCGACGGCTCCCTGCTGGCCGTCTACGAGCGCCACGGCGAGCGGGTCAAGCCGACGGTGGTGCTGGTCGGCTGAGCCGGGCAGCTGGCCCGGGCGGGTCCGTTCCTCCCGGGTCCGGCTCTGTAGCCTCTGGCCGTGCAGGTACGCCGCTCCCTGACGCCCCACGACCCGTCCGGTCCCGGAACGGCGCTGACCATCGGCGCCTACGACGGGGTGCACCGCGGCCACCGGCTGGTGATCGCCGAGGTCTGCCGGCTGGCCGGCGAGCTGGGCCTCACAGCCGGCCTCGTCACGTTCGACCGGCACCCGGCCAGCGTCGTGAGGCCGGGCTCGGCGCCCCTGCTGCTCACCGACCCGGACCAGAAGCTGGACCTGCTGGCGACCACCGACCTGGACTTCGTGCAGGTCGTCAGGTTCGACGAGGAGAGGGCGGAGGAGACGGCCGAGCACTTCGTGGAGGAGGTCCTGGTCGGCAGCCTCGGTGTGCGGCTGGTCGTCGTGGGAGAGGACTTCCACTTCGGGAACCACCGGCTGGGGAACGTGGACCTGCTGCGCGAAATGGGGGAGGTGCACGGTTTCGAGGTCCGCGGGGTGGGGCTGGTCGGCGTTGACGGCGCCCCCGCACGGGACCACGAACAGGTCTCGTCCACGTTCGTACGGAGGGCCCTGGCCCGCGGTGACCTCGAGCGGGCCAACGACATGCTGGGACGCGACTACGAGGTGCGCGGGGTGGTCGTCGCGGGCGACGGGCGCGGCCGCACCCTGGGCTTCCCCACGGCGAACGTCCGCGTCGACCCGTCGATCCTGCTTCCCGAGGACGGCGTCTACGCCGGCTGGTACGAGCGTGCCGACGGATCCCGCCACGGTGCCGCCATCTCCCTGGGAACGCGTCCGCACTTCTTCGATGACGGGGCCCTCCTGCTGGAGGCCCACCTGCTCGACGTGGACGTGGACCTGTACGGAGAGGAGGCGCGGGTGGGCTTTGTGTCCCGGCTGCGTGCCCAGGCTCGCTTCGACGGGGTGGAGGGCCTGGTCGTCCAGGTCGAGCGCGACATCGCCGACACCCGGACGATCGTCGGCTGAGGCCGCGGCGGTGGACCTCCTCGACGTCGTGCTCCTCGTCGCGGGCGGTTTGGCGGCCGGCGTGGTGAACACGATTGCTGGCGGTGGATCCCTGCTGACGGTGCCGCTGCTCGTGCTGGCCGGAGTCCCCGGCAACGTGGCCAACGGTTCCAACCGCATAGGCATCCTGACCTCCACGGCAGGCGCGGCGGCCGCCTTCAGGCGACTGGGGGTGGCAGGGATCACCCGGGTCGTGCCGGTGCTGGTGCCCGTAGCCGTTGGAGCTGTGGCCGGGGCGCTCCTCGTCGGACGGATGGCCGACGAGACCTTCGAGCGGGTGTTCGGCCTGTTGATGGTGCCGCTGCTGCTGCTCTCGCTGCGCCCTCCTCGAGCCCGCCTTAATGGCGGCACGGGCTGGTCCGCACCTGTCACCTCGGTTGTGTTCCTCGGCATCGGCGCCTACGGGGGTGCCTTCCAGGTCGGTATCGGACTCCTGTTGGTGCTTGCCCTGTCGAGGTCCGGCATCGACCTGGTCGTCGCCAACAACATCAAGGTGCTGGTCGTGCTGGCGGTCACGCTGGCGGCCCTGCCGGTCTTCCTGTTGGGTGGCCAGGTGGACTGGCCGCCGGCCCTGGTGCTGGCAGCGGGGTACGGGGTGGGTGGAGTGCTGGGAGCGCGTGTGACGGTGGCCGGTGGTGAGCGCCTGATCCGGCCGGTTCTCGTCGTGGCGGTGCTGGGTCTGGCCGGCCGCCTCCTCGGCATCTACTGAGCCGACCGGGGCCGATGGTGACCGGTTGGGCGACCCTGTGCCACGGCCGGTACGCTGTCGTGACAACAGAGTCCTCGGGGTTGGGTGGAATTCCCTACCGGCGGTGAGCCTGAAGGTACTGGTGAACGTGCCAGCCGGACGGTGCAGCCCGCGAACCCCGCTCACGGACCGGCTGGCCCCCAGGCGGCTCCGGGGCGGGGCCGACCAGGTGCGAGTCCTGGGCCGACGGTCACAGTCCGGATGGGAGAGGACGCGGATGCGGTGGTGCCGCTGCGGCGCCGGGACTGAAGGTCCGGGCGCCGGGCCTCCCGTGTCCGGCTGCTCCCGTCGCGCCACCCCTGGACCGGCAGGCCCAACTGGAAGCAGCACGATGTTCACCGGAATCATCGAGGAGACGGGTGCCGTTCGCGACGTGCGTCCGGCGGGGGACGGTAGGCGCCTGGTGGTGGCGGCCGACAGGGTCCTCGCCGACGTCGCCGTGGGGGCATCGATGGCCGTTGACGGCTGTTGCCTTACCGTCACCGATCACGGCGTGGACGGCGAAGGTGCCTGGTTCTCGGCGGATGCCGTTCCCGAGACCCTCGACAGGACCACCCTGGGCCGCCTCGCCGTAGGCATGGCGGTGAACCTGGAGCGCCCGGTCGCAGCCGACGGCCGCTTCGGGGGACACATCGTCCAGGGTCATGTGGACACCGTCACCGAGGCTGAGGCCGTGCACGAGCACCTCGACGGGTCACGGCGCATGACGTTCCGGCTGCCGGCCTCCCTTGCCGGTCAGGTTGTAGGGAAGGGCTCCGTCGCCCTGGACGGGGTCAGCCTCACCGTCGCCGATGTGAGCGACACGGCATTCGAGATCGCCGTGGTACCTCACACACTGAAGGCGACGACGATGGGACTCATTCAGCCCGGCGATCCCGTGAACGTCGAGGTCGACGTCCTGGCAAGGTACGTGGCGGGCCTGCTGGCGGCGGGCGTCCCCGCACCGGGTTCGGAACCGAGCGAAGGGAAGGCCCGCTGATGGCGCTGGCAACCGTCCACGAGGCCATCGAGGCGTTCGCTCGGGGCGAGTTCCTGGTCGTCGTCGACGACGAGGACCGGGAGAACGAGGGCGACCTGATCATCGCGGCCGACGCCATGACCGCCGAGAAGATGACCTTCATGATCCGGCACACCAGCGGGGTCATCTGTGCCCCGATGTCCGACGAGAGGGCCAACGACCTGGACCTCCCGCTCATGGTGGTCGAGAACACGGAGTCCATGCGAACGGCGTTCACCGTGTCGGTCGACCTGGTGGAGGGGACCACAACCGGCATCTCGGCCTCCGACCGGTCGGCCACGGTGGTGGCGCTGGCCGATACGGAGAGGAGCCCGGCCGAGTTCGCCAGGCCCGGCCACGTCTTCCCGCTCAGGGCGAGGCCGGGAGGCGTGCTGAAGCGGGCGGGGCACACGGAGGCGGCCGTCGACCTGTGCGCGCTGTCGGACCGGGCACCGGTTGGCGTGCTCTGTGAGATCGTCAACGACGACGGAACCATGGCCCGGTTGCCCGACCTGGAGGCCTTCGCGGAGGAGCACGGGCTGCTCGTGATCACCATCGCCGACCTCATCCGCCACCGTCGCCGCCACGAGAAGTTGGTCGAGCACTTCGGCTCGGCGCGGATCCCCACCCGGTACGGCGACTTCACGGCCCACGCCTACCGGTCCGTGCTCGATGACGACGAACACGTGGCGTATGTGCTGGGCGACATCAGCCAGGTGGACGAACCGCTGGTGAGGGTGCACTCCGAGTGCCTCACAGGCGACCTGTTGGGCTCCATCCGCTGTGACTGCGGGTCACAGCTGGACGCAGCGGTGGAGGCGATCGGCCTCGCGGGGGAGGGCGTGATCGTCTACCTCCGCGGTCACGAGGGACGGGGAATCGGAATTGGCCACAAGCTGCGTGCCTACGGCCTCCAGGACGAGGGGCTGGACACCGTCGACGCCAACCTGAGGCAGGGCCTGCCGATCGACTCCCGTGAGTACGGGGTGGGCGCACAGATCCTGTCCGACCTGGGTGTCTCCCGGATGCGGCTGATGACCAACAACCCCGTCAAGTACGGAGGGCTGGAGGGGTACGGCCTGCAGATCGTCGGGCGGGTTCCGCTGGACACGACCCCGAACGAGGAGAACGTGCGCTACCTGGCGACGAAGCGGGACCGCCTCGGCCATCTGATCGGGTCGGACGATGGGGGTGCCACCGAGGCTGGTGAGACGGGATGAGGGACCACACCGTGGTGCCCGACGGGTCCGGCCTGCGGATCGGGGTCGTCGCCAGCCGCTTCAACGAGGAGGTCGTCACCCGCCTGGTGGAAGGCGCCACGGCCCGCCTCGACGCTCTCGGGGTTGCCCACGACGATATCAGCCTGGCCTGGGTGGCCGGTGCCTTCGAGCTGCCCCTTGCTGCCCGGGCGATGGCCGAGTCGGGGACGGTCGACGCCGTGCTGTGCCTGGGCTGCGTCATCAGGGGCGAGACCGCCCACTTCGAGTACGTGTCGGCCGAGGCTGCGGCCGGGATCTCCCGGGTGGGCCACGACACCGGTGTGCCCGCCCTATTCGGGGTCCTCACGACGGATACCCGCGAGCAGGCGCTGGCCAGGGCCGATGCCACCAAGGAGGACAAGGGCGCAGACGTCGCAGAGGCGGCGGTCGAGATGGCGCAGCTGCTGGGGGCGCTCCGGGACGCCTGACATGGGTCGTCGGGTGGGCTGTCGCTCGGCCGCTGGTACCCTGTCCGCCCGAGGACGGCCCAACCGGGCCGTTTGGGGTCGGATCCGAAACCTCCGGCCCTCCGTATGGCTTCAGGCGTCGCACAGCGCGCCACGAGGCCGGGTCCGACACCCGAGGAACAGATGCCGACCAACCTGCCTCCCAAGGCCGACACCATCGCCGAGCACAAGCTGCACGAGACCGACACCGGTTCTCCTGAAGTGCAGATCGCACTGCTCAGCGACCGGATCAACCACCTCACCGACCACCTGAAGGTCCACAAGAAGGACCATCACAGTCGGCGGGGCCTGTTGATGCTGGTGGGTCGCCGCCGACGGCTGCTCGACTACGTCAAGGACAACGACGTGGAGCGCTATCGGGCGATCATCGCCAAGCTGGGGCTGCGGCGGTAGCGGCAGAACCTGGAACCGGACGGCCCCACGGTCGTCCGCTCCGCGTCGGGGGTCCGGACCACCGGAACCGACAACAGATTCGACGACCCCGGGTCACGGCGGTCATCAGTGCCAGTTGCATGCCGCTCGACAGGCCCTCCCCGGCTGCCCGGGGAACGTCCCGGTCGGGATGCATCCAACTGGGAACTGGCGGCCACCTTCGCCCAGGGGGGCCGCAGCAGGCGGCCGTCGATCCGGCTGGAACCGATCCGGCCGGTACAACGAGAGGAAATGATGACTGAACCAACCACAGTGTCCCGCACCTTCGCCGGGACCGAGAAGACCATGTCGTTCGAGACCGGCCGCCTGGCCGGGCTGGCCGGTGGGTCCGTGCTGGCCCAGATCGGCCGTTCGACCGTGCTGGTCACAGCCACGGGCGCCAGGACGCCGAGGCCGGGGGCGGACTTCTTCCCGCTCACCGTCGACATCGAGGAGCGCATGTACGCGGCCGGCAAGATCCCCGGCTCGTTCTTCCGCCGTGAGGGTCGGGCGCCCGAGTCGGCCATCCTGACCTGCCGGCTCATCGACCGTCCGCTGCGGCCGATGTTCCCCGACGGCTTCCGCAACGAGGTCCACGTCGTGGGCACCGTCATGGGGGCCGACATGGAGAACCCGCACGACGTGCTGGCCCTGAACGCAGCGTCGGCGGCCCTGATGCTGTCCGACATCCCCTTCGACGGTCCCGTGGGGGCCGCCCGGATCGCCTGGTCGGCGGCTGGCGAGTGGATCCCGCACCCGACCTACGAGGAGGGCGGCGATTCGGCCTTCGAGATGGTCGTGGCCGGCCGGCTCCTGGACGACGGCGACGTCGCAGTGATGATGGTCGAGGCCGGCGGCACCGGCGCCACCTGTGAGGTCTACGAGGCCGGCGCCCCCAAGGTGGACGAGGCCGTCCTGGCCGACGGCCTGGAGTTCTCCAAGCAGTACATCCGCGAGGCCATCGAGCTCCAGCAGGAGCTGGTCGCGGCCGTGGGAGCGCCCGAGACCATGCCCTACGAGGTGTCGGTGGACTACAGCGAGGAGATCAGGGCAGCGGTGGAGGCCGCAGGCCGGGACCGCATAGCCGAGACCCAGACCATCGCCGTGAAGGCCGACCGCGGCGAGGCCGAGGCGGCCCTCAAGGCCGCCCTGGTCGAGGAGCTGCTGTCGCAGTTCGCCGAGGTCGAGAACGCCGAGCGCCAGATCGGCGCCGCCATTCGGTCGGTCACCAAGGACGTGGTGAGGGCCCGGATCGTGGCAGAGGGCCTGCGCATCGACGGGAGGGGCACCGCCGACCTGCGGCCGCTCTCGTCCGACGTGGCGGTCATACCGACGGCACACGGCTCGGGCCTGTTCCAGCGCGGCGAGACCCAGGTGCTCAACTTCACCACGCTGGGAACCGGCCGCATGGACCAGATGATCGACGGGATCGACCCGGTGGACCGCAAGCGCTACATGCACCACTACAACTTCCCGCCCTTCTCGACCGGCGAGACCGGCTTCATGAGGGGACCCAAGCGGCGTGAGATCGGCCACGGGGCCCTCGCCGAGCGGGCCCTGTTCCCGGTCGTTCCCAGCTTCGAGGAGTTCCCCTACACGCTGCGCCTGGTGTCGGAGGTGCTGTCTTCCAACGGCTCCACGTCGATGGCGTCGGTGTGCTCGTCGAGCCTCTCGATGATGGACGCCGGCGTGCCCATCAAGGCACCGGTGGCCGGCATCGCCATGGGCCTCGTCTACCTGGACGGCGAGTACGTGACCCTCACCGACATCCTCGGGGCCGAGGACGCCTTCGGTGACATGGACTTCAAGGTGGCCGGCACCTCCGAGTACGTGACGGCCCTGCAGCTGGACACCAAGATCGACGGCATCCCCGCCGACGTCCTGGCGTCTGCGCTGAACCAGGCCAAGGAGGCCCGCCTGGAGATCCTGGCGTCCATGGCCGAGGCCATCCCCGAGCCCCGCGAGGACGTGGGCGAGAGCGCCCCCAAGATCGTCTCCTTTGAGATCCCGGTCGAGAAGATCGGAGAGGTGATCGGACCCAAGGGCAAGATGATCAACACCATCCAGGGCGAGACGGGTGCCGAGATCAGCGTCGACGACGACGGCATGGTCGGCATCGTCTCGATCGCGTCGCCGGACCGGGGTGCGGTGTCGGAGGCCGAACGCCAGATCATGCTGATCGTGGACCCGCCCACCGCCGAGGTGGGTGCCGTCTACGAGGGCCGGGTGGTGAACATCACCAAGTTCGGTGCGTTCGTGAACATCCTCCCGGGCCGCGACGGTCTGGTGCACATCTCCAAGCTGGGTGGCGGCAAGCGCATCAACAAGGTCGAGGACGTGCTTGAGCTGGGTCAGGCCCTCGCGGTCGTCGTCGAGGATGTGGACCCGAACGGCAAGATCTCGCTGAAGCCTGCCGGCGACGCACCCGCCGAGAAGCCCGCACCGGCTGAGAAGGTACCGGTGGAGGCAGTCGAGGACGCTGAGGTCGACGAGGATGCCGCTGGCGACGAGGCGGTGTCTGATGACGAGGTCGCCCCAGACGCCGGGGAGGTCTCCTCCAACGGCGACGGCGACACAGACGACGAGCCGCCCGCCTCCGACGGTCCCGTCGAGGTCGGCTTCGAGGATGCCTTCAGCGCGGAGCTGGAGGCCGTCCACGGCGACCTGGGCGTGGCAGCACCCGCGGGCCGTGGCGGCAGGCGCCGCCGGGGTCGCTGAGCAGCGACCCCGATATGGGCTCCGCCAGGAGCCTCAGGTCGGCCACCGACAGGGTGGTCGAGTTGACGGTGCCCGGAGACGGGCCGACCGACGCGCCGAGCGTGGTGTCCGAGCGCATGCCGGACGCCCACTCGGTGTCGGTCGGCGTCTGGGTGGGCGTCGGCGGCCGCGACGAGCACGACGCGATCGCAGGGTCCTCCCACTTCCTGGAGCACCTGCTCTTCAAGGGCACCGAGGCCAGGTCGGCCCGCTCGATCGCCGAGTTGGTCGACGCCAGCGGCGGCGAGATGAACGCCTTCACGACCAAGGAGTACACGGCCTTCTACGCCCGGGTCCCGGCCGGCGGACAGGAGCTGGCCACGGCCCTGTTGACCGAGGTCGTGGCCTCGCCCGCTATGCGGCCCTCCGACGTGGAGACCGAGCGGCGGGTGATCCTGGAGGAGTTGAACCTGCACGCCGACGATCCCGACGACGTCGTGGTGGGGCTGCTCTACGAGGCCATGTTCCCCTCGCACCCCCTTGGCCGGGAGGTGCTGGGAACCGCCGAGTCGGTGGCTTCGATGGGTCGGGACCAGATCGCCGGGTTCCACGAGGCCTGGTACCGGCCGCCGAACCTGGTGGTTGCCGCGGCCGGTGACGTTGACCACGCCCTGCTCGTGGAACAGGTGGCCGAGGCATTCGCAGCGGGCTCGGAGCAGGGGCGGCCGAGCCGCGAGGCGCCGGCGCCTGCCGCCCCCGTCGAGAGGTCGGCGGCCAGGCAGACCGAAGCTGCCCACCTGACGTGGGGTTGGCGGGGTGTGCCCCGCGGCGACCCCCGCAGGCACGCCCTGGCCATCGGCGTCCACGTCCTGGGGGGCGGCCTCTCCAGCCGTCTGTTCCAGACCGTCCGCGAGGATCGGGGCCTGGCCTACAGCGTCCTCGCCTCGATGAGCGGCTACGAGGACACGGGCGTGGTGACCGTCCACGCCGGAACGGCGCCGGAGAGGGCCGACGAGCTGTCGGCGGTCGTGGCGGCCGAGGTCGGCGAGGTGGCCGCCCACGGGATCACAGCCGCCGAGCTGGAGATAGCGAGGGACGGCTTCGAGGGGTCCATCCTGTTGGGCCTGGAGGACACGGGCAGCCGGATGGCCCGGATCGCCACCGGACAGAGCCTCCTCGGACGGGTCCTGCCCCTCGAGGAGTACGTGGCGATCCTGAGGGAGGTCACCCTCGCCGAGGTGAACGCGGTGCTGGCCGAGGTGCTGGCACCCGAGGCGACCACCGCGATGGTCGGCCCGTCCTCCTGAGCCGGGCCGCCCGGGTTCCGCCTGCGGGAGCCGGTAACGGGACCTCGTTGCCGCCGGCCTGCCACTAGCCTCGCCGCCATGGAGGCAGCTTCTGTGCTGAGGGTCGGCGTTGTCGGCGCGGGCGGGAGGATGGGCGCGACGGTCTGCGAGGCGGTGGCCGGCGCAGACGACCTGTCTCTGGTGGCAGCCGTCGATCCGGCCGCCGCCGGGGAGGTCCTCAACGGGGTGACCGTCGAGGGTGCCATCGAGGCGATGGTCGATGCCGAGGTGGACGTGGTCGTCGACTTCAGCGTGGCCGAGGCGGCCAGGGTCAACCTGCCCGTGCTGGCCGGCGCCGGGGTGCACGCCGTGGTGGGCACCTCAGGGCTGGACGACGGCGACATGTCGGTGCTGGCCGACGTCTTCACCTCCAGCAACTGCGTGGTCGTCCCCAACTTCGCCATCGGGGCCGTCCTGATGCAGCGGTTCGCCGAGATGGCCTCCCCCTGGTTCGAGACCGCCGAGGTGGTCGAGTACCACCACGACGGCAAGGTGGACGCACCCTCGGGCACGGCCCTCGCCACCGCCGAGCGGATGGCAGCGGCGTCTGCGGACTGGGCAGCCGACCCGACCCGGAGGGAGGTGCTGCAGGGAGCCCGTGGAGGCGAGGGACCTGCTGGAATTCGGGTACACGCCGTGCGCATGCGCGGCATGGTCGCCCACCAGGAGGTCGTGCTGGGCACGACCGGGCAGACGCTCGTGATACGACACGACACGACCGACCGCGACTCGTTCATGCCGGGAGTGCTGCTGGCGGTGCGCAGGATCCCGGAGCTTCCGGGCCTCACCGTCGGCCTCGACGGCCTCCTCGGCCTCTGAGCCTCCCCTTGGCCCGCCACCGGCTGCTGCGGCCCGCCTGGCTGCTCACCCACCTGCTCGTCCTGGGCGGCTTCGTGGCCATGGTGAACCTGGGGATCTGGCAGCTCTCCAGGTTGGACGAGCGTCGGGCCAACAACGCCGACCTGGAGCGCGCCATGTCGGAACCCCGGGCCCCCCTGCACGAGGTGCTGGCCGGCGGCGGGGAGTGGGCCAACCTGCCCGTCGAGGTCAGGGGGGCCTTCGACCCGGCGAGGCAGGTGTACGTGGTGAACCGCAGCCGCGATGGCCGGCCCGGGGTGCACGTGGTGACCCTCATCGAGGGCGAGCACGGAGCCGCAGCGGTGAACCGGGGATTCCTCGTGCGTCAGGCCTACCTGGACGGCGAGGCCGGCTACTGGGACCCACCGCCCGGAGAGGTGGTAGTCACCGGCTGGGTGAGGCAGCCACGCCAGAGCAGGCGGGGCGCCGGTGACGAGGTCGATGCCGTGGACCTGGCCGACCTCTCAGAGCGCTGGGGGGTGCCCCTGCAGGCGGCCTACGTGGAGGCCACCGCCGGGGCTGCAGCGGGGGACTGGCCGCAGCCGCTGCGCCCGCCGGACCTGACCGACGGCCCGCACCTGGGCTACGCCGTGCAGTGGTTCGTCTTCGCCGCCATCGCCCTGGTCGGCTACCCGGTGGTCCTGGGCCGGATAGCGCGCGACGAGCGCCTCGGGTTGGGAGACGGATGAGGGGTGCTTGGTAGCGTGGACTGCGTGCCACACCCGAGCCGGCCCGAGGTGCGCGTCCTCCACTCGCTGCGCGTCCGCGGCTTCCTGGACGCATCCGTGGCCGCCGGGGCGGCGGGTATGCACGTCGGCGAGGCCGAGGGGTGGCTGGCCCACCTCGAGTCGGAGGGCCACGTGCGCTACCGCGACGGCCGCATGTCGGGCTGGATGCTCACCCCTGAGGGCCGCTCCCGGGGCGAGGAGCTGCTGGCTGAGGAACTCGAGGCGGCAGGGTGCAGGGACGGAGTCGCCGAGGCCTACGACAGTTTCCTGGGGGTGAACCAGGGGTTCCTGGCCCTGTGCACCGACTGGCAGCTGCGGATGCCGGAGGGGGAACCCGCTGCCGAGCCCGTCGTGAACGACCACAGCGATCCCGACCACGACGCCGCCGTGATCTCCCGCCTCGTGGAGGTCGACGAGGTGGTGCAGCCCATCTCGGCCGAATTGGCCTCGCTGCTCCACCGCTTCGACGGCTACGGTCGGCGCTTCGGGGAGGCGCTGGAGCGCGTCCTGGCAGGAGACCACGACTGGTTCACCAAGCCGATGATCGAGTCCTACCACACCGTCTGGTTCGAGTTGCACGAGAACCTGCTGGCCACGCTGGGAATCCCACGGGCCAGCGAGGCCGCGGGGTAGCTGGCGATGCCGGTGGAACCCAGGTTCGGGCGGGTGCTGACCGCCATGATCACCCCCTTCGACACCGACGGCGGCCTCGACCTGGATGGAGCCGCAACGCTTGCACGGTGGTTGGAGGAGCAGGGGAACGACGCCCTGGTGGTGGCCGGCACGACCGGGGAGTCGCCGACCCTCACCCAGGATGAACAGATCGAGCTGGTGTCGGTCGTGGTCGACGCAGTCGACATCCCGGTCGTGGCCGGTGCCGGGAGCAACGACACCAGGTCGGCCGTGCGCAACACCGAGCGCTGCACCGAAGTGGGGGCCGCCGGGATCCTGAACGTGACCCCCTACTACAACCGGCCCTCCCAGGCAGGCCTGGTGGAGCACTTCTCCGCCAGTGCCCGGGCCACCGACCTGCCGGTGATGCTCTACGACATTCCCCCGCGGTCGGGACGCAAGATCGACACCGACACCATCCTCAGGCTGGCCGACGAGGTCGACAACATCGTGGCAGTGAAGGACGCGGCCGGCGACGTGGCCGAGACGGCCCGGCTGGTCGCCGCTGCACCTGAGGGCTTCGAGGTCTACAGCGGCGAGGACGCCCTCACCCTGGCGCTGCTGTCGGTGGGGGCGGTCGGCACGGTCAGCGTGGCGTCGCACTGGTGCACGCCCGAGACGGTGCGCCTCATGGAGGCTTTCTTCGGCGGCGACGTGGACGGGGCTGCGGCGGTCAACGCCCGCCTGATCCCCTCGTACGACTTCGAATCGGGCGACCTTCGGCCCAACCCGGTGCCGACCAAGGCCATGATGAAGGTGCTGGGGCTGCCGGGCGGCGACTGCCGCCTCCCCATGGGCCCCGAGCCGGCTGGCCTACAGGACGAGGCCCGGCGGGTGCTCGTCGGTCTCGGCCGCGGCTGAGGCCCGCGGCACGGGTCGGGTACGGGGTAGGAAGTTGGCGGCGCCGGTCCACCTGACCTTTTTCGGCGGCCTCGGCGAGATTGGCCGCAACTGCGCAGCCCTTGAGATGCACGGCCGGATCGTGATGCTGGACTGCGGCCAGTTGTTCCCCGACGACCTGCTGGGCGTTGACGCCGTCCTGCCCGACTTCACCTGGCTGCGCGAGCGGTCGGACCGCATCGAGGGCTGCGTCGTCACTCACGCCCACGAGGACCACATCGGGGGCCTTCCCTACCTGCTCAGGGAGATGTCCTTCCCGATCTACGGGGCGCCCTTCACCCTGGGCATGGTCAGGGGGAAGCTGAAGGCGGCAGGAGTCCCCGTGCCCGAGCTGGTCGAGTTGCACGACCACGACAGGCTCAGGATCGGCCCGTTCGACTGCGAGTTCCTGCCCGTCACGCACTCCACCCCGAGCGGCCTGATGACGCTCTTCGGAACCCCCCAGGGGCTCATCCTGCACTCCAGCGACTTCAAGCTGGACGACAATCCGGTAGACGGCCGCCTCACGGACCTGCCCAGGCTGAGGGAGCTGGCCGCCGGTGAGGGCGTGCGCCTGCTCCTCGCCGACTCGACCAACGCCGGGTCGGAGGGAGCGTCCAGCTCCGAGTCGGAGGTGGGCCCGGTCATGAGGGCCGTCTTCGAGGAGAACGCCGGGAGGCGCCTGATCGTCGGGGCGTTCTCCAGCCACGTCCACCGGATCCAGCAGATAGCCGACGCCGCCGCTACGACCGGCCGTCGCCTGGTCGTGCTGGGGCCGTCGATGGTGCGCAACGTGGGCCTGGCCCGCGACCTGGGCCTGCTGCGCATCCCCGAGGGGGTGTTCGCCACCGAGGACGACCTGGACGACCTGGAGCCAGGTGGCACGTGCATCGTCTGCACCGGCTCGCAGGGGGAGCCCAGGGCGGCCCTGTCGCTCATGGGGCAGGGCCGCCACCGCTGGGTCACCGTTACGGACGCCGACACGGTGGTGTTCTCCTCGCACCCGATTCCGGGAAACGAGGCGGGCATCGGCCGCCTGCACAACGCCCTGGCCCGCCGGGGCGCCCAACTCGTGCACAGCGGGCAGATCGGCATCCACACGACCGGACACGGCAAAGCCGAGGAGCTGCTGGCGCTGCACGACGCAGCCGACCCGGACCTGTTCATACCGGTGCACGGCGAGTACTCGCACCTGGTGGAGCACCACGAGCTGGCCCTGGGCAGGGGGATGGCCCCGGACCGGGTGCTGCGCTGCACCGACGGCGACCGGGTCAGGCTGGACGACAGGGGGGTGTCGCTGGCCGGGAGGGTGCCCGACGCCTATGTGATGGTCGACGAGGCCGGGAGGCCCGTGGGGGAGGACCTGGTGGAGGAGCGCCGGGCCATCGCCGAGGAGGGCTTCGTGGTGGTCAGGGCGGTCGTTGACGCACGCCGGGGAAGGCTGGCCGAGCGCCCCTTCGTGGAGACGAGGGGATGGGTGGATCCGGCCGAGCGGGGGAGCTGGTGCGGGGAGGTCGCCGATGCCGTCGTGGAGGCCCTGGAGCCGGCGGTGGCCGACGGCGAGCGCGACCCGAAGGAACTGGCGCGCCTGGCCCGGCGGGCCACGGGCCGCCTGGTGTCATCGAGGACGGGTAGGAGGCCGGCCCTCGTGCCGGTGGTGGAGGTGCGCTGAGCAGGCACCGCCCAGTGCTGTGAGGACACGGGGTAGTCCGGCAACGGCCGCGAGGGCGGCCGCCGGGGGATAGAGGAGTTCCTCGAGGTCAAGTCGCTGAGCGCCTGGCTGGCCTGAGCCCGCCGGGGGTCCCACGGGCCCCCGGGGGGCCGGGGCTTGCCCCGGCCGTGTCACCGGCCGGTGGTACGTTGAGGCCGCTGTGAGCACCAGGTCAGCGCGCTCGGAATCATCTGGCAGGTCGACGCGCCGGCAACGCGCAGGCCGGGACAAGGGGTCCTCCAACCAGGCTGGCCAGGCGTCGGAGGCGTCCGCCCGAAAGCGGTCGGACACCCGGCGCGAGCCCCGGGAGTCCCTGGTCAGGCGCATGGGGAGGGCCGCCTTCGGTGGCCGCGGCGACGAGCTGCTGGGCCTCACCCTGGTGCTGGGCGGCCTGCTCACCGGGCTGTCCATCTACCTGGGCAAGGCCGGGATCGTGGGCAGGGTGATCGACGCCGGGGCCGGCTGGACGGTCGGAATCACCAAGGTGGGCCTTCCTGTGGCCATGGTCGCCACCGGCCTGGCCATGTTCCGCGAGCGCAGCGAGTTCGGCGAGATCACCAAGAGGCTGCCGGTCGGGGCGTTCATGGCCCTGGTCAGCGCCACCGGCCTCCTGCACCTGGGGCGCGGCCGTCCCGGCCTGGTCGACGGCTCCGACGGCCTCGGCGCCGCCGGGGGGCTTCTCGGCCTGGCGGTCGGGGGCGCCCTGGACGCGGCCGTGGCCACCCTCGGAGCGGTCCTGATCCTCTGTGGCACGGGGCTGGTGGCTGTCGCCGTCATCACCCGCACATCGGCACGCCAGGCCGCCAGGGGAACGGTGGTCGCCGTCCGACAGGTATCACGTGGAACGGTTGCGGTCCTGGTGCCCGTCGGCCGGGCCCTGGCCCGGTGGGTGCAGGGCCTGCTCAGCCCGCCGGGGTCGGACGACCAGCCACCGGTGGTCGTCCACCACGGGCCCGGGCCCGAGGCGCAGCCCGAGCCGGCCGTGGCGCAGGCCGAGGCGGATTCCGGGGATGCGGCGGGGGCCGACCAGGCTGATCCGGCTCCCGCTCCCAGGAAGCGCAGGCGCAGGCAGAAGGGCCCGTCCGCCACCGGCGAGCAACTGACCATAGAACTGGGTCCGGCCGTCGCCGACTCGGTCTGGCGTCTGCCGCCGACCGGCATCCTGGCCCGCAGCGCTACGCACGACATCGACGCCAAGGCCGTCGAGGACCGTGGGCAGAAACTCCAGGAGGCCCTCGCCACCCACGGCGTCGACACCCGCCTCGTTGACATGACAGTGGGCCCGACGGTCACCCGGTACGCCCTGCGCCTGGGCGACGGTGTCAAGGTCTCCGGCGTGACCAGCCTCAACAGGGACATCGCCTATGCGCTCGCTGCCACTGACGTGCGCATCCTGGCGCCCATTCCCGGACAGCAGGCCGTGGGCATCGAGGTGCCCAATGAGGAGCGCGAGATCGTGGCGCTGGGCGACATCCTGACCTCGGCCGAGGCCGCCAAGGCCAGGCACCCCCTCGAGGCGGGCATCGGACGCGACATCGACGGCAAGCCGGTCATGTTGAACCTGGCCACCATGCCGCACCTGCTGATCGCCGGCGCTACCGGCGCAGGCAAGTCGTCGTGCATCAACTCGCTGGTCACGTCCATTCTCATGAGGTCGACCCCCGACCAGGTGCGCCTCATCCTCATAGACCCCAAGAGGGTCGAGATGGGCCAGTACGAGGGCGTCCCGCACCTGCTCACCGCTCCGGTGACCGACCCCAAGAAGGCCGCCAACGCGCTGCACTGGGCGGTGCGCGAGATGGAGCGCCGCTACGGCGTGCTGTCCGACTGCGGCTTCCGCGACATCACGGGTTACAACGCCGCCTACGACAGGGGTGACCTGACGCCCCCGCTGGGGGCCACCGACGACGACGGCGAGCCGCTCACGTACTCGCGGCTGCCGTTCATCCTCGTGGTCGTCGACGAGTTGTCCGACCTGATGATGGTGGCCGCCCGCGACGTCGAGGACTCGATCTGCCGGCTGGCCCAGATGGCCAGGGCCGTGGGCATCCACCTGGTGGTCGCCACGCAGCGGCCCTCTGTGAACGTCATCACCGGGGTCATCAAGGCCAACATCCCGGCCCGCCTGGCCTTCGCTGTGTCCAGCCTGGCCGACAGCCGGGTGATCCTGGACCAGCCCGGCGCCGAGCGCCTGGTCGGCCAGGGCGACATGCTCCTGCTCGGTCCCAGCTCCAACGTGCCACAGCGCATCCAGGGCGCCTGGGTGGGTGAGAGCGAGGTGCGCCAGGTGGTCTCCACGTGGACGTCGCAGGTCGATGAGCTGGCCGGGGCCGCGGCTGCGGCCGACGAGGAGGGCGAGGTGACAGCCGAGGTGCCGGTGCCGGACCAGCCGTCGGCGTCGATCACCGACGACTCCAGCCGGCCCTCCGCCGCAGCGGCCGATGACGACGACGACCTGTTCCAACAGGCCCGCGAGCTGGTGGTGGCCAGCCAGCTGGGCTCCACCTCGATGCTCCAGCGCAAGCTGAGGGTGGGCTTCGCCAGGGCTGGCCGCCTCATGGATCAACTGGAGGAGGCCGGGGTGGTGGGCCCGTCCACGGGATCCAAGGCCCGCGAGGTCCTGGTCGGCGCCGAGGACCTGGAGAACCTGCGCCAGCAGGGGCTCTAGGCGGCCGGCGGGCGTCGGTAGCCTCTGCCCGTGATCTTCGACCTGGTCGTCCTCGTGGTCGGTCTGGCGGTCCTGACCGTCTCGGCCGACCAGTTCGTGGCGGGTTCGGTCGGCCTGGCTGCCCGGCTGAACGTCTCGACCGTGGTCGTCGGGGCCATCGTCATCGGCTTCGGCACCAGCGCACCGGAGATGGTGGTGTCGGGCATCGCCGCGCTGGGCGGGGAGATCGACCTCGGGGTGGGCAACGTGGTCGGTTCGAACGCAGCCAACCTCACGCTCGTACTCGGCACGGCGGCCATGATCTACCCGGTCGCCATCCAGCGCGGTGCCATGTCGCAGGGCGTCCTGTCGTGCGCCTCGGTGCTGTGCTTCGCCCTCTTCGTCCAGGGCGAGGCCACCAGGCTGGAGGGGGCGGTGCTGGCGGTCCTGCTGGCCGTGTCCCTGTACCTGGTCGTGAGGATGGGCGGCCACCTTGCCGACGAGGAACCGGCCGGCCGGGTGGGCCCCACGGCTGCGTGGATCCCCGTCGTGCTTGGCTTCGTGGGCACGCTCGGGGCCGCCTGGGTGGTTGTCGAGGCGGCCAAGGGGATCGCCGACGAGATGGGGTGGTCCGGCGGCTTCGTGGGCTTCACGATGGTGGCCGTCGGCACGTCGCTGCCTGAGCTGGTCACGGCAGGCGCCGCTGCACGCAGGCGGGAGACCGGCCTGATAATCGGGAACCTGCTCGGCTCCAACCTGTTCAACAGCCTGGCTGTGGGTGCTCTGGTGTTTCTGGCCGGCCCGGGACCGGTGACCGACGTGAGGCTCCAGACCTGGGGGGTGGGCCTGATGGCGGCCGTGGCCGTGGCGGTGCTGGTCCTGATGGTCACAAGCCGCAAGGTGGTCAGGGCGGAGGCGGCTCTGCTGCTGGCCGCCTACGTCGGCGTGGTCATCTTCATGGCCAAAGGGGTGGTGGCCTGAGGCCCCGGAAGCCGATGTGCGGGGCGTGGGCTTCGGGTCAGCGCCGGACCTCGCTCCCGTAGCCTTGCCCTGGTATGTCAGGCAGGCACTACCACCTCGTGACCCTCGGTTGCCCCAAGAACCAGGTCGACTCCGACAAGTTGGAGGGGACCCTGGCGGCCGACGGCATGGAGGCCACGGACAGCGTCGCAGAGGCCGACCTGGTCGTGGTCAACACCTGTGCCTTCATCGAGGAGGCCCGCAGGGAGTCCATCGACACGGTCCTGGAGCTGGCCGACCGCCGCCGGGAGGGCTCCCGCCTGGTCGTGACCGGTTGCATGGCCGAGCGCTACGGGGAGGAGCTGGCCGAGAGCCTGCCCGAGACCGACTCGGTCGCGGGATTCGGCGTGCCGGTGACGCTCGGGAGGAGGGCAGCGGTGGAGCCGGTGCCCTCGTTCGACCTGTTGAACCTGCCTCGCCCGGCGAGCGTCCGTCCGTGGGCCTACGTGAAGGTGGCCGAGGGCTGCGACCGGGCATGCGGGTTCTGTGCCATCCCCACCTTCCGCGGCCCCCAGCGCAGCCGACCCATGGCATCGGTACTGGAGGAGGTCGACGCCCTCCAGGTGCGCGAGGTGGTGCTGGTGGCCCAGGACCTGGCCTCCTACGGCCGCGACCAGGGGGTGGGTGAGCGAGCCATAGTCCCGCTGGTTGAGGCGGTGGCCGAGCGGGTGGACAGGGTGCGCCTCCTCTACCTCTACCCGTCCGACCTGACCGACGGGCTGGTCGGGGCGGTCTGCGCCACCGGCGTCCCGTACTTCGACCTCTCGCTGCAGCACGTGTCGGCCCCGCTGCTGCGGCGGATGCGGCGGTGGGGCGACGGGAGGCGGTTCCGTGAGAGGATCGGACACATCAGGAACCTGGATGTGACCGCCGCCCTCCGGTCCAACTTCATCGTGGGCTACCCCGGCGAGACCGAGGAGGACCACGACGCACTGCTGGCCTTCGTGGCCGACACGGGCCTGGACTGGTGTGGCTTCTTCGCCTTCAGCGAGGAGGAGGGAACCCACGCCGCAGGGCTGCCCGACAGGGTCGCTCCCGGGCTGGTGGCCGAGCGCCTGGCCGAGTTGGGCGAGGTGCAGGACGCCATCACGGCCCGCCGCCGCGACGCCCTCATAGGCAGCCGGGTGGAGGTGCTGGTTGACGAACCGGGGGTGGGGCGCACACATCGTGAGGCCCCCGAGATCGACGGCGTGGTCGTCGTGCCCGACCACCTGCCCGTGGGGGAGTTCGCGACCGTCACGGTGACCGGAGCGGTCGGACCTGACCTGGAGGCGGCATGAGGGCCACGAAGCACCTGGGCACGGTCGTGAGCCCGGCCAACCTGGTGACCCTGGGCCGCCTGCTGGCCTCGCCCGTGCTGTTCGGCATGGTGCTGGCGGCAGAGGAGCGCGGGGGCGCATCGTGGGAGGCGTTCTGGCTGGGAGCCGTGCTGGCGGCATCGGACCTGCTGGACGGCGTGCTGGCCCGGCGCCGCGACACGGTCAGCAGGTGGGGGGCGTTCCTCGACCCCTTCGCCGACAAGGTGGTGGTGATCGGCGTGGCCGTCTGCCTCGTGGCCGTCGGGCGCTACGCCTGGCTGCCGGTCGCCCTGCTGGCCGTCCGGGAGAGCGTGATAACCCTCTACCGGCTCTGGTTCGTGCGTCGGGGCCTGGCCGTTCCGGCCCGCAGGTCGGCCAAGTGGAAGACCAGCATCCAGGGCCTGGCCCTGCTGCTGGCCGTTATGCCCCCCCTGGAGGACGCCGGCTGGCTGGTCGGGGCCGCCCTCTGGCTGGCCGTGGCGTTCACGCTGGTCACGGGGGCCCAGTACCTGCTGGACGGGAGCCGCGCCACCAGCACCACCGGGCACAAGGGCTGACCTCGGGTGCTCTGCGAGGTGGTGGCCGTCGGCACCGAGTTGCTGCTGGGCCAGATCGTCGACACCAACTCGGCCTGGCTGGGCGAGCAGCTGGCCCTGGCAGGCATCGACTGCCACCGACACACCGCCGTCGGCGACAACCGGGAGCGGATGCTGGCGGCGTTCAGGGAGGCCCTCGACAGGGCCGACGCGGTGATCGTGACCGGCGGCCTGGGACCCACCCAGGACGACATCACCCGAGAGGTGGTGTCCGAGCTGATGGGCGTGCCCATGGAGCGCGATCAGGGCCTGGTGGAGCGCATCGAGGCCCGCTTCGCCGGCCGGGGACGTGCCATGCCGGCCAACAACCTGCGCCAGGCCGACGTGCCGGTCGGCGCCACGGCCATGCCGGAGCTGCCGGGGACGGCGCCGGGCCTGGTCTGCCCGATTGGGGACAAGGTGCTCTACACGGTTCCCGGGGTACCGAGGGAGATGAGGGCGATGGTCGAGGGGACCGTGATCCCGGACCTGCGGAGGCGGTCGGGGACGGGATCGGTCATCCGGTCGCGGACCCTGCGTACGTGGGGCCAGTCGGAGTCGGGCCTGGCGGAGATGCTGGCCGACGAGGTGGAGCGGCTGGACTCCGGGGAGGGTCCCACGCTGGCGTTCCTGGCCAGCGGCATCGAGGGCCTGCGTGTGCGCATCACCGCCAAGGCCGCCGACGAGGCCGCCGCCACCGCCGTGCTGGCCGACGAGGAGGCCCGGGTGCGTGCGGTGCTCGGCCCCCTGGTGTTCGGCGTCGACGACCAGAACATGGAGTCGGTGGTGCTGGAGGAGTTGGTGGCCAGGGGGCTGACGCTGGCTACCGCCGAGTCGCTCACGGGGGGGATGATCGGGAGCCGCCTGACAGACATCCCGGGTGCCAGCCGGGCCTACCGGGGCTCGGTGGTCGCCTACGCCGGCGACCTGAAGAGGGGCCTGCTGGGTGTGCCGGAGGGGCCGGTGGTGGGTGAGGCGGCCGTGGTGGCCATGGCGTCGGGCGTCTGCCGGGTGCTGGGTGCCGACGTGTCGGTGGCGGTGACAGGCGTCGCCGGCCCGGAGCCCCAGGACGGAGAGGAGCCCGGCACGGTCTGGATGGCCACCTGCGTGGACGGCGAGGTCGAGGCGGTGCGGATCAGGTTCCCGTTCGAGCGGGACCTGACACGCCAGTTCACCGTGATCTCGGTGCTGAACATGCTGCGCCTCCGCCTCGAAGCGCGTCGCTGACGTATTACTTCGATGCCGTCCTGCCCCGGCAGAAAGTGGAGATTCCGCCGTCTCGACATCTTTCTGTCGGGGCAGGACGCCTTTTCAGGTTCAAGTACACTCAACGGCGACTGGGTCATCTGCGGACCGGCGTCGGGGCAGGACGCCTTTTCAGGTTC
>CAYFOV010000026.1:0-23406 GCA_964344855.1 uncultured Candidatus Nemicrothrix sp.
ACCCGACCAGCCGCGACGCCAGGCGACACCTGCGGCAGCCACCAACGGCTCTCCCGCCGGCGGGAACCACACCCACGAACAAGGCCAACTACTACCAGCCCGCCAACAGGTCATCCAGAGACGCTGAAGACCCACCACCGCCCAGCCAACGAGCCACACAGAAACGCCGACGGTGACCCGCTGGCCAGCACAAGCCGGGGTACTCGGAGTAGGCGGCTGCCCGGAGGCTCGCCGCCGGAGCCGGGTGGCCGTGCTTCGTACTCCGGTCAGGCCTCGGAGCCGGCCACCTTCAGCCTGATGTCGGCCCTGGCGAGGGCCTCTGCCGCTGCGGTGTCGTCCCTGTCGGCGGCCAGGGCCGCCTCGGCAGCCTCCCTGGCGGCACGGGCACGCTCAACGTCGATCTCGTCGGCGGCCTCGGACACGTCGGAGAGGATGCTCACCTTCGTGCCGGCCACCTGCACGAAGCCGCGGTGCACGGCCAGGGTGTCGCGGCCGCCGTCGGGGTGGACCACGTCGACCGACCAGACGGCCAGCACGCCGATGAACGGCACGTGGCCGGACTGGAAGGCGATCTCGCCACCGCCCACGGTGCGCGCGATGACCATCTCGGCCTCACCGCTGTAGGCGACCCCCTCCGGGGATACCAGCTCGACCTGGAACGCCATGGCTCCGGTCAGCCCTCCAGCTCGCGCGCCTTGCGGCGGGCGTCGTCGGCGCCACCCACGTTCAGGAAGGCCTGCTCCGGAAGGTCGTCCAGGTCGCCCTCGACCAGGGCGGCGAACGAGTCGACCGTCTCCTCGACCGGCACGGTTACGCCGGGAAGGCCGGTGAAGACCTCGGCCACGTTCATGGGCTGGGACAGGAAGCGCTGGACCTTGCGGGCCCGCGACACCGTGATCTTGTCCTCCTCGGAGAGCTCGTCGAGGCCCAGGATGGCGATGATGTCCTGCAGCTCCTTGTAGCGCTGCAGGATCTCCTGCACCTGGCGGGCCGTGTTGTAGTGGCGCTCGCCCACCACCTCGGGGGTGAGGATGGTCGAGGTGGAGGCCAGCGGGTCGACCGCCGGGTAGATGCCCAGGGCCGCAATGTCACGGCTCAACTCGGTGGTGCCGTCGAAGTGGGTGAACGACGTGAACGGCGCCGGGTCGGTGTAGTCGTCGGCCGGCACGTACACGGCCTGCATCGAGGTGATGGACCGGCCGCGGGTGGTGGTGATGCGCTCCTGGAGCTCACCCATCTCGTCGGCCAGGGTGGGCTGGTAGCCCACGGCCGATGGCATGCGGCCCAGCAGGGTCGACACCTCGGAGCCTGCCTGGACGAACCGGAAGATGTTGTCGATGAACAGCAGCACGTCCTGGCCCTGCACGTCGCGGAAGTACTCGGCCATGGTGAGCGCCGACAGGGCCACCCGCAGGCGCACGCCCGGCGGTTCGTCCATCTGGCCGTAGACCAGGGCTGCCTTCTCCAGCACTCCCGACTCGCCCATCTCCAGGTACAGGTCGGTGCCCTCACGTGTCCGCTCGCCCACCCCGGCGAACACCGACACGCCGCCGTGGTTGGTGGCCACCCGGTTGATCATCTCGGTGATGAGCACCGTCTTGCCCACGCCGGCGCCGCCGAACAGCCCGATCTTGCCGCCCTGCAGGTATGGGGTGAGCAGGTCGATGACCTTCACGCCGGTCTCGAACATCTGGGCCTTGGGCTCGAGGGTGTCGAACGCCGGGGCCGAGCGGTGGATCTGCCAGCGCTCGGTGACCTCACCCAGGGGCTTGGCGTCCAGTTGGTCGCCGGTGACGTTGAAGACGTGGCCCAGGGTGACATCGCCTACCGGGACGGTGATGCCCTGCCCGGTGTTGCGCACCGGCGTGCCGCGGGTGAGGCCGTCGGTCGGCTTCATGGCGATGGCCCGCACCCGGCTGTCGCCGATCTGCTGGGCCACCTCGGCGACGATCGTGACGGTCTGGCCGTCGACTACAACGTCGAACTCGAGGGCCATGTTGATCTCGGGGAGGTCACCGGGCGGGAACTCCGCGTCGATGACCGGGCCGGCGATGCCGACGATGCGTCCCTCGCTGTGTTGGGCCGCTGTTGCGCCCGCTGCGACTTCGGTGACGGTCATTGTTGCTCCTGGTTTCTTCTCTTCTGAAGCCCTGCTCGTGAGCCCTGTTCGTAAGCCTTGCGTTCCCCGGGCGTTCCGGCTCCGGACCCCGGTCAGCCGCCGGTCCCCGCGGGAACCTGCTCGCCGGCACGGTCACCGGCACGGTCGTCGGTGGAATCGCTCCCCAGCGCCTCCGCACCGCCGACGATCTCCATGATCTCGGTGGTGATGGCGTCCTGGCGGGCCTGGTTCATCTCGCGGGAGAGCTTCACGATCATCTCCTCGGCGTTGTCCGTTGCCGCCTTCATGGCCCGCTGGCGGCTGGCGTGCTCGGAGGCGGCGGCCTCCAGCAGGGCCCCGAACAGGCGGGCCTCGACGTAGCGGGGCAGCAGGGACTCCAGGACGGCCTCGGGCGACGGCTCGAACTCGAAGGCAGCCACCGCGCCGGCCTCGCCGTGTCCGGCCTCTGCCATGGTCTCGGTGCTCTCCAGCGGCAGGAACCGCCTCACCACAACCTTCTGGCTGCCGATGCTGATGAACTCCGTGTAGACCAGCTCGACCCGGTCGATGCGACCGGACTCGAACATCTCGGCGACGGTGTCGGCAAGGGCCTTGGCGTCCTCGTAGGTGGGGTTGTCGCTGATTCCCTCGGTGAACGAGTCGATGCTGTAGTTGCGGAACCGGAAGTAGTCGCGGCCCTTGCGGCCCACGACTATGAGGGAGTAGTCGGCCCCCTCGGACCGGGCGTTCTGCACCTGGCGCTCGGCAGCCCTGATCACCGACGAGTTGTACGGGCCGGCAAGGCCCCGGTCGGAGGTGATCAACACCACGCCCACCCGCTCCACCTTCTCGGCCTCGCGGAGCAGGGGGTGATCCACCTCGGTCCCGGCGGCAGCCAGGTTCTCGATGACCTGGGTGACCTGGCGGGCGTAGGGGGCTGCCGCCCTGGCACGCTCCTGGGCCTTCATGACCCGGGTGGCGGCGATCAACTCCATGGCCCTCGTGATCTTCTTGGTCTTCTGGACGCTCGTGATACGGCGCCGCAGGACCCGTTCCCTACCGCCTGCCATGCCACGCTCCCGCCGGTACGCGCGCCGTCACCGGATCTCCGGTGCGGTAGGCACCACCGAATGCGACGGCTGGGAGCACTAGGCGCTCGCCCCCGGACCGTCCTCGGGAGTGATGTCCTCCTCGGGGAGCGTCGTGTCGGCGTCGACTATGTGCGAGTCGGTCCCGGCGGCATCGGTGCCCGGGTGCACGGCGGTGTCTGCGGCTGATGACTGGAACTGCTCGGCGAACGCCGCGATGGCGCCCTCGAAGGCCTCCTCGTCGTCGATCTTGCCGGTTTCCCTGATTGCGTCCAGCCGGGCTATCTCACGGGTCCGGAACCAGTCCAGCAGCTCGGCCTCGAAGCGGCTGACGTCCTCGACGGGGATCCCGTCCAGGTAGCCGCGGGTACCGGCCGTTATGGCCACCACCTGCTCCTCGACCAGCAGCGGCGAGTTGAGGCCCTGCTTCAACAGCTCGACGAGGCGGTAGCCCCGGTCCAGCTGCGCCTGGGACACGGCGTCCAGGTCGGAGCCGAACGCCGCGAAGGCCTCCAGCTCCCTGAACTGCTGCAGGTCGGACTTGAGCGTCCCCACGGCCGTCTTCATGGCCTTCACCTGGGCGGCCGAGCCGACCCGGGAGACCGAGATTCCCACGTCCACGGCGGGACGCACACCCGACTTGAACAGGTCGTCCTGAAGGAAGATCTGGCCGTCGGTGATCGAGATCACGTTTGTGGGGATGAATGCCGAGACGTCGCCGGCCTTGGTCTCGATGACGGGCAGGGCCGTCAGGGACCCCGCACCCAGCTCGTCGCTGAGCTTGGCCGCCCGCTCGAGGAGGCGGCTGTGCAGGTAGAAGACGTCGCCGGGGAAGGCCTCGCGGCCTGGCGGACGGCGCAGCAGCAGCGACATCTGGCGGTAGGCCTCGGCCTGCTTGGAGAGGTCGTCGTAGACGGCCAGGGCGTGGTCGCCGTTGTCCATCCAGTGCTGGCCCATCGCGCAGCCGGCGTAGGGGGCCAGGTACTTGAAGGGTGCCGGGTCGGAGGCCGGGGCGACCACCACGACCGTGTAGGCCATGGCCCCGTGGGCCTCCAGCACCGCCACGTTCTGGGCGACCGTCGAGGCCTTCTGGCCGATGGCCACGTACACGCACTTCATGCCCTGGCCGGCCTGGTTGATGATCGTGTCGATGGCGATCGTGGTCTTGCCGGTCTTGCGGTCGCCGATGATCAGCTCCCGCTGGCCGCGGCCGATGGGGATGAGCGAGTCGATGGCCTTGATGCCGGTCTGCATCGGCTCGTGCACGGGCTTGCGGCCCATGATCCCGGGGGCCTGGATCTCCATGCGCCGCTGGACGGTGTTGGTGAGCGGGCCCTTGCCGTCGATGGGCTCTCCCAGGGCGTTCACCACGCGTCCCAGGAGGCCGTCGCCGACCGGCAGGGAGAGGATGTCGCCGGTGGCCCGGACCGTCTGGCCCTCCTCGATGTCGTCAACCTCACCCAGCACCACCGCACCGATGGCGTCCTCGTCCAGGTTCAGGGCCAGGCCGAAGGTGCCGCCCTCGAACTGCAGCAGCTCGTTCACGGCCGCATCGGGCAGGCCCGACACGCGGGCGATGCCGTCGCCCACCTCGAGCACGTGGCCCACCTGGCTCTGTTCGAGGCTGGGCTCGAAGCCCTCCAGGTTCTTCTGGATCGCAGCGGCTATGTCTGCCGTGTCAATCGTGAGTTCAGGCATGTTCTCTCTCGTTGTCTCGTTTGTCGGAGGTTTCTGGTCGGGGTCTCAGCGGTTGGGACTACCCCCGCCTACCGGAAGCTCTCTCGGAGCTGGTTCAGGCGGCGCCTCACGCTGCCGTCGATGATGTCGTCGCCGATCTCTGTGACCACGCCGCCCATCACCGACTGGTCGATGACCACCTTCACCTCGACCTCCCTGCCGGTGGCCGTGTTGATGGCCTCCTCGAGGCGGCTGCGCTGATCGTCGGTCAGGTCCACCGCCGAACGGACGGTGGCCACTGCCCGGTTGCGGGAGGCGGCGCTGAGCTGGACCATGGCGTCCACGATGGCGGGTAGCTCGGCGGCGCGGCCGGCTGCGACGACCATCGACACAAGCGCCGACGTGGTCGCCGACGCCCTTCCGTCCAACAGGTCCTCGACCACCTGCTGGCGGCGCCCCGCGGGAACGCCGCCGTCGGTGAGCGTGGCCCTGAGGTCGTCGTTGGCACGGAGGGCCTGGGCGAACCTGAACAGCTCGTCCTCGACGGTGGCCAGGTCCCCCTCGGCCTCGGCGACCGAGAACAGGGCGCCGGCGTAGCCGTCAACCCGGGTGTCAGCCATTGCTGCCGGCCACCTCGTCTATGTAGGCGTCGATCAGGCGTCCCTGCACCTCGGCGTCGAGGCTGGACTGCACGACCCGCTCCGCTGCGCCCAGGGCTATTCCGGCGACCTCGGCGCGGAGGTCGGCGATGGCCTGCTGGCGTGCGGACTCGATCTCGGCCGCGGCCCGCTCGCGCATCTCGGCTATGTCGGCCTCGGCGCGTGCCGACAGGTCCGCCTTCAGCTGGTCTGCAGCTCCCCGCGCCTCGTCGATCAGGCGCGAGGCCTCACCCTTGGCGTCGGCCAACCGGGCCTCGTAGTCGGCCTGGACTGCCTGTGCGTCGATCCTGGCCTGCTCGGCGGCGTCCAGGTCGTTGCGGATGCGCTCGGCCCTGGCGTCCATGGCACCCTTCACGGCCGGGAAGCCCTTCTTGGCCATCAGCACGAAGAGGATGAGGAAGGCGGCGCCACCCCAGACGATCTCGTTGACCTCCGGGATGATCGGGTTCGGGGCCTCGAAGCACTTCTCCAGCTCGTCCTGCACCGCGGCGTCGTGGAGCGTGTGCTCCAGGTCGCCGTGGTTGTGCTCCACCGCCTCGGCGAGGTGCTCGGCCATGCAGGCGCCCACGCTCTCCCCGGAGGCCCCGGCGGGGCCTGCCAGGGCCACGAGGCCCAGCACGGCGATGAGCGGTGCCGCCGCCAGGCGGTTCCGTCGTTGGCTCATTGGGTTCAACTCCCTCTCAACTCCCTCTGGGGTCGAAGTGTCGGATCGGTCCTGCTCGTCGGTTCTCGTCGGTTCCCGCCCGCCGGCTCAGGGCAGCAGCAGGATGAAGACGACGAAACCGATCAGGGCCAGCGCCTCGGTGAAGGCGATGCCGAGGAACATGGTGGTGCGCGCCATGCCGGCGGACTCGGGCTGGCGGGCCATCGCCGAGATGGCGTTGCCGACCACGGTCCCGATGCCGATGCCGGGGCCTATGGCCGCGAGGCCGTAGCCGAGGCCGGCGCCGATGGCCTTGAGGCCCTCGACCATTTCACCGGCTGCCGTTTGCGCCAGAACGTTCAGCACTTGGTTTCTCCTGGTTTCTCTAGTTTCCGGGACGGTTTGTCCGTGCCCGTGTTGGTTATGGAACTTGTTTGTCTACGGAACCTGGTGTCGGGGCTGGCCGGCGTGGCAGGCCCGTTGGTCGGGTCAGTGGGCCGGGTGCAGTGAGCCCCCGATGTAGACCGCCGTGAGGATCGTGAAGATGAACGCCTGCAGCACCGAGACCAGGATCTCGAACCCTGTCATGAGGACGAGCATGGCGAAGGGGCCGACCGCGCCGATGTAGGTGGCGTCCCAGAGCACCTGGGAGAGGACGGCGAAGGTGACGAGCAGCAGGTGGCCGGCGACCATGTTGGCCCAGAGCCGGATGGCCAGTGAGAAGGGCCGCACCACGAAGGTGGAGACCAGCTCGATGGGGGTGACGATCAGGTAGAGCGCCACCGGCACGCCCGGCGGGAAGAGGGAGTTCTTGAGGTAGCCGCCTAGGCCCTGGGACCTGACGCCGACGTAGTTGAAGATGCCCCAGACCACGAGGGCCAGGGTGATCGGCACCGCCATGCGGCTGTTGGCCGGGAACTGGATCCCGGGGATGACCTCGAAGATGTTCGAGAACAGGATGAAGAAGAACATCGTGGTCAGGAAGGGCATGTACCTGCGCCCCTCGGGACCGATCGTCTGCATGACGACCGACTCCTCGATGAAGGTCACGCCCGACTCCGCCACGTGCTGCACGCCGACCGGGACGAGTGACTCCCTCGGCCTTCCGGCCAGCAGGAAGATGGCGCCGGTGATCAGCACGGCCGCCAGGTAGATGAGCACGGTCTTGTTGACGGCGTAGGCCGATCCGGCGAAGAGCATGTCGGGCCACTCGAACAGGTGGCTCACCGGCGGGAAGTCGAGCGCTAGCACGTTCACTGGGTGTGCTTCTCCTGTTCTGGGTCAGGTGTGGATTCCTGTGCTGGGGTGCCGACACCGGGCTTGAGGCCCGGGAACGCCAGCGACGCCGAGACGTGCCGCGTCTCCCAGACGAGGAGCCCCAGGTGGGTCACCAGGAGCGTGACGGCGAAGGGCACGGCGCTGAACCAGGAGCCGGTGCCCTTGAGGACCATGGCGATGACGGCGAGGAGGCCCAGGCGAAGCAGGTACCCGAACAGGACCGCTCCGTAGAGGGCGTTCACCGAGATCCGGACCGTTCGGGTGATGACGGCCGCTCCGACGAGGAAGTTGAGGACCACCAGGGCCAACGCAACGGCTGCGGAGGCGGCTCCAGCCGGGCCCCAGCCGATCAGGCCGAAGGCCACGAACAGGGGGGCCACCCATGCGGCCCGCCTGGCCAGGTCGTGGGCGATGTCCCTCTCTGGTGCCTCGTCCGGCGCTGTCGCGGCAGCGGTGGCGGCGGACGTGGAGGCCATGTTCAGGCGCCCGCCTGCCAGGCGGCACGGCGCTCTGCCGCGGCCCGGTCCATCTGGTCGCTGTAGCTGCGGTAGAGCCTCCAGCCGCAGTAGGCGGCCGTGACCGAGGCGAAGGCGATCGTGAGGACCGGGAAGAGGCCCAGTTTGGAGTCCAGCAACCAGCCCAGGGCACCGAAGATTGCGGGCGTCACGGCCAGCTCGAATGCGGCGGCGAAGGCGTCGCCGAAGCCCTGCTCCAACTCGCGCGTCTCGGCCTGCTGCATCGGGGGATCCTCCGACCGGCACGTCATCCGGTCACCATCGTGCGCTCCTGCGGCGACGGCCGTCTGGAGCGCTTGTGAATCTAATCACCAATGTCTGGGGCGACAACCTCGCCGGCCCCGGAACGGGCCTGCACCGAGTCCCGCAGGCGGGGGTGGAACACCGTGAACAACAGGAGGCAGACGGCGGCGATGCCGGTCGGCACGATGGCGTCACCCGAACCCGTGTAGGTGGGCCACAGCACGAACCCCGACAGGAGGGCCGTCCAGGCCCACAGGATGGCCACCGCCCTCCGGTGGCCGTGGCCCAGGCGCATCAGGCGGTGGTGGAGGTGGTCCTTGTCAGCGCCGGTGACACGCAGGCCCGGCGTGGCCGCCCGCCGCACAACGGCGAACACCAGGTCGAAGAGCGGCACCCCGAGGATGAACACCGGGATGAAGACCGGGGCGAAGAAGAAGAAGGACTGGCCGCTGAAGGCGGCATCGGTGCTGCCCCCCACGGAGACCGTCGAGGCCGCCATGAGGACGCCCAGCAGCAGGGCCCCGCCGTCGCCCATGAAGATGCGGGCCGGGTGCACGTTGTGGGGCAGGAAGCCGGCGCAGGTCCCTACCACCAGCACCGCTATCAGGGCGCCCGGGTTCCCCTCTCCCAGCACCCCCACGTCTGTCAGGCGCAGCGCGTAGAAGAAGAAGGCAGTGGCCGCTATCACCACGATCCCCGCCGCCAGGCCGTCCAGGCCGTCGACCAGGTTCACGGCGTTGGCGATGAGCACCACCCAGACCACGGTCAACAGGGCCGAGAAGAGGGCGGAGGTGTCCGACGAGAGGTCCAGCATCCCGAGGAAGGGGATACGGAGCACCACCAGTGACACGCCGAAGCCGACCAGGACCGCCCCGGCCACGACCATCCCCGCCATCTTGGCCGCGGCCGATATGGGACGCACGTCGTCCACGACGCCAACCGCGCAGATCACCGTTGCCGCCAGCAGCACGCCGACCATCTCGGACGGGTCGGCGAACACGGCGGCGAAGTCGCCGACCAGCCACGCGGCCAGGACCCCGACAAGGAGCCCGAGCAGCATCGCCGTCCCGCCGAGGGTGGCGGTGGGCCGCTCGTGCACGTTGCGGTCGTCGGGTGCGACCAGCACCCCCGCCCTGGACCCGAGTCGGCGTACCACGGGGGTGGCCAGCCCGGTCGTCAGGGCCGCAGCGCCACCGACCACTGCGTAGGCGACTCCTCCCGGCATATCCCCAGTCCCTGAGCCCGGGCCCGCCCTGCTGTCAGCCCCCGTAGGGCGTGAAGCGGCCGCAGAGGTCGGCCACCTCGGAGCACACGGTGGCCACCACGGAGTCGTCGTCGCGACCCTCGAGGGTCCGGGCGATGAGGTCGGCGATGACGGCCATCTCGGGCTCCTCCATCCCCTGGGTGGTGGTGGACGGCGTCCCGATGCGCACCCCGCTGGTCACGAACGGTGACCGGGGGTCGTCGGGGACGGTGTTCTTGTTGAGGGTGATCCCGGCCCTGTCGAGCACCGTCTGGGCCACGGCGCCGGTGAGGTCCTCGTCGAAGGTGCGCAGGTCGACCAGCAGCAGGTGGTTGTCGGAGCCACCCGAGACCATGCGAAAGCCGTGGCTACCGAGGGCCTCCGCCAGGGCCGAGGCGTTGGCCACGATCTGGCGTGCATAGTCGGCGAACGAGGGGTCGGCCGCCTCGCGGAACGCAACGGCCTTGGCGGCGATGTGGTGCTCGAGGGGCCCGCCCTGGGAGCCGGGGAACACGGCCTTGTCGATGGCCCTGGCGTGCTCCGCAGTGGAGAGGATGCACCCGCCGCGCGGGCCCCTGAGGGTCTTGTGGGTGGTGAAGGTGACGATGTCGCAGTGGGGCACCGGGTTCGGGTGCACCCCGCCGGCTATCAGGCCGGCGATGTGGGCGGCGTCGAACATGAGCAGCGCCCCTACCTCGTCCGCTATCTCGCGGAAGGGTGCGGGCTGGATGACCCGCGGGTAGGCCGTTGCGCCGGCCACTATCAGCCTGGGCCGGTGCTCCCTGGCCCTGTCGCGTAGCTCGTCGTAGTCGATCCGCTCGTCGCTGGCGGTGACGCCGTAGGAGACGAAGTCGTAGAGGATGCCGCTGGCGTTCACCGGCGAGCCGTGCGTGAGGTGGCCGCCGTGGTCGAGGCTCATGCCCAGAACGGTGTCGCCCGGCTCCAGCAAGGCCTGGTAGACGGCCATGTTGGCATTGGCGCCCGAGTGGGGCTGAACGTTGGCGTGGTCGGCCCCGAACAGGGCCTTGACCCGCTCTCGGGCCAGGTCCTCAACCTCGTCGACGTGGGCGTTGCCGCCGTAGTAGCGCTTGCCCGGATAGCCCTCGGCGTACTTGTTGGTGAGGACCGAGCCGGTGGCCTCCAGCACCGCCGGGGAGGCGAAGTTCTCGGAGGCGATCAACTGGAGGGTGGTGTTCTGGCGCTCGAGCTCATCGGCCACATGGCCGAAGAGCTCCTCGTCCCTTGAAGTGGGCCAGGGCATGTGGGACCGCCTGATTCTCGCGGGGTGGCTGGGGGTTCGTGGCCGGTGAGGCTAGCGGCCCGGGGTTGGCGCGGGGTCCGGCCCGGAGGCCGCCCGGGAAACTGCTCCGACATCCGGTCGGGCACCGGCCAGGGCCCCAGCCAGGGCCTCGGCAGCCGGCACCGGCGGGACGTCGGTGCGGCGGCCGACCACCAGGCGCCTGTGGGCCAGCGGGGCCTTCCGGATCGGCTCCAGCGGCTCAGGTGGCGACTCGGCCTGGACGGCCGGCAGGACCGTCCAGCCCAACCCCAGGTGGACCATCTCGCGCAGCACGTCCGGCTGGTTCGACTCGGCCACCACCTCGAAGGGCGAGCCGCATGCGGCCAGCGCACCGGCCACGACCCGCCTCGTGTGGGAGCCGCCCGGGAAGGTGACCCACGGCCCCCAGAGCCGCGGGTCGGGGACCCCGGCGCCCTCGGGCGCGTAGACGAAGAGATCCTCGTCGAGGCAGTGGGCGAGGGCCACGCCCTCGGGGCAGGCGGCCGGCTCGACGCAGACGACCACGTCGAGGTCGCCGGACGCCAGCCCTTCGATGAGCGATCCGGAGGGTGAGACCGTGAGGCGCAGGTCGACCTCGGGGCGCTCGGCCCGGAAGGCCCGGATGACGTCGGGCCGGTGGTGGACGGCCACCGCATCGATGGTGCCCAGGCGGACCAGGCCCGACGTGCCGGTGCGCTGCGCCTCGGCCCAGCGGGCCAGGTCGGCCGTGTCGGCCACGACCCGCCGCGCGTGTGCCAGGACCTCCCCCGCCTGGGGTCGCAGGGTCGTGTGGCGGCCGTGGCGCTCGAACAGGGGCAGGCCGACGCGGCGCTCCAGCTCGGCCAGGCCCTGGGTCAGGGCCGACGGGGTGACGCCCAGCGACTCCGCAGCCGCCGAGCGGCTGGGTGCGTCGGCCGCCGCAACTAGGTACCCGAGTTGCTGGACGGTGAGGTTGGGCAGGGACATTGGGCAACCCTCACAGTTCTTTCAGTATTCCTGAATCCTAGTCACTGTTGCTTGACTACTCCTTATCCTCTCCGCCATGACAGAACCCACCACCATCGCCCCGGCGTCCGGCCGCCTCGGGATCCTCACGCCCGGGCTCGGAGCCGTCTCGTCCACCTTCATCGCAGGGGTCATCTCGGCCCGCAGGGGCCTGGCACCGCCGATCGGCTCGGTCAGCCAGATGGCCCACATCCGCCTCGGAGCCAGGGACGAGGACCGCAACCCCCTCATCCGCGAGTTCGTGCCCCTTGCCGACCTGGACGACCTGGTCTTCGGCGGCTGGGACCCCATCTCGGCCAACGTGCTCGAGGCGGCCCGCACCTGCGGCGTCCTGGAGGAGGCCGACCTGGCCCCCATCTCCTCCGAGCTGGAGGGCATCGTGGCCATGGACGCAGTGTTCGACCAGCGCTGGGTGAAGAAGCTGGAGGGCACCCGGGTCAAGGACATCGCCTCCAAGTGGGACCAGGCCCAGGCCCTCATGGACGACATCCAGCGGTTCCGCTCCGAGAACGACTGCGACCGGCTTGTGATGGTCTGGTGCGGCTCCACCGAGGCCTACCAGGAGGCCAGCGCGGTGCACGAGACCCTGGAGGCCTTCGAGCAGGGCCTCAGGGACGACGACGACAACATCTCCCCCAGCCAGATCTACGCCTACGCTGCCCTCTCCAGCGAGGTGCCGTTCGCCAACGGCGCACCCAACCTGTCGGTGGACCTGCCGTGCATGATCGAGCTGGCCGCCACCCGCGGCGTGCCCATCGCCGGCAAGGACTTCAAGACCGGCCAGACCCTCATGAAGACCCTCCTGGCACCCGGCTTCAAGGCCCGGATGCTGGGCCTGCGCGGCTGGTACTCCACCAACATCCTCGGCAACCGCGACGGCGAGGTACTGGACGACCCGGAGAACTTCAAGACCAAGGAGGTCTCCAAGCTGGGGGTGCTGGACACAATCCTCCAGCCCGACTCCTACCCGGACCTCTACGGCAACATCGACCACGTCGTGCGCATCAACTACTACCCGCCCCGCGGCGACAACAAGGAGGGGTGGGACAACATCGACATTTTCGGGTGGCTGGGCTACCCGATGCAGATCAAGGTGGACTTCCTCTGCCGCGACTCGATCCTGGCTGCACCCATCGTGTTGGACCTGGCGCTGTTCCTGGACCTTGCCCACCGGGCCGGCCAGTCCGGAGTGCAGGAGTGGCTGTCGTTCTACCTCAAGGCGCCCCAGGCTGCCGGTGAGGCCGACGCCGAGCACGACCTGTTCATCCAGCAGACCAAGCTCAAGAACACGCTGCGCGAGTGGATGGGCGAGGAGCCCGTCACCCACTCTGAGGCCGGCTGAGAACCGGCCCGACGCTCAGATGCGGGCCTGGTGGCCCTGCCAGTACTCGTCCTTCAGGAGGCGCTTGTAGAGCTTCCCCGTCGGGTGCCGGGGCAACTCGTTCCTGAAGTCGACGCTGCGGGGGCACTTCACGTCGGCCAGCTGTGACCGGCAGAAGGCGATCAGCTCACGGGCCAGGTCCTCGCCCGCCGCGGACGGGTCGACCGGCTGGACCACGGCCTTGACCTCCTCACCGAACTCGTCGTTGGGCACCCCGATCACCGCCACGTCGAACACGGCCGGGTGCATGGTCAGGACGTTCTCGGCCTCCTGGGGGTAGATGTTCACCCCGCCCGAGATGATCATGTAGGCCTTGCGGTCGGTCAGGTAGAGGAAGCCGTCGGGGTCGAGGCGGCCCACGTCGCCGAGGGTGCTGAGGTTCCCGCCCAGCCTCGAGCCGGCGGTCTTCTCCGGGTCGTTGTGGTACTCGAACCGGGCGTCGCCGCGGAAGTAGATGGCCCCCTCCTCCCCCACCGGGAGCTCGTTGCCCTCGTCGTCGACGATGACCAACTCGCCCAGCACGGCCCGGCCGACCGAACCCGGGTGGTCCAGCCAGTCCTCCGAATTGATGTAGGTGACGCCGTTGCCCTCGGTCCCGGCGTAGTACTCGTGCAGGACCGGGCCCCACCAGTCGATCATCCTGGACTTCACCTCGACCGGGCAAGGTGCCGCCGCGTGGATCGCCGACACCAGCGACGAGGTGTCGTAGCGGGCACGGACCTCCTCGGGCAGCTTCAGCATGCGCACGAACATGGTCGGCACCCACTGGCTGGTGTGGGCCCGGTGGGCCTGGATGGCCTCGAGGGCGGTCTCCGGGTCGAACTTCTCCATCACCACGACCGTGTAGCCCAGCCGCTGGTAGCCGAGGCAGAACCTCAGCGGCGCCGAGTGGTAGAGCGGCGCCGGCGACAGGTAGACCTGCCCCTCCTCGGCGCTGAACAGGAACCTGGCCATCAGCGTGATCGAGTTGGCCCGGCCCAGCGGCTCGCCTGTCAGCGGCGTCTTCACGCCCTTGGGCCTGCCGGTCGTGCCCGAGGAGTAGAGCATGTCCTGCCCCTCGACAGCGCCCCGGAAGGGATCGGCCGACTGGCTGGCCACGGCGTCCTCGAAGCTGGCGTGGTCGGGCAGTGGTCCGCCGATGCTGAACCGGGCCTCGACACCCGGCGTGGCGGCGGTGACGGCCTCGACCACGTCGGCCTTGTAGGGAGAGGTGACGAACACCCGGGCGCCGCAGTCGTCGACTATGTAGGAGACCTCGTCGGATGTGAGGCGCGACGAGATGGCCGTGTAGTAGAGGCCTGCGTAGTGCGCCCCCCAGGCCAGGGCCAGGAACTCGATCCGGTTCTCAAGGCAGAATGCCATGTGGTCACCGGGCTGGAGGCCCAGGCTGCGGAAGAGGTTGGCGATGCGGTTGGCCTCGGCATCCAGCTCTGCGAAGGTCATCACCTCGCCGGAGCCGTGCATGACAATGGCCGGACGGTCCGGCGCCTCCAGGGCCCAGCGTCCCGGGTACTCGAGCATGGGCTCCCCCACAGGTTCGGCCACAGGTTCGTCCGCCTGCTCCTTCGGCACCCCGGCGCCGGCCCCCGCGTCGCTCATGGGCGGACAGTACCGCCGGCTGCGGACCCCTGGCTTGTCGGGGAGGCAGCGCCGTGTCACACGTCGTGCGTACTCTCGCTGGGCGATGGTCGCCCACTTCACATTCACCCCGTACGGAGCTGCTGCCACCGACGCCCTGGCTACGGCCGTGGCATCGTCCAAGGGAGAGGACCCCCTGGCACCGGTGACCGTGGTCGTGCCCTCCAACCTGGTCGGCGTTGCGGCGCGGCGCTCCCTGGCCACGAGGCCGGGGCCGGGCGGGGCGGTGGGCCTGGCCGCGGTGCGCTTCGAGACCCTGCTGGGGCTGGCCGGGTTGCTGGCCCAGCCGGCGCTGGCAGGCGACGGGCGCCGACGCGTCACCGACCAGGTGGTGGCCGCGGCGGTGCGCACCACCCTGGCCGACTCGGCCGAGCTGCTGCGGCCCGTGGCACGCCACCCGGCCACCGAGCGGGCCCTCGTCCGGGTGCACCGCGAGCTGCGCGAGCTGGACGACGCGGCCCTCGATGCCGTCGCCGCCACCGGTCGTCGGGCCTCCGAGGTGGTCCGCCTGCACCGAATCGTCGCCGACCGGCTGGCCGGGGGGTTCGTCGACGAGGTCGACCTGCACCGGGCTGCGGCCGCCATAGCCGGCGACGACCCACTGCTCGATGAGTTGGGTTCGCTGATCGTCCACGTCCCGGGGCGGGTCCCGCCCTCGGGAGCCGACCTGCTCGCCACCCTGGCCCGGGAGCGGCCGGTGGCCGTGGTCGCCGCCCTCACCGGAGACGAGGCCGCCGACGCACCCGTGGGCCGCCTGGTCAAGGCCCTGGGCGGTACCCTCCCGGCCGAGGCTCCGGCCGCCCGGCACCCTGCGAGGCTGGCCGTGCGCTCCGTGGCCGACCCCGACGAGGAGGCCAGGGTGGCCGTCCGCGAGGTGGTTGCAGCAGCTGCAGCCGGCACCCCGTTCGCCTCCATGGCCATCGTCCACCCCGGCGGCGAGCGCCACGCCAGGCTGCTCCACCAGCACCTGCGGGCGGCCGAGGTCCCGTTCAACGGCGTGGCCGGGCGCCGGCTGGGCGAGACCCTGACCGGCCGGACCCTGCAGGCCCTCCTGGACCTCCACGACAGCGGCTACCCACGGTCGGCTGTCATGGGCCTGATCTCCTCGGGCGGCGTGCTGGGCACCGACGGCCAACCCGTCCCGTCGGCGGCGTGGGAGCGCAGCGCCCGCCAGGCCGGCGTCGTGGCCGGCCCCGAGCAGTGGCGACGACGGCTCGGGCAGGTGGCCGCCGACCTCTCCGAGCGCCGGGCCGACCTGGTCGCCAGTGGAGCCGAGGCCGCCCGGATCGAGGGCGTCGACCGCGACATCGGGCACGCAGCGTCGCTCGGTGGCTTCGTGGAGGAACTGGTGGCCACCCTCGACCCCACGGCCATGCCCCGTGGCTGGCGCGAGTTGTCCCGGTGGGCCCGGGGCCTGCTCGACCGCTACCTGGGCGGGAGCGAGCAGAGGGCCGACTGGCCACCCGAGGAGGTCCGGGCCTTCGAACGCATCGCCGACCTCCTGGCGGACCTCGGGAACCTGGCCGGGATCGAGGCCCGGCCCGGCCCGGCGGCCTTCCGGCGGGCGGTGGGCGACGGCCTGGACAGGGACCTCGAACGCGAGGGGCGCTTCGGCGACGGCGTGCTAGTGGGCGGGTTCGGCGTGGTGACGGGCCTTGGCCTGGAGCGTGTCGTCGTGGTCGGGTTGACGGAGGGCACCACCCCCGGTCGCAGGCGCGACGACCCGCTGCTGCCCGACTCGGCCAGGCAGGCCGCAGCGGGGGTCCTGGTGCTGCGGGCCGACCGCATGGCCGACCTGCACCACGGCGTGCTGGCCGCCCTCGCGGCAGCCGACAGCGAGCGGGTCCTGGTCTTCGCCAGGGGCGACCTGGGCCGACGGAACGGGTCGGTGCCGTCCCGCTGGCTGCTCGACGAGGTCCAGGCCGAGTTGGGACGACGCCCCTCGCCCACCGAACTGGAGGACCTGGACGAGCCCTGGTTCTGCTCTTATCCCTCCTTCGCCGGCTCCCTCGAGCGGCTCCGCCAACCGGCCGACGAACAGGAGTACGCCCTGGCCGACCTGCTGCGCAAGCGCCACAGGGGGCTTCCCCCCGAGGACGCCGTCAGCCAGACCGACGACCCCGTGCTGAGGCGTGGCACCGACATGGCCCTGGGCCGTGCACGGCCACGCCTCACCCGCTTCGACGGCAACCTGGCAGGTGCCGAGGTGCCGTCACCTGCCGACGGGCGCACGGTGCTGTCCGCCACACGCCTCCAGAACTGGGTGGGCTGCCCCTACGCCTACTTCATGGAGCACGTGCTCGGGGTAAGGGCCCACAGTGAGCCCGCCGACGACGAGGGCATCACCAACCTGGACCGCGGCACCCTGGCCCACAGGATCCTGGAACGGTTCGTCTCGGAGGCGCTGGAAGTCGGCGACCTGCCGGCCCCCGGGGGAGCATGGTCAGGCCGCCATCGGCTGCGGCTGGGCGAGATCTGCGACGAGGAGTTCGCCCTGGCCGAGGCGAGGGGCCTAACCGGGCGCCCGCTGCTGTGGCAGCGCGACTCGGCAAGGCTGAGGCGCCACCTCGACTCCTTCCTCGACGACGACCAGGCCTGGCGGGGCCTGAACAACACCACCCCCGTTTCCGTTGAGGCCTCCTTCGGGGTGGACGGCGGTGATCCCCTCGTGCACTCCCTCCCCGACGGCCGGCGGCTCCGGTTCCGCGGTCGCATCGACCGCGTGGACCACGCCGCCGACGGCACCATCCACGTCATCGACTACAAGACAGGGCTGAGCAGCGGGCACAGGAAGGTCTCCGAGGAGACCCCCGACGACCGCGGCCGCTACCTGCAGATCCCGGTCTACGGCCTGGCGGCCAGGGCTGCCGCCGGCACACCCGACACAGCCGTGCACGGCCAGTACTGGTTCGTGACAGACGGCGGGACCCACATAGGCCACCCCCTCTCGCCAGCGGTCCTGGAGAGGTTCGACTCGGTGCTCACCACGGTCGTGGACGGGATCGAGCAGGGCCTGTTTCCGGCCAGGCCCCCCGAGGGCGGCCGGTTCGGCTTCGGCTGCGACTACTGCGACCCCGACGGCCTGGGGACCGCCTCGGTCACAGCCCGGTGGGAGGCCAAGCGGGCGGATCCTGCGCTGGAGCCCTACAGGATCCTCATCGGCCTCCTGCCTGAACCCGACGCCCCCGCCGGGGGCGTCGACGCCGAGGGAGGTTCCGATGCCTGAGACCACCGACCAGGCGGCGAGGGACCGGATCGCCTCTGACCTGGGCTCGACCCTCTTCGTGGAGGCTGGCGCCGGAACCGGCAAGACCAGCGCCCTCGTCGACCGCATCGTGGCCCTTGTGTCGGCCGGGGCCGCCATGGAACAGATTGCCGCAATCACCTTCACGGACAGGGCTGCCACCGAGCTGCGCGACCGGGTACGCAGGCGGCTCGAGGACCTGGCCGGCAGCCCGGGACCGCACGCCGAGGCGGCCGCGGCCGCTCTGGTGGAGCTGGACGGCGCCGCCCTGTGCACGCTCCACGCCTTCGCACAGCGGATCCTCGTGGACCACCCGGTGGAGTCAGGGCTCCCGCCGGCCGTAGAGGTGATGGACGAGGTCTCGTCGCTGGTGGACTTCGACGAGCGCTGGCAGTCGCTGGTGGGCAGCCTGCTGACCGACCCCGACCTGGCATTCACCATGCTGGCCGGCTTCGAGCTGGGGGTCAGGCTCAACCACATCCGTCGCCTGGCCAGGAGCCTCGACGCCAACTGGGACCTGGTCGAGGAACGCCTGGTCGCTGCCCCCGACCCGGTGCCCGTGGACGCCACCGCCCTGGTCGCCCTGCTGCGGCCGGTCGTGGCCCTGGGGGGACACTGCGACGACGCCGACGACGGGATGGCCCTCCAGCTGGACCTGGTCGAGGACCTGGCCGACCGGCTGGAGACGGCTGCCGACGACCCCCTGGAGGTCATCCGGGTCCTGGGCGACCGGAAGGTGGTGTCCACCAGCACCAGGCTCGGCAACAAGAAGAACTGGACCGGTGAGGTCTCCGTGGCCGAGGTGAGGGAGCAGATGCAGGAGGCCAGGGCCCTGGTCGACGCCGACGTCGACCACCTGACCGGCCAGGTGGTCGACAGGATCGTCGGCGTGGTCGGAGCGGCCGCCCTGGCCGCCGCAGAGGGCCGCCGGCGACAGGGCCAACTCGGCTTCCACGACCTGCTGGTGCTGGCCCGCCGGGCCATGGCCGACGCCGGCACCGGCCCTGCTGTTCGGGCTGCGCTCAACACCCGCTACCGCCACCTGCTGCTAGACGAGTTCCAGGACACCGATCCGATCCAGGTCGAGCTGGCTGCTCTCATAGCCGACCCCGAGACCATCACCGACGACTGGCGGCAGCTCCGGCCACCGCCCGGCTCCCTCTTCTTCGTGGGCGACCCCAAGCAGTCCATCTACGGGTTCCGGCGCGCCGACATCGCCATGTACCTGGACTCCCGGCAGGCCTTCGGCAGCCAGGAGGTGCGCCTGGAGCAGAACTTCCGCACAACCGCCCCGGTCATCGACTGGGTGAACGCGGTGTTCTCACACCTCATCCAGGAGGCCCCCCACGCCCAACCCGCCTACTCACCGCTGGTGGCGACCCGCCCTGCCGCCCCGGTCGGACCGTCCGTGGCCCTGCTCGGCCACGGCGCCGACCACAGGCGCAGTGCCTCCGAACTCCGGGACGACGACGTCCACGACGTGGTGGCCACAGTCACCACGGCCCTGGCCGAGGGCTGGTCGGTCTGGCGCCCCGAACCCGGCCGGTCGGACGGAGCCTGGAAGCCCTGCTCGCCGGGGGACATCGCCATCCTGGTGCGCAGCCGCAGGCCGGTGGCCCGGCTGGCCTCGGCGCTGGCCGACGCCGGAGTCCCCCACAGGATCGAGACCGGGTCCAACCCGTGGACCACCGACGAGGTCCGCGACGTGCTGACCACGCTCAGGGCAGTCGACGACCCGACTGACGAGCTGGCCCTGGTGACGGCCCTGCGCACCCCCCTGTTCGGCTGCGGCGATGACGACCTCCTGGCCTTCCGTGCGGCGGGCGGGCGCTGGGACCACCAGCAGCCCGGTCCCTCCGGCCTGCCACCCGACCATCCGGTGGTGGAGGCCCTGTGCTGGATGGCCCGACTACACGCGGATCGGCCCTGGAACGGTGCCGCCGACCTGGCCGAACGGGTCGTGCGCGACCGCAGGGCGATGGAGCTGGCCGTGTACGGCCAGCGGCCGCGGGACTCCTGGCGGCGGATCAGGACGTTCCTGGACACGGCCCGCTCGTTCGGCGAGGCCCGTGGAGGCGACCTCAGGGCCTTCCTGGAGTGGTGCCGACTCCACGCCACCGACGAGGTCCGCATCGACGAGGCGATACCCCCAGAGCCCGACGACGACGCCGTGCGCATCCTCACCGTGCACTCGGCCAAGGGCCTGGAGTTCCCCATATGCGTGCTGGCCGACCTGGGTGCAAGGCGATCGGCCGACGGCCACAGCGTGGCTTTTCCCCCGGGGGACCAGCCCGGGGTGGATCCGGGTACTGGTGGGGGCATCGCCGTGGCCTTCAGGAAGGACCTGGCCAACGCCGCGCACCGCTCGCACAGCAGTGCCGGCCCGGATCTGGAGCACCTCGAGCGGCTCCGGCTTCTCTACGTGGGCGCCACCCGCGCACGCGACCACCTCGTCGTCTCGCTGCACCGGAGCCCCACCAAGTCGGACGAACGACATCCGATCGACCTCCCGTCCGCCGAGGTACTGCACCGCGCCGTGACCCAGGTCGGCCTGGCCGGAGCCACGGCCCTGGAGCCGACAATGCGAGAGCTGCCTGTTGCGACCCCACCCGACACAACCCCCCTGCCGGAGCGGTCCACGTGGCGATCGACCGGCCGGAGGGTCCGCTCCGAGGGCGCCCGCAGGCACACCATCGCCCCCACCACCATCGCCCTCGAGGCGACCGGTACAGCCGAGGAGGCTGAGTCAGCCCGCCCGGGTGAGGCGGGCCGCCACGGCGCCGGTGCAGGCCGCGCCGTGCACGCCGCCCTCGAGGTGGCTGACCTGGCGGGCACCGGTGTGCATGAGGCCCGGCGGGCCGCCGACGCCGAGGGGGTCGATGCTGACCTGATTGCCGCCATGGTCGCCTCGGCCCTCGCATCCCCATCGGTCGCGGCGGCCGCTGCCGGGGAGCACTGGAGGGAGCTCTACGTGGCCACACCCCTCTCCGAGGACCTGCTCCTGGAGGGCTACATCGACCTGGCCTACCGGACCGACGATGGCCTCGTGGTCGTCGACTACAAGACCGACGCCTGGGCCGACCCATCCGAGCTCGACGCCAAGGTGGCCCGCCACCGGCTACAGGGGGCCGCCTACGCCCTGGCCCTGGAGAGGGCCACGGGCCAGCGGGTGTCCCGGGCGACGTTCTGCTTCCTCGGGGGCCTGCAGGAGGGCATGGGCGCGGTGGAGCGCCACGTGGCCGACCTGGAGGCAGCCAAGGCGGAGGCCGGTGCCCTCGCCCTCGCGTCAGTGGACCCCTGACCAGCGCCACGCTGCCGCCGGGTAGCGTCGTCGCCGTGAAGCCGCTTCCCCAGAACCTCCGGAGCCTGCTGTTCGCCCCGGGCAACAGGGCCGAGGTCCTGGCGAAGCTCCCCAGGAGTGCACCCTCGGTGGCGGTGATCGACCTGGAGGACGCCGTCCCGACAGCCCGCAAGGCAGAGGCCCGGGAGGTTGCGGTGGCGGCTGCGACGGCCCTGGCCGCCGAGCACCCGGACCTGCCGGTCATGGTCCGCTGCAACGCACCGGCCACCGGCCTCCTCGCCGACGACGTGGCTGACGGCCTGGCGCCGAGCGTGGCCGCAGTGCTCGTACCGATGCTGGACTCCCCGGCCGACGTGGATGCCGCCGCGGCAATCCTGGACGGCGGCGGTCGCTCCGACCTGCCGGTCGTGGCGGGGCTGGAGACGGTCGAGGCGGTGGTTGGAGCCCTAGGAGTGGCCTCGCATCCCCGGGTTGCCGCCTGCTACTTCGGAGCCGAGGACTACGTGTCGGGCCTGGGAGGGGTGAGGCGCCCCGACAACCTGGAGGTGCTTGTTCCCCGGACGCAGGTGGCCCAGGCGGCACACATGGCCGGGATCCCGGCCATCGACATGGTTGTGGCCAACTTCGGCGACGAGGATCGCTTCCTCGCCGAGGCCGGGGAGGCCAGGGCCCTCGGCTACGCCGGCAAGATCTGCATCCACCCCAGCCAGGTGGCCCTGGCGGAGAGGGCCTTCAGGCCGACAGACGCCGAACTGGACTGGGCCAGGGAGGTCGTGACCGCCTGGGAGGCCGCCCTGGGGCGGGGTGAGGCGTCGGTAGCCGTCGGTGGAGGGATGGTGGACGAACCGGTCGCCCGCCGGGCCCGGACGATCCTGGACGCCTGGGGCTGAGGGATCGGCTACTTGGGCGGGAACCTGAGGGCACCGTCCAGCCTCACAACCTCGCCGTTCAGGTATGGGTTGGCCACGATGTGGCCGACCAGGGCGGCGAACTCGGCCGGCTCCCCCATCCTCCTCGGGAAGGGAACCGACGACACCAGCTTCTCCTGGAGGTTCTCGGGCAGCGTCCGCATCAGCGGGGTCCCCATGGTCCCGGGGGCGATGCAGCAGATCCGGATCCCAACTGGCGAGAGGTCCCTGGCCACGGGAAGCGTCATGCCGATGATCCCGGCCTTGGCCGAGCCGTAGGCCACCTGGCCGGTCTGGCCCTCGAGGCCGGCGATCGAGGCCGTGGTGACAAGCACACCGCGTTGGCCGTCCCCGTCGGGCTCGTTGTCCGCCATGGCGGCTGCCGCCAGCCTGACCACGTTGAAGGTGCCGACCACGTTCAGGTCCACGGTCCGCTTGAACAGGTCCAGGTCGTGGGGCGTTCCGTCCCGGTTCACGGTCCGGCCGGCAACCCCGGCCCCGTGGACGACCGCGGCCACCGCCAGGGGCCCGAGGCCGCTGGCTGCCTCGACCGCCTCCCCCACCGAGGCCTCGTCCAGGACATCGCCCGGAACAGCGACGACGCTGTCCCCCAGTTCGTCCGCCAACTCACGGGCCCTGTCGGCGGCAGCGTCCAGAACCACGACCCCGGCCCCGGAGTCCGCCAGCAACCGCACGACGGCTTCCCCCAGCCCTCCGGCCCCTCCGGTGACGAGTGCGGACCTTCCCTCGAGGTTCATCTGGTGTGTTCTCCCGCTTCTCCTGGCTGTTCCCGCGTGGCTCTCAGGGCCCGAGTCCGGAACGTACCGCCGGATCAGGGTGGGAGTCGCCTCCGGAGCGGCGATCATGTGGGGCATGGTCCAGATCGACGACGACACCAGACAGGCCCTGCTGCTGTTCAACCGGCGCGCCGCAGCCGCCGAGGCGGAGGCCGAGGCGGCCCGTCGCCTGGCGAAGGCCGAGAAGGCCAAGGACGAGGCGGCCGAGGCGCTGAAGGCGGCACAGGACGGCGGCGGCGGGGCCGAGGTTGTGGCTGAGGCCGAGTGCTCCTGGCGGGAGGCCGTCGAGACCTGGCAGCGGATTAGGGACGGCGAGGAGGAGGTACCCGCCGAGGAAGACGCGGCCGAGGAGGAACCCGCCGAGGAAGACGCGGCCGAAGAACCCGCCGAGGAAGACGCGGCCGAGGAG
>CAYFOV010000027.1:0-18917 GCA_964344855.1 uncultured Candidatus Nemicrothrix sp.
ACGTCGTCTACGAGTTCACACCCGGAGGCTCCAGCCTCGGCCAAGGCCACCTGGTCGCACCGCCGACCACGGTGCCGCTGGAGGGCGCCGTCATCAGGGTGGCCGTCGAGGCCGAGACCGACGGCCTGAACCCGACCGTGAACCGGTTCGCGGTGTCCGCCTACCAGATGGGACGCGCCGTCTACGACCCGCTCGTCTACCGGACCGACGACCCCTGCGGCTGCGTGTACGTGCCCGGCCTGGCCGAGTCCTGGACACACAACGACGACCACACGGTCTGGGACTTCAAGATCCGCGAGGGCGTGAAGTTCCACGACGGCACCATGCTCACAGGCGAGGCTGTGGAGTACGCCGTCAACCAGCAGCTCAAGGACCCCCTCATCTCGCTGGCCCTGCGGCCGGTCTTCATCCCGCAGGGGGCGGTGGAACTGCTTGACGACATGACCGTGCGCTTCAACCTGAAGCGCTCGCACTCCACCTTCCCCGGCCTGCTCGTCGGCCAGCTCGGCTACGTGCCGTCGCTGCAGTACATGAAGGCCACGATCCCCGACCAGTCGTTGAACCAGGCTCCCGTCGGGACCGGCCCGTTCAAGTTCGCAAGCCGCGAGCAGGACTTCATGACCAGGTTCGAGCGCAACGAGGACTGGTGGCAGGGCGAGGTCATCCCGGCGGCCATCGAGGTCTACGTCTACACCGACACGGTCCTGGCGGCCGACGCAATGGCGGTGGGCGACATAGACATCATGAGCACCTCGAACGTCGACGCCATCCTGGCCCTGCGCGACCTGGGAGCCACCGGCGACGTGCAGCTCTTCGAGGAGGACGGCGGCGAGGAGGGCTTCGGCATGCTCAACACCGCCAAGGCTCCCTTCGACGACATCAGGGCCCGCAAGGCCCTGGCGTACGCCGCCCCGCTGGACAACTACATCGAGTTCATCGGCCAGGGCGTGCTGAGGCCGGCCGATTCGTGGTTCCCGCCCGAGTCCCCGTACCACAACCCGGACGTGACGCAGGTCCACGACATGCCCGACCAGGCCACGCCGCTGGTGGCGGAGTACTGCGGCGAATTCCCCGACAACTGCACCGACGGCCGGATCAACATGGAGTTCCAGTACTCGGGCCCATCGGTCATCCAGGACCGCATCTACGACGTCCTGACGGACGGCTGGAGCGACCACTTCGAGATCAAGAAGGACATGCTGCTCCAGGACGACCACATCACGCAGGTAGCCCTGGGCCAGTACGACTGGGTGACCTGGAGGCAGATGGGGATCCCGGATCCGAGCATCGACATCACCTGGTTGAACTGCTCAGCCGTGGGCTTCCTGTCGCTGAACTGGCCGCGCCTGTGCGACCCGGCCCGCGACGAGGTGATGTACCAGGCCATGGCCAGCACCGACCAGGCCGAGAAGGCCGCCCTCTGGCAGCAGGTGGCCCAGATGGTCAACCAGGACTACACCTACATCATGTTCAACCACACGATGTGGTCACATGCCTACTCGCCTGCGCTGAGCGGGGTGTGTGAGTACAGGCACCCCGACGGGTCCGTCCCCCTGTGCAACGTCTCGGGGTACACGGACTACTACTCGATGCTGGACAAGGCCGAGTAGGAGGCCGGGGGCCGAAGGGGTCGCCGGGACGGCCACGGACAACCGGGTCGGGTAGGCCGTGGTCATCCTGGCGCGCCGTCTGGCGCAGCTGGTCGCCGTGGTGCTGGCCGTGACGTTCCTGGCCTTCGCGGCCATGAACACCCTCGGCGACCCCCTCTTCAACGTGGTCGGCTTCCACGCCGCCGTGGACTGCGACGCTGTCCTGGCGGGCGAGGTGGAGGACGTCTCGGCCCAGGGCGGGACCTCGATCGGGGACTGCCAGGTCGTGGCCGAGGCCAGGGAGGAGTTCCACCTGGACGAACCCCTCGTGTTCCGCTACGGGCGCTGGGTGGGCGACCTGCTGCACGGCGACTTCGGCACGTCGTTCAAGAACCGCATGCCGGTCAGCACCCTGCTGGCCGACCGACTGCCCAAGTCCATGCTGCTCATGCTCATGGCCGAGGTGTTCGCGCTCACGGTGTCGATCCCGTGGGCCGTGGCCGCCGCCTACCGGGCCAACCGCAACTTCGACAGGGCCTCAACGGTGGGCGCCTTCGGGATGCTGGCACTGCCCAACTTCGCCCTCGGGGTGATCCTGTTCTACCTGTTCGTGGTGAGGTGGCAGGTGTTCCCCAGCCGCTTCGAGGACGACAGCCTGCCCCTGCGCCTCCGGTCGCTGGTGCTGCCCGCCGTGACCCTGGGCCTCCCGCTTGCCGCCACCTACTTCAGGCTGCTGCGCACCGACCTCATCACCACCCTCCAGGAGGACTTCGTGGTGATGGCACGCGCCAAGGGCTTGTCGGACCGCTGGATCCTGTTCCGCCACGCCCTGAGGCCCTCCCTGTTCTCGCTGGTGACCGTGTTCGGCCTCAACACGGCCGCACTGATCGGCGGTGCCCTGATCGTGGAGCAGATCTTCTCCATCCCGGGCCTGGGAAGGGCCCTGGTGGAGGCCTCGATCAGGGACGACTACCCGGTGGTCCTGGGGGCGACCGTCGTGATCGCCACGGGATTCGTGATGATCAACTTCGCCGTGGACCTGCTCTACAGCTACCTGGACCCGAGGGTGCGCCGTGAGTCCTGAGAGGGCGGCGCCGGGCGTGGCCATGACTGGCCAGGCGGGGGAGGAGGCAGGTCAGCGGGCAGCCCGATGCCTCGGCCCCGGGTTCTGGCTGGCCGCGGCCTGGCTGGCCGTGGTGGTAGGGGCTGCCGTGCTGGCGCCGTGGCTTCCGATAGCCGATCCTGAGGAGACCGGCGTCGGGGGCCGCATGGACGGTCCGGGTTGGAGCAACTGGTTCGGAACCGACAACAACGGCAGGGACATGTTCTCCAGGACGATCTGGGGCGGGCGGGTCTCCCTGGTCGTCGGCTTCATCTCGATCCTGCTCGGGATGTTCGTGGGGGGCACCCTCGGGATGGTCGCCGGCTACTTTCGGGGGGTCGTGGACCGGGTCATCTCGTTCGCGGTCTTCGTGCTCCTGGCCTACCCCGGCCTGGTGTTGGCGCTGCTCATCATCGGCGTGGCCGGCCAGACCCTCCCGATCGTCTCGATGACGCTCGGGATCCTGGCCATAGCGCCCGTGGCCAGGTTGTCCCGGGCGACGACCATGGCCTACGCCGAGAGGGAGTTCGTGGCGGCTGCGCGGGTGCTGGGGTCCACCGACACCCGGATCATCCTCAGGGAGCTGCTGCCCAACGCCATCATCCCCATGGGCGCGCTGACCCTGCTGGGAATGGCCATCACGATCGTGGCGGAGGGCGGCCTGGCGTTCCTGGGCCTCTCGGTGGAGGAGGGGTTCTCCTGGGGGAAGATGATCGTCCTGGGAGCCTCGCCCCGCACGCTGAGGGAGGGGCCGTGGGTGGCCCTCTTCCCGATTGGTGCCATGTTCACGACGGTCCTGTGCCTCAACTACGCCGGCGACCGCCTGCGCCACTATCTGGACGTCCGCGAGCTGGGGATCGGGGTGGGCTGAGGTGACGGCCACGACGACCACGGTGCCCGTGCCCGATCCCGGCGGCACCGGTCCGCCGCTGCTGTCGGTGTCCGACCTGCGGGTTGGCTTCGCCACCGAGCGGGGCCTCGTACGCGCCGTGGACGGGGTGTCCTTCGACCTCCCGCCCGGCAGGACCCTGGGCATCGTGGGCGAGTCGGGCTCCGGGAAGTCCGTCACGGCCAGGACCCTCATGAACCTGCTGCCCTCCTACGCCCGGGTGGAGGGGGAGGTGTCCTTCGACGGCCGGGACGTGAGGGCCATGGCCTCGCAGGGGGAGCGGCACTTCTGGGGCGTGGAGATGACCATGGTCTTCCAGGATCCGATGACCTCGCTCAACCCGGTGAAGAGGGTGGGGGAGCAGGTCGCCGAGTCGCTGCGGGTCCACCTGAGGCGGTCCAGGAAGGAGGCGGCGGAGGAGGCGGGTGACCTGCTCGAACAGGTGGGCGTCCCCGAACCCCGGCGGCGCCTCGGCCAGTACCCCCACGAGCTTTCGGGAGGCCTGCGGCAGCGGGTGGTGATCGCCATGGCCCTGGCGTGCAGCCCCCGCCTGCTCATCGCCGACGAGCCCACGACGGCACTCGACGTGACGGTCCAAAAGCACATCCTGGACCTTCTGGACGAGCTCCGGGAGGAGCGGGGGATGGCCATGATCCTCATCACCCACGACCTTGGGGTGGTCAAGGGGAGGGCCGACCAGATCATGGTCATGTACGCCGGCCGCACGATGGAGCAGGCCGACACGGCGACCCTCTTCTCGCAGATGCGCCACCCCTACACGGAGGCCCTGCTGGAGACCATCCCCCGCATCGACATGCCCAGCCACACCCGCCTGGTTCCCATCCCGGGAATGCCGCCGGACCTGATCGACGTGCCGGCGGGCTGCCCGTTCGCCCCCCGCTGCCGGTCCTGCAGCGACGCCTGCATGCAGGTACGCCCCGACCTGGAGGAGCACGGCCCCGGCCACGTGTGCGCCTGCCACGGTCCGGTGGGCACCGAGGACGGGTCGGCGGCCAGGGAGGCCAACGAGCGGGCAGGCACATCGCCGGCCGGCCTGGACATGGGGGCCTTCCGGGCCGCAGGCGGTGGTTCCTGATGGCCGGTAGTGGAACCGTCCAGCTGCGGGCTGCCGACGACCTGGTACTGCGCGTGGAGAACCTGGTCATGGAGTTCCCGGCTGGCCTCCACCAGGTGGTCCACGCAGTCTCCGACGTGAGCTTCGACGTGCGACGGGGCGAGACGCTCGGGATCGTGGGCGAGTCGGGTTGCGGAAAGTCCACGACGGCCAGGGCCCTGGTGCAGCTTCCCCAGCCGACCTCAGGCAGGGTCGTGCTGGATCCCGGCTCCGCCGGGGAGGTGGTGCTCACCGAGAAGTCGGGGCCCGAGCTGAGGGAGGCCAGGCCGCGGCTCCAGATGATCTTCCAGGACCCGATCTCCTCGCTGAACCCCAGGAGGAGGGTGAGGGACATCGTCGGCGAGGGCCTGGCAGTGTGGGGCGGCCGCCACGCCGACGCCTCGGCACGGGTCGACGAGGTCCTCAACGCCGTCGGGATCGACCCGGAGGTGGCCGCCTCCCGGCGCCCACACGAGTTCTCGGGCGGCCAGTGCCAGCGCATCTCCATCGCCAGGGCCCTGGCCATCGACCCCGAGATCCTCATCTGCGACGAGCCGGTCTCGGCCCTGGATGTCTCGGTGCAGGCCCAGATCCTGAACATCCTCGAGGAGATGAAGGACCGCTACGGCCTGACCCTGGTGTTCATCAGCCACGATCTCTCGGTGGTTCGCAACGTGAGCGACCGGGTCGTGGTCATGTACCTGGGGAAGGTCTGCGAGATCGGCGCCTCCGACGCCCTCTACTCTGCGCCGGCCCACCCCTACACCCGTGTCCTGTTGGCGTCGGCCCCTGAACCGGCACCCGTGGTCGATGCTTCCGAGGCGGCCATAGGCGACGAGATCCCCTCGCCGGTCGACCCGCCGTCGGGGTGCAGGTTCAGGACCCGCTGCCCAAGGGCCAGCGACCTCTGCACGTCGGACGAGCCCCAGATGTGCCAGGTCGGCGAGGACCACTTCGTGGCCTGTCACCACCCCAGCCTGGGCTGAGCCGGCTCCGGCTCCCGGATCAGCAGGGATCGCAGCTGTCGTCCAGGTTGCGCACGAAGTACCTGATGTCCGGCTGGAGCTCCCAGCCGCGCTCCTCCCAGAAGGCCAGCCCACCGGCGTTGTGGGACCAGACCTCCAGGCGCAGCTTCGTGATCCCCCGGGCCAGGAAGCGTTTCTCGAGGTCGCCCGTCAGGCGGCCCCCGACGCCGCTGCGCCGGTGCCCCTGCGCAACGGCGAGGCGCTTGATGCGGCCGCGGTGGCCGTCCCAGGTCCCCATGACGGTCGCCACGACCGACCCGTCCAGCTCGGCCACCAGGAACAGGTCCGGGTCGCGCTCCATCCTGATGGCGATCTCGTCGGCGATGTCACCCGTTGGGGCGTAGTCGGCCATTCCGGCCTCCGCCCAGAGCGCCTGGACCGCCGCCACGTCCGAGGCGGTGACCGGCCTGACCACCAGGTCAAGGGCACCCTCCTGCCCGGTCACCGGACGCCCTCCCAGGCCAGCCTCTCCTCCGCACCGGGGTCCTCGACCAGCCCGCAGGCGTCGTCCAGGTCCATCACCCGGCGGGAATCCGGCCCGTAGGTGGGCCAGGCGCCCAGATCCCCAGTGGACGGGTCGCCACCGCGGATGAAGGCGATCCAGGCGTCGTGGACGGTCGAGGCCAGGGCGTCCGGCCTCGGGCCCTCACCGATGAACAGGTCCACGCCGGGCCGGTCGAGGGTGTTGAATGTGAACGGGATCTCCAGGGCGTGGGTGGCCCCCAGCATCCCGCCGAAGGCCCGGGAATCCCAGGAGAAGCGGTACATCCAGGTGTCGGCCCCCCTGGCGTGGCGGGCCTCGGCCAGGCGCACGGCCGGGATCCGGAACACCCAGTCGCTGCCGATGGCACAGGCCACCCATCCCGGGTCGGCTTCTTCCAGCTTGCTCCGGTAGAGGTCGACCAGGCCGGCCGGGTCGTCGCTCATGCGCCCGGCGTATTGGTGCAGCTGGTCCTCGTCGAAGCCGGTGATCCCCCAGAGGGACACCTCGTCCTGGTTGGTGCCGGTCAGGAGCGGCACGTCGGCCGCAGCGCCCTGCGAGACGAGGTCCAGGGCCGGTCCGGGCAGGGCCCCGGCTCCCCACACGGGGTAGAAGGGGTCCACACCACCCGTCGACCACGGGTCGTGCCCGGCGATGACCGCCGCCTGGGCTGCCAGCACGTCACCGGCCGGGATGGACCTGAGGCGGTCGGCGTCCGGGTTGCCGAGTGCGGCCAGCAACTCCCCGGCTATGGCCGTGCCGGCCTCGGGACCGTGCACGTGGTGGGCGGCGCCGCTCTGGGCTATCGCCCTGCAGAAGAGGCCCTCCGCCGCCGGGGAGGCCAGCAGGTTCCCCACGCTGAAGGCGCCCGCCGACTCGCCGCCCACGGTCACCCGGTCGGGGTCACCACCGAAGCCGGCGATGTTGTCGCGCACCCAACCCAGGGCCGCGACCTGGTCCAGGGTGCCGTTGAGGCCCGCCGTGGCGAAGCCCTCCCCGAGGTGGGGCCCCAGGTTGGAGAACCCGAGGGCGCCCAGCCGGTAGTTGACGGTGACCACGACGATGTCGCCCCGGGTGGCGAAGGACGTCCCGTCGTACCAGGGGACCGAGCCCTGGCCGTGCGTGTAGCCGCCGCCGTGGATCCACACGTAGACGGGACGCCCGGCGTCGTCACAGGCCGGGGTAACCACGTTGAGGGTCAGGCAGTCCTCGTCCCAGCGGACCGGGATCCGGTTGGTGAGCCCCTCGCCGGGGAGCTGGGGTGCTGCCGGACCGAAGCTTCGGCAGTCCCTGACGCCCGTCCAGGGCTCCGGGGGAACTGGTGGGGCGAAGCGCCCGTCGCCGACGGGCGGGGCGGCGTAGGGGATGCCGCCAAAGAGGCAGACCCGCCGGCGGACGCGGCCGCGGACCTCGCCGGCGGCTGTCCGGGCCAGCACCCCGCCCGCTGTACCCGTCGCCCGCACTCAGCCCCCGACCCTGATCACCATGGCCTCGCCCTGGCCGCCACCACCGCACAGGCCGGCGGCACCCACACCTCCGCCGCGCCTGCGCAGCTCGTGGGCGAGGCTCAACAGGATCCTCGTTCCCGACATGCCGATCGGGTGTCCCAGGGCTATGGCACCGCCGTTCACGTTCAGGATCCCCTCGTCCACCCCCAGGGCCCTGGCGGAGGCCAGGGCCACCACGGCGAAGGCCTCGTTCACCTCGACCAGGTCCAGGTCGTCCACCCCCAGGCCGGCGTTGTCGAGCGCCACCGCGATTGCGTTGCTGGGCTGGTGCAGGAGGCTGGTGTCGGGTCCGGCCACCTGGCCGTGGCCCAGCACCTCGGCCAGGGGCTCCACGCCGAGCGCGGCCGCCCTCTCGCCGGTGGTAACCACGACCGCCGCGGCTCCGTCTGAGATCTGGGAGGCGTTTCCAGCGGTGATGTCGCCGTCGCTACTGAACGCCGGTCGCAGGCGGGCCATGGAGTCGAGGTCCACGTCGGTGCGGATCCCCTCGTCCTCGGCCACCGGCAACGGCCCGCCGCGGCGCTGGGGGACCCCGACCGCCACGATCTCGTCGGCAAGGCGGCCGGATGCCTGCGCCGCAGCGGCCAGCTCGTGGGAGCGCACGGCGAAGGCGTCCTGTTCCGCGCGGCTGATGCCCAGGCCAGCCGAGTAGCGGTCGGTGGCCTCGCCCATTGCGCAGTGCTCGATTGTGCAGGTCAGGCCGTCGGCCATCATCGAGTCGACCAGGGTGGCGTCGCCCAGGCGGTAGCCGGAGCGGGCGCCGACGAGCATGTGGGGGGCGTTGGTCATGGACTCCATGCCGCCGGCCACTACCAGGCCGGCCTCGCCGAGGCGCAGCATCTGGGCGGCCAGGTGGACGGCGTGGAGGCCGGAGAGGCAGGCCCTGTTCAGGAGGGTGGACGGGGTGGTGAGGGGTATGCCGGCGTCGGCGGCGGCCCGCCTGGCCGGGACCTGCCCCGTGCCGGCCGAGACCACGTTGCCCATGTAGGCGAAGTCGACGGCGTCGCCGGCCAACCCCACCCTCTCCAGGGCGCCCGTGATGGCCGCGGCTCCGAGGTCGGTGGCGGAGAGGGGCGCCAGGCAGCCGCTGAGGCGGCCGATCGGGGTCCGGGCCCCATCCAGGATCACTACGTCGGACATGTCGCTCCAGGGTGGCTCTGGGCCGGGGATCCCCGGTCCGGCCGCGACGGTACCGGGTCGGTCAGGCCCCCGGGCTGTCGGAACCCGCCGCCGGCACCGGCCCGTCCTCGGCCCGGACGAGGGTCTCCCACAGGTCGGCGTAGAGGCCGCCCGCAGCCCTGAGGTCGCGGTGGCTCCCGCGCTCCACGATCCGGCCCTCGTCCAGCACCACGATCTCGTCGGCCGCCACGATCGTCGAGAGCCTGTGGGCGATGACCATCGAGGTGCGGCCGGCCAGGGCCTCGGCCAGGGCGGCCTGCACCAGGGCCTCGCTCTCGGTGTCGAGGTGGCTGGTGGCCTCGTCCAGCAGCACGATCCGCGGGTCCTTCAGCAGGAGGCGGGCGATTGCGAGGCGCTGCTTCTCACCCCCTGAGAGCCGGTAGCCGCGCTCGCCCACGACCGTGTCGTACCCGTCGGGGAGCTGCCTGATCACCTCCAGGATCCGGGCCCTCCGGCAGGCGGCGTCCATCTCGGCGGTGGTGGCTCCCGGCCTGGCGTAGCGGAGGTTCTGGCCGACCGTCTCGTGGAACAGGTGGGCGTCCTGGGTGACCACCCCGATACCCGCCCGCAGGTCGTCCTGCCTGACGGCCCGCACGTCGTGGCCGTCGACCGTGATGCGTCCGGAGGTCACGTCGTAGAGGCGGGGCACAAGGGAGACCAGGGTGCTCTTGCCCGAGCCGGTGGGCCCCACGATGGCCAGCATGGACCCGGGCTCCACCTCAAGGTCGATGTCGGAGAGGACCATGCGGCCCGGCTGGCCGTTCGAGGCGTCGGTCACGAGGCCCGCCAGCGAGGAGTCCTCGGGAACCGGGTACCTGAACGAGACGCCCTCGAACCTGACCCTGCCCTGCATTCCGGCGAGGCGCAGGGCGTCGGGTGCGTCGGCGACGGGATTCCTTGTGTCCAGCACCTCGAAGACCCTCTCGAACGACACGAACGCCGACATCACGTCGACCCGGGCGTTGGTGAGCTGGGTCAGTGGCAGGTAGAGCTGGGTCACCAGCACCCCCATCGAGGCCAGGGTCCCGATGGTCAGCGAGCCGCTGATGGCGAGGGAGCCGCCCACCCAGTAGACGGCCGCCGTGCCCAGGGCCCCCAGCAGGGTCAGGATGATCACGAACGTGCGGCCGTACATGGCGTTGGTGACGCCGATGTCGCGCACGCTGCCCACGTCGTCTCCGAAGGCCTCCAGCTCCTCGTCGTGGCGTCCGAACAGCTTGACCAGCTGGGCACCTGCGACGTTGAAGCGCTCGGTCATGGTGGCGTTCATGGCGGCGTTCAGGTCCATCCCGGCACGGGTGATCCCGGCCACCTTCTGCCCGACGCGCCGGGCAGGCAGGACGAAGAACGGCAGCAACGACACGGCCAGCAGCGAGATGCGCCACTCCAGCAGGAACATGGTCGTGAGGGTCGTGGCCGCGGTGATGGCGTTCGAGACGACCGTGCCGAGGGTGCCGGTCAGCGCCCGCTGGGCCCCGATCACGTCGTTGTTAAGCCTGCTGACCAGCGCACCGGTGTGGGTCCGCGTGAAGAAGGCGATAGGGAGCCGCTGCACGTGGTCGAACAGGGCCAGGCGCAGGTCGTAGATGAGCCCCTCGCCGACCACAGCCGAGAGCCAGCGCTCCAGGAAGGCGAGCATCGCCCGTGCCAGCGCGGCGGCCACGATGAGGCCCGCCAGGAAGGCCAGGTTGCCCCGGTCCCCGGCGACGATGGCGCCGTCGATGATCTCCCTGAAGAGCAGCGGTGGTACCACCCCCAGGACCGAGGAGGCCACGACGGTGGCCAGGAACCCGCCGACCATCACCCTGTAGGGGCGCGCGTAGCCCCACACCCGACGCCTGGTCTCGGGCCCGATGGCGCCGGCCGGCGGATGCTCACGCGACATGGCGTGGAGGATTCCCATGGGGTGGCCCATCAGGCGAGCCTACGGACGGTCCCGTGCCGGCGTGCGTTCCACAGGTTGGACCCGTCCCCGCAGAGGCACGGAGAGGGGTCGGTCCGCGATAATCCCGGGGTGCACTTCCCGACCGCTTCTGCAGGGAACCCAGTTTCCTGATGCCCCGCCTCAGCGCGCTCAGCCGGTCCGTGGGGGGACGGGTGGTCCTCGTGACCGGCGCCGCCTCTGGCATAGGCCGGGCGACCGCCCACCTGTTCGCCGACGAGGGAGCCATGGTGGCCGTGACAGACCTGTCGGGAAGCGGTGCCGAGGCCGTCGCCGGCGAGATCCTGGCGGCAGGAGGCAGCGCCGCAGCCTGGGAGCTGGACGTCTCGGAAGCGGGCCGGATCCGGATCGTGGTGGACGAGGTTGCCGCGTGGGGCGGCGGCATCGACGTCCTGTTCAACAACGCGGGGATGGCCGTGGGAGGAACGGTCGACGGACCGGGCTTCGAGGAGGGCTGGGCCGCAGCCATCAACGTGATGCTGACGGCGCACGCCAGGACCATCCGGGCGGCCCTCCCGTACCTCCGTAGGTCGGATGCCGGACGCATCGTCAACAGCTCGTCGACCGAGGGAGTCGGGGGGTCCGGTGGGATGGCCGCCTACACCGTCGCCAAGCACGGCGTCCTGGGGCTGACCCGGTCACTGGCCGTGGAGCTGGGCGACGACGGCATCACGGTGAACGCCGTGTGTCCCGGTCCGATCCGCACCGACCTGACCGCACCGATCCCCGAGGAGGCGAAGGCCAGGTTCGCCAGGCGCCGCCTGGCGGTGCGCCGGTACGGCGACCCCGAGGAGGTGGCCCACGCCGTCCTGCACCTGGCCCTGCCCGCCTCCGCCTACATCACCGGCCACGCCCTCGTCGTGGACGGCGGCATGACCATCAGGAACAACTGACCCGTAGGTCGGGCCCTCCCCGGGTGTCGGCCGGCGCCGGGCTCCGGTCTAGGGTCCGCCCCGGAGCAGTAGGAGCGAGAGGACCGGCTTGGACGAGCACCTGCGTGAGGCCTGGGCCGAGATCACCGCGCCGGGTGCCCCCTTCGCGTGGTCTGTGGTGGACGTGGCGGGTGTCCCGACCCGTGCCTACGACTCGGCCCCGCCCAACATGGCGGTGCTGTGGGAGGCCTCGGCGGCCCACGGAGACGCCGACTACCTCGTCTACGGCGACGAGCGCATCACCTACGCCGACGCACACTCGCGGGTGGCGGCCCTGGCGGCCCACCTGGCGGCCAACGGCATCGGGCACGGCGACCGGGTGGCGATCGCCATGCGCAACTACCCGGAGTGGGTGCTCTCCTACTGGGCCACGGTCTCGCTCGGGGCGGCCGTCGTGGGCATGAACGCCTGGTGGACCGGCCCCGAGATGGAGTTCGGCCTCTCCGACTGTGGTGCCCGGGTCCTGGTCTGCGATGCCGAGCGCCTGGAGCGTGTGGGGCCGCTCCTGCCGGGCCTGAGGCAGGGGGGCCGACTGCACGTCGTGGCCGTCAGGACCGACGCCGAACTCCCTGACGACGCGGTGCAATGGGACGATGCGCTGGCGGGTGGCGCACCCGACACGACGGCGCCGGTGATCGATCCCGACGACGACGTCTGCATCTTCTACACCTCGGGGACCACGGGCCAGCCGAAGGGAGCGGTGCTCACCCACAGGGGTGCGGTGTCCAACCTCTTGAACCTGGCCTTCTGGCAGGTCATGTCGGACGTGGCCATGGCCAAGGCGACCGCCGCAGGGGAGGTCCCCCCCGGTGCCGACAAGGAGGCCGGGGAGTCCGTGCCGGGATCGGTCCTGGCCGTTCCGCTCTTCCACGTGACCGGCTGCAACTGCTGCCTCCACCCGGTCACCGCGACCGGTGGACGGCTGGTCCTGATGCACCGTTGGGACGCCGAGCGGGCGCTGGAGCTCATAGAGAGGGAGCGGGTGAGCTCCTTCACCGGGGTGCCGACCATGGCCCGCGAGCTCATCAACAGCCCCGACTTCGCCACGCGCGACACCAGCAGCCTCCAGCACCTCGGCGGTGGCGGCGCCGCCGTCCAACCAGACCTCGTGCACAAGATCGAGGACCGACTGGATGGGCGTCCCAGCACCGGATACGGGTTGACCGAGGTGAACGGCGTGATCACCGTGAACTCGGCCCACTGGTTCACGGCAAGGCCCGAGTCGGCCGGCCCGCCGCTCCCGATCATGGAGGCCCGGATTGTCGGTGAGGACGGCTCCGACCAGCCGGCCGGCTCGGCCGGGCGCCTCTGGGTCCGGGGGGCGAACGTGTTCCGCGGCTACCTCAACCGGCCCGAGGCCAACGCAGAGGTGCTGGTGGACGGCTGGTTCGACACGGGCGACATCGGCTACCTGGACGACGACGGCTTCCTGTTCCTCGTGGACAGGGCCAAGGACATGGTCCTGCGCGGTGGCGAGAACGTCTACTCGGCAGAGGTGGAGGCCGCCATCTACGAGCACCCGGCCGTCGCCGAGGCCGCGGTCTTCGCAGTACCCGACGAGCGCCTCGGGGAGGCCGTCGGGGTGGCGGTCGTGCTGCTACCCGGTGTGGACATGGACGCGGCCGAGCTGCGCTCCCACGTTGGCGGCCTCATTGCCCCATTCAAGGTTCCCGAGCACGTCTGGTTCCTGGACGACCCGCTGCCCCGGAACGCCAACGGCAAGTTCGTCAAGCGCCGGCTGCGGGACAGCCTCGTCGGCACCCCGACCGCCTGACGGGCACTCCGCGGGTCAGGCGGTGAGGGCCGCCTCGGCCAGGACCCTCAGCTTGGCGACGGCCAGGTCCCTGCCCAGGTACCCCAGCCCGCAGTCGGGGGCGGCCACCAGGCGCTCCCGGTCGATGTGCTCCAGGGCCTCCAGGAGGCGGGCCCGGACCTCGTCGACGGCCTCGAGGCGGCTGCGGGCGATCGCCACGCAGCCCAGGATCACCGTGGTCGAGCGGAACCGGGGCAACAGGTCGGCCAGGTCGTTGGGCCTGTGGGCGTCCTCGATGCTGAACCGGTCCACCGGGGCGGCGTCCACCGCCTCGGCCATCTCCAGGTAGGCGGACCTGGGCGCCTTCTCGTAGTCCTCGTCGTCGAGGTGCCTCGGGTATCCGCAGCAGCAGTGGACGGTCCTGACGACGTGGTCGGGCAGACCCTCGAAGCAGGTCGAGAGGGCATCCACGCCGAAGTCCAGGGCGTCCCCGACCCGCCTGGCGAAGACCGGCTCGTCCAGCTGGATGTGCACGCAGCCGGCGTCGGCCAGGGCCCTGGCCTCCGAGTTGATGGCCACCGCCAGGTCGGCGACGAGGGCGGCCCGGTCGCCGTAGTGGGCGTCAACGAGGCTGTCGGTGATGGTCAGCGGCCCGGGGATGGTGACCTTCACCGGGTGGTCGGTGGATGCCTGGGCCACCCGCCAGTCGTGGGGGAGGAACGGCTCCCCGGCGCTGACGGGTCCGGTGACCGTGGGCAGGACCGTCGCCAGCACACCCCTCATCCGGTGCTGGCTGCGGTTGGCGAAGTCGATCCCCGACAGGTGCCTGCAGTGGTAGTGGATGTAGTTCTCCCGGCGGACCTCGCCGTCGGTGACCACGTCGATCCCGGCCCCGACCTGGTCTGCGACCACCTCGGCGGCGGCCCTGGCGAAGAGCTCCTCCGCCCCGGCCCCGGCGGCCTCCACCTCGTCGGCCCAGCGCGCCGCGTAGTCGCTGTCGGGCAGGTCGAACCAGTCCGAGACCGGCAGGTAGGCGGGCTTGGGGAAGGCCCCGATCGTCGTGGTGGGGATTCCGCCCGGCAGGTCCCCTCCGGTCGTCGCTGCGGTCCCGTCCATCGGCCGCGGACTCTAACCGCGGGTACGCCCGCAGGCCGCTGGCTCCGGCCGGGGTTCCCCGGCCTGCGGGTGACCACAGGCCGTCGCGCTGTGGGAGGCTGGGCCCGTGAACGCCTACCTGGAGGGGCAGCGGGCCCCGGTCGAGGAGGAGGTCACGGCCTACGACCTGGCCGTCACCGGTGAACTACCGGCCGAGCTGGAGGGGCGCTGGCTGCGGAACGGGCCGAACCCGTTCGGAGAGGTCGACCCTGCCACCCACCACTGGTTCCTGGGCGACGGCATGGTCCACGGGGTGCGCCTCCGCGACGGCCGGGCCGAGTGGTACCGGAACCGCTGGGTCAGGGGCAGGCGGCTGGCCGCCAAGATGGGGGAGGAACCCCCGGACGGCCGCGCGTTCGGCGACCGGGACTTCGGCCCCAACACCTCGGTCGGGGGCTTCGCCGGCCGGACCTGGGCCCTCGTAGAGGCAGGCACCACCCCGATGGCCCTCACCTACGAGCTGGACACGATCGGCTACGACGGGTTCGGGGGAACCCTCCCCGGCGGTTTCACAGCCCACCCCAGGTACGACCCTCGGACGGGCGAGCTGCACGCCGTCTGCTACGCCTACCCCGACGACCCGGACCACCTGCAGTACGTGGTCGTGGGACCTGACGGCCTCGTTTCGTCGGTTGTGGAGGTTCCCGTGGACGGGATGCCGATGGTCCACGACATGTCCCTCACCGCCGCCTACGCCCTCATCTACGACCTGCCCGTCTGCCTCGACCTGGAGGCCGCCATGGCCGGCAGCCCGTTCCCGTTTGCCTGGGATCCTGACCACCCCGCCAGGGTGGGCCTGCTGCCCCGCGGAGGCGATGCCGACGACGTGACCTGGTGTGAGGCCCCGCAGGCCTTCGTGTTCCATCCGGTCAACGCCTACGACGATGACGGCAGGGTCGTGGTCGACCTCTGCCGCTACGAGCGCATGTTCGACGCAGACCGCCTGGGTCCCGGTGGCGACAGCGCTCCCGTGTTGGCAAGGTGGGTCGTGGACGGGTCGTCGGGAACCGTGACCGAGACCGTCATCGACGAGCGGCCACACGAGTTCCCCACCCACGACCCGCGGTTCGGGACCCGACGGCACAGGTACGCCTATACGGCCGACGGCCTCGACCTGGGGCCGACCAAGAGGGTCGACGTGGACACCGGCGAGGTGGTCGTGCACGACCACGGTCCCGGACGCTTTGGCGCCGAGCCCCTGCTCGTGCCCCGTGACGGCGACGAGGAGGGAGACGGCTGGCTGCTGGTGTGCGTGAACGACCGCTCGGGCGGGCCGGCCGAGCTGGTCGTGCTGGACGGCCTCGAACCGGAGGCCCCGCCCGTGGCCCGGGTGCACCTGCCCCGGCGGGTTCCCGACGGCTTCCACGGAAGCTGGGTGTCCGACGCCTCAGTGCCGCCGCCGGCGCCCGGGGCCTAGGAGGTTGGGCCGCCGTTCCGGGGCGGTTGACGCCCTGGTCGTCTGCCCGCCGGGCCTCGAGCGGGTCGTGGCGGCCGAGCTGGCTGGCCTGGGCGTGGCCCGGACGCGGGCCGAGAAGGGCGGCGTGTCGTGCCACCTGACGACCAGGCAGCTCTATGCCGCCAATGCGACGCTGCGGTGTGCCACGCGGGTCCTCGTGAGGGCGGCCGGCTTCACGGCCCGGTCCTTCGCCGACCTGGAGCGGCGGATAGCCGAGGTGGACTGGTCGGCCTGGCTGGACGACGGGACTACGACCTCGTTCAGGGTCACCACGAGGCGGTCGAGGCTCTGGCACGCGGGGGCGGTGGAGGAGCGGTTCGCATCGCAACTGCACGGCGCCGGTACGCGGGCCCCGGCACAACTCGTGGTGGTGCGCGCCGTCGCCGACCGGTTCACCGTCAGCATCGACTCCTCCGGCGACCCGCTGCACCGCCGGGGTTGGCGGCTGGACCAGGCCAAGGCCCCGCTGCGCGAGACGGTGGCGGCAGGAATCCTGCTGGCAGCCGGATGGGACCCGTCCACCCCCCTGGTGGACCCGATGTGCGGGTCGGGGACCATCGCCATCGAGGCCGCCATGCTGGCCTCGGGGCTGGCCCCTGGGGCCGGCCGGTCGTTCGCATTCCAGGGCTGGCCGTCGTTCCAGCCCGGCACCTGGGCCAGCGTTGCAGGGCAACTGCGGTCCCGGGTGGTTCCGCCAGTGGGGCGGATCCTGGCCTCGGACCGTGACGCCGGAGCCGTCGAGGCAGCGACGGCCAACGCCGTGAGGGCCGGGGTGGCCGACCGTATCGCCTTCCGCCAGGCGTCCGTCTCCGACCTCCAGCCGGCCGACCCTTCGGATCCGCCGGGCCTCCTTGCCACGAACCCGCCCTGGGGCGGGCGCCTCTCGGCCGGAGGGGACCTGCGGAACCTCTACGCCACCCTCGGCCGCGTGGCGGGCCTGCAGCTCCCGGGGTGGAGCATCGGCCTGCTCGTCGCCGACCGGGCCCTGGCCAGGCAGGTGCGGCCCGGACTCAGCGAGACCCTCAGCCTGGAGCTGGGCGGCCGCCGCGCCTGGCTACTGACCGGACGGCTGGGCTGACGCGGCCCGGCGTGCCTCAGGGCGCGGCCGTGGGGGGCGCGATCCTGTAGTCGGCGTCGACACTCCTCGGACCCCCTCGCCGGGCAAGGGCCGCCTCCACGGCGGGCGCCATGCGCTCCGCCTTGGTGCGGGTCAGGTCAGGGTCCCGCTCGGCGAACTCGGGCATCACCTCGGCTGCGAACAACTCCATCGACTCGCAGATGTGCTCGTGCCGGTTGCGGCCCGCCTGGCTCACGAAGATCACCTGGTCGATCCCCGCGGCCTCGTACTGGCGCAACAGCGCCCTGACCTGGTCAGGCGTACCGATGGCACCGCGTAGGGAGAGGAGGCCCTCGCCGATCGTGGCGGGGGTTCCGGACAGCCGGGCCCTCAGCTCGACGTTGGTCTGGGCGGCGGTCGCCCGGTCGAACCCGAAGGCGCTCCGGTTCTTCTCGAACTCCGCCCAGACGTCGGTCGTGCCGGGACTGTGGCTGCCGAAGGCGTAGAAGTGGCCCAGCGAATACCCGAAGAAGTGGGCGCCGTCGATTCCCCGGTCGATGGCGGTGGCCTCGTCTTCATGGCACATGAGCGGCAGCACGCTGGCGATGTTGGCGTTCACGGCGAAGCCCGCCGGGACACACTCCTCTGAGGCGATGGTTGCGTAGTAGTCGGCCACCCAACGCTCCGCCTCGCCCGGCTCGACGAAGGCGAAGGTGAGGGCGCCGATTCCCTTGGTGGCGGCCAGGTGGATGGTCTCCCGCTGGCTGCACGCCACCCAGAGCGGCGGGTGCGGCTTCTGGAACGGCTTGGGCACGACGTTGCGGGGCGGCATGGTGAGCCACTGCCCGTCCCAGCCTGCGAAGGGCTCCTCGACCATCATCCGAGTCGCAGCCTCGATGCGGTCCAGCCACTGGTCCCGCTTGGTGGCCCTCTCGGTGCCGAAGCCGTCCAGCTCGGCGCTCGATGAGGATTCGCCCGTCCCGAAGTCCACCCGCCCGTCGGAGAGCAGGTCGAGGGTGTTGATCCTCTCAACCACCCTGGCCGTGTGGTTGTACTCGCCCGGCAGGAGCACGATCCCGTGTCCGAGCCTTATCCGGGAGGTGCGCTGGCTGGCGGCGGCCAGGAACACCTCCGGGGCGGAGCTGTGGCTGTACTCCTCCAGGAAGTGGTGCTCCACCTCCCACACGTAGTCGAACCCCAGCCTGTCGGCCAGCTCCACCTGCTCCAGGGCGTCCTTCAGCAACTGGTGCTCGTCGTCAGGCCCCCACGGCCGGGGGAGTTGGTGCTCGTAGAAGATCCCGAACTTCATGCGGGCACCCTAGGGTCCAGCGACCGGCGGCTCGCTGCCGGGCCGGAGGCCGCCCTAGTTGTACTCGGCCATTAGGTTGGCGACGGTTTGACGTGACGTGAAGATCTCCGGTGCAGTGGAGATAGCCGTCTTCACCAACCGGAGGTCTTCATGTCCCACCGGTGGGCTCTCTGTGGCGGGGCCTCCCTGCTGTCACGGCGCGGAAGCCCTGCTGTGGGCCCACGTCAGCGTTTCTGGATGGCCGGTCTGGATGGCTGGTTGGTTCGTGCCCGTTGGCGGGCGGGTGGCAGGGGGTCCTTTCAGCGTCTCTGGATGACCTGTTTGCGGGCTGGTAGTAGTTGGCCTTGTTCGTGGGTGTGGTTCCCGCTGCTGGGAGAGCCGTTGGTGGCTGCCGCAGGTGTCGCCTGGCGTCGCGGCTGGTCGGGT
>CAYFOV010000028.1:0-16664 GCA_964344855.1 uncultured Candidatus Nemicrothrix sp.
GTAGGTTCCTATGTCTCGCTACATGTGGTTCCTGTGTCCTGAACCACCACACCACTCCCTCCGCCGCTGCCGGGACGGCGCCCACGACCTGCGCCCTCCGGATCCCGTCACGGGACGGCCTTGCGATGGGCAGCGGGGTAGGTGGCGGTCGGCCGGCTGTCCCTCCGGATCGTGTCCTGGGCCGGCTGTAGGCTCGGCCCGACATGGAGTACACGTCGCTCTACCGCCGCTACAGGCCCCGCCGGTTCGCTGAGATCAGGGGCCAGGAGCATGTCGTGGCGGCGCTCCGGAACGCCGTGCGCGACGGCCGGGTCCAGCACGCCTACCTGTTGAGCGGTCCCCGGGGTACCGGCAAGACGACGGCGGCCAGGATCCTGGCCAAGGTGCTCAACTGTGAAGCGGCAGTCGATGGCGAACCCTGCTGCGAGTGCGGCTCCTGCCTTGCGGTTGAGGCCGGCACCTCCTTTGACCTGCACGAGCTGGACGCCGCCTCCAACAACAAGGTCGACGACATCAGGGACCTCCTGGCCAAGGTGGCCCTGGGCACGCCCGGGAGGACCAAGGTCTACCTCCTGGACGAGGTCCACATGCTCACCCCCGGGGCCGAGAACGCCCTGCTCAAGACGCTCGAGGAGCCACCCGACCACGTGGTGTTCGTGCTGGCCACAACCGAGCCCCACAAGGTCGTCGAGACGATCCGCAGCAGGTCCCAGCACCTTGAGTTGAACCTCCTCCCCGCCGAGAGCCTGGCCTCCCTCGTGGCGGACGTGGTGGCCGACGCGGGCCTGGAGGTGGACGCGGAGGGCATGGCTCACGCCGTCAGGTCGGGGCGGGGGTCAGCCCGCGACACGCTCTCGGCCCTCGACCGTGTCGTGGCCGGCGGCATCACCGGCGACGATACGACCGTCAACGACCTGCTGGACGCCCTGGCAGGCTCGGATCCCGCCAGGGCCCTGGCAGCGGTGGCCGAGGGAATTGGCCGGGGCCGTGAACCCCGGGTTCTAGGCGAGGCCCTGCTGGCCTCGCTGCGCGAGGCCTTCCTGGTTGCGATGGGGGTTCCTCCTGACCAGCTGGCCGAGGACGACCGGGCCCGTGCGGGGGAGTTCTCCGAGAGGGTCACGCCGGCGCGCATCACCGGCGCCCTGGAGACACTCGGGGCAGCCCTCGTGGCCATGCGCCGGGCCCCCGACCCGCGCGTCGACCTAGAGGTGGCCCTGGTGCGGCTGACCACACCGACAGCCCGGGCGGAGGGCGACGCCGACGCCCTGGAGGCCCTGTCGCGGCGCGTCGACCAACTCGAGCGGGCGCTGGCTGAGCGCCCCGCCCGGTCGACGGCACCGCGGCCACCGCCGCCTCCTCCCCCCCCGGGAACCGGCCCGGCATCGCGCGCCCGGGCCACGCTGGCGGCCGCGGCCGATCAGCCTCCACATCCGCCGGCGGCCCGGCCGCCCGATGGGCCGGCACCCGCCCGGTCGACGCCTCCCGACGATGCCGCATCCGTAGCGGAGCCCGTGGTGGCAGAAGCCGCACCAGGCGGGTCGACGCGCCTTCCTACCAGGGACCAGCTGACCTTGGCATGGGGTGACGAGCTGCTGGCCGGCCTGCCCAAGAAGGTGAGGGCCAGGTTCGCCGCGGCCAGGTTCGTCTCTGTCGACGACGGGTCGGCCGTGATGGCCCTGCCCAACGAGGCCCACCGTCGCAGGTGCAGCGAGCTGGTTGCCGAGGTCGAGTCGGCCCTGTCGGAGCGGTTCGGGGTCAGGGTGCCGGTGGTCCTCACGGTCGAGGAGGGGCAGGCTCCCCGTGGCGTCGGGGAAGCGGAGGCGACGGCAGCCCCGACCGACGGGGGCACCGGGTCCGTCGACCCCGACGAGCTGGTGGAGGCCGACGTGGCCGAGGGCTCGGCCGTCGACAGGCTCACCCAGGCCTTCCCCGGAGCGGCGCTGGTGGAACCGTCGTGAGCACCTTCCGTGCGGCGCCGGTTCCGTGGGCCGGAACCTGACCACCGTGTACGCCGACGCCGTCCAACAGGTGGTCGACGAGTTGGGCAGGCTGCCCGGCGTCGGCCCCAAGTCGGCCCAGCGCCTTGCCTTCCACCTCCTCAAGTCCTCACCGGAGGACGTCCGGCGCCTGGTTGACGCCGTCTCCGAGATGAAGCGGCGCGTCCGCTTCTGCGGAAGGTGCTTCAACATCAGCGAGGAGGAGTTGTGCCTCGTGTGCTCGGACCAGCGCCGCGACGGCACCGTCCTGTGTGTGGTGGAAGAACCCCGTGACATCGTGGCCCTGGAGCGGACCGGCGAGTTCCGCGGCCGCTACCACGTCCTGGGCGGTGCCATCAGCCCCATCGACGGCGTGGGTCCGGACCAGCTCAGGGTCAGCGAGTTGCTGGGTCGCATTGATGCGGAGTCCGTGGGCGAGGTGATCCTGGCCACCAACCCGAACATCGAGGGTGAGGCCACGGCCATGTACCTGGCCCGTCTGCTCGGACCCCTGGGGGTGGAGGTCACGCGGATCGCCAGCGGCCTGCCGGTCGGTGGCGACCTGGAGTACGCCGACGAGCTGACCCTGGGCAGGGCCCTGGAGGGCAGGAGGCGGGTTGGTGGCGGGTGAGCGCCGACCGCCGCTGGGGGCCTGCAGCCCGACCGTAGGTGGGCCCCTACGCGGAAACGCCCCCCGGGCCGGTGTGGGCAACACCGGCGCTTCCAGGGAGCGCTTCCGGGTTGGGTGGAGGGGATATCCCAACGTGTTGCGATCAGATTACAACAGTGACAGGGTTATGACAAGTCGGGGACAATTGGGAGAACCCCGCAGGAAGGCCGCCCGGTGCTCCTGACCCGAATCGACCATGTGGCCGTAGCCGTGAACGACCTGGAGGCGGCCATCGACTACCACGGCCGCGCCTTCGGCGCCGAGGTGGTCCACCGGGAGGTGGTGGACGGCGACGGCGTCGAGGAGGCACTCCTGGCCGTCGGAGGATCGTTCATCCAGCTCACCACCCCGACCCGCCCCGACTCCCCGGTTGCCAGGTTCCTCGAGCGCCGGGGCGAAGGCCTGCACCACGTCGGGTACAGGGTCGACGACTGCGCCGCCGCCCTGGCTGCCGTCGTGGCAGCCGGCGGCACCGCCATCGACGAGGTGCCCCGGCCGGGATCCAGGGGCACCACCGTGGCCTTCGTGCACCCGAAGGGCTCGTTCGGAACGCTCGTGGAGTTGGTGGAGGACCCCGGCTGACCGGGCCGTCCGAGCGACCCAGCGCCATGCCGAACACCCGTCGCCGGCCGCCGGTCCCCGGCTGAGGAGGCCAGCGTGGAGGTCCACCTGGTCGACGGCACCTACGAGCTGTTCCGCCACCACTTCGCCGTCCCCTCCCACGTGACCGGGGAGGGGGTCGAGGTGGCCGCCACCCGGGGCGTTCTTGGGTCGATGGCCAGGCTCCTCGACGGCGGCGCAACCCATGTCGGGGTCGCCACCGACCGGGTCATCGAGTCATTCCGAAACGACCTCTTCGACGGCTACAAGACCGGCGAGGGCACCCCGCCCGAACTGTACGCGCAGTTTCCGCTGCTGGAGGCCGTGCTGGAGGCCGCCGGCTTCGCGGTCTTCGCGATGGTCGAACACGAGGCCGACGACGCCCTGGGAGCCGCAGCCGCAGGGGTCGCCAGCTGCGGTGAGGTGGAGCGGGTCTACATCTGCACCCCCGACAAGGACCTGGCCCAGTGCGTGTCCCGCGACGGACGGGTCGTGCAGCTGGACCGACGCAGGGAGCTGGTCTACGACTGGGACGCCGTCATCGGGAAGTTCGGCGTACCCCCCACCTCGATACCCGACTGGCTGGCGCTGGTCGGCGACTCGGCCGACGGCATACCCGGGCTTCCCGGGTGGGGCGCCCGGTCCTCCTCGGTGGTGCTGGCCCGGTACGGCCACATAGAGGACATCCCCGACGACCCCTCAGCGTGGGACGTGACGGTGCGTGGCGCGGCGCGGCTGGCCACCACCCTCTCCGAGGGCCGTGACGAGGCCCTGCTCTACAGGAGGCTGGCCACCCTTGACCTGGATGCACCGGTCATGGCCGAGGTGGCGGACCTGCGCTGGACCGGTCCGCTGCCCCACCTGCCCGAGATGTGCCGCCACCTCGACGCCTCCCGCCTGGCCGAGCGCATTCAGCGGCTGGCCGCCGACCGGGCCTGGCCCTGAAGCCTCGGGGAGCGTTGGCCCGACGGGCAGATTCGGACCGGGGAGGCCGTTTCGGTACCCTGTGGCCACCATGGCCGAGCACTCGATGGGCGAACGCCTCGACGACCTGAACAAGCGTCGGGAGGCCGCACTCCATGCAGGACCCGAGAGGGCCGTCCAGCGCCAGCACGACAAGGGCAAGATGCTGGCCCGGGAGCGCATCGACTACTTCCTCGACGAGGGCTCGTTCCACGAGCTGGACATGCTGGTCAGGCACAGGGCCCTCGACAGCGGGATCGAGGAAAGGCCCTACACCGACGGGGTCATAACCGGCTGGGGGACCGTCGACGGCCGCAGGGTCTTCGTCTTCGCACAGGACTTCACCGTCTTCGGCGGCGCCCTCGGCGAGGTGTTCGCCGAGAAGCTCCACAAGGTGATGGACCTGGCCATCTCGGTGGGAGCGCCGATGGTGGGCCTCAACGACGGAGCCGGCGCCAGGATCCAGGAGGGCGTCGTGAGCCTCGACGGCTACGGCGGGATCTTCTGGCGCAACGTCCAGGCCTCGGGGGTCATCCCCCAGGTGAGCGTCATCATGGGACCGTGTGCGGGCGGTGCTGTCTACAGCCCGGCCATGACCGACTTCATCTTCATGGTCCGCGAGAAGTCGCACATGTTCATCACGGGACCGGACGTGGTCAAGACGGTGACCGGTGAGGAGGTGACCCTCGAGGAGCTGGGCGGTGCCATGAGCCACGGCACCAAGTCGGGGGTGGCCGCGTTCGTGTGCGATGACGAGAGGCAGGTCCTGGACGAGGTCAAGGCCCTCCTGTCGTACCTGCCCTCCAACAACCTCGAGGAGGCGCCCACGGTCGTGCCGTCTGACGACCCCGACAGGCGCTGCCCCGAGCTGAACGACCTCATGCCGACCAGCCCCAACGTCCCCTACGACATGCGGGCCGTGGTCGAGGCGGTGCTGGACGACGGCGAGTTCCTCGAGTACCACGACTCGTGGGCCCAGAACATCGTCTGCGGCTTCGGTCGCCTGAACGGCCGCAGCGTAGGTGTCGTGGGCAACCAGCCGATGCGCTTCGCCGGCGTGCTCGACATGATGGCCTCCGAGAAGGCCGCACGGTTCGTTAGGACCTGCGACGCCTTCAACGTCCCCCTCATCACGTTCGTCGACGTTCCGGGCTTCCTCCCCGGGGTGGACCAGGAGCACGGGGGCATCATCCGCCACGGGGCCAAGCTGCTCTACGCCTACTGCGAGGCGACCGTCCCGCGTATCCAGGTCATCACGCGCAAGGCGTACGGGGGCGCCTACGTCGTCATGGACTCCAAGTCGGTCGGATCCGACCTGTCCCTGGCGTGGCCCTCGGCCGAACTGGCGGTGATGGGCCCGCAGGGAGCCGTCGAGATCATCCACCGCCGCGAGCTGGACCGGGCCTCCGACCCGGAGGCACGGCGGGCCGAGCTGGTCGACGAGTACACCGAGCGGTTCGCCAACCCCTATGTGGCAGCCGAGCGGGGCTACGTCGACGACGTGATCGACCCGGCTGACACCCGGGCCAAGTTGATAGCCGGGCTCGAGATGCTGGCCAGCAAGAGCGAGGAACTTCCTCGCCGCAAGCACGGGAACGTGCCCCTGTAGTGGTGGACACCGGCGGAGCCGTAGCAGGGACGGCAGGTGAGGGCCACGGCGTGGTCAGGGCCGTCGCCCCGGGGGCCACACCCGAGGAACTGCAGGCGATCCTTGCCGCATACGGCGAGCTCTGGCCGGAGCCCGTGCCAACGGCCCGCCCGGTTACCCCCCGCTGGCGCTTCTCGGGCCGCTGGTGGCTGGACCGGGCCTCAGAGCCCCGCCGACGCACCAGCCGCTGAGGGCCTCAACCGGGCCAGGCGGGCCCGTCGGCTGAGAGCAGGCCCGGCAGGGCCCCCAGGTACCAGGACCGGGACACCTCGACGGCACCCAGACCGGCCAGGTGGTCCGTGCACCACTGCACGTCGATGAGGCGGTCCGGGCCGGTGCCCATCAGCTCGACCAGGGCCACCAGGGCCACCTTGGAGGCGTCGGTCCTTCGGTGGAACATGGACTCCCCTGCGAACAGGCCCCCGAGGGACACCCCGTAGAGGCCCCCGGCCAGGCCGTCGTCGTCCCAGGCCTCGACCGAGTGGGACCACCCGAGCCGGTGGAGCCTCCCGTAGGCGGACATGATCCGCTCGTCGATCCAGCCCCGCTCCCTCGCCGGGTCCGCACAGCCCAGCACCACCTCATCGAAGGCGGTGTCGAACCTCACCTCGTATCGCCGGCATGAGGCCCGCAGGGACCGGCTCACAACCAGGTCGCCGGGGTGCAGAACGCCCCTGGGGTCGGGTGACCACCAGGCCATCGGCCCTCCGGGCTCCAGCGGCATCGGGAACACGCCCGACCGGTACGCGGAGAGGAGGGTGCCCGGCGTGGCGTCGGCACCCACGCCGACCACACCGTGCTCGTCGGCCGTGGAGGCCGGTGGGAAGACCCAGGTGCTGGGGGGAGGTTCGACCGGCACGGACCGTTGGCGGAAGGTCGGCCTGCGCCTAGCCCCCGGCGGTAGTGATGGTCACCGACCTGACCGTGACCTCCCGCAGCGGCCCGCCACCGTAGGGGGAGTCGGGGTCCACCCGGTAGAGGTCCATGATCCCCTCCAGAACGGCCCGGCCGGCAGCGTCGGTGGTCCCGAACACGATGTAGCTGCCCCGGTTGTCGAGCAGCGACGCCTCCTCGCCGGAGGTGAAGAAGAACTGGGCTCCGGAACTGTTGGGTCCCGACGAGCGGGCCATGACCAGCTGGCCCGGACCGTACGTGAACGGCCCGGACATGCCCCTCTGGGTCATGGTGAAGACCCCGCCCTCGTCGGGGATCGTGTAGCCGGGCCCACCGTCGGTCCAGTCGTTGGTGTGGGGTGAGCCCCCCTGGATGATGGCGATGCTGGGATCCAGCCGGAACAGCAGCGTGCCGTCGTAGTAGCCGTAGTTGGCCAGCACCACGAAGTTGTTGGCAGTGTTCGGTGTGCGTGTCGTGTCGAGGGCCACGTTCACCGGGCCCTCGGTGGTGTCGAACACGGCCGTGTAGTCGAGGGAGGTGTCGAGGCAGAACGGTGGGGGCCGATCGAAGTGCAGCACGGGCACGGCGGCCTTGTCGTGGGTCGGGCAGTCTGTGGGCGCCACATCGTCCGGGAGGGCGGTGGTGGCGGCGGGGGCGACGGGGCCGTCGTCGTCACCGGTGAACCCGATCACGGTCACGGCCACGAGGCTTCCCAGCAGCAGGACCGCCAGCAGGCCGGCCAGCAGCCGGGTTCGGGCCGGGAACCGGTCGGCGGCGACCGGGTTGGCCGGTCGGCGGGTCTTGGAGGCCATGGCCGGGCACCCTAACAACGGGCTCCGTGCGGGACGACCACGTCCCGGCAAAGGCGGCCTCCTCCGGCGGGGGCCTCCGGTAGCGTGGCTGCCCGTGGCCCTCCTGGTTCAGAAGTTCGGCGGTACGTCGGTCGGAGACCCCGACCGCATCCGGGCGGTGGCCGACCACATCGCCAGGACCGTCCGGCACGGCAACCAGGTGGTCGTGGTGGTGTCGGCCATGGGCAAGGAGACCGACGGCCTGCTGAGGCTGGCCTCCGACGTCTCGTCCACCCAGCCGGGCCGCGAGATGGACATGCTCATCACGGCCGGGGAGCGCAAGGCCATGGCCCTCATGTGCATGGCCCTCCACGACCTGGGGATTCCGGCCGACTCGTTCACAGGCAGCCAGGCCGGCTTCCTGACCGACACCACCCACCAGAACGCCAAGATCCTGGATGTGCGTCCGGACCGCGTGAGCGAGGCGCTCGAGGCGGGACGGGTGCCGGTGGTCGGGGGCTCCCAGGGGGTTTCCACCGACAACGACGTGACCTTCCTCGGCCGGGGAGGCTCGGACACCACCGCCGTGGCCCTGGCGCACGCCGTGGGCGCCGACGCCTGCGAGCTCTACACGGACGTGACCGGTGTCTACACAACCGACCCCCGCGTAGTCCCGACCGCACAGCGGATGCCGAGGGTGTCGTTCGACGAACTGCTCGAGATGACGGCCACCGGCTGCCCCAAGCCGGCCATGCGGTCGGTTGAGTACGCCCGCACCCACGGGGTACGCCTCCACGTGCGTTCGGCGTTCACCTGGCAGGAGGGGACCTGGGTCGATGAGGAGGAACCAGACATGGAACAGGCGATCGTCTCGGCGGTTACACACGACACCTCCGAGGCCAAGATGACCATCAGCGGGGTGCCCGACCAGCCCGGCGTCGCAGCTCGTGTCTTCCGGAAGTTGGCGGACCTGGACGTGAACGTGGACATGATCGTCCAGAACGTCTCGGCTGCCGGCGTCACCGACATCTCCTTCACGGTGCCACACGACGACCTGGAACGTGCCATGGAGGCGGGGGCCTCCCTGGCAGAGGAGATCGGGGCCGCCGGTGTGGCCAGCGACCCCTCGATTGCGAGGGTAAGCGTGATCGGCGCCGGGATGAGGACCAACCCGGGCGTGGCGGCGACCATGTTCGAGACCCTCGCCACCTGTGGAGTGAACATCCAGATGATCTCCACGTCGGCCATCCGCGTCAGCTGCGTGGTGTCCGAGGACAGGGCCGACGAGGCCGTTCAGGCGCTGCACGAGAGCTACGGCCTCTCCGGGAGCTGAGACCGCCACGACCCGGCGTTGCGCGGGTCGGGCCGGGTCTGTTCGCCCGTACCCTGCCTAACATGTCCTCTCAACGCCGGGCTGACACTGACCGCTCGGCGTCCGGTTGCCCGACGGTCGTCGACGCGGCCCGCCGGAGGCAGACCGTGTGGAGCGGGCGGGTCCCTGCGGCGGCCCTCACTGTGCTGGCGCTACTGGCCGGCGCCTGTGGGTCGGGAACCCCGGACCCCGGCGGGGAGTCCGGACCAACCTCTGTCCAGACGACCACCACTACCAGCCCGGCCGACGCCACAACGACCGACCCGTTGGCCGAGGTCCGGGGTCGCTTCGTGGACGAGGCTGGAGGAGCCGACTCGGCCCTGGGCGGCCTGAGCGACGCCGACCTCGGATGTGTGGCCGACCGGCTGCTCCAGGCCCTCGAGCCCGACGAGGTCCTGGCCATCTCGGCGCTGGGCCCCAGGCCGGAGCAGGCGGGCCTGACCGTCGGGGCCCTCGAGGAGTGCGACCTGGTCCTGGCCCTGGCAGGCCAGGGGATGGTCGAGGCCCTGGCCGAGGACCCGACGATGCCGACCGTGGAGGCCGACTGCCTGCTGGCCGGGGTCACCTCCGACGACCTGGTGCCGGTGCTGGAGGCGCAGTTCGCGGACCCGTTCGGCCTGGAGTTGGACGACGGGGACATGGCCGCCCTGCTGGCCGACTCACCGATCATGGGCAACCTGATGCGCTGCCGCCTCCGGGCCGTCTACACGCAGGACGGCACGGAGCTGCCCGAGTTCTGCCTGGGTCTGGTAGACGAGGTGGCAGCCATGATGGCGGCGGTGATGGAGGTCGAGCTCGGGGGCCAGGACCTCACCGACCCTGCGATGCTGGCATCCCTCCTGGAGATGTCCGACGACGTCTTCGTGTGGCTGGCCGACGAGGTGCCGCCCGAGCAGCGACCCGACGCCGTCGTGGTGAGGGACGCCACTGCGAGGATCGCCACGATCATGGCCGAGGCCCTTGCGACCCTCGACGCATCCTCCACAGATGAGGAGGCGTTGGCGGCCGTGTTCGCCGCCTCGGCCCGGATCCAGGCCGAGACCGGCCTGGAGGGGACCCGCCTCGAGGGGGCCGTCGACGGTCTGAGGGGGTACGTGGAGGACACCTGCGGTGACTCCGCATCCTCCCTGTTCGACCTGCTGGCCGGCGTCACCGGGAGCCCCCGAGCGCAGGGGCAGTGACCCCCCGATGAGGCTCAGGGCTACCCTCGTGCTCCCGTGCCTCGTGGCCGCCGCATGTGGCGGGCCCCCCGACGCGTCCGTAGGGGAGGCACAGGCCCCGGCCGCTGTCCCCGCCACCTCGACGACAACGCCGGCACCGACCACCGGGGCTTCGGCCTCCACGACCACCCGGCCCCCGGCGGATTCCGTCCCGGAGGTGGATGGACCTGACGATCCCTCCGGGGTTCCCGAGTTCCCGGACCTGCCCGACGCTCCCGAGGGCTTCTGCGGGGGCCTGGCCACCGAGGCCGGGAGGCTGACCGTCGAGGTGGAGGAGCTGCTCTCCGACGGGGCTGGCGCCGAGGCACGCCACCTCCATGCGCTCCTCACCGCCTCGGGGGACCTGCTGGACTGGACCGCGCGGAACGCGCCGCTGGCGATGGCTGTGGACCTGGGACGGCTGCGCAGCGTCTACTCGGACCTGCGGGGGGCACTGGCCCGGTCGGACCCAGACACGGTCACCCTGGACCAGCTGAGGGGGGATGTGTTCGCCGCCATGTTCGAGGCCCCGGGGGCCGACGGCGCCCTGCTGGACCGGTCAGCCAGGCGCCTCTCGGCCTTCGTGGGCAAGGCCTGTGGCCCCGGCTACCCGCTTATGGACGCCATGGCGGGCCTCTTCGCCGCGGATAGGGCCGACGACGTGGGTGGGGGACAGCTGGAACTTCCGGGGGGCTGAGGCGCCGAAACCCGGCTCGACGCCGGGCCTTCCGCCGGTAGCCTCCGACCCATGGAGATTGCGTTGGTCGGAGCCACCGGCCAGGTCGGCGGGGTGATGAGGACCCTCCTGGCGGAACGCCGGGTTCCCCTGGACGGGATCAGGTTCTTCGCCTCGGCAAGGTCGGCGGGTACATCGATCCCGTGGAACGGCCGGGAGGTGGTCGTGGAGGACACGGCCACCGCCGACTGGTCGGGAGTGGACCTGGCGCTCGTCAGCGCCGGCAAGGGGGCTTCGCTCGAGCATGCGCCCGCCATGGCCGAGGCGGGGGTGACCGTCGTCGACAACTCGTCGGCATGGCGCATGGACCCGGACGTGCCCCTGGTGGTGCCCGAGGTGAACGCCGACGCACTCGACGAGATCCCGAAGGGAATCGTGGCCAACCCCAACTGCACGACCATGGCCGCCATGCCGGTGCTGGCGCCGCTGCACGCCGAGGCCGGCCTCACCGGCCTCGTGGTGAGCACCTACCAGGCCGTGTCCGGTGCGGGCCTGTCCGGCGTCGAGGAGCTGTCCGGGCAGGTACGGGCCGTGGCGGATTCTGCCGAGGCGCTGACCCACGATGGGCGGTCCGTGGCCTTCCCCGACCACGACTCCTTTCCGGGCACCATCGCCTTCAACGTGTTGCCCCACGCCGGCTCGTTCGTCGATGACGGCCGCGGCGAGACCGACGAGGAGCAGAAGCTCCGCAACGAGAGCCGCAAGATCCTCGGCATCCCGGACCTCGTGGTTTCGGGCACCTGCGTCCGGGTACCCGTCTTCACGGGGCACTCCCTGGCCGTGAACGCCAGGTTCTCGCGGCCTATCAGCCCCGACCGGGCAAGGGAACTGCTGGCCGACGCACCGTCGGTGAGGCTGGCCGACGTGCCCACCCCCCTCGACGCTGCGGGCACCGACCCGACGATCGTGGGCCGGATCCGCAGGGACGAGACCGTCGAGCACGGCCTGGCCATGTTCCTGTCCGGGGATAACCTGCGCAAGGGCGCCGCCCTGAACGCCATCCAGATCGCTGAGGAGCTGCTGGTCCGAAGGGGCTGAGCTTGAAGGACCCCGGCGGCGGGACCACCCGGGGAGGGTCCGCCGTCAGGGCGGATCGGTCACGTAGCGCTGCATGGCCTCCTCCAGCGAGAGGTCCACCTGGTTGGCGAGGCTCGCCAGCCAGGCCAGCACATCGCCGAACTCGTGCAACTGTTCCTCCCTCGTCCCCTTGCGCACCGCCTGGGCCAGCTCACCCATCTCCTCGCAGAGCCAGGCGACGGTGTGGGCCACGCCCCGGTCGCGGTCGGCCTCGCCGTAGAGGCCCTCGACCAGCTCCTGTAGCCCATCCAGGTCCATCCCGGGGAACGTAACCGGCCACCGGACGGGTGCCGGGCATCCCCGACCGGAGTCCCTTGGTGGCCCAGACTCGTGCAGTGCTGACCGACGACCAGGCCGCCAACGTGCTGCGTGCGCTGGACGCCCTCGACGAGCTGGAGGCCGCCGCCGTCAAGCTGTTGAGGGCCGAGTTGGCCTGCGGGCCGGCAATAGACGGCCTGGTGGCCGACCCGCTCACCGAGGGCTCGCGCCTCGACCTTCTGTGGCTGGCCGACACCCTGGCGGTGGACCTGCTCATGGTGGCGGGCCGGTCCGACTCCCTGAGGGGCCTCCTCGAGAACGCGCCGGCCAGCTCGGCACGCGACGCCCTGGCCGCCCACCTGGCCGGCAGCGGAAGCGCCTGACTCCGTCCCCGGAGCAGCGCTCCGGGATCCCCGGGTAGCGTCAGACCCCGAGTTCCTCCCTCAGCAGGGCCACCTCGTCCTCGGCCGTGTTGGCACCGCACAGGATGAGCAGGAGGTGCCCACCGAACCGGCCGCGCAATCGGCGCGCCGCCGCCAGGGTGGCGGACGCCGCCAACTCGACCAGGTCGCCGACCTCGTCGTGCAGGTCCAGCACGCACCCCAGCGCCTCCGCGTCGGAGACGACCGTGTGCCCGGCACCCGAGGGCGTGCCCCCCGTCGCCAGCTCCCAGGCGGCCTCGGCCAGGATGGGTGACCCGAGTGTCCGGGCATGGGAGGTCGGTGTGATCTCCACGGGCCTGCCAGCCGCCAGGGACCGGCCCAGCACGTCGGCGCCCTCCGTCTCCACGGTCCATACGCTGGCGTCGGGACGCCTGGCGGCCAGCGCCGACGCCACCCCCGTGTAGAGGCCGCCTCCTCCCACGCTGAGGACCACATCGGTCACCGCCGGCTGCTGGTCAACCAGCTCCAGCCCCAGGCCGCCGTTGCCGGCCATCATCGCCGGGCTGTCGAATGGATGGAGGAAGGTGCGGCCCGAGTGGGTGGCCGCCTCTGCCGCAGCGAACGCGCCGGCGATGTCGGGCGTCAGTCGGATGGTCGCCCCGTGGGCCTCTGTGGCATCCAGGTACGAGCGTGGTGATCCCTCGGGCATGAACACGACGGCGTCCACACCCAGCTGCGACGCCGCGTAGGCGAGGCCGATGGCGAAGTTCCCGCCGCTCACGCCGCAAACGCCGCGTGACAGCGCGTCGTCGTCGAGGGACAGGATCGAGTTGACCGCTCCCCTCGGCTTGAACGAGCGGGACGCCTGGCGGTACTCCAGTTTGAGGGACACCGTCGTGCCAAGTTCGTCCGAGAGGCGGGGAGAGGAGACGATCGGCGTCTCAACGACGTAGGGAGCGCACCTCTCCCGGGCCGCCTCGATGTCGGCCAGCTGCAGCACGCTCAGCCCTGGCCGGGTGCCTTGGTGGCCGGCCTGGCCAGGTCCTCGACCACCTCGGCGCCCGGCAGCGCCAGCAGGCCCTCTGGCGACAGCCGGACCTTGCGGTCGCGTGAGCCTCCGCCGATGACGACCGAGCCGCGTTCCATGACCCGGTCGTCGATCCAGATCGGGACCGGTGCCGGAAGCCCGAACGGAGTGACGCCGCCGATGGCCATCCCCGTGATGGCTGCGGTCTCCTCGCCTCCGGCGAACGAGGCCTTGCGCGTACCGAGCCGTCGCCTGACCACGCCGTTCACGTCCAGGCGGCAGGTGGCCAGGACCAGGCAGAGGACGTAGCGACGGGGATCCGCCTTGCCGGCCACGAGGATGGCGTTGGCCGAGTCGGCCGGGTCCACCCCGTAGGCCTCGCAGAAGCGGGCCGTGTCGGCCAGGTCCGGATCGCAGGCCATGACCTCGTGTTCCACGCCCAGGGCGTCGAGCTGGTCGAGCACCGCGTCCCCCGTCGGCATGTCCGGTACCTCCCTCAGGTGTGGGCCGTGGGGGTGGGCGTAGCGTCGGCTGCCGGCCCGGTGATGCCGTAGAGGACCGCTGCCAGTACCACAGCTCCCCCCAGGAGGGTAGGCGTGGCCGGGACCTCGTCGAACCAGAGCCAGGCCCACAGCGTGGCGGCGACGGTCTCCACCGGCGTGAAGAGGCTGACCTCTGCTGCTGAGGCGTACCGCGTGGCGGTGGCCATGCAGAACCGGGCCGTGGGGCCGAACACGGCGCCCATGGCGAGGGTGGCAAGGAGCCCCGTGCGGTCGAGGCCCGTGGGGTCCGCCATCAGGGCTGTGATGACAACGGTGCAGGTGGCCGTCATGGAGACCACGAGGGCCCGCGGCATGTCGGGGTGCCGCCTCCAGATGGTGAGGTTGGTGCCGAAGGCCGTGATGGCGCAGACGGCGAGGAGGTCGCCACCCACGCCTCCGCCTCCCAGGGAACCCCCGACGATGAGCAGGATCCCGGCGGCGGCTCCGGCTATCGCCAGCCATGTGCGGGCCGAGGCGTGCTCCCTGAGGGCCAGCCTGGCGATCACAGCTGCGAAGATCGGGGCGGCGGCGATAATCGCCACCACGTTCGCCACGCTCGTCAGGGTCACAGCCGTCACGAAGGCGGTCGTGCTGGCAGCGCCCAGGAAGCCGGTCAACAGGAGCGGTCCGCGGTACTCCCTCAGGCGGACGACCAGGTCGGGGCCGAGGCTCCTGGCCGCCACGGCCCACATGACCGGCGTGGACCAGAGCCCACTCATGAAGGCGATGGTGGCACCGTCAACGTCGGCCACTCGGATGAGGGCCGAGTCGGTCGAGACGAGGAGCATCCCGACCGCGGCAAGCAGCATCCCGAGGCTCCGGCCGGACCTGGGGATCAGGGGAACCCGGGCTGCGGCCATCGGCGGACACTACTTCCGGCCCGGTCGGAGCGGGAAGGCCGGTGCCGGCGCGGTGGGCCTGCAAGGATCCCCTGAATGGCCGAACCGGCAGCGCACCGCCCGAACGTCCTCTTCATCACGGTCGACCAGTGGCGGGCCGACTGCCTCGGGGCTGCCGGACACCCCCTGGTGCAGACGCCTGCCCTGGACGCCCTTGCGTCTGACGGGGTCAGGTTCGCCGCCCACCACGGCCAGGCCTCACCCTGCGGTCCCAGCAGGGCCAGCATCCACACGGGCACGTACCTCCACACACACAGGTCGGTGTTCAACGGCACCCCTCTCGACGACCGGTTCACCAACCTGGCCAGGGAGGCAGCGGTTGGCGGCTACACCCCCCACCTGTACGGCTATACCGACACGACGGTCGACCCGCGGACCACGACCGACGACGACCCGCGCCTCCTCGACTACGAGGGCGTCCTGCCGGGCTTCGAGGAGGCCCTGCTGCTTCCCGAACACCGTGACGCCTGGTACGCGTGGTTGCAGGGGCGGGGACACGACGTCTCCGACAGGGCCCGCTTCCTGCGCTCCCGACCCGATGTGGATCCTCCCCCGGGTCGGGGAGCCTCGTGGGCGCCTCCTCCCTTCAGTGCCGAGGAGACCGAGACGGCGTTCGTGGTGGACGCCGTGCTGGAGCACCTGGCCGTCCTGGCGGCTGCTGCCGACCCGTGGTTCCTGCACGTCTCCCTCTACCGGCCGCACCCGCCGTTCACAGCGCCCGAGCCCTACAACGACATGTACGACCCGTCCGATGTGTCGGACCCTCTGCCAGCCGGTGACGTGTCGCACCCGTTCCTGGCTGCCATGAGGGGCTGGGGGGTCACTGATCCGCCGGAGGACCCCCTGGACATGAGGCAGCTGCGGGCCACCTACTACGGGATGGTCTCCGAGGTGGACCACCAGGTCGGCCGCATGCTTGCCGCCCTGTCGTCGTACGGCATCGACCATGAAACCCTCGTACTGGTCACCTCGGACCACGGCGAGTACCTGGGCGACCACGGGCTCATGTCGAAGCTGGGCTACCACGACCGGGCCTACCACGTGCCCCTGATCGTGCGCCTCCCTTCCCTCGGTGGCCCGCGTGGGGTGGTCGTCGACGAGTTCACCGAAAACGTCGACCTGATGCCGACGATTCTGGACCTGGCCGGCCTGCCCGTGCCGGCCCAGTGCCAGGGCCGCTCCCTGAGGCCCTTCCTGGATGGGAGCGGAGCAGATGGGTGGCGTACCTCGACCCACTGGGAGTTCGACTTCCGGGTGTTCGCCAGGGAGGTCGGCCTTCCCCTCACGGCATGCAACCTGGCGGTGCACCGGGACCGCTCGGGCAAGTACGTCCACTTAGCGGGAATGCCGCCGGTCTTCTACGACCTGGACTCAGACCCCGACGAGGCCCGGCCTCTGTACGAACACCCGGAGATGGGCCGATACGCAGCAGAACTCCTGGACTGGCGCATGCGCAGCGACGACGAGACCCTCGCCGACCGCCTTGCCACACCGCACGGGATGCTCACCCTCGTGGACCCGTAGGGGAGGTCGCAAGGACGGGGTACTCCCGCCGGTCAAATGGTCGGGTAGGCGGTGTGGTGGTTCAGGACACAGGAACCACATGTAGCGAGACATAGGAACCTACAG
>CAYFOV010000029.1:0-8897 GCA_964344855.1 uncultured Candidatus Nemicrothrix sp.
GTAGGTTCCTATGTCTCGCTACATGTGGTTCCTGTGTCCTGAACCACCACACCACACCTTCCGCCGTCGGCGACCGGTTCCGGTGCGCCTCAGCCGTCGTGCCGGTACGCGGTGGCCCTTGGCTTGACCGGCCGCGCGAACCAGAGGGGCCTGCGCAGGCCCCCGGGTCCCGGGCCGGGACGGGTGCGCTCCATCCACTCCTCGAAGACGGCGTGCGAGGCATCGGTGTCGACCACGACGTCCCCGTAGGCGTCACCCTCCGCGGCCGGCGCCACGGTCACCCGTTGCAGCCAGCAGTGCATGCCGCTGACCGGGTCAGGCTGGACCGGGAAGGTGAGGTTCTGGTGCACGCCCGTGTCGGACCACCAGATGCGGCCCGTGTCGTCGTCCCCGCTCGGGTAGGCCTCGTGGCCGTGCTCGCGGCGCAACCGCCAACGCCCGTCGCCGCCCCTGTCTATCGAGGCCTTGCCCGCCCCCCACGACCGGGCCTTGTCCTCCTCGAGGCGCCAGCGCCCCATGTGGTGGGAGGCGGCGACCACGCCGGGACGGATGCCCTCGGTGCGCCAGGCCGAAACCACGAAGTGCCCGATCCTGGTCGTGATCCGGACGAGGCCGTCCTCCTCGATCCCCAGGGCCTCCGCGTCGGACGGGTGCACCCAGAGCGGGTGGCGGTGGCTGATCTCGTTCAGCCACTTGCTGTTCGCCGAGCGGGTGTGGATGAGCGTCGGAATCCGGAACGTCGGCAGCAGGATCCGCTCGCCCGAGTCGAAGTCCAGGTCCTCCCAGTGGACCTGGCTCCTGATGAACGTGGGCATGGCGTACTCGGGCCATCCCCAGTCCCTAATGGTCTCGGAGTAGAACTCCAGCTTCTTGGAGGGCGTCGGGAACCCGAACCTGGCCTCGCCGTCCACCTCCACGGCCGGCGAGCCGTCTCCGATGAACGGCATGTGGCCGGTGATCTCGTCCAGTGAGCCGTGGGACCCGGCCGTGCCCTGCCTGCGGTACACGCCGTCCGGGCCGAGGCTGGCGCCCTCCAGGTCCGAGTCCGGCACCGGCCGCTCGTGCACCTCGTACTGGTCGCCCGGGATGGCGAACGAGCCCTTGCGCCGCATGTACTCGAGGGCGTCCAGGCCCTCGGCGGCCGCCGCCTCCGGAAGGCCCGGCACCGATCCCTCGAACAGCATCCGGTAGTACTCGTCGATGCTTAGCGGCTCGCCAGGCCGTTCCCGGCTCTCGAACTGCCCCCTGATGCCGAGTGAACCGTCGGGGTCGATGCGCCAGGAGAGGTCGATCCAGAACTCCTGTTCCTCCCACACCTCTCCCGGGTTGGCCTCGTGGGTCCGCTCGACGGTCCCGCCGTCCAGCTCGGCGTGCCTCCGGAGCACGGGCTGGCGGAAGCCCACCCAGCGGCCGGAGTGGGTCTCGAAGCTGGCAAGGTCGTGGCGCTCCGACGACAGCCCCATGGGCAGCACGTAGTCGGCGAACCATGCCGACTCGTTCCACGTGGGCGTGAGGGCCACGTGGCATCCCACCTTGTCCGGGTCGGAGAGGACCTCCAGCCAGGTGAAGCCGTCTGGGTTGGTCCACACCGGGTTGTAGACGCGGGAGAAGTAGGTGTCGATGCGGCCCCGCCCGGCCTTCAGGAAGTGGGGCAGGAGGATGGACATCTCGTGGTGGGCCAGGGGGAACTCGATGGGCCAGCTCATCTCGTTCCAGCGTCCCTGCGGCTCCGGATGGCCGGGGGTGACCGGGATGAACTTGTTCCAGCCGTTGGCGTTTGTGCCCCCGACCGTGCCGACGCTGCCGGTGAGTACGTTCAGGAACTGCAGGCACCGGGACACCTGCCAGCCACCGGCGTTGCCTGCCGAGGCCGCACGCCAGGTGTGCGAGGCGAAGCCGCCGAGGCCTTCGCCCACCACCCTGGCCACCTCCCTGATGAGGGCCTCGTCCAGGCCGCAGACCCTGGCCGCCTCGGCGGGCGTGTAGTCGGCGTAGAGGTCGAGGAGGGCGTCCTCGACGTTGTCGAACACCGGCTCCAGGTCCGCTCTGGTCGAGGTCAGGAAGGTCTCCCAGTTGACCCAACGCCTGAAGAACTCCCTGTCCCAGGTGCCGGCCTCGACGAGCAGCCGGGCTATCGCCAGGAGCAGGAACGCCTCAGTGCCAGGCCATGCGGAGAGCCAGTGGTCGGCGTGGGAGGCGGTGTTGGAGAGCCGGGGGTCGACGCAGACGATCGTGGCGCCCGCCTCCCTTCCCTCCATGATGCGCTGGGCGTGGGGGTTGAAGTAGTGGCCGGCCTCCAGGTGGGAGGAGACGAGGAAGATGACCTTGGCGTTGGCGAAGTCGGCAGAGGGCCTGTCGAAACCCATCCAGGTGGCGTAACCGACGCGGGCCCCGCTGGAGCAGATGTTGGTGTGGCTGTTGTGGCCGTCGATCCCCCACGAGTGCAGCACCCGCTCCATGTAGGAGTCGTCGCCCATCCGGCCCACGTGGTACATGACCTCGTCGTGGCGGCCCTCCCGGAAGGCCGTGCCGATGCGTGTCCCGATCTCGTCGAGGGCCTGGTCCCACGTGATGCGCTCCCAGAGGCCGCCTCCCCGCTCACCCACCCTCTTCTGGGGGTGGAGGATCCGCTCAGGGTCCTCCACCTGGTTGATCGTGGCCGGCCCCTTGGCACAGTTGCGGCCCCGGCTGGCCGGATGCACCGGGTTGCCCTCGAACTTGGCGACCCTGCCCGTCTCCTTGTCGACCCAGGCCAGCAGGCCGCAGTTGGCCTCGCAGTTGAAACAGGTCGTTGGCACCAGGCGGAAGCGCCGCCTGACCTGCTCGGGCCAGGCCTTGGCGTCCAGCGCCTCGAGGTCGTCCCACTGGTCCTCGGGCGGGTAGGCGGTCAGCACGTCGGTCCTCCCGTGTGGCTCACGACAGCGGAACCGACTGGCCGGCCCGCACGTAGGCGTCCTCGTAGGCGAACAGGCCGGCAAGGGCCGAGAGCCCGGCCAGTGCCGTCAGGACGGCGCCTCCACCGCCTGCGATGGCCAGGGCGACCAGGAGGGCGGGCACGGTGGCACCCAGCAGGGCCCAGAGCCTGAACCTGGTCCGCTGCGACCCGGAGGTGAGGTCGGCCAGCGCCATCGCCACGTGCCTGGTGTGGCTGCCGGAGGCCTCGGCGGCGACCAGGGCGGCGTTGGCCAGGAGGGCCGCCAGGAACACCCACCTGATGCCCCCGGTTGCCGGTAGGTCTGCGAACAGGTCCAGCACGGAGTAGGCCGCGGCACCGGCCACCAACGCCTGGACGAGCAGCATCGGCAGCAGCAGGGGCTCCTGCCACAGGTCACGGCCCTCGCACTGGCCGAACAGGAACGCCGTGTAGCCGGCGGTGCCCAGGGCCAGGAGGACGGTCGGTGGGACGAGCACCGGCAACACCCCGCCGGCGCCGGCCAGGCCGGCCACCCACCAGGCGGCACACATGGCTGCGAACCCGCCGAGCACCCAGGCTCCCTTGACCAGCCAGGAAGACCTGTTCCCCCTTGTCAACAGGTAGTGGAAGCGCCGCGGCTGCTTCAGGTCACCGACCAGCAGCGCCCCGGTCAGCACCAGGAAGGCACCGGCGAGCATCGGCGGGACCACCCCCACCGCGACGCGGTCGTCGCCGTGGCCCAGGACGGTCAGGAGGGCAGCCACCAGCATCACGCCTGCGGCGATGGCCTTGGTCACCAGGTAGCCCGAGACCATGGATCCCCACACGGCCGGGTGGCGAGTCGTGTAGACGGTCCGTGCCGTGTCGCCGCCGTCCTGCCTGGGAGCCGCCGCCAGCGCCACAGGGCTTGGCGTGGGGTGGTCGTCGTGGGTGTCGGACCAGATCATCCCGTCGGGGGCGATGGCCGAGGCGAGGGGGTCGAGGGAGGCCGGGACGGCGTTCCGGTAGACCACCTTGGGCCGGGTGCCCTGCTCCGGGGACCTGACAGCCCCCCCTCCGTCGGCGTGGAGGGCGGCGATCTCCGAGGCGGGGTCATCCAGGTCGCCCACCCGTATGGCCTGTGTCGGGCAGACGACCACGCACGCCGGCTCGAGGCCCTCGGTCACGCGGTGGTTGCAGAAGTTGCACTTGTGGGCCGTGGAGGTGACCGGGTTGATGTAGACCGCATCGTAGGGGCAGGCGTTCATGCAGCCCTTGCAGCCGATGCAGAGCCTGTCGTCGAAGTCCACGACGCCGTTGCCTGCCACGAACAGGGCCGATGTGGGGCAGATGGCCACGCACGGGGCATCGTCGCAGTGGTTGCAGCGCATTACCGAGAAGTGCCGATCGGTGTCGGGGTGGCTGCCGGTCTCCACGTACTTGAGCCAGGTCCGGTTGACGCCCAGGGGCACATCGTGCTCGCTCTTGCAGGCGACGGTGCAGGCGTGGCAGCCGATGCAGGTTCCTGAGTCCAGCACGAACCCGAGTCGGGTCACCGGGTCACCCCCGCCATCTCCCCTTCCCGCGACCGCACGCGAGGGCCGAGCCGGGGTGCGTGGACGGCCATGGTCCGGGGCTCCCGGATCTCAGTCCGCCAGCGCGCGCAGGGCGTGGATTCCGGCGCACACCAGGTCCAGGAGGTGGTCGAAGGTCTCGTCCAGGTCGAGGGGGTGTGGGTGGCCGTCGCCCGACTCGAGGTGGGCGAAGCCGTGGAAGGCGCTCCGCAGCGACCTGGCCACGTGCACCTGGTCGTCGGCGTCCAGGTCGTAGGCGACCAGGGCCTGGGCCAGCACGTGCACCACGCGTTCCACGGCGGCCTCCAGTTCCTGGTCGCCGGCGCAGGGGTACCGGTCGGTTGCCGCGTACTGGCCCGGATGGTCCCTTACCACGCCCCTCCAGGCGTTCCCCATGGCTCTCACCGCGTCGTCGCCGGCCTTGCCGACCGCTGCCTCGGCAAGGCGCCCGGCGATGATCTCGCGGCCGCGTAGGCCGAGGGCCCGGACCAGGGCGTCGTAGCCGTCCACATGCCTGTAGAGGGCCGGCTGGCGGACCCCCAGCTCGGCTGCCACGCGGGTCAGGGTGAGCGCCTCGAAGCCCTCGGAGTCGACCAGGTCGGCTGCGCACTCCACCACCTGGTCGGTGCTCAGGGTCTGGCGGCGCATCGGCTCACGCTAGCGTTAGACAGACTCGCGGACAAGTTATGCGTCTTTCCTCATTGGTGAGTGTCGGCTGATCACCACACCACCAGGGCGGCGCCGGCCGCCACCAGGCCGGCTCCCCACAGCGCCCTCGCACCGAGCGCCTCCCTGGCCACGACCACCCCCAGCAGGACCGACAGTTGGCGCAGGCCCGTGACCTGTCCCGCCTGGGCCTGCTGGAAGGCCACCAGGACCAGGGCGTAGGCACCGCCCTGCCCCACCCCGACGAGCGCCCCCGGTGCCAGGGCGTCGGAGAGGCGCCGCCAGCCGGGCCGGCGGGCAATGAGCACGGCCACGGCGCTCGTCGCCATCACCACCGACAGGTACCCGAGTGGTCCCGTGTGGTCCACCGCACCGGCGTCCACCAGCGAGTACGCCACCGTCGCCACGCCTGTGACGGCGGCCAGGAGCACCACCCGCCGCTCCCCCATGCGCCGGCCCAGCCCGGCCAGCAGGAGCAGTCCCGAGACCAGTACCACGAGGCCGACGCCTGTGGGCAGCGACGGGGTCTCGTCCAGGAAGAGCCATCCCCCCAGCGCCACCAGCAGAGGGGCTGTGCCCCGGGCGATCGGGTAGGCCACGCTCAGGCTGCCCTGTCGGTAGGCGGTGCCCAGGGTCCCCAGGTAGGCGGCCTGGGCGGCCGACGACACCACCACCCACCCGACGACCTCGGTGGGCGGGTCGGCGACCAGCGCCGGAACCAGCGCCAGGCCCACGAGGAGGTAGCTCATGGCCACGACCACCTCAGGGTCGTCGGACCTGTGCAGGCGGGCGTTCCAGCCGGCGTGCAGGACCACCGACGCTGTCACCAGCAGCACGGCCGAGAGCGGCATGCGGCGGGCCCCTCAGGCCCGGGCCTGGACTCCGGCCACCACGGCCAGATCCACGATCTCATCGGCCGTGCACCCGCGTGAGAGGTCGTGCATCACCCCGTCCAGTCCCTGCAGCAGGGGGCCGACGGCACGTGCTCCACCCAGGCGTTCGGCCACCTTGTAGGCGATGTTGCCGGAGTCCAGGTCCGGGAAGACGAACACGTTGGCCCTGCCGGCCACCGGCGAGCCGGGCGCCTTGGCGGCCCCCACCTCGGGGACCCAGGCGGCGTCGAACTGGAGCTCGCCGTCGACGGCCAGCCCGGGCGCCGCCTCCTCCACCAGCCTCCTAGCCAGGCGGACCTTGTCGACCCGTGGGTGCTCTGCGCTGCCCCTGGTCGAGAACGAGAGCATGGCCACCCGGGCCTCCTCCCCTGCGAGCCGCTGGAAGGTGTCAGCGGTCGACACGGCGATCGAGGCCAACTGTCCTGCATCCGGGTCGGGTACGACGCCGCAGTCGGCGAACGCCACCGGCCTGCCGTCGGGGAGCTCGAGCAGCACGCAGCCGCTCACCAGCGAGGCTCCCGGGGCCACGCCAAGCACCTTGAGGCCTGCGCTCACGACGTCGGCCGTCGGCCGGGTGGCGCCGGCCACGGCGGCGTCGGCACGCCCGGCCCCCACGAGAACGGCTGCCGCCGCCACCGGGTCCGACGGGTCCAGCCCCGCGGCCTCTGCCCGATCGGCCACTGGACCGACAGCCGGGTCGGCACGGTCGAGGACCGGTTCGACGACTTCGGCCAGGTCCTCGCCCACCAGCCGAGTTGCCGCGTCGTCGGCCCGCCGGTCGCCCAGGTCGGCCACGACCACACGAGCCGGGTCATCCGCCGCCCTCTCGCGCAGCCGCTCCAGCAGCGTGGTCACGGCATTCCGGACGGGGGAGGCCTCAGCCCTTGCCGCGCCAGGGGATCAACCGGGCCTCGAGGACGCGCATGACCACGTCCATGGCCACGCCGATGACACCGATCACGATGATGCTGGCCACGACTATGTCCATCCGGAAGAAGCGGCTGGCTATGTAGATCATGGCGCCGAGGCCCGTGTCTGTGCCCGTCAGCTCGGCGGCCACCAGGGTCCCCCAGCTCACCCCGAGCGCCACCCTCATCCCGGTGAAGATCTCCGGCAGGGCGTTCGGGAGGATCACGTAGCGCAGGATCTGCCACCGGTTGGCGCCGAGCGAGTAGGCGGCGTGGACCTTGGAGCCCCGAACGCCCAGGACCCCGGACCGGGCGGCGATGATCATCACCCACACCGAGGCCCAGACCAGCAGGTTCACCTTGGATGTCTCGCCTATTCCAAACCACATGATGAACAGGGGGAGCAGGGCGAGCGGCGGGATCGGCCGGAACAACTCGACCAGGGGGTCGAAGATCCCCCTGAGGCGCTTCGACAGGCCCATTGCGAACCCCACCGGTATGCCGATGACCATGCCGTAGACGAGGCCCTTCACCACCCTGTTGAGGCTGGCGTAGGCATGTTCCACGAGGGTCACGCGGCGGTAGCCGTCGCGTGCGATCTCGACCAGGGCGTCCCAGGTCTGCCGCTGCGAGGGAAAGGTCTTGTCGTCGATCATCGGCTCGGCGCCCTGCTTCACGAGGTACCAGATGAGCATCAGGCCGGCCAGGGAGCCGGCCATCCAGGCCTTTGAGGTGGTCACCTCCGAGGCATCCCCGAAGGTGACGGTCTTGCGGGAGTCCTCGCGGCCGCGGCGGCGGCCACCGGTGGCGGCCGGGCCGTCGCCCAACCCGTCGACGGCCACGTCGTCCGTGCTGGTCTCGTCCATGTCCACGTCGTCGATGCTCACGACATGGCCCCCTCGTGTCCCATGATCTGCTCCTCCATCTCCCAGATGAGGGAAAGCAGCTCCTCGCGCTTCTCGATGAACTCGGGGGAGGCCTTCAGCTCCCGTGGGTCGACGTGCAGGCCGACCTCTGCGAACGGCAGCTCGTAGTCCTTCTCCACCCGGCCGGGCCGGGGAGCCATGACGAAGAGCCTGTCCCCGAGATAGAGGGCCTCCTCGACGCTGTGGGTGACCAGCACGATGGTCTTGCCCGTCTCCTGCCAGAGCTTCAGGACGAGACCCTGCATCTTCTCCCTGGTGAGGGCGTCCAGCGCCCCGAGGGGCTCGTCCATGAGCATGACCTCGGGATCGTTGGCCAGGCACCGGGCCAGGGCCACGCGCTGCTGCATGCCGCCGGAGAGCTCGTAGATGGCCTTGTCGCCGAAGCCCTGAAGTCCGACGGTGGCCAGCAGGTCCTCTACCAGCTCACGTGTCTCGGACCTCTTCCTCCGGTTCATCCGGGGCCCGAAGGCCACGTTCTGGGAGACGCTCTGCCACTCGAACAGGGCCCCCTGCTGGAACACCATGCCCCTCTCCTGGCCCGGGCCCGTAACGGGGTCGCCTCCCAGCGTCACCGCTCCTTCCGTCGGGGCCAGGAAGCCCGCCAGGATGTTGAGCAGCGTCGTCTTGCCGCATCCAGAGGGCCCCAACAGGGTCAGCAGCCGTCCGGCCGGCAGGTCGAACGACACGTCGTGGAGGGCATGGACCGAGCCGCCCTTGGGCAGGTCGTAGACCATGCTCACCCCATCGACCGAGAGGTCCTTCATCGGCTTCCCTTCTTGCGACCGCCGGACACATCGGCGATCGTAGGCATTGGTTCGTGCGGGTGCAGGTGTGACGGGGTGTCGGACCCCGCCAGGCGGCGTCCGACACCCCGTGACGGTGTCCGGCCGGGCCGCGGGTCGGCCCGGCCGGACGAGGGGACTACTACTTCACCCGCTGCAGGAAGCTGGTATCCACGACTGCGTCGTAACTGTCCAGGGCCGTCGGGATCTCTCCCTGCTCCACGAAGAAGTCCATCTGCTCCTTCATGGCGGCCT
>CAYFOV010000029.1:8997-15797 GCA_964344855.1 uncultured Candidatus Nemicrothrix sp.
GCGCAACCTGGTTGGCCGTCGGCCACTCCAGGAAGTACGCCACGTTCAACTCGTCGAGCCCTGCCGTGGCCTCGGGTGCGACCGTCGTGGGCGCAGCCGTGGTGGCGGCGGGCGCGGCCGTGGTGGCGGCAGGTGCAGCCGTCGTCGCAGCCGCACCTCCCGACCCGCCGGACGATGCGTCGTCGGCATCGTCGCCGCATGCGGCGGCTACGAGGCCGAGCACCATCAGGACTGCCAACAGTCTTTTCATGTTCTGCTCCTTGCTTGTCGGTTGTGCGACCCGACTTGTCGCCCGGTGCGCTGTCCCGTCGGGACAACCCCCTCCGGACCGGTCGTGATCACCTGTGGGCAGAACCAGCGAGAAAAGCCGACCACTGGGTCCGGACGTCTACATCCCGACCCGAATTGGTGGCGCAGTTCCCCCACGTTGGTCCTTCCTGTCTCGTGCCCCTACGGGCGCGATCTCCTCATCGGTCGTATTCGGCCAGCCATGCGTCGACCCGGCCCAGGACCCGGTCGGTCCGCTCGGCCAGGTCGTCGATCACCTCGGCGTCGGCCACGAGGGGCGGCGAGATGGTCAGGCCCGTGTAGCCGCGGTCGTCCGGCCTGATCGTCATGAGTTCCTCACGCACGAACCCACCCAGGACCCCGCCCTGCAGGGCTGCCGCCTGGGATGGGCTCAGGCCCGTGTCGGCCTCACGGTCTGCGCAGAGCTCGATGGCGTAGAAGAACCCTGTGCCCCTCACCTCGCGCACGCACGGGTGGCCCGCCACCAGGTCGCCCAGCCTGCCGGCGAAGGCTGCCTCGTTGGCGAGGACGTGCTCCATGACCCTGGCCTCGCGCATCGCCGTCATGTTGGCCACGGCCACGGCAGTGGCCACCGGGTGTCCGCCGAAGGTGGATCCGTGCACGAAGGAGCCGAGGTGCGAGTCGTAGACCTCCTCCACCAGCGGGCCCCTGATCACCACGCCGCCGAGGGGCTGGTAGGCGGATGTGACCCCCTTGGCGAAGGTGATCATGTCGGGCACCACGCCGAAGCGCTCGCTGGCGAACCAGTGCCCGAACCGCCCGAAGGAGCAGATCACCTCGTCGGCGCACAGCAGCACGCCGTGGCGGTCGCAGATGCTGCGTAGCTCCTGCCAGTAGCCGTCCGGGGGGACCAGGGCGCCGCCGCCGTTCTGGACGGGCTCGGCTATGACCATGGACACGGTCTCGGGGCCCTCCGCCAGGATGGCCTCCTCCACGGCGGACACGCACGAGAGGTCGGCAGCTCCGGTACCGGGCGGCGAGGTGCACTGGTTGGTGTTGGCCACGTGCCTGACGCCGTCCCAGAGCATCGGACCGTACGGCTCCCTGAACCTCGGTATACCCGTCACCGTGAGGGCCCCCAGGGTCGTGCCGTGGTAGGCCCAGTTGCGGGATATCACCTTGTGGCGGTCGGTGTCGCCCCGTGCCAGGTGGTAGTTGCGGGCGAACTTGAGGGCCGACTCGACTGCCTCGGACCCCGAGCTGACGAAGAACACCTCGCTCAGGTCGCCTGGAGCCACCTCGGAGATCATGGTGGCAGCCTCTATCGCCGGCGGGTGGGCGAACCCCCAGTTGGTGGTGTAGGCGAGGGTCTCCATCTGCTTGGCGGCTGCCGCGGCCAGGTCGGTGCGACCGTGGCCGATGTTCACGCAGAACAGGCCAGCCAGGCCGTCCAGGTACCTGTTTCCGTCGCTGTCCCAGAGGTAGCAGCCCTCGGCCCGCTCGATGATCGGGAGACCGGAATCGCGCCATGCCGAGGCCCTCGTGAAGTGGGGCACCAGGTGGCGTTGGGCCATCGCTCGCTGTTGGACCACTTCCCCCCTCCTTCGACTCGTGGCCGAACCCTCGGCAGGGCCCTACACTCCGGCGGCCGTACACGACCGAAACCGTCGATCACCCGGAGCGCGGTGACCGGCGTCACTGGCGTTATAGGTAGTAACGTAATCGCTAAGTTTTCTAACCGCAAGGGGTACCTGCCGGCGGGCCGGATCCCGTCGATCAGGAGGGGGTTGGGCCGATGGCCAGAGCTGTTCCCGAGCGTGCGCAGGTGGTGGTCGTCGGCGGCGGGATCGTGGGGGCCAGCGTCGCCTACCACCTCACCGAGCTGGGCTGGACCGACGTCCTGCTGCTGGAACGGCACACCCTCACCAGCGGGACGACGTGGCACGCTGCGGGCCTGGTCGGACGGTTACGGGCCACCCACAACATGACGCGGCTGGCGGCCTACTCGGCCGACCTCTACTCCCGCCTGGAGTCGGAGATGGGCCATCCGACCGGGTTCCGACAGGTCGGGTCGGTGAGCCTCGCCGACAACCCCGGGCGCATGGAGGAGCTGGTACGGGGTGCGGCCATGGCCGGTTGCTTCGACGTCGAGGTCGAGGTGGTCGACGTCGACGCCCTGGTCGAGCGTTGGCCGCTCATGGACCCGACGGGCCTGGTCGGCGGCGTGTGGGTACCGGGCGACGGGCAGGCCTCCCCTGTCGACACGACGATGGCCCTGGCGGCAGCCGCCAGGGAGCGGGGCGCCACGATCCTGGAGGGCGTCGCGGTCGAGGAGATCCTCACCCGGGAGGGAAGGGCGGTGGGCGTCCGGACCGACCAGGGACCTGTCGAGGCCGAGTACGTGGTCACCTGCGCGGGCATGTGGTCCCATGAGCTTGGCCGGAGGGCGGGCGTCGACATTCCGCTCCAGGCCTGCGAGCACTTCTACCTGGTGACCGAACCGATCCCGGACCTGCCCTCGGGGCTGCCGACGCTGCGCGATACGGACAACTGCATCTACGTGAAGGAGGATGCCGGCCGGCTCCTGGTCGGTGCATTCGAGCCCGTGGCCAAGCCGTTCGGGGTCGAGGGCCTTCCCATCGACAGGCCGTTCATGCAGTTGGACGAGGACTGGGACCACCTGGCGCCCGTCTACGAGCGGGCCTGCCAGCGGGTGCCCGTCCTCGGGGAGATCGGCATCCGTCTGTTCTTCAACGGCCCGGAGTCGTTCACCCCGGATGACCGCTACCTGCTCGGGGAGACGCCCGAGCTGCGCAACCACTTCGTCGCCACCGGCTTCAACTCGGTCGGCATCCAGTCGGCCGGCGGGGCCGGCAGGGTGCTGGCCGACTGGATCGTCCACGGGCATCCCCCGATGGACCTCTGGGACGTCGACATCAGGCGCATGCACCACTTCCAGGGCAACCGCCGCTACCTGAGGGACCGCTCGGTCGAGGCCCTGGGCCTGCTCTACGCCATGCACTGGCCCTTCCGGCAGGTCGAGACCGCCAGGGGGGCGAGGCGCTCGCCCTTCCACGACCGCCTTGCGGCGCTCGGGGCCTGTCACGGCGAGGCCGGTGGTTGGGAGCGGCCGAACTGGTTCGCCCCAGAGGGCGTGGATCCCGCGTACGAGTACTCGTACGGACGCCAGAACTGGTTTGAGCACTCGGCGGCCGAGCACCGTGCCTGCAGGGAGGGCGTGGCCCTGTTCGACCAGTCGTCGCTGGCCAAGTTGCTCGTGCAGGGTCCCGACGCGGCGAGCGTGCTCAACCGCATCTCGGCCGCCGACGTCGACGTGGAACCGGGCACGTCGGTCTACACCACGTGGTTGAACGAGCGCGGCGGGATAGAGGCGGACCTCACCGTGAACCGCCTCGGAGAGGACCGCTTCCTCGTGGTGACCGCCTTCTCCACCCAGGGCCGCGACGCTGACTGGGTCCGGAGACAGACCCCTGACGGTGCCCGGATGGCCCTGACCGACGTAACCTCCGCGTGGTCGGTGCTCGGGGTGTTCGGTCCCGAGGCCCGCAGCCTCCTCGCCCCCCTGACCGACGCCGACCTCGGCAACGAGCCCTTCCCCTTCGGCACCCTGGCCGAGATCGACCTGGGCTACGCCAGGGTCACCGCCGTGAGGCGTACGTACATGGGGGAGTTGGGGTGGGAGCTCTACGTGCCGACCGAGTTCTCCCTTGGGGTGTTCGACGTGCTCTGGGATGCGGGCAGGGACCGGGGGCTGGTACCCGCTGGAATGCACGCCATGAACTCGCTGAGGATGGAGAAGGCCTATCGGCACTGGGGGGAGGACATCTGCGATGAGGACTCCCCCCTCGAGGCGGGCCTGTCATGGGGCGTTGCCTGGGACAAGCCCGGCGGTTTCGTCGGACGGGAGGCCCTGCTGGCACAGCGGGAGGAGGGCCTGACCCGCCGGCTCGTCCAGTTCCGCCTCGACGACCCGGAGCCCCTCCTGTATCACGACGAGCCGATCCTGCGTGACCGCGACCTGGTCGGCCGGATCACGTCTGGCATGTACGGCCACACGGTCGGGGCCGCCCTCGGAATGGGCTATGTCACACACGAGCGGGGATCCCCGCGTGACGCCCTCCTGGAGGCATCCTTCGAGGTGGTGGTGAACGGTGAGCGGGTTGGCGCCACCCCCTCCTACCGGTCCTTCTACGATCCCGACAGCCTCGCGGTCAGGGCCTGACCGGGGCACACCTGCCGGCACCCCCGGCGTGGCCACCCGGAGGTGCCGGAGCCGGGCCTCAGCCGGCCTCGCCGTCGGCCTGCCACGGGGTCGCCAGCACGGTCTCCATGGCGGAGGTCAACAGCCGTACCTCCTCCTCGGCCAGCTCCCTGAACAGGGCCCGCTCCTGTTCGTGCTGGCTGGCGTAGGTCCGCCGGACCACCTCGTGGCCCTCACCGGTCAGGGCCACCGTCACCAGGCGACGGTCGGACCTGTCGCGTGACCTCTTCACGAGGCCGTCCCGCTCGAGGGTGTTGACCGCACTCGATACCGAGGCGCGCGAGAGGCCCGAGAAGTGCGCTATCCGGTGGGACTCCAGGCTCCCGCAGGCCCAGACGGTGAACAGGATCCGGAAGCCCGCCCAGGTCAGGCCGGCCGGCCGGTGGACCGAGGACTCGACCCGCCTCACGAACCTGGTCGCCGCCCTCGAGAGGGCGAACGACAGGTGGAACAGGTCCAGGTCCACCTCAGGCAACTCGCAGGCGACGCGCTCGGCGGCCGCCGTTCCGAAGCTGTCAACCTCGGCCATCGCCGATCAGGCCATCAGTCCGTGGCAGCTGCGAACCCGGCCTCGTCGCCCAGGTAGGCGGCGATGACCGCCGGGTCCCTCTGCACCTCGGCCGGTGCACCCATGGAGATCATCTCGCCGAAGTCCAGCACGAGTACCCGGTCGGCGATGTCCATGACGAGGCCCATGTCGTGCTCAACGAGGATCATCGACAGGCCCAGCTCCCGGCGGATGTCCAGGATGAACCTGGCCATGTCCTCGGTCTCCTCCAGGTTCATGCCCGCCACCGGCTCGTCCAGCAGGAGCAGCTCCGGCTGCATGGCCAGTGCCCTTCCCAGCTCGACGCGCTTCTGATAGCCGTAGGGCAGGAGGGCCACGGGGTGCTTGCGCCACTGCTCGATCTCGAGGAAGTCGATGATGTCCTCCACCGCCAGGCGGTGCTCCATCTCCTCGTGCTTGGCTGGCCCGAACCAGAGCGACCCCGCCAGCCAGGACCTCTTCATCCGGATGTGGCGCCCCAGCAGCAGGTTCTCCAGGACGGTCATGTGCGGGAAGAGCTCGATGTTCTGGAAGGTGCGGGCTATGCCGAGCTCGGCCACCCGGTCGGGCCGCGAGCCCATGATGCTCTCACCCTTCCAGCGGATGTCGCCCTCCTGGGGGCGGTACACCTGGCTGATTGTGTTGAAGATGGATGTCTTGCCAGCCCCGTTCGGGCCGATGATGGCGAACAACTCGCCTTCCTGGACCTCGAATGACACGTCGGAGATGGCCTTGACGCCCTTGAACGAGAGGCTGATGTCGTCCACCTGGAGGAGGGGGTCCGCGGCGTTCATGAGAGCCACCTCTTCCTTCGCTTGTAGTGCTTGACGTCCCTGAAGGACTTGCGCTCACCCTCTTCGCCGTGGAGGCCCAGGTAGAACTCCTGGACGTCCTCGTCGGCCAGCAGCTTCGCCGCGGGCCCGTCCATGACCACCTTGCCGGTCTCCATGATGTAGCCGTAGTCGGCTATCGAGAGCGCCATGGTCGCGTTCTGCTCGATGAGCAGCACGCTGGTTCCGGCCTTGTTGATGTCGACGACGATGTCGCGGATCTGGGCCACCAGCTTCGGTGCCAGCCCCAGCGACGGCTCGTCCAGGATCAACAGCTTGGGGTTGACCATCAGGGCCCTTCCGATGGCGAGCATCTGCTGCTCCCCACCCGACAGGTAGCCGGCCGTGGTCTTCCGGCGATCGGCCAGCACCGGGAACATGGTCATGACCCGCTCGTAGGCCTCGTCGATCGCTCCCTTGTCGGTGTTGGTGATCCCGCCGGTCACCAGGTTCTCGTCGACGGTCAACTCGGCGAAGACACGCCGGCCCTCCATCACCTGTGTGAGGCCGGAGCGGACGATCGCCGACGGCTCCTTGTCGTCTATCCGCTCGCCGTCGAAGGTGACGCTGCCCTTGGTGACCTTGCCCTCGTGCACGTTCAGGAGGCCGGAGATGGCCCTTGTCGTCGTGGTCTTGCCGGCCCCGTTGGCGCCCAGGAGGGCCACGATCTGGCCGTCGCCCACCTCTATGGACAGGCCGCGCAGCACGAGGACCACCTCGTTGTAGACGACCTCGAGGTTCGCCACTTCGAGCATCCGGTCTGCTTCCCTCCGTTGGTCAGTGGTCTGTGGCGGTGTGGGAGGGCGGCCCTGAGGGCCGCCCTCCTACCGCTCATGTCCGGTTCAGGTCATCCTGCGACGAAGCAGGCGCCGTCGTAGACCTGGTCCAAGGT
>CAYFOV010000030.1:0-13673 GCA_964344855.1 uncultured Candidatus Nemicrothrix sp.
ATCTGGATCACCAACGGAGCAAAGATCCCCGACAAGTCAGCAATCGCACCAACCCGAATCACATCCTCAGTCACACCAAAGTCGAACGCGATCTCGACCGCTGCCTCCGGGCAGTCCGACCAGACGCACGCGTCCACGGCGCCGGACTCCAGGTCCGCCTTCAGGGTGACCAGCATGTCCTGGACGTCGGCCGGCACGGAGCCTGCATGGTCGTGGAAGGGCGCCAGGCCCACGTTGCCCACGTAGTTCCCGCTGGGCAGCGAGCCGGCATACGACTGGGTGATCAGGTCGACCACGCCGTCGGTGATCAGCTTCATGGCCGACGACACGAGGCACGGCTGGGCCTCGGGAACTGTGTTCCACTGGTCGGTGTCGACACCGATGCAGAACGCACCCGCCTCGCCGGCGACCTCGATGATGGCCCCGTTTCCGGTCTTGCCACCTGCCCCGAACACCACGTCGGCACCCTGGTCCAGGGCCTGACGTGCGGTGGTGGCGCCCCACTCGGGATCAGTGAACGCCACGTCCAGGCCACCCGGGTGGTAGGTCTTGATGACCTGGATGCCCGGGTTGACGTGCCTGGCGCCGTTCACGAAGCCCTCGCCGAACGCGACCACCGGCGGGACCAGGTCGGTGCCCAATACCTCTGCGATGACGCCCGACTTGGAGAGCGACCCGGCCAGCGCACCGGCCAGGAACCCGGCCTGGTCCTCCGGGAAGATGAGGCCGGCCACGTTGGCGATGGCCTCGGCCTGCCACTGGTCTACGCCGATGAAGTCCACGTCCGGGTACTCGCCGGCGGCGGCCGCGGTGGCCTCGCCCAGGGCGAACCCGACCGTCACGATCACGTCGCAACCGGAGTCGGCGAACAGGCCGATGTTGGTGGCGTAGTCCTTGGCGGCCTGAGTCTCGATGTAGTCGACGTCGACGCCCAGGTCGGCACCTGCCGCCTGGACACCCTCCCAGGCCGACTGGTTGAAGGACTTGTCATCGACCTCGCCCACGTCGGTGACGAGGCCGACACAGGAGTCGTCCTCGACCACGACCGGCGCGGCCGTCGTGGCGGGCGCCGCCGTGGTGGCGGGTGCCGCCGCTGCCGTCGTGGCTGCGGGCGCCGCCGTGGTGGCCGGCGCCGCTGCCGTCGTGGCTGCGGGCGCCGCCTCGTCGGCGTCGTCGCTGCCACATGCGGCGGCCACGACCGTGAAGGCCAGCACGAGGGCCAGCACCTTCCACAACCGTCTCATTGGTTTCCCCTCTCCATTGGGTAGCCCGGACCCTCCTGGATCCGAGATCTCGCGGGACGGCGGCTCAGTAGCTGAACGGCCAGCCCTTCCAGTAGTTGCGTACCTTCACCCAGATGCCGTACAGCCCCAGGGGCTCGAACAGCAGGAACACGATGATCAGCAGTCCGTAGATGATCTCGTCCAGGGCGCTGGCGGGCAGCGGGTAGCCCAGCGCCGTCTCTGAGATGGCCAGGATGCCGCCGTCCTCGTTGCCCGTGCTGATGATGAGATCGAACAGGCCCGAGAGCAGGCCTCCGGCCTCGACCTGGTCCTTCATCAGGTCCACGCCCTCCTCGATGAAGCGGTGGGACAGGACCACGAAGAAGGAGCCCAGCAGGACTCCGGAGATGCGGCCCATCCCACCGATCAACAGGATGGCTATGAACTCGATGGAGAGGATCAGGCTCCACGACTCGGGGGGCACCTGCCCGGCAAGCACCGCCAGCAGCGCACCTGCCACACCGGCGTAGAACGAGGAGATGGCGAAGGCCATGGTCTTGTAGCGGAACTCGGGGACGCCCATGATCTCGGCCGCCACGTCCCTGTCCCTGATTGCCGCCAGGGCCCTGCCGGTCCGGGTCCTTGCGATGTTGGCGGCCAGGATCGCGAACAGCACGGTCAGGGCCAGCAGGAACAGGTAGGTCTTCTGGTTCTTGGTGGCCTCGAACCAGAGCCAGTCACCGTCGCGGGAGAAGTCGACCAGCGGCTCCTCCTCCTTCCAGAGGCGGAACTGCAGCCTCGGCCACTTGCGGCCCAGGGCTCCCGGCCCGGCGATTTCCGGGAAGACGCGTGACAGGTGCAGCCCGATGAAGACCAACCCCAGCGTCGCGATGCCCAGGTACAGGCCTCTGACCCTCACGGCCGCCGGTGCAACGGCGATTCCGAGCAGGGCAGCCACGACCCCTGCCGCCGGCAGCCAGATCCAGATCGGCAGGCCCCAACCCCAGAGGTTGGCCGAGCCCTTGCCCCCGAGCAGCACCGCCGTGTAGGCGCCGCTGCCCATGAAGAAGGCGTGGCCGAGCGAGACCTGGCCGGCCAGCCCGGACAGGATGTTCAGGCCCAGCGCCGCAATGCAGTAGATGAGCATGCGGTTGACCACACGTAGCCAGGTGTTGTCGCCGAGGAAGTTCACCACCGGGATCTGGTCGATCACCGGAAGCTCGAAGGGCATCAGCACGAGCACTGCAACGGCCAGGACGACCAGTACCTTCTGGACGCGGGTCGGGAACAGCTGGGACTCGGCCAGGTAGGACGTGTAGAGGTTGGGCCGGCCCCTCATTGGGACCCCAGTGGCGCCTGCGGGTGGCCGCTCATACCCGCCTCACCTCTTCTGTTCCGAACAGCCCGTAGGGCCTCACGAGGAGGCCTATGAGCATGACCACGTAGGGCACGACCTGCTGGTAGCCCACGCCGATGACCCCCGTGTAGGAGGCCAGGTACTGCCCGGCGAAGATCTCGGCGAAGCCGATGATCATGCCGCCGACAAGGGCTCCGACCACCGAGTCCAAACCGCCCAGAATCACCGCCGGCAGTGCCCTGAAAGCGAAGAAGGCGCCGTCGCGGCTGGCGACGCCCGCCGGTCCCCATGGTGGCATGGAGGCGAAGATTCCCGAAACGGCGGCCAGCATGGCGCCGACGGCCCACGCAATGGCGAACACCCGACCCACGTTGGTGCCCTGTGCCAGGGCGGCCTCCTGGTCGAAGGCAGTGGCCCTCATTGCCACGCCCGTCCGGGTCTTGAAGAAGCGCCACGTGGCTAGGAACGCAACAACGGCCATCGCAATTGCCGCCACGTACGACCATGCGACCAGCGCCCCACCGAGTGAGAAGGTCTCGGCCCCCCACGGAATGCCCAGGACGCGCGGCGTCAGGTTCACGGCATCGAAGGCGATGATTCTGATCACGACCTCCAGACCCAGGGTGATGATGGCCATCGAGAAGACCGGCTCGCCGATCATGGGCCTGATGGCCAGGCGCTCGATCACGAGGCCCACTGCCCCAGTGGCCAGCGACGCCAGCACCAGGGCCACGAACCAGTGCAGCCAGGTGGGCCCTCCCAGCCAGCGACCGGGAACATCCCAGTCCATGAAGATCATCGACAGGAACCACGTGCCTGCCAACGCCAGGGCCCCCTGGGAGAAGTTGACAGTCTGGGTGGCCTTGAAGATGAGCACGAAGCCGAGGGCCAGCAGGGCGTAGAGCGACCCGAGGGCCATGGCCTTCACGAAGGTCTGGACGAATGTGTCGAAGCCGCTGGCGGCCAGCAGCACCGTTGTTCCCATCATGGGCGTGTCGCACCCGACCCTTCGTCGAACCGCGCAGTTGTCGGAATCACGAGTACATCGACTCCACGAGGTCGCCGAACATGTCCTCCATGGCGCTGCGCTTCAGCTTCTGGGTGGCGGTCAGCTCGCCGTCCTCGTGGTCGAGCTCCTTCGGGATCATCTTGAACTTCCGGATCGACTCGACCCTGGCGAACTTCTCGTTGGTCTCGTTCACCACGCCCTGGATGAGGTCCAGGACCTCCTCCTTCTCAGAGAGGTCCCTGTAGGTGGTGTAGGGGATGTTCCGGCGCAGGGCCCAGTCTCCGACCGTGTCCAACTCGATGCCTATGAGGGCCGACAGGAACTTGCGGCCGTCACCGACGACCATGGCCTCCTTGACGTAGGGCGAGGCCTTGAGGCTGTTCTCGATCTCCGACGGCGAGATGTTCTTGCCGCCCGAGGTGATGATGATGTGCTTGATTCGGTCCACGATCCGCACGTGGGTGCCGTCCACCCACTCACCCACGTCACCGGTCATGAGCCAGCCGTCCTCGGTGAAGGTCTCGGCCGTCTGCTCCGGCTTGTTCCAGTAGCCGACGAACACGCCGGGGTGCTTCGTCTGGATCTCGCCGGTCTCCTCGTCGATGCGGAATCCGATGTCGGGATAGGGCTCTCCTACGGTGCCCAGCACCATCCGGCCGGGCCAGTTGGCCGTTGCCACGGCTGCGTTCTCCGTCATCCCGTACAGCTCGTAGACGGGCACCCCGATGCCGATGAAGAACTCCAGGACCTCGGGGGCGATGGGGGCGGCCCCCGATGCGGCGTGCCTGCAGTGGCGCAGGCCGATCCTCTCCTTGAGGGCCCGAAACACCAGCGGGTAGCCGACCAGGTTCAGCAGCCAGCTGACCGGGGTGTGGCTGCCACCGTTGGCCACCTTGGCCCTACCGATGGTCCCGGCCAGGCCCAGGCCGAAGGCCAGCCACAGCCGCTTGAACGGGGTGACGTCCCCGCTCTTGATCATCACCGATGCGTGCATCTTCTCCCAGATACGCGGAACGGCGAAGAACAGGGTCGGCTGCACCTCCCTCAGGTTGGCTATGACGGTGTCGATGGACTCTGCGAAGTTGAGGCAGACGCCACAGCCCACGAGGTGCCAGGTGGAGAAGATCCGCTCTGCCACGTGGCACAGCGGCAGGTAGGTGAGCACCAGGTCGTCTGTGCTCGGTACGTGGCGGCCTCGCAGGCCCCCCTCGCCGGCCAACTTGGCAATGGCGTACTCGACGTTGGCGTTGGTGAGCATGGCCCCCTTGGGGGGCCCGGTCGTGCCCGAGGTGTAGACCAGCGTCATCACGTCCTCGGGGCGGGCGTCGGCCATGCGCCCCTCCACCTCGCCCCGGTTCTGTTCCCGGTGGGCCCGGCCCATCTCCAGGAAGTCCTCCCAGTAGAGGAGCCTGGGGTCGTCGTAGGCCCTGACGCCGCGGGGTTCCGTGTAGAGGATCCGGTTCAGCGACGTGAGCCTGGAGGGATCGATCTCGAGGACCCGGTCGACCTGTTCCTGGTCCTCGGCGAAGTGGACCGCTGCGCCGGAGTCGGTCAGGAGGTACTCCACCTCGGCGGTGGGGTTGGTCGGGTACAGGCCCACTGTGATGCCCCGGACGGCCACGGCGGCCAGGTCCAGGACCACCCACTCGGGTCGGTCCTCGGACTGGATGGAGACCCGGTCGCCCGGCTCGACGCCGAGAACCAACAGGCCGTGGGCGGCGTCCATGACCAGGTCCCAGGTGCGCTCCCAGGTGTACTCCTGCCAGATGCCGAAGTCCTTCTCGCGCATCGCCACGTGGCGGGGGGCCCTCGCGGCCCAGTCCCTGGCCCGTGACGCCACGGTGGTGGCGCCGTCTGTGGCCTCGGTGGCCGGAGCCTCCTCGACGGTCAGCGCCATGCGTACATACCCCCTCCAGGCATCCGGCGGATCCTAGGAGTCGCCCCGCAGATGGTCAATGCTCGAATCATCGGCTTCCAAACGAGTAGTCGGTGAGGTAGAACCGCTGACGGCCGGGCAACGTACTACCCGGGTTGTCCGGTCGTAGAGACGGGCGCCGGCTCCGGGCTCGGGGCCGTCGCTAGGGTGCCTGCGTGGAGGCCGACACGCGGGTCCTGACCGTCGCCGAGCTGGGAACGCTCGTCCGCGACGGCCTGGCGGCCCTCTTCCCCGGGGAACTGTGGGTGGAAGGACAGGTGTCCGGTCTGAGGATTCCCCGGTCGGGGCACGCCTACTTCGACCTGGTCGAACCCTCCGACGAGCCGGGAAGGCAGGCGGGAGCCACCTTGAGCGTGGCCCTGTGGCGCCAGGCCAGGACGACGGCGGAGCGGACCCTCGCCGAAGCCGGCAGCCCCGCCCTCTGCGACGACCTTCATTTGAGGATAAGGGCGAGGCTGGACTTCTACCCGCCGGCCGGACGGCTGCAGCTGGTCATGACGGGGGTGGACCCCACCTTCACCCTCGGCAGGCTGGCCGCCGAGAGGGACCGGCTGCTGCGCACCTTGGCCGCAGAGGGACTGTTGGACAGGAACGCCTCTCTGCACCTCCCGGAGCCGGCCCTTCGTATAGGGCTCGTGACGAGCATCGGGTCGGCCGCCCACGCCGACTTCAGCGACGAGTTGGCCCGCAGTGGGGTGGCCTTCACCCTGCTGGAGCGCGACACCGGCGTCCAGGGGGAGGGCGCCGCGGAAGACGTGGCCGCCGGACTGCGCACGCTGGCCTCCCACGGGCCGGACGTGATCGCCCTGGTGAGGGGGGGCGGGTCGGCCGGCGACCTCTCCACGTTCGACGCTGAGGTGGTCGCCAGGTGCATCGCCGGCCTGCCGGTCCCGGTGTTCACGGGAATAGGCCACGAGGTGGACAGGAGCGTTGCCGACGAGGTGGCCCACACCTCCTTCAAGACGCCCACCGCCTGTGCGGCCGCCCTGGCAGGGGCCGCCCACGCCTGCAGGGACCGGGTCGAGCGGATCAGGTCGGAGATAGCCGGCCGCGTCGGAAGCGCCGTAGGCGCAGCCGAGGGAGCCCTGGCCGCGACCGCAGAGAGGCTGGCCGGCGCATCGGGCCTCTCCCTGCGCCGCCACGTCGACCTGCTGGCCGGGGAGGCGGCACGGCTCTCCCGGAGCCCGGTGGCCGTCCTCTCGCTCCACGACGAGCGGATCGGGGCGCTGGACAGGCGGCTTCGGGCGCTCGACCCGGCCAGGGTGCTGGCCAGGGGGTGGTCCGTCACGCGGACCGCCGAGGGCCGGCTGGTTCGGTCCACGGGCGACGTCGGGCAGGGCGAGGTGATCACCACGCTCGTGTCCGACGGTACGGTCACGAGCACGGTCGGCTGAACGGAGGCGCCGCGGCCATGGATGACGATGCGAAGGATGCGCCCAGCTACTCGGAGGCGCTGGGCGAGCTGCAGGCGATCCTCGGCGAACTGGAGGGCGAGGCAGTGGACGTGGACCTCCTGGCAGCGAGGGTCGAGCGTGCCGACGAGCTCATCCGCATGTGTCGGGCACGCCTGGAGGAGGCCCGCATGAAGGTGGAGCGGGTGGTCGAGGCCCTCGGGGACTCCTGAGCGCCGCTCGGCTGGCAGGCTGGGACCATGTTCCTGAGGAAGTTGGAGACCGTCGACGCCTTCGTCGTCGTTGACCTCGACGGGGTCCCGGGCAGCGGGGTGGTCCGGCTGGCGCCCAGGGTTCTCCAGAACGGAGCCCGGGACCTGGCACGCTCCCGGACCTACGCCCTGGCCTCCCTGGGACGCAGGGAGACCGGGTTGTCGGCAGGCATCAACGCGCAACCCGGACAGGGCGACGAGGCGGTTGCCGCCTTCGTGGCCGAGGTCTCGGGGTGGGGTGGGGACTTTCGGCTGGTGGCCGGCAGGGGCGTGGCGGCCGGCTCCCTCGGACCCCTCGAGGAGGGCCCGGCCGATGGGCTCACGGCTGCCGGCGCCGTGGCAGCGGGCCTTGCGGCGCTGCCCGGAGCCCGCACAGCAGCCGTCATGGGCGGCCCGGACCAGGTCGCCACGGGCCTGGCCGCACGTGGGGTGGAGTTGGTCGGGGCGGACGACCCCCTCATCGCCAACGTCGACCTGCTCTTTTGCGGAACGAAGGTGGGTGCCATCGACCACATCGCCGCCGCCACACTCGGGGCGTCGGCCGTGGTCCCCACCGGGCCCCTCCCGCTGACCACCAGGGCGGTGGCCGAGTGCCGGAGGCGCGACATCCTGGCCCTGCCCGACTTCGTCACCACGGCCGGCCCCCTCCTCGGGGGGGGCGGAGCCTGCGGACCGGGTAATTGGCGGGATCATCACCGGCGTGCTGGACCACCCTGACGGCCCCCTGCTGGGAGCCTGCGAGGAGGCCGAGGCCTTCCTCTCCACCTGGCGCGAAGACCTCCCTTTCGGTCGGCCCATGGCTCCCTAGGAGGGCCACCGCCCGCCGGCCGCTGCGACGGCCGGGCCAGCCCGTACGATGTGGACCGTCCGGGGCTGTAGCTCAGCTGGCTAGAGCACCTGCTTTGCAAGCAGGGGGTCGTGGGTTCGAGTCCCATCAGCTCCACGTTCGCCCTTGCCCGACCCCACGCAGACGCCGACCTCACCGTCCTGGAGCACCACACCGCCCTGAGGGTCGACTCGCGATGAGGGGACGGGACGGCCGTGGCGCCAACACTGCGGTCGCGGCCACCCTCCGGTGCCGTCCACCTGTGGAGCACGGACCGCTCCTGTGCCGTCCGTGAACGGGCGCGCCCCTCCGGACCCGGCAATAGGCTGAACCCGCGTGCGGATCATCGAGGTGCTGCTGGCCTTGGCCGCCGGCTTCGTGCTGTTGAGGCTGGGATTGGGCTTCCTGCGGGCCCTGGCTGCACCGCCACCCGAACCACCCGAACCCGGCGAACTCCGCAAGGTCAAGCTGCACTACCGGTGCAGCCTCTGTGGCACCGAGGTCAAGATGACGATCGCCAACGACCAGGAGCCCGACCCACCGCGCCACTGCATGGACGAGATGGACCTGGTGGCCACGGAGGACTGACCGGGGCCCCTCCCCGGAAGACACGGGGTTCTCCACAGGCTGTGGACAGCCCTGTGGGAAATGACACCGTTGGAATTACAGCGCTGGCCTCCCGGCCGGCCGCAGGGGACAGCCCCTCAGCGGTACTGGGTGGCGGTGATGATCCCGCCCAGGATCGACCCCAGGCCCAGGAGCAGCACGCCGTTGCTCGTGCCCCCGGGCACCCAGCCGACGTAGTTGAAGAAGATGATCAGGATCCCCAGCCCCAGCAGGCCGAACATCAGCACGGGCACCCACGTGGGAGACGAACCGGCCGACCCACTCCCCGACACCCCGCCGTGTGAACCCTGCCCTCCGCCCTTGGGCGTGACACGGCCGCTCTGGTAGCGGGACTTCTGCACGGGCCGCCTCCCGGGTGCGGGGGCGGGAGCGTGCTCTTCGTTCTGGGGCTGCTCGGAGGTGGCCATGGACCGGAGGATAGGGGCAACCCCGGCCGCTCCGGCGACCCCGACGGAACCGGAGAGCGCGGGCCAGCCACGGGCTGGTGAAACTGACCGGCAACTCCGGCGGGGTGTCTGGCTAGCGTTGCTCCCGTGGGCGCCCAAGTGCTTGTCATCGACAACTACGACTCGTTCGTCTACAACCTCGTCCAGTACCTGGGTGAGCTGGGGGCCGAACCCGTGGTCCACCGTCACGACGCGGTGGGAATCGACGAGATCGCCGGGTTGGACCCCGACGCCCTGCTCGTCAGCCCCGGGCCCGGCCGGCCCGAGGACGCCGGCATATCGACTGCGGCGATCCGGTGGGCGGCAGGCCGGATACCGGTCCTGGGGGTGTGCCTGGGCCACCAGTGCATAGGAGCCGCCTGGGGGGGAACCGTCGTCAGGGCTCCCGAGGTAATGCACGGCAAGACCTCCCGGATCAGCCACGACGGCGACGGGGTGTTCGCCGGGCTTCCCTCGCCGCTGGAGGCGACCCGCTACCACTCCCTGCTCGTCGACAGGTCCTCGCTGCCCGGGGAGCTCGCGGTCACGGCCGAGAGCGAGGACGGCCTGGTGATGGGGCTGCGCCACGCTGAACTCGACGTGGAGGGCGTCCAGTTCCACCCCGAGTCGATCCTCACCGAGTCGGGCCACGACCTGCTGGCCAACTTCCTGGCGCGGGCCTGACGGGGCAACCACCCCTGGCCGGCCTGAACCGCCCGGAACCCCTAGCCCGTAGCCTCCCCGTCGCCGGCTCCCACGTCAGTCCCCTCGCCGGCACCTGTGCCGTCCTGGTCGGTCACGGCCCCGTCCCCACCTGTACCGGTGGCCTCCTCGGCCGAACCCACCACGATCGTCACGAAGCTTCCCGAGTCGATCTCCACCTCGGCCAGCGGGCTCTGGCTGATGACGCGCCCGTGGTTTGGGCTGTTGGACGGCAGGGTCTCGTAGACCAGGTTCACGCCGAAGCCCGCCGCCTCGAGTTCGGCTGTGGCCGTCGCCTCCAGCAGGCTCACTACCGGTGGGACCGCCACCATCGGCAGCCCCGTCGAGACCACGATCTCCACGTTGCTACCCGGCGCCAGCGAACTGCGGGCCGGTGGCTGGGTCCTGATCACCTGGCCCTCGGGCACCAGCTCGCTCGCCTCCTCCACGGTGCTGGCCCTCCAGCCCAGCTGGGAGATGATGTTCATGGCGTCCAGCACGGGCCGACTGGACAGGTCCGGCACCTCCTCCACGGCAGGTCCCGACGACACGAACAGGATCACCCGTGATCCCGGCACTACCTCCGCGCCGGGGGCCGGTGACTGGTCGATCACCTGCCCGGCCGGCACGACGGGGTCCTCCGTGTCGACCGGCGAGACCTGGAGCCCCATGGCCTCCAGGTCGCGGACCGCGTCGCCCACGGCGTCGCCCACAACCGACAGCATGACCATCGGGCCGGTCCCCTGGCTGACGAGGAGCCGGACGGTCTCGGTTGGCTCCAGCCTTGTCCCCGCGGTCGGCTCCTGGTCGAAGACCGTGTTCTCCGGGAACTCGGCGTTGACCTCGTAGTCCATCTGGACGCTGAGCCTGGCGTCTCGCAGGACGTCCCTGGCCTCGTCGAGCGGCATGCCTATCAGGGGCGGCACCTCCACCATTCCGATCTGGACCGGCGGCAGGTCGTCGTCGGGCCCGCCCAGGGTGTTCACGAACTCGACCACCAGGTAGCCGAGCACCACGAGCAGGATTGCCAGCACCACTGTGAACAGCAGGGTCCGGCGCAGGCCGTCGTCGCGCCTGGGGCGCCCGGAACGGCCGTAGTCGGGAGGAGGCGGCGCCGAGGCTGCCGGCCTGCCCGCCACGGCCGGGGCGGCGGGGCGAAGGTCGTGGGCCCCCTCCCTGTAACGGCGGAGGTCGCTGCGCAGGTCCTCGGCGGTGGGATAGCGGTTGACGGGGTTCTTGGCCAGCAGCTTCAGGGTCACGGCCTCGAGGGACTCGGCCACCGCGGCACCCGACTGCCGGAGCGAGGGCGGGCTGTTCTGCACGTGCTGGTAGGCCACGGCCACCGGGGTCTCTCCCGTGAAGGGTGGCCGGCCGAGGAGCATCTCGTAGAGCACCACCCCGAGCGAGTAGAGGTCACTGCGCGGGTCGACCTGGCGGCCCTGGGCCTGCTCCGGTGAGAAGTAGGTGGCCGTACCCATGACCGTTCCGGCCTGGGTCAGGTCGTGCTGGGCACCCGCTATGGCCGTAGCAATCCCGAAGTCGGCCACCTTCACCTGGCCGCTCGGGGTGACCAGGACGTTGCCGGGCTTCACGTCGCGGTGGACCAGGCCGTTGCGGTGGGCGAAGCCCAGGGCGGCGGTCACGTCGGTCGCTATGTCGGCAGCCCTGTCGGGGTGGAGGGGGCCCTCGGTCCTGATGATCTCGGCGAGGCTGCGCCCCTCCACGTACTCCATGACGATGAAGTAGGTGCCGCCCTCCTCACCCCAGTCGTAGACGCTAACGATGTTCGGATGGTTCAGGTTGGCCGCAGCCTGGGCCTCCCGCCTGAACCGCTCCACGAAGTTGGGGTCGTCGGCGAACTCGTCGAACAGCACCTTCACGGCGACAGGCCGGTCCAACAGGAGGTCGCGGGCCAGGTAGACGTCGGCCATGCCACCCCGGGCCACCTGACGGTGGAGCTCATACCGGCCGTTGAACACGGTCGGGCCGACTTCAGACATGGGGGCGGATTCTACCGGCGCGCCCACCGGCGCTGAGGTCCAGCAGTGCTCATCGGGCACGCTCCCCGAGCTGTTCCACGACCCTGCGGGCCTCCTCCAGCGAGCCGACCACGATGGAGTCGATGACCAGGGCCCTGTCGGCCTCGGTCAGCTCCATGATCGGCAGCTCTGCCACCTCCTCCAGGGTCGGGTCGAACCACAGGATTCCCGATGGCCTGCCGCGGAAGACGGCCACGTGGTCGTCCAGGAACCCGACGAACCAGCCGCTGCGGGCGTAGATGCCGATCACCCCCACCACCGCGGCGAGCAGCAGGGCTGCGGAGGCGGCCAGGCCACCGAGCCTCCTGGCGGCTGTGGCTGCACGGCGCCTCTGCGCCACCAGGCGCCCGGGGAAGATGCCCTCGGTGCGCACCGGCGGGATGGAGGTGTCGTCTCCAGGCGCCAGGGGCGGCGCCCCGACCACGTCCACGACCAGCACGGTCACGTTGTCGTGACCGCCGGCGTCGACCGCCCTCCTGACCAGCTCGACGGCCGCGTCCTCCCGTCGGGCGTGCACTCCCAGCACCCTGCCGATCGCCGAGTCGTCCAGTTCGTTCACCAGCCCGTCGCTGCACAGCAGGTAGCGGTCGCCCTCCACCGGGACCAGCTCCCACGTGTCGACGACCAGGTCGGCCTCGATCCCCAGGGCCCTCGTGAGGATGTTGCGCTGCGGGTGCCGGGCCGCCTCGTCTGCGCTCAGCTCGCCGGCCCGCACCAGGTCGGCCACGAGGCTGTGGTCGTCGCTGACCTGCTCCAGGATCCCCTTCGAATGGCGGTAGACGCGGCTGTCGCCCACATTCGCCACGGCTATGGCGCCGCCGCCGTCCTCGCCGGCGACGGCGGCAAGGGCACACAGGGTGGTCCCCATGCCCGACAGCCCGCTGTCCCCTGAGGCCCTCACCAGGACAGCCCTGTTGGCATCGTGCACGGCCCGTGCCAGCCCCTCCCGGGTCCTGGCCTTGAAGCCCTCGAGGGTGGCCGCAACCGCCTCGGCTGAGGCCACCTCGCCACCTCGGTGGCCGCCCATGCCGTCGGCCAGGACGTGCAGGCCCGGTGCCGAGCCGTAGTCGTCCTGGTTGGCCCCCCTGACCCTCCCCACGTCGGTAACACCGGCGTGGGCCAGCCTGACCCCCCCCGCCTCGCCCGATGCCTGCCTCGGCCGCCTCACCCGTGCCAGCCCCACAGGTTCGGGAGCCGCGGGCGGACGGCTCTCATGCCACCTCCAGCACGGTATCCCCTACCTGGAGCCGGTCTCCGGTGCGAATCACCGTTGGACCGGTGACCCTGGCCCTGTTCAGGTAGGTGCCGTTGGTTGAACCCAGGTCCTCGACGACGGCCCTGCCGTGCTGTTCGAAGACCCTGGCGTGCACCTGGGAGACATGGCCGTCGTCGACCGTGACGACACAGCCTGCCGCCCTTCCCAGCGTCAGGTCCCCCGTGAGGCCAAAGGCACGCCCAGAAAGCGCCGCCGGGCTTACCACGACGAGGCGCGTCGCCTCCCGGCTGCCGTCGTCCCGCGACGGCCGGGACGCCATCCACGCCGACCGGACCAGCCGCAGGAACACGTAGTAGACGAGGGCGAGGGTGCCCAGCCCAAGGGCCATCAGGACCTGATCGCTCACTGCAGGCCGATGGTACCGGCAGGCGCCTCGGTCACAGGGTCACCCGACGGCCGCTGCCCGGGCCGAAACGCCGGTGAGGCGGTACCCTTCCCGACGCTGCTCGCGCGAGTGGCGGAATTGGCAGACGCGCAGGATTCAGGTTCCTGTGTCCGCAAGGACGTGAGGGTTCAAGTCCCTCCTCGCGCACTCCTGTGATGTCGCGAGACATCGGAACCTCCCGAACCCTCGGGGTTCGGGAGGTTTG
>CAYFOV010000031.1:0-13496 GCA_964344855.1 uncultured Candidatus Nemicrothrix sp.
CGCAGGGCCAGTCTGGGGGCCAGTCTGGGGGCCAGTCGGAGGGCCAGTCTGGGGGCCAGCCAGCGGGGCCTTCGGTGCTGGACCTGTTCGGGGCGATGGCCGAGCTGAGGTACAGGTGAGATGGGCAGTGGCCGGGCAGGCCAGGCAGGCCGGGCAGGCCGGGCAGGCCGGGCAGGCCGGGCAGGCCGGGCAGGCCAGGCAGTGGGTAACTAGAAAGTATGCCAGGAAGCCAGTTGGCCAGCCAGCCAGGAAGCCAGGTGAGCCGGTGAGCGACGAGACAGGCAACGAGCCGGGCAACGAGCCGGGCGACGAGACAGGCAACGAGCCGGGCAACGAGCCGGGTAGGCGGGAAGGCAGGTGAGCCGGTGAGCAACGAGGTAGGCAACGAGCCAGCCAGCCAGGAAGCCAGGTGAGTCGGTGAGCAACGAGACAGGCAACGAGACAGGCAACGAGGTAGGCAACGAGCCGGGCAGCGCGACCTGCGCCTTCGTGGGGCTGGGGGTCATGGGCTACCCGATGGCCGGCCACCTGCAGGCGGCCGGCCACGCCACGCGTGTCTACAACCGCACCGCCGCCCGGGCCGAGGAATGGACGAGTCGGCACAGGGGCTCGGCAGCCGCCACGCCGGCCGAGGCCGCCGAGGGGGCCGACGTGGTCATGGTGTGCGTCGGCAACGACGACGACGTGAGGTCGGTGGTCTACGGCGACGATGGGGTGCTGGCCGGGCTGGGCGCCGGTGCGACCCTCGTGGACCACACCACGGCCTCCGCCGAGCTGGCCCGCGAGTTGGCCGATGCCACCGCCGGACGGGGTGCCGGCTTCGTGGACGCCCCGGTCTCGGGCGGCCAGGCCGGGGCGGAGAACGGACAGCTCAGCGTCATGTGCGGGGGCGACCCAGAGGTGTTCGCCGGCGTCGAGCCCGTGCTGGACGCCTACGCCAAGGCGGTCGTGCTGGTCGGTCCCGTGGGACACGGCCAGCTCACGAAGATGGTCAACCAGGTCTGCATCGGTGGCCTCATACAGGGCCTGTCAGAGGCCCTGGACCTGGCCAGGCGGGCCGGCCTCGACCTGGAGAAGGTCCTGGAGGCGATCAGCCAGGGAGCTTCCGGGTCGTGGCAGATGGAGAACAGGGCGCGGACCATGTTGGACCGGCACTTCGACCACGGCTTCGCCATCGACTGGATGCGCAAGGACTTCGGGATCGTGTTCGACGAGGCCCAGCGCCTGGGGGCGACGCTTCCCGTGACGGCGCTGGTCGACCAGTTCTACGCCAGGCTTCAGCGCGAGGGCCACGGCCGCTGGGACACGTCGTCGCTGATAGAGCTCCTCCGCGACGACTGAGGTTGGGCCGGGCCGGGTCCCAGGCTCCGGCTACAGGATCTGCGACAGGAAGAGCTTGGTCCGGTCCTCATTGGGGTTCGTGAAGAAGTGCTCCGGGGTTCCAGCCTCCACGATCTGGCCCTCCTCCATGAAGATGACCCGGTCGGCCACCTCCTTGGCGAAGCCCATCTCGTGGGTCACGACCATCATGGTCATGCCGGACAGGGCCAGGGCCTTCATGACGTCGAGCACCTCCTTGATCATCTCCGGATCGAGGGCCGAGGTGGGCTCGTCGAAGAGCATGATCTTGGGCTCCATGGCCAGGGCCCTGGCGATGGCAACCCGCTGCTGCTGACCGCCCGAGAGCTGGCCCGGGAACTTGTCGGCCTGCTCGGGGATGCCTACCCGCTCCAGCAGAGCCTGGGCCTGTTCCTCTGCCTCGGCCTTGGGCTTCTTGCGCACCCAGATCGGCGCCAGGGTGACGTTGTCGCGGACCTTCAGGTGCGGGAACAGGTTGAACTGCTGGAAGACCATGCCCACCTCTGAGCGGACCTTCTCGATGTTGCGGAGGTCGTTGGTCAGCTCTACGTCGTCTACGACGATGCGGCCCTCCTGGTGCTGTTCCAGGCGGTTGATGCAGCGGATCCAGGTGGACTTCCCGGAGCCCGACGGGCCCAGCACGACGACCACCTCCTGCTCCTTGATGGTGGCGCTCACCTGGTCGAGCGCCTGAAAGTCGCCGTACCACTTGGAGACGCCCTCGCAGACGATCATGTCGCGGGCGTTGCTCAGGTCGCGCTCGCCGCGGGCTGCGCCCGTACCCGTTTCGGCTCCGGTCGCCGGTTCGGTACCGGTTGCGGCTTCGGTGGGGGTCTCGGTCTCAGACATGTTCGTCAGGCCTCACAGTGCGGTAGGTGAAGAGTGCAAGAAGTGTGCAGGAAGGGTGCGGGCAGGTAGGCAGGCATGTCATCGCTCTCCGAGGCCCACGCGCTTCTCCAGACGCTGGCTGGTCTTGGACATCGAGTAGGAGATGACCCAGTAGATGAGCGAGACGAACAGAATGTTCTCCCTGGTGCTGCCCATGAACTCGGTCTGGTTGGGCATGATCGCCTTGGCCACGAAGAGCAGGTCGTAGAGGCCGATGATGTAGAGGAGCGAGGTCTCCTTGAAGGTGGCGATGGTCTGGCCCACCAGCGGCGGGATGGCGACGCGGAGGGCCTGTGGCAGCACGATCAGCAGGGTCTTTTGCACCGTGGTCATTCCCACGGCGTCGGCCGCCTCGTGCTGCCCCCTGGTCACCGACTGGAGGCCGCCCCTGACGTTCTCAGCCAGGTAGGCCGACGAGAACAGGGCGTAGCCGATGGAGACGGCCGTGATCTCGGGCAGGTCCATGCCGTCGGGGAGGAACAGCGGCACCATCACGCTGAAGAAGATGAGGATCGTGATCAGCGGGATGCCGCGCACGAACTCGATGAAGCCCGTCGCCATGAGCCTGAAGATGGGCATGGTGGAGGTCCGGGCAAGGGCCAGCATCACGCCCAGCGGGAACGACAGCAGCAACGTGAAGAAGGCCACCATCAGGGTCAGCGAGAAGCCGCCCAGGAAGAACTCGCCGGGAACGGGCACGGTGGACGGCGTGTTGATGGCCGTCACCAGCCAACAGGTCACCAGCGTGACGGTCGACCATATGCCTGCGTAGCGGCGCCTTGCCTTGATGTCGCCGCTGAAGGTCGGAGCCCCCAGGGCGAAGACCGCCAGGAGCAACATCAGGATCCTGATGATCATCCTCATGGGTGTGAGGAAGGTGCCGAAGCCCACCAGCAGGATCAGGGTGGAGACGATTCGCCCTACCTCGCCGACGCCGGGCCTGGTCAACCACAACAGGAGGGCGCTGCCAAGCACCGTGTAGACGAGGAAGATCGGTATGTCCGTCGAGACCACGTGGGCCATGTCGAAGGCGGGATCCCTCATCACCAGGTAGATCAGGACTATCGGCGAGAGCAGCCACATCAGGATCAGGGTCGTCTGGGCGTTCCTGGTGGGAACCCGGGTCCGGAGGAGGCAGCCGACGGAATAGGCGGCCACGGCGATGAGGAGCATGATCGTCCACGGCAGCTTCGTGGTCATCGCCACGGTGCCCGGCTCGGCCATGATCCTCGGGGTCCGCCCTGAGATGAAGCTGTGGTGTCCGTAGGGAATCACCCAGAGGGAGGCGACAGCGCCAGCGAGGGCGCCCACGAGGAGGGACAGCGAGCTGACCGAGCGTTCCTCCGGAACGAGGTTGGGCATCCGCAGCACCAGCCCGACGAGGACCGTCAGGCCCGATACGAGCAGCCAGATGGCGGTTGCACGCGCACTGAACGGGGCCAGCACCGACACCACGAGGCCGAACGCTCCGGCCGAGAGGAGGAACCGTCCCAGCCTGCCGACCGGGACCCGCGAGCCGGCCCGCCAGATGGCCAGCGACACCCCGGTGAGCGTCAACAGGACGGCCACGCAGACCCAGACCCGCACGTACTGGTCGGCGGGGTAGGCGTGGGTCATGAGCAGGCGGATGTTCACCGCCGTGGCGTTCCACTGCCGGACTGGGTTGAAGATGAACGACAGCAGCCCCCTGATGATCGCCAGGATCACCAGGCCCGTCACGATGGTGAGGCCCGTGTTGAAGGCACTGGAGAACAGGTTCTCCATGAGCCACTGGCGCGGCCTGAGCTGCGGGGCCTCGGGTGGTGCGGCAGCCGGTCCGGGAGTGGGGTAGATGCTGCCGATCTCCGCGCCGGCGCCCGCGAACTCGCTCATGACGAGGTACCCATGGCTTCTCCGGTGCCGTCAAGCCCGACAATGCGGGCGGGGAGGCCCGTTGCGCGGCTCATCGCTCCACCAGCTTCAACTTGACGTTGTAGAAGTTCACGATGACCGAGATCGTCAGCGAGCAGGCCAGGTAGAAGAGCATCCAGATGGCGACTACAGGGAGCGTCTTGCCGGTCTGGTTGTAGACGGTCTGGCCGACCTGGACTATGTCGCTGTACCCGACGGCTATGGCCAGGGACGTGTTCTTGGTCAGGTTCAGGTACTGGTTGCCGAGCGGCGGGAGGATGATGCGGAAGGCCTGGGGAAGGATTATGTGGCGCAGCGACTGTCCGCGGCTGAGGCCTACCGCGTTGGCGGCCTCGATCTGCCCCTTCGGGACTGCCAGGATCCCGCCCCTCACGATCTCGCCGATGAAGGCAGAGGTGTAGAACACGACCCCGAAGAACACGGCGGCGAAGCCGATGGTCATGGTCAGGCCGTTCGTGCCGTAGTTGGCGAACTTGCCTGGTTTGACGATGTCGGGCCGCATGGCGTCGAAGGGTCGGGCTGCGCCGTCGACGTTGAACTTGTCCTCCAGCACCTCGAACAGGTCGGCGCCGCTGTTCAGGATCCATGAGGAGAGGCCGGACCACCTGACGGCGATTGCCACGATGATCAGGGCTCCAACCGCCGCGAAGATGATCCGGAAGCGGTCGTCGTCGGAGAGGGAGAGGTGGCCCACGGCGCTCCTGCGGGCTGACAGGAAGCCGCGGATCCAGCGGGCGGCCATGAACACGGCTCCTGCGGAGATGACCGCCTGTGGCAGGAGCACGGGAAGGCTGTCGATCAGGTCGGCGATGGCGCCCATCACGGGTCCGAGGAACCCGAACACGGGGTGGATGAACAGGCCCAGCACCCCGAAGGTGGCAAGGGTGGCCAGCGCCCAGAGGTTGGGTGCCGTGTGGCGGCCGGTCTCGTCGTGGAGCCTCACCCGCCTGTCGTGCACGTAGCGGCCGACGAAAGCTCCGACCAGGAGAACGGCGGCCCACTGGTAGAAGCCGTCGGAGATGAAGATCCGGGGCATCGAGAGCCCCTTGTTGGAGACGTGCAGCCAGCCGTTGATCGGGCCGGTCTCCAGGTTGACCCTGGGGAGCGTGGCCAGCACCGACGAGTAGAAGATGATCTGGACGAGGAGCGGGACGTTCCGCAGGGTCTCGACCCAGAGCCCGGCCAGCCGGCTCACAAGCCAGTTGTGGGACAGCCGTGCCAGGCCGACCACGACGCCGAGGACCGTTGCGAAGACGATTCCCACTGCCGCCAGCCGCAGGGTGTTGACCATGCCCACCCAAAGGGCCCTGCCTCCCGTCGCAGGGTGGGTGTCGATGCCCTCGCTGAGCTGGATGTCGGGCGGACGCTCGAGGAAGTCGAAGCCGATGTTGATGTCGCGGGCCCTGAGGTTGCCGCCGGCCTGGGTGGCCAGGAACCAGAGTCCCGCCAGAACAACGACCAGGAGGCTGACCTGGGTGGTCCACTTGAGGACCACGGCATCGCGCCACAGGGGGGCGCGCTGCGACACCGCTTCATGTGTGCTGCGGGTGCCGGAGTCCTGGCCTACGGGTGCGGGCATGTTCACGGGAAGTTACATGAAGTACGGGGCAGGGGGTACGGGGCAGGGAGTACGGGGAGGTGGGTGCTGGATGGTAGGTGCGGGGCGGGAAGTGCTGGGTGGGCAGGGGGGAGAGATCCCGTACACGCGAGGCCCCGCCACCCGGGGGCAACCTGTGCCCCCGAGCAGCGGGACCGTCACGTGTTCTCCGGGAGACTCGTGCTCGGGAGGCGACTCGCTGCCACCCGATGGTTCTGGATCAGGAACCCTGGTTGGGTGCCTGGTCCTGTCTTACCAAAGTCTCCCTATGTCTTCCTGGTGCCTCTAGCGGGCCGGCGGGGCGTAGATCAGGCCCCCGGCCTTCCAGCCAGCGTTGGCCGAACCCTCGCGGTACAGGCCAACCGGGTTCAGGTTGGAGTTGTAGATGTCGCTGTAGTTACCGACCTGCTTGATGACCTGGTAGAACGCGTCGGCGCTCAGGCCCATCGTGGTCTGCAGCTCACCGTCGCCACCCAGGACACGGCCGACCTCACCCGGCTCGCCGACGAAGTCGTCGACGTTGGCCTGGTTGATGCCGTACTCGTCCATGATGATCGTGGCGTAGACGGTCCAGTTGATCACGTCAGCCCACTTGGAGTCGTTCTGGCCGTATGTCGGGCCGAGTGGCTCCTTGGAAATGGGCGTGGCCGGGAAGATCACCCACTCTTCGTCGGCGGGCTGCTGCTTGACCTTGCGGCCAACCAGCGCCGAACCGTCCGTGGTGGAGATGTCGCAGGCCCCGTCGAGGAAGTGCTGCCACACCTCGTCGCCGGTCTCGAACGAGTTCAGCGTGATGTTCACGCCTGCCAACTCGGCGGCCTCGGCGATGTTCTTCTCTGTCGTGGTACCGGCGTTCGTGCAGACGATCGCACCCTCGAGGTCGGGGATGTCCGACGAGCCTGAGAAGCCGTCGGAGACGCGACCCATGAGCTGCTGGCCGTCGTAGTAGGTGGTCGGACCGAAGTCCATGCCAACGTCCGTGTCACGGCTCTGCGTCCAGGTGGTGTTCCTCATCAGCAGGTCGACGTCGCCCGTCTGGACGGCGGTGAACCGCTCGGAGGCGGTAAGCGCCACGAACATCACCTTGCTGGCGTCGCCGAGGACGGCTGCAGCCACCGCACGGCAGTAGTCAGCGTCGAAGCCCGTGACCGAACCGTCGGCCTGGGTCTCCGAGAACGCCACGGCACTACCGCTCACGCCGCAGTGGAGCATGCCGCGGGCCTGGACGGTGTCGAGCAGGCTTCCGCCCTGGACGACCTCGACCTCTGCCGCGGTTGTGGCGGGAGCCGCCGTCGTGGCTGCCGCGGTTGTGGCGGGAGCCGCCGTCGTGGCTGCCGGAGCCGCTGTCGTGGCTGCCGCAGTGGTTGCCGGCGCTGCCGGCGCGTCGTCGGCGTCGTCGCTACCGCATGCGGCGGCGATCACACCGATCGACAGGAACAATGCAAGCAGCCTTACAAACTTGCTCTTCTGCATAGATACCCCTCCGATTCGTCTCTCGACTCAATCTGGTTGAAGTCCCTTCGCGGCGTGACCCTCAGGCCCGCGCCCCGGAGGACTGCCGCCCACCGTTGGACGGCGGGCAACCACGGTAGGTGACGCAGGTCACGCTGGCAACCTGTCTGCCTGCCTGCCTGCCTGTCTGCCTGCCCCGCCGGGTCCCGGCGATCACACCTCGCCGTGCCCGGCGTGGGAGCATGGCGTGGTGGCCGTAGCAGGCGAACCCACGGGATCGTGCACCCTGGTCCAGACCGTCACGGGGCCGATTCCCACCAGCGCCCTCGGGCGCATGCTCATGCACGAACACCTCACGGTCGGGTATGCAGGGACCGACGCCCACACCAGCCGGCCCGGACCGAGCAGGGACGACATGGCGACCGTGTGCATAGAGCGGGTACAGCAGCTACAGGAACTGGGGTACTCGTCGATGCTGGACCCCTGTCCGTCCGACCTGGGAAGGGATGTCGGGTTGATGGTCGAGGTCGCCGAGGCGACCGGCTTCAACATCATCTGTGCCACCGGCCTCTACAAGGAGGAACAGGGCGGAACCGCCTACTGGCACTTCAAGGGCCAGTTCGAGGACATCGGAGCGGTCATGGCCGAACAGTTCGAGGCCGAGTTGACCGATGGCGTGGGAACCACCGGTGTGAGGCCCGGGATCATCAAGTGCGCCACCGGCCCGGGGATGATGACGGACTACGAGCGGACGGTGTTCGAGGCTGCGGCTGCGGCTTCCGTGGCTACGGGCGCGCCGGTGACAACCCACACGGACCAGGGCACCATGGGATCCCTTCAACAGGAGGTGCTCACGGCTGGTGGGGTTCCTGCCCACAGGGTGATCATCGGACACTCCTGTGGCACGACCGACACCGCCTACCACATGGGGATAGCCGGGGCGGGCAGCTACCTGGGGTTCGACAGGTTCGGCATTGGCGCCCTCATGCCCGACGTGGAGAGGGTGGCATCGCTGGTCAGGCTCCTTGACAGGGGAGCGGGCGACCGGATCGTGGTGAGCCACGACTCGGTGTGGTGCTGGCAGGGACAACCGTTCCCCGCCTCCGTGATGGGCAGGCTTGCCGACATCTTCGACCCGACGCGCTTCGACCGGGAGATCGTGCCGATTCTCCTGGAGCAGGGCGCCTCAGAGGTCCAGGTCGAGGCCCTCGTCGTCGACAACCCCCGCCGGTTCTTCGAGGGGGCGCCCCTTGCCGGATTGCCGGAAGGCGGGTGCAGCCTCGAGGATGGTCAGGACTGACCTCTTGAGTCCCGGCGGCCGGTTGGTCCTCGGACCCGTCCCGTCCTTCCGTCCTGGCCACGGCCCCGTCCTTCTGGCCCGGCCACGGCCCCGGCCCCGGCCCCGGCCACGGCCCAGGCGGTGAGCATCGCCCCCACGATCCCGCCCGATGACGACAGCACCAGGTCTCCCACGGTGTCGTCGTAGGTGAGTTGCAGGCCGGTGGTGCCCATCTCCTGGATCACCCACTCGACCGCCTCCCAGGCGACAATCGCCAGGGCCCCCAGGCCCGATCCGGTGAGGGCCATGTTCCACCGGGCCAACCCGGCGGGCCGCAGGAACATCACCAGGGCAGCGGTCAGGAACGTCCAGTTCACGAAGTGGAGGATGTCGTCGAAGCTGTCGACGGTGTCGTAGAGGTTCACGAGGTTGCCGGCCAGGTCCAGAACGAAGGGTGTCACGAGCAGGGCGTCGCCCAGGTAGGGGTAGGTGGGGTAGGTGGGGTAGGTGGAGTAGGTGGAGTCGGTGGAGGGGGGTCCGGCGTCCCGGAGCCTCCTGCTCCACCACACGACGGGTACGACCAGGGCTGCCAGCGGGTAGCCCACCGCCCTCTCCGGCCAGCCCTTGCCCTCCACGCCTGGGATCCCCGGGAAGAGCAGGCCGGCCAGGAGGCAGGCACCCAGGGCCGCCTTCACAGCCCACATGGCGGCGCGCTGGCGGCCTGTGCCGGTGTCGGGTCCGGGCGTGGTCACGGGGTCAGCCCGCCTGCTAGTTCACCTGCTTCCACATGCCCTCCCAGTAGGGCGCTCGCAGCTTGAACTTCTGCAGCTTGCCCGTCGCAGTGCGGGCCAGCTCGTCCCGGAACTCGACGGAGGTGGGGCACTTGAAGTGGGCGAGGCGCTCCCTGCAGTGGTCGATGAGGGCCCGTTCGTCGGGTTGGTCCCCGGCCCCGTCTCCGGCTTCGTAACCGGCTTCGTCACCGTTGCCTCCGCCCTCGTCGCCTCCGCGTCCCCCCTCGGCCAGCACAACGAGGGCCTTGATGGTCTCACCCCACTTCTCATCGGGGACACCGATCACGGCCACCTCGGCCACCGCCGGGTGCGAGAAGAGACAGTCCTCCACCTCGATGGACGAAACGTTCTCGCCGCCGGAGATGATGACGTCCTTCTTGCGGTCGGTGATCGTGGCGTAGTTCTCGTCGTCCAGGACGGCACCGTCGCCGGTGTGGAACCAGCCGTCGGCCAGTGCCTCGTCCGTGGCCTCGGGCTGTTCCCAGTAGCTCTTCAGAACGTGGTTGCTGCGCGCCAACAGCTCACCGTCGGGGGTCGTGTCGAGTGACACCCCCAGGGCGGGGGCACCGGCCCGCGAGAGCATGGTGGCCCTCCCGGCAGGGTCGAGGTCGTCCCACTCAGCTCGGCACCTGTTCATTGTCAGCAGCGGGGCGGTCTCGGTGAGCCCGTAGATCTGGATGAACTCCCACCCCAGCTCCGTCTCAACGCGTTCGATGGTCCGCGTAGGCGGAGGTGCGCCCGCCACCACGATCCGCATCGTTCCAGTCCCCGGAACGGGACCGTCCCAGTCCTGGGCGGCGTCGAGTACGGCAGCAATGACGGCCGGCGCCCCGCACAGGAGGGTCACACCATGCTCCTCGATCCGCCTGAGGATCTCGGCACCGTCCACCTTCCGCAGGACGATGTGCTGGCCGCCCATCGAGGTGACCGCGTAGGGCATTCCCCAGCCGTTGCAGTGGAACATGGGGAGCGTGTGCAGGTAGACGTCGCGGTCGTTGACGCCGGTCTGCCAGCCGAACACTGCGGCGTTCAGCCAGAGGTTGCGGTGGGTCATCTCCACGCCCTTGGGGCGTGCCGTAGTCCCGCTGGTGTAGTTGATGGTGGCCGTTGCGCCCTCGTCAGGGGTCCATGGCCTGGGTTCGGCCCCCTCGGCCAACCCCCTCGCGAACAGTGCGTCGGATTCCTCACCTGCCAGCAGCCGGTGCCGGACCTCCACATCGCCCAGGTCGGCCTCGAGTTCCGGATCCATGATCAGGACCTCGGCGCCGGAGTGGTCGACTATGTACTGGACCTCCTCCCTGTTCAGCCTGAAGTTGATCGGAACGCCCACCCTGCCGAAGGCGCTTGTGCCGAAGAGGAACACGAGCAGCCGGGCCGCGTTGTGCGAGACCATCGCCACCCTTGCCCCGATGTCGAGGCCCATGTCATCCAGCCCCACCGCCATGGACCTGGCCAGGGTGGCCACCCGTCCGTAGGTCAGGCCTTCCAGCGGTGATGCCGGCTGGTCTGGCTCGTCGACGATCGCCAGGCGGTCGCCGTAGACCAACTCGGCCCGCTGAAGGTGGTCGGCCACCGTGAGCGGAATCTCCATTGTCCGGCCTCCTGTCTGTCGGGGGGGGTTCGTTGGTCGGGCCTGCCTGCCTGCTGGCAGCGGTCCCGAGGAGGTTAGTTGGGGGGCAGGACCCGGGCAGGGCCTGGGCAGGGCCTGGGCAGGGCCTGGGCAGGCGGGTACTGGGAATGGGGGATGATCCCACACGCTCCCCAACGCCTACGCTGGTCAGGCCGCGGATCCAGGCAGGTGGCCGGGCGGCCCGGCAGCAGCGGAGGCAGGTGTGGCAGGTGTGGAAGGTGTTCCAGGGGAAGCACGGGAACCGGGCGGGGAGTCCGACGACCCGGTGCTGGCCGAGTACCGGGCCAGCATCGACAACATCGACGCCGCCCTGATCCACCTCCTGGCGGAGCGCTTCCGGATAACAGGGAAGGTGGGTGCCTACAAGGCCGAGGTGGGCCTGCCACCGGCGGACCCCGAGCGCGAGGCCCGTCAGGTGGCCCGGCTACGCGCCCTGGCCGAAGAGGCCGGCATCGACCCGGTGTTCTCGGAGAAGTTCCTGAGGTTCGTGATAGACGAGGTGATCAGGCACCACCTGCTGGCAGGGGACTAGGCCGGGGACTAGTTGGGCCCGGCTCCGGGCCGGGCGCTGGCCTCGGGTCAGGCGCTGGCCTCTGCCGCCTCACGGTCCTTGGCCACCTCGTCCAGGTCCGTGTACTCCTCGCCGGTGTCCACCCAGTCCTCGAACTCGATTACGCCGATGTCCGTGAAGCGGTCCCGTAGCCATCCGTCGCCGGCGTCCAGCAGGCCCAGCTTCTTGCAGTTGGGCACGATCTTGGAGAACAGCAGGCGCTGGAAGACCTTCAGCTCGTCGGGCATTGCAAGCGCGAACTTGACGAAGTCCTTGACGTCAACACCGAAGCGCTCCCACATCTCCTGGCGCATGAACCGGTCCCGCATGCGCAGGGCGGCCTCGAAGGCGAACTCCTGGCGGTCCCTCAGCTCGGCCGCTGTTAGGTGCTGGTAGACCTCCTGGAGGCTGATGACGCCGAAGGCCACGTGGCGGGCCTCGTCAGCCATCACGTAGCGGAGGAGCTTCTTCAGGAGGGGCTCCTCGATGGTCTGGTGCATGAAGCCGAAGGCGGCGAGGGCCAGGCCCTCGACCATGATCTGCATTCCCAGGTAGGTCATGTCCCAGCGGCTGTCGTTCAAGATGTCGTCGAGGAGCAGGCCCAGGTGGGTGTTGCACGGGTACTTGATTCCCCCCAGCTTCTGGTCCAGGTACTGGGCGAACACCTCGACATGCCTGGCCTCGTCGACCACCTGGGTGGCCGCGTAGTACTTGGCGTCTATCCACGGCACGGTCTCGACGATCTTGGCCGTACACAGCAGGGCGCCCTGTTCACCGTGCATGAACTGGGAGAGGCTCCAGTTCAGCGACTCGACGCCGACCTCGGCCCACTGGTCCTCGGTGAACTTGTGGAGCGGTGAGTCGGGGTTCTCGGCGAAGTACTGCACCTCCAGCGGGTCCGAGGGCGCCAGGGTCCTGTACGGATCAACCTCGATCGACCAGTCCAGGTCCGTCTGGCCGTTCCACTGTGACGACTTGGCCTTCTCGTAGAGCCTGTCGAGTGCCTGCCTCTCGCCCTTGTCGTAGTTCCACGTGTAGATGGCGTCGGCATTGTCCTGGACCGTGTGGATGACGCTGGTGACGTCGTCGTTCCAGACCGAGAACTCCGTGATCCTCTCCGGATCGTTCGCGTAGGCGGCCAGGTCGAACTCGGGCCTGTCGCCGAGGCCGGCCTCTGTCTCTGCCTCCGCCTGGGGGTTCTCGGTTGTCGTCACCGCGTGTCTCCTGGTGTCTCACTGGTTTGAATATGTGCTGGTCCTGCCCGATCGCCGCCCGTCTCCGGGCCCAGGGCTGCGATCACCCGGTCGATCACGGTGGTCCAGCCGGCCGACTCCGGGAACTCGAGCCCCATGGCCCGGGTGAGCGTCATGCCGAACCCGATGGCGTGGGCAAGGCGTACCGTCGCCAGGCGGTCCAGCTCCGGGTCGAACCGGCCCTCGGCCGTCGCCTGGTCGACCAGTTCCGCCAGGCGGGCGTCCTCGTCCTCGACCCAGCGCCGGATTGCCGCGGCCAGGTCCGGGTCGCGCCTGCCCGCCACGATCGCCTCCAGGAAGAGCCCGAAGCCGACGGGCGGGTCGTCGATCAGGTGGGCCCCAAGCGATGCCAGCACCTCGGTGGCTGATTCGCCGGGGTGCTCGGCCCTCAACAGCCGCTGGATCTCATCGGGCACGTGGTGGTCCACGGCGTGTAGCAGCAACTCTGCCTTGCCCGTGTAGCGGCTGTAGATGGCCCCGGTGGTAACGCCGGCCCGGCGGGCGATCTCGGCCACGCCGGCACGCTCGTAGCCCTGCTCGGCGAACACCTCGGCGGCGGCATGGAGAAGCCGCTCGGTGAGTTCCTGCCCGGCCAGGCCGGCCTGCGCGTCCTGCATACTCGGCGCTGCCTCGGTGGCGGTCGCCACGGTCCCCCTGTCGGCCACGCAACGATAATAACTGGTGTTATCGACAGGTCAAGCCGGGTGGGCTGGCTCAGGCCGCGACGGCCCCCGCGTCTAGGGTCTGTCCGGTTCCATCCGTACCAGTCCAGTCGCACCTACCCCT
>CAYFOV010000032.1:0-8616 GCA_964344855.1 uncultured Candidatus Nemicrothrix sp.
TAGGTTCCTATGTCTCGCTACATGTGGTTCCTGTGTCCTGAACCACCACACTGCCGGGGGCGCCGGTGTGATGTGGAAGCGTTGGGTCCACGGCGGGGGCGGTCGGGGAGTGGGCGGGGGCTGATCCGACCGTTCCCTCCGGCTTTGCAGGCCCGCCCCCCGCCTAGCAGGCTCCGCGCCCCGGGACGCACCAGAAGGGGGGCACCGTGGCCCGGAACATCACCAGGCTCCAGGGATCCCTCATGGTCCTGGCGGCTGGCGTCATGTTCAACTTCGGGGCGCTCACCTTCAGGGCCGTGGTGGAGGCCGACGCCTGGCAGTACCTGTTCTACCGGGGCCTCTCTGCGGGCCTCGTGGCTGCACTCATGGTCGTGCTGGCCGGACGCAACCCACTGCGTTCGGTTGCTGAGGCCGGATCCAGGCAGGTTCTGGCCGGTCTGGTGCTGGGGGCCCTGTTCACCCTCTACATCGTCGCCCTCAGCCGGGTCACCGCCGCGTTCGTCCTCCTGCTCCAGGCGACGAGCCCGTTCTTCGCGGCCCTGTTCGGAAGGACCTTCCTTCGTGAGCCGGTGGCCCGCGACACGGTCCTGGCCATGCTGGTCGCCGCTGTCGGAGTCGGGATCATGGTCGGAGCCGGCCTCGGCGCCGGCGACGCGCTCGGAATCCTCCTGGCGATGCTGCTCCCGGTGTTCCTGGGTGGCTACACGGTCCTGATCCGCAGCTCACCGATCCGGGATCCCGGGGTCCCGACGATCGTGGGCGGACTGGCCGTGGCGGTCGCAGCCGGTGCTGTGTCGCTGGCGGGTCCCGGGGTCTCCCTCCCGTTGCGGGACGTGGCCCTCGGCTTCATCGGCGGGGGCGTCCTGATCGGCGTGGCAGGACCGGTCTTCAACTACGCACACCGGTTCGTGCCGCCGGCCGACACGGCCCTGCTCCTCATCAGCGAGATAGTCCTGGCGCCTCTGTGGCTGTGGATCTGGCCCGGCGAGGTGCCCACCAAGAGCACCCTGGTCGGCGGGGGAGTGGCCCTGTCCGCCGTGGTCTGGCTGACGGTCAGGACCGCCGCACCGAGGGGTGCTCTCAGGCTGAGGCGTGCCATCGGCCTGCACGCCGGGGCAATCCCGGTCGACCCGGGCCCCGGCGACGGGTAGCGACGGGAAGGAACAGGCGGAGACGGCTGGCAGGGGTCTCCGGCGGTACTCCGGCGGGCCGGGCCACACGACGTAGCCTCGCCCCATGGCCAGCCTGGACGACCGGGTGCTCAGCGCCGGTCCCGGCTGCAGGATCCCGGCTGGCGAGGTCGCATGGCGCTTCGGACCCTCAGGGGGACCGGGCGGACAGCACGCCAACCGCACCCACTCGCGGGTCGAGGCCGGCCTGGACCTGACCACCGCCAGCGGAATCGACGACGAGGTCCGCAGCCTCCTGGTGGAGCGGCTAGGGCCGGTGCTGCGGGTGGTGGTGGACTCCAGCCGGTCGCAGAACCGGAACCGGGTGCGGGCACTGGACCGCCTCGAGGAGATGCTCCAGGGAGCCAGGCAGGTCACGAAGGCAAGGCGTCCTACCCGGCCGGGCCGGGGAGCCGTCGAGGCCCGGCTCCGGGCTAAGCGTCAGCGGGGTCAGCGCAAGTCGGAGCGGAGGGGCGGCTGGGACGGGGAGTAGCGGGTGGCGTCGTGGCGGGGCCCCGGCCCGCTCTCAACCCAGCAGGCCGGCCAGGCGCACCATGAGCAGGGCCCCCAGCTTCTGGGCCTGCGCCTCCGAGACCCCGTGGGTGGCGGCCACCCGCCGCAGCACCTCGCGCTCGGCCGACGTCCACGCCGATGTGACCACAAGCGGCCCGGAGGTGTCCGGGGTCACGTCAGCCGCGGCTGGGGACAGGGCCGGCCTGCCCGAGAGGCCGTGGAAGAAGTCGAGGGCGTGCACGCCGAAGCGCTGCGTCCAGTCCGGTGAGCGCCCCAGCCTCCCGGTCGCCGCCAGCAGGTCCGCGTACTCGTCGTCGGTGTAGCCCGACGAGACCGTGGACCAGCTGGCGTAGTCCGGGTCGACGCAGCCCCTGCCGGTCCCGGTCCCGGTCATGGCCTCGTCCACGAAGGGCCGCTTGAAGCCCGAGCCGGGATCGTCGGTGGTCAGGAACCGGTGGATACCCCGTGCCAGGGCGGCAGCCTCGACGGCCTGCACCTCGGGGTCGGCAATGAGCCGGGCCTCGGGTGGGTTGGACATGTAGAGGGCCTCGGTGATCACCGACGTCACCTCCGGGGCCAGGCGCAGCACCCCGTAGGCGTCGGTGCCGGTGGACCTCAGCCGCGAGGAGGCCCCCTGGTGGACGGTGTCCACCCATGTCACCGGGTAGTCGGCCAGGGCCGAGTGGAGCTCCTCGTAGAGGATGCCGGCCAGCCTCCGCGAGTCGGGGTTGTCCACCTGGTGGAAGGTCTCGGTGCCCGGGTCATCCGACGGCCGCACCGCACCGCCGTTGTGGTGCAGCGAGAGGAACACCTGTGGCGAGAGCGCCCTCGCGATGGATGTCCGTTGTCTGATCGGCATGTGCAGGTCGGTCCGCCGGGTCAGGACGACGGAGTAGCCGAGGTCAACCAGCTCCTGTTCGGCCAGCAGGGCCACCGACAGGTTCAGGTCCCTCTCGTAGAGCCCGTTGGCGGCCACCGAACCGGTCTCGGGGCCACCGTGGCCCGGGTCGATCACGATGTCGACGCTCCCGATCCTCTGGCCGCCGCGCAGCCTGATCGGGTTGGCGCACGGCGTGGTGACCAGTGGGGCCACGGGGTGGTCCTCCAGGATGGGGAACGCCACGCCCTCCATGAGCACCACGCCCAGGGGTTCAGGTGCCTGCTCCCCTGCGGCCGCCCCTGTGGCGGCCACGGAGAGCAGGGCAAGGGCGGCCACCAGCGTCAGTGCGCGACAGAACGAACTCTGCACGCCGGTGACCGTAGAGCAGGGGCCCGCCACGGGGGACGATGCCGCAGCGGGAATACCGGGAAACCCGCCCCGGGGTGGGCCGGGTCAGGAGGCTAGAACTGCTCCTCCTCGGTGGAGCCGGTGATCGCCAGCGTCGACGCGGCGCCCCCGGAGATGACCGTCGCCACCTGGTCGAAGTAGCCGGCGCCGACCTCGCGCTGGTGGCGGGTGGCGGTGTAGCCGTCGCCCTCCATGGCGAACTCGCCCTGCTGGAGGTCCACGTAGGCCGTCATGTCGCTCTTCGAGTAGTCGCGCGCAAGTTGGAAGGCCGATGCGTTCAGGGCGTGCCAGCCGGCCAGGGTGATGAACTGGAACTTGTAGCCCATGGCCCCCAGCTCCTTCTGGAAGGTGGCGATGGTGGCATCATCCAGGGCTGCCTTCCAGTTGAAGGACGGCGAGCAGTTGTAGGCCAGCATCTTGTCGGGGTACTCGGCATGTATGCCCTCGGCGAACTGGCGGGCCTGGTCCAGGTCGGGGGTGCTGGTCTCGCACCAGATGAGGTCGCAGTAGGGGGCGTAGGCGAGGCCCCGTGCGATGGGGGTGGCCATGCCCGGCTCCGTGTGGAAGAAGCCCTCGGTGGTGCGCTCCCCGGTCAGAAACGGACGGTCCCGCTCGTCGACATCACTCGTGATGAGCGTCGCCCCCAGGGCGTCGGTGCGGGCGATCAGGATGGAAGGCACCCCGAGCACGTCTGAGGCCAGCCTGGCCGCTGTCAGGGTGCGGACGTGCTGCTGGGTGGGGATGAGCACCTTGCCGCCCATGTGCCCGCACTTCTTCTCGGACGCCAGCTGGTCCTCGAAGTGGACGCCGGCCGCACCCGCGCGGAGCATCCGCTTCATGAGCTCGAAGACGTTCAGGGCGCCGCCGAATCCGGCCTCGCCGTCGGCCACGATCGGCACCAGCCAGTCGCGCAGCACCTCGCCGTCGTTCTCGTACCACTCGACCTGGTCGGCCCGCCGCAGGGCGTTGTTGAGCCGCTCCACGAGCGCCGGCACCGAGTTGACCGGGTAGAGGCTCTGGTCCGGGTAGACGTGTCCTGCGGTGTTGGCGTCCCCGGCAACCTGCCAGCCCGAGAGGTACAGGGCCGGCAGGCCGCCCTTCACGTACTGGATGGCCTGCCCGCCGCTCATCGCCCCCAGGGCGTGCACGTAGTCCATGTCGTGGAGCCGCTCCCACAGCTGGTCGGCGCCGTGGCGGGCCAGCGAGCAGGCGGGAAGGTACGAGCCCCGGAGGCGCACCACGTCGGCCGCGGAGTAGTCGCGCCTGGTGTGCCTCCAGCGGGGGTCCTCCGCCCACTCCCTCTCGAGGTCCTCCACCTGTTGTTGGAAGGTCTTTCGCATCGCCTTGTTCTCCTTGTGCTCAGGTCTGCCGTGTGGCCGCCTCAGGCGAGCCTCTCGTAGGCGGGCAGGGTCAGGAACTCTACGAACTCGTCCGAGAGGGCCACCTCCTCGAAGACCTCCCTGGCCTCCTCGAAGGGCATCCCCTGGAAGGCCTCTGGGCCAACCTCCTCGGCTATCAGGTGCATCTGGTCGTCGACAACGCCGCGCACCAGGTCGGCCGTGACAACCTGGCCGTCGTCCAGGACGCAGCCGTGGTGGACCCACTGCCAGACCTGGGCCCGGCTTATCTCGGCGGTGGCGGCGTCCTCCATGAGGTTGTTGATGGCCGCCGCGCCGGTGCCGGCCAGCCACGACGCCAGGTAGCGGATGCCCACGTACACGTTGGTCTCAAGGCCGGCGCGGGTAATCGAGCCACCGGTCCGGTCGACCGACAGCAGGTCTGCCGGATCGACGTCCACGTCCGGCCTCTGCCTGGCCATCTGGTTGGGGTTGTCGCCCAGGACCGCATCGAACTCGGCCATCGCAACCGGAATCAGGTCGGGGTGAGCCACCCACGTGCCGTCGCAGCCGTCGCCGGCCTCGCGGTGCTTGTCCTCGGCGACGCTGATGAGGGCCGCCTCGGTCACCTCGGGGTCGCGCCGGTTGGGTATGAAGGCAGCCATGCCGCCTATGGCGTGTGCACCCCGCCTGTGGCAGGTGGCGACCATCAGCTCCGTGTAGGCCCGCATGAACGGAACCGTCATGGTCACGTCGGACCGGTCTGGCAGCACGAACGCCGGGTCGTGGGCGAACTTCTTGGCAACGCTGAAGATGTAGTCCCACCGGCCGGCGTTGAGGCCCGAGGAGTGCTCCCTCAACTCGTAGAGGATCTCCTCCATCTCGAATGCAGCCAGGATCGTCTCGATGAGGACCGTCGCCCTGACCGAGCCGCGGGGTATGTCGAGGGCGTCCTGGGCGTGGCAGAACACGTCGTTCCAGAGTCGGGCCTCTAGGTGACCCTCCAGCTTGGGGAGGTAGTAGTAGGGGCCGGAGCCCCGGTCCAGGGCCTCGCGGGCGTTGTGGAAGAAGTTGAGGCCGAAGTCGACCAGGCTGGCAGGGGCCGGTGCGCCATCGACCTGCACGTGGCGCTCGTCAAGGTGCCAGCCTCGGGGCCGCACCACGAGGGTGGCCGTGTCAGCGCCGAGGCTGTAGTGCTTCCCGTCAACTTCCATCGAGAGGTCCCGCCTCACGGCGTCCCTCAGGTTGACCTGGCCCTCGACGACATTGTCCCAGGTGGGGCTGGTCGAGTCCTCCAGGTCGGCCATGAAGACCCGGGCACCCGAGTTGAGGGCGTTGATCATCATCTTGCGGTCGGTTGGGCCCGTGATCTCGACCCGCCGGTCAAGCAGGTCCGACGGGGGAGGGGCGATGGCCCAGTCGCTGGACCGGACATCGGCGGTCCCGGGCAGGAAGTCGGGAAGGGCCCCGCCGGCCAGGTCGGCCAGGCGGCGCCCACGCTCCTCGAGGAGGTCCGCCCGCCGGTCGCGGAACGCCCGTACCAGGCCGGCCACGAACTCGGTGGCCTCCGGGGTGAACACCTCGTCCCTGCTGGGGTGCTCGGCAAGTTGGACTCCGACGGCGGGGGCCTCTGGCAAGGTCCTCTCCTGACAGTTGCGGGTCACCGCATTGTTCGCGAATATCCGACCCGATGTCCTCTTCAGGCGCCGGGAAGATCCACCAAGCCGTGGAATCTGGCAAACATTGCTAGTTATTCTCTACTGCGGAGCCCCCGGCGGGCATGCCGGGAGCCGGGAACCCGACCAGCCCACGACGGTGGTGACACGATGACCGAGACCACGACCGAGACACACCCCTACGACCCGGTTGTCCTCGGCCACCGCCTACGCCACTTCAGGAAGGCGGCCGGGTTGACGCTGGCCGAACTGGGCAGGCGCATAGGGAGGCCGGCCTCCTACCTGTCGCAGGTCGAGAACGGACACATCGAACCCAGGCTCGGGACCCTCGCCGACCTGGCCTCGGCGCTGGGCCGCACAAGTTCCGACCTGCTCGACCCCACGCCCCCCAGCCGCAGGGCGGCTCTCGAGATCGACCTGGGTCGCCTCCAGGCCGGAGACTGGAGGAGGGCGCTGGACCTTCCCGTGGTCCGGGTTGGAGCAGGGTTGGACGACGACACCCTCGAGGCCCTGGTCGGCCTCTACCGGGCGCTGCCCGGCCTGGCGGTGAGCCGGACGGGCCTGGCAAGCCTGGAGGCCGGCGACAGGGCCCGCAGCGCCAACCTGGCACTGCGCACCGAGATGCGCACACGCGACAACTACTTCGCAGAGATAGAGGCTGCAGCTGAGGCCAGCCTGGCCGCGGCCGGATACGCCGGCGAGGGACCTCCCTCTGAGAGGAACCTGACCGACCTGGCCGCCCACCACGGCTTCAGCGTGGAGCGGGTCAAGGGCATGCCGCTGACAGCCCGGTCGGTCACCGACACGAGGCGGCAGATCATCTACATACCCCAGCGGGACGACCTCACGGTCAGGGCTGCCCGGTCGGTGGTCCTCCAGACGCTCGGGCACTTCGTCCTCGAACACGCTGACACGACCGACTTCGAGGGCTACCTGCGCCAGCGGATCGAGTCCAACTACTTCGCCGCAGCGGTCCTCGTGCCTGAGGCGGCCGCCCTCTCCTTCCTGGAGTCCGCCAAGGCCGACCACGACCTGTCGATCGAGGACCTGAAGGAGCGCTACTACGTCTCCTACGAGATGGCCGCGCACCGGTTCACCAACCTGGCCACGGCCAAGCTGGGGATACCCGTGCACTTCCTGCGGACCGATCCCGAGGGGACCATCACCAAGGCCTACGAGAACGACGGCATCCAGTTCCCATGTGACGCCGACGGCGCTCTCGAGGGGGCCCGCCTCGGGCGGACCTGGGGCGCACGCCAGGCCTGGGCGGGTTCGGAGATCCTCCACTACCAGTTCACCGACACCGAGGCGGGCGAGTTCTGGTGCGTCACCTACATCGAGAACGCAACCGACCGGAACCCCTACGCGGTGACCCTCGGCTGCCGGGCAGGGGACTCGCCCTGGTTCCGCGGGGGCGAGACCCTGCGCAGGGTGAGTGCCCGCAGCGGCGACAACCTGGCGGACCCCGGCATGGTGGCCCGCTGGGAGGGGATCGCCTGGCCGTCCTCCGCTGAGAGGAGCTTCGTGCTGGCCGCACTTCCGCCCGCCAACCGCGAGTTCACGCCGTTCCCCGGGATTGACCTGGTTGACATCTACCGGTTCCTGGACCGCCAGACCGGGTCCGGCTGAAGCGGCAGCCGCCAATCCCCGACGGGCCTCAGGCCCTGTGCTTGGGGAAGCCCTCGCCGGCCTCGGCCCTCCTGTGCACCTCGGCCACGAAGCCGGTCAGGTCCATGCGGTCTCCCTCCCAGGCGACGCCCGTGTGGGTGACGAACCTCTCACCGTCCCAGCGGTGCAACTGGAATCCCGGTGGCTCGTCCACCGCCGAGCCTCTCCCGGGGTCGAGCTCCAGCCCCAACTGGTTGCCGGTCGACGGACAGACCGACACCAGCATGGTCCCGATCGCGGTCTGGATGGGGCGGTGGATGTGTCCGGCCACGAGCATCCGTACCTGAGGGTGGCGCTCCAGTACGGCCCGCATCCTCTCAGCCCCGGCCATGCCGGCCAGGTCCATGAAGGCCAGGCCCGTGGCGAACGGCGGGAAGTGGGTGAACACCATGGTGGGCCGGTCGGGCGCCCGGCCCAGCGCCGCCTCCAGCCACCCCTCCAGTTCCCGCGTGAAGTCGGCGTCGTGGCGACCATCAGCGGAGGTGTCCAGGCCCACGAGCCTCACGGGGTAGTCGTCGACCACGTAGCTGCAGTGCCCGTCGGCCACCCCGCCGGGAAGTGCCTCTGCGAAGGCGGACCGGAAGGCCGGCCCCTCGTCGTGGTTCCCGGGGAGGGGGAGGAGGCGGGGCCCGAGCCCGTCGAGGATGTCCATCAGCACCGCGTACTGGGCGTCCGTACCGTCGTCGGTCAGGTCACCCGTTGCCAGCACCACGTCGGGTACCGGCCGCAGCGAGTTCAGGTGAGCGACGACACGGCGCAGGCTCTCGGAGGTGTCGACCAGGTCGCCGAACAGGCCCACGTGGTCGCGGATGTGGCAGTCCGAGATCTGCGCGATCAGCACCCGGTCGAGGATAGGGCCGCCAGGCGCCGTCACCGGCTCGCCGGTGGCCGGGGGATCGGAGCGGGTGAAGGTGTGGTGGTTCAGGACACAGGAACCACATGTAGCGAGACATAGGAACCTACAG
>CAYFOV010000033.1:0-5015 GCA_964344855.1 uncultured Candidatus Nemicrothrix sp.
TGGCCCCCAGACTGGCCCCCAGACTGGCCCTCCGGCTGGCCCTCCGGCTGGCCCCCAGACTGGCCCCCAGACTGGCCCTCTGGCTGGCCCTCCGACTGGCGGACCTCGGCGCCCAACCCACGGTAGACGGCGTGCACGTTCACCGCGAGGCGCTCCCACTCCCCCCACCCCCTGTAGGGGTCCAGGCCGTCACCCGCGGCGATGTCGTCGATCGCCTCCTCGACCGTCATCCCCGCAGCGTGGCGGGTACGACAGGCGCCCTCCACGAACTCCAGGTAACCACGCACGGCCCCAACCCCCGCAGCGTCCGTCAGCGGCCCGTGGCCGGGCACGATCACCTCGCATCCCAACGAGAGGATCCTGTCGCAGGCGGCCACCCAGTTGGACACCGGCCCGTCCCAGATGATCGGCGTACCCCCGATGAACAGGATGTCGCCGCAGAACACCACGGCCTGCTCCGGCAGGTGGACAAGGAGGTCACCTGCCGTGTGGGCCGGTCCCACCTCGTAGAGGTCCACGATCCGTCCGCCCACCTCCAGGCGGAGCTCGCCGCTGAAGGTGCGATCGGGCTCGGGCACCTCGATGCCGTCGAACTCGAAGGAACCGAAGGCCTCGCTCACATAGCGGCTCGTGGCCCTCCCCATGCCACCCTCCTCCATGCCTGCAGCCGCCACCAGCGCGGCCAGCATCGACGGCGGGACCGCCCCCATCTCGGCGGCGGCCGCCTCGCTCGTCACCACCTCGGCCCCACCTGGCCCGGCCAGCAGGCCGTTCCCGTAGCAGTGGTCGCCGTTGGCGTGGGTGTTCACGACGGTGCGAATCGGTCTGGAACCAGGCCTGGAGCCGGGCCTGGAACCCGGCCTGGAACCCGGCCCCGTGACGCTCTCCATCTCCTCGAGCATCAGCCGAGTGAGGCGCAGGTCGAAGAGGGTGTCGACCAGCAGGGACGCGTCCGTACCGGCCACCAGGCCGGCGTTGCTCCAGCCCCAACCGCCGTCAGGCTGCAGGTAGGCGAACACCCCGTCGGCCACCTCGTGCAGCCCCTGTGTGTACCCGGGCAGATCCACGGCTGCCGAGGGTACCCGGCGTGCCTGCCGCAGCCGGGCCTCCGCGCCGACTCCCGGTGCCTCCCCGCTGATCACGGCGACTCCCCCGGCGGCTCACCCGCTGCTCCGCCCTGCGCTCAGCGGCTCCCGGCTGGTAGAACCTGCCCGGCAGGTGGCAGGCTGGCCCACCCACCACGAGAACGGGAGCAGCATCCGACATGGGCAACCTCTGCGAAGGCCGCGTAGCGATAGTCACCGGCGCTGGCCGTGGAATCGGGCGCGAGCATGCCCTCCTGTTGGCCGAGAACGGCGCCAGGGTCGTGGTGAACGACCTGGGAGGAGATGCCGCCGGATCCGGGGCGGATCTGTCGCCGGCCCAGGAGGTCGTGGCCGAGATCGAGGCCATGGGCGGCGAGGCGGTGGTGAACGGAGCCAACGTGGCCGACTTCGACGCCGCCGGGGAGATGGTCCAGCAGGCCATCGACACATGGGGCCGCCTCGACATCCTGGTCAACAACGCCGGGATACTCCGCGACCGGATGGTCTTCTCGATGTCGGAGTCGGACTGGGATGCCGTCATCAATGTCCACCTGAAGGGCACGTTCGCGCCGTCGCACCATGCCGCCGTCCACTGGCGGGAGAAGGCCAAGTCGGGCGACTACGCGGCCGATGAGCTGTTCGGACGGATAGTCAACACGTCCTCCCCGTCAGGCATCTACGGCAACGTGGGCCAGTGCAACTACGGCGCCGCCAAGGCCGGGATCGCCGCCTTCACCGTCATAGCCGCCATGGAGCTGGTCCGATACGGCGTCACGGTCAACTGCCTGGCTCCGGGGGCGTTCACCCGCATGACGGAAGGGCTGGCCGGCTGGGAGTCGCTGGACGAGGAGGCCCGTGAGGCCATGTCGCCACGCTGGATCGCCGTTCCGACCGTGTGGCTATGCAGCGCCCCCGCCCAGAACGTGACCGGCAGGGTCTTCGACGTGCACGGCAACCAGCTGGGCATAGCCGAGCAGTGGCGCCTCGGCCCGACAGCAGTCCAACCCGACGATCCGGCCGACCTGACCGAGGTGATGGCCGGCCTGATGGCCGACGCCCAGCTCAACTCGGACATGAGGGGCAGGCCGGCCGAGGGTCCTGGCCGTCCCGGCCATGGCCTGTAGGCGGAGGACTCTGGTCGGTCCACGGGACGGGCAGGAGACCAGGCCCGAGGGCAGGCCAGCGATCCCAGTTGGAGAGTTTCAGCCTTGAGCATCGACTTCAGCTTCACGCCCGAACTCGAGGCGCTACGCGACCGGGTAAGGGCCTTCGTCGAGGACGTCATCGGGCCCGCCGAGGAGGGGCTCGAGGGGGCCGAGGGGCGGGAGCGCCTGGACACCCTGGTGGGCCTGAGGAGGCAGGCCCACGCCGCGGGTATCTGGCTGCCCCACATGCCCGAGGAGTGGGGCGGCATGGGGTTGGGCCACGTCGAGTTGGCCATGGTCCAGGCCGAGGCCGCCCGCTCCTACTACGGGCCGTGGGTGTTCAACTGCCAGGCCCCCGACGAGGGCAACATGCACACCCTCCTCCACTGGGCGACCGACGACCAAAAGGAGCGCTACCTGCGGCCGCTCTGCCGGGGCCGCACCTGGTCCTGTTTCGCGATGACCGAGCCCGAGGTGGCCGGCTCCGACCCGACCCTCATCCGGACCACCGCCTACCAGGACGGTGAGGAGTGGGTGGTGAACGGGCACAAGTGGTTCATCTCGAACGCCCACAGGGCCGACTTCGCCATCCTGATCGCCCGCACAGAGGACGACCCTGACCTCCCCCAGGCCGCCAACACGGCCTTCCTGGTGGACCTGCCGGCCGAGGGATGGAACGAGGTGCGCCAGATCGAGACCATGCATGGCTCCACCGGCCACTCCGAGATCCTCATCGAGGACCTGAGGATCCACCAGGACCAGATGCTGGGCGGCCGGGGCCAGGGCCACATGCTGGGCCAGTACCGCCTGGGTCCCGCCCGGCTGGCCCACTGCATGCGCTGGATCGCCCAGGCCGAGACCGCACTCGACATGATGGTGAAACGTTCACTTGACCGCTACAGCCACGGCTCGATCCTGGCCGAGAAGCAGGGCATCCAGTGGATGATCGCCGACTCGGCGATGGAGCTCTACCAGTGCAAGCTGATGGTGCTGCACGCCGCGTACAAGATCGACCGGGGCGAGGACTTCAAGTCCGAGGTCTCGATGGCGAAGCACTTCGTGGCCAACAGCCTGAACCGGATCATCGACCGTTCCATCCAGGTGCACGGGGCGCTCGGCTACTCCACCGACACGCCATTGGCCCACATGTACCAGCACGCCCGCTGGGCGCGCTTCGCCGATGGCGCCGACGAGATCCACCAGATGCGCATCGCCCAGCGCACGATCGCCGCCTTCAAGGACCACGGGAGCACGGCGGCGGCCACGGGGAACCTGCCCATTTGACTAGGCAGGCAAGCCAGCCCGGCACCCTGGCCATTTGACAAAGCAGGCAAACCAGCCCGACACCCTGGCCATTTGACAAAGCAGGCAAACCAGCCCGGCACCCTGGCCATCCCACTGAACAGGCAACCGGCAAGTGGACTCGTCTGCTGGCTCACCTGCTGGCCTGCCTGCTGGCTCACCTGCTGGCTCACCTGCTGGTTGGCCTGCCTGCTGCCTACCCCGCCCTCAGCAGGCCTCCTCGTCGCAGGGGTGGCATTCCAGCGCCAGCGTGACGTGGGCCGCCCCCGGGCCGCCCAGGAGGCCCTCCAGTCGCTCCTCCAGCTCGGCACCCACGACCTGGGCCTCGTGGAGGGTGTCGGCTGCCACCACCACGTGGGCGCTCAGCGCCGTCATGGTGGAGTCCACCGACCACACGTGGAGGTGGTGCACACCGTCCACGCTCCCGTGGGAGGTCATGGCCACCGTCAACTCGTCGGTGTCGACTCCAGGGGGTGTGCCCTCCAGCAGAATGTGGGTCGTCCGCCTCACGAGGCCCGTGCCCGACCAGAGCACCAGCCCGGCGATCAGGAAGGACACTGCGGGATCCACCCACGCCGCGTCCCAGGCGACCACCGCGACACCGGCCACCAGAACCCCGAGCGACCCGGCGGCATCGCTGAGCAGGTGCAGGGCAGCTCCCCTCACGTTCAGGCTGTGGTCGCCGCTCCGCCCGAGCAACCAGGCGCTTCCGCCGTTCACCAGCAGGCCTGCCACGGCCACGGCCACCACCCCCCGGCCCGAAACCTCGGGTGGATCCTGTACCCGCTGAACGGCCTCGACCACGATCCACCCGGCTGCGGCCACCAGCAGGACGGCGTTCATGAGGGCGGCCATCACCTCGGCCCGCCTCAGGCCGAAGCTGTACCTGTCGCTCGGCGCCCTCGCCGCCAGCGACGCCGCCACCGACGCGACCAGCAGGGCCAACACGTCTGATCCCTGGTGGACCGTGTCGGCGGCCAGGGCCAGCGACCCGTACAGGACGGCACCGACAACCTGCACCGCCAGCAGCACGCCGTTGGCCGCGAGGGCCCAACGGAGGACAGGCCCGGCCCGGCCGGACCTGTGGGAGCCGGCCCCGTGGGAGCCCGTCGACTCGCTACTCACCAACTGTGCTTGGTCCTGTCTGTCTGCTTGCCTGCCTGTCGGGCTGGCCTGGGCCCTGCCTGGCCGGTCCTGTTCTTGGTTCCTCGCCTGTTCCTGTTCCTGAGTTCCCTGTTCTCTCTGGGCCCGCTGGTAAGACTGGCCTGCCTGCCGGTTTGTCTCCGGTTTGTCTCCGGCTTGTGTCCGGCCTGCCTCCGGCTCGTCTCTGGCTGGCCGGATTGTTGCTCCCCTGCCGGTTGCCGGCTTGTCTCCTGACTGGCTTCCCGCTCGCTGGCTCACCGGCCGGCCTTCTCTGGCTTGCGCCATCTGAATCTCCCCGGGTTTCGTAGAGGCTCTGGTTATTGAGTCACGGCCTCGGCGG